>NZ_JBITDX010000009.1:327742-368833 GCF_044454585.1 Catenuloplanes sp. NPDC051500
ACCCGGAAGACCCCCCCCGCCGCTGCAAGCGGGACCGGCACACCCACCACCGAGACCCTGGCGGCTCTGCGCGCCCTTGCGACGCCGCTGAATGGGCGCTCAGAGCCGCAAGGATCTAGATGGGCGCGAATTGCCGGGTATGCACGTACGCCAGGTCGGGAAGTGGGAGATCCGGGTAGCGGCACAGCGGGGCAGGGATCAGCCCGCGAGTACCTCGACAGTGACGGCGGCCAGATCGCCCACGCCCAGCTTGTTCCTCTCGCGGACCGCCCGCTTGACCGGCAGCACGTAGGCGCCCCGCTTGCTGTCCGGGAAGATGGAGGTGGACCACTCGCTGACGCCGATCGCGGCGCGGACCTTGACCGCGCCGAAGCCGCGCCGCAGCCCTTCGGTCAGGTGTTTGATGTCCTCGGAGACGTCCTCGGGCAGGCTGACGAACGTCCAGCTCTCCCGGCGGGCGTCCCACTCCCACAGCGGCGCCTCGAACTCGACGATCATCGGGTGAGCACCGCGACCAGGAAGTCGGAGTCCGGGCCGAACGGGCGCAGGTCCCACGTGCCGAGCAGCAGCGACTGGGTCAGGCCTGCTTCTTTCACGTCGGCGAGGTAGGCGTCGAAGTCGTAGCCGCGGCCGGCGCCGAAGCCGGTGATCAGGCGGCCGCCGTCGGCCAGGTGACCGGCGAAGCGGCGGAGGATCTCCACGCGGGTGGACGGCGCCACGAAGGTCAGCACGTTCCCGGCGCAGACGATCAGGTCGAAATGGTCAGGCAGTTCCAGTGCCGACAGGTCGCCGACGAGCCACTGCGATCGGGGGTACGACGTGCGCGCGTCCTCGATCAGCGCCGGGTCCAGGTCGACGCCGGTCACTGTGTGCCCGGCCTCGGCCAGCCGCCCGCCGACGCGCCCGGTGCCGCAGCCGGCGTCCAGGATGCGCGCGCCGCGCGGTGCCATCGCGTCGATCAGGCGGGCCTCGCCGTGGAGGTCGGCGCCGCGGGCGGCCATGTCCCGGAACCGCTTGATGTACCACTGCGAATGGTCCGGGTTCTCCGCGAGCTGCCGCAGCCAGAGGTTCTCCTCGGTCATGACGCGTCCCTCATCCCGTACCCGTGAAGATCTGCTCGTGCTAACGGTAGCCGGGCCGGATCGGGGGGAGCAGGACGGGCCTGCGGGCGGGTCAGACGTGTTCGGGAACGTCCGCGGGCGACGACGCGGTCCACTGGGCGAGCAGCCGAAGCGCGGTGTGCGCGGGCGTCCCGGCGGCCGCGGTGTAGACGAACAGCGTCTGCTCCGCGTCGTCCGGCAGGGTCAGTGCCTGGTAGGTGAGCGTCAGCTCGCCCACCACCGGATGCCGGTACCGTTTCGTCCCCGATGTCCGGGCGAGTACCTGGTGGTCCGCCCACCACCGCCGGAACTCCTCGCTGTGCACGGACAGCTCTCCGACGAGCGCGGACAGGTCCGGATCGTCCGGCTGCCGCCCGGCGTAGAGCCGTAGCGCCGCCACCGTCTCCGCCGCGATCGTCGCCCAGTCGGCGTGCAGCTCGCGCGCGTTCCCGTCGAGGATCACGAACCGTGCGTAGTTGCGGTCGCGGGCGGGCAGCGCGTGCAGATCCCCGATCAGCGCGCGGGCGGTCCGGTTGATCGCCAGCACGTCCATCCGCCGGCCGAGCAGCAGCGCCGGGCTCGCGGCAAGATCCAAGGTCTCCATCAGCTGGTACGTCGCGGGCGCGATCCGCTGCGGCCGGCGTGGCGGGCGGCGGCGCTTCACCGGGGGCCGGGCCAGGTCGAACAGGTGCGCCCGCTCCGCGTCGTCGAGCCGCAGCGCACGGGCGATCGCGTCAAGCACCGTGTCCGACGGGTTCAGGTTCCGCCCCTGCTCCAGGCGCACGTAGTAGTCGACGCTGACGCCGGCCAGCGCGGCCAGCTCCTCGCGCCGCAGCCCTTTCACCCGCCGGCCGCCGTCCTTGGGCAGGCCGATCTCCTCCGGCTGCAACCGGGCACGCCGGGACCGCAGGAACGCGCGCAGGTCGTCGTTGTGGCTCACGTACCCAAGTGTGCAGTGGTGTTCGGGGGTGTCGAGGGCGCTGGGTGTTTCCGCCGTTCCTAGGTTCGGGCGGGCCGGTTATCGCGTGTTCGCAGGCCCTCCGGGCGGCTGTGATTGGTGCACATCCACTGGAGGTTCTGATGCACACCGTTCGTTCCGCACAGGTCAGCGCGCCCGGCGCCGCGTTCGAGATCGTCTCCGGGCCGCTGCCCGAGCCCGGCCGCGGGCAGGTCCGCATCGCGGTCGAGGCGTGCGGCGTCTGCCGTACCGACTCGGCGTTCGTCAACGCCGGATATCCGGTGACGTTTCCGCTCGTGGCGGGCCACGAGATCGCGGGCCGCATCGACGCGCTCGGCGAGGACGCCGAGGGCTGGGCGGCCGGCGACCGGGTCGCGGTCGGCTGGTTCGGCGGCAACTGCGGCGTCTGCGTGCCGTGCCGGGCCGGCGAGGCGATCTACTGCGAGCGGCTGCAGGTGCCGGGCTGGGCGTACCCCGGCGGCTTCTCCGAGTCTGTGGTCGTTCCGTTGTCCGCGTTGGCGCGCATCCCGGACGCGATCACCGCGGTCGAGGCCGCGCCGATGGGCTGCGCGGGCGTGGCCACGTTCAACGCGCTCCGCCGCAGCGCCGCCCGGCCCGGGGACCTGGTCGCGGTGCTCGGCCTCGGCGGGCTCGGCCACCTGGGCGTCCAGTTCGCGAACCGGATGGGCTTCGAGGTGGTCGCCGTCGCGCGTGGGGCGGCCCGCGCGGACGACGCGCTCGCGCTTGGCGCACACCACTACATCGACGGTACGACCGAGGACGTCGTCGCGCGGCTCCAGGCGCTCGGAGGTGCGACGGCCGTGCTCAACACGACGAACAGCTCCGCCGCGATGACCGCGGCCTTCGACGGCCTCCGCCACGGCGGTGAGCTGCTCGTCGTCGGCGTCGACCCGGCGCCGATCGAGGTCAGCCCGTTCCAGCTGGTCCCCGGCGGCAAGTCCGTCCACGGCCACCCCTCCGGCACCGCCCGCGACGTCGAGGAGACGCTGCGCTTCGCGGCCCTGACCGGCATCCGCCCGATCACCGAGACCGCACCGCTTGCCGAGGCGAACGCGGCCTACACCCGGATGATGTCCGGCGAGGCCCGCTACCGCATGGTCCTGACCAGCTAGTACGTCACGGGTGGCTGGAGGCGTTGTAGGCGGCCTTCGCGGCGACCACCGCCGGCTGGACGTGTTCGGGCCGTACGCCTGACACGTTCAGCGGCGGATGGAAGCGCCGTACGAGGTCGGCCTCGATGGCCTCGGCCTCCGGGTCCTCGGCCCAGGTCAGGCGCAGGTTGGCGTGCATCCACCGGGTCAGCCGCGCCTCGTCCTCCGGGACCAGGACGACCCGGTCCGTCCAGGTCGTCCGGTACCCCTCGGACAGGAGCAGCCCGGCGAGCGTGCGGCGCAGCGTCGAGCTGCCCGAACGCCGCAGGTGATTGCGCAGGATCCGGCCCCGGAGGCTGGTCGCCCGCCCGAGGTACAGCAGGCGCAGCGACGGCACCTCGTCGTTCGCCGGCCCGCTCAGCTCGGGAAAGACCGAATGAGCGGCCCACCAGGCGTAGACGCCGCTCCCGCGGCCGAGCTGCTTCGACGCGACGTCGAGCGCGAACGGCGCCCCGGACAGCAGCCGCAGCGCCTCGTCGGTCCGCTCCGGGTCGGCGTGCAGGCCATCATCGCGCAATTCGGGATTAATCATCGAGCCCATGCTACGGGCCGGAGCGGTCGGGGCTTAATCGGTTGTCAGGCCGGGGGAGCGTGCCTACGGTGCGGGGATGCGGACGCTGACGGTGACCTTCGATGCACGCGACGTGGACGGCTTGGCGCGTTTCTGGGCCGGGATGCTCGGCCGCGAGCCGCTCCGCGACGGCGACGCCGTTCGCCTGCCGGGCGAGGGCGGCCAGCTCGGCCTCGCGTTCGTGACCGGCCCGGAGCGGAAGCCCGGCGCGCGCAGCATGCATCTGCACCTGACCAGCGCCACAGTCGACGATCAGCAGCGTACGGTCGAGGCCGCGCTCACGCTCGGTGCCGGTCACCTCGACGTCGGTCAGCTGCCCGCGGAGGGGCACATCGTGCTCGCCGATCCGGAGGGCAACCCGTTCTGCGTGATCGAGGCCGGTAACAGGTTCCTGGCCGGCTGCGGGTTCCTCGGCGAGCTGGCCTGCGACGGCACCCGCGACGTGGGCGTGTTCTGGAGCGAGGCGCTCGGCTGGCCGCTGGTCTGGGACGAGAACGGGGAGACCGCGATCCAGTCCCCGGCGGGCGGCACGAAGATCGCGTGGGGCGGCCCGCCGCTCGACCCGAAGGACGGCCGCAACCGCCAGCGGCTGGAGATCGACGGCGAGGCCGGCCACCTGATCGCGCTCGGCGCCCTCCGTCTCGGCGACGGCGAGCTGGCCGACCCGGACGGCAACGAGTTCACCCTCGCAGCGCCCCGGACATGAACCCCCGTACGTAACTGCGCTGCAGCACCACGAAGAGCAGCAGGCACGGCAGCGCCATCAGCGTCACGCCCGCCTCGAGCGCCGCGTAGTCGATCGCGCCGAACGTCGCGGTCCGCATGTTGACCACCGCAAGGGTAAGCGTGAAACGGTCAGTCGAGTTGAGCAGGATCAGCGGCGCGAAGAACTCCGACCAGCTGGACAGGAACGCGAACAGCGCCACCGTCACCAGGCCGGGCCGGACCGCGGGCAGCATCACCCGTACCAGCACGCCCAGGCTGGACGCGCCGTCGACCTGGGCGGACTCCTCCAGCTCGCGGGGGATCGCGGCGAACGAGTTGCGCATCATGAAGATCGCGAACGGCAGCTGGAACATGATCAGCACCAGGCTCAGGCCGAGCAGCGAGTCCTGCAGCCCGACCCAGCCGAGAAGCACGTAGAGCGCGATCAGGATCGTGGCGTAGGGGACCATCAGGATCGCGAGCGTGACAAGGAACAACGCGTCCCGCCCGGGGAAGCTGAACCGCCCGAAGGCGTAGCCGCCGAGCGTCGCCACAAGCAGCGTCCCGCCCACGGTGAGCGCTGCCACGGTGAGACTGTTGACCACGTGGTAGCCCCGGATTCCGCTGTCGTCGGTGAACAGTCGGGCATAGTTCTCCAGGCCGAAACCGTCGCGGGTACGGACGGAGGCGTACCCGCTCCACAGCAGCGGGAACAGGAAGAGGATGGCGAGCGCGCCACCAGTGACGGGCTGCACGAGTTTCATGGGGCACTCCGGCGACGTAGGACGGCCAGCTGCACGAGCGACACCGCGACCAGCACGGCAAGCAGCGCGACGGACACGGCCGCGGACGCACCGAGGTCCAGCTCGATGAACGCCTTGCGGTAGATCACCATCACAAGCGAGGTGGTCGAGTTGTCCGGCCCGCCGCGGGTGAGGATCCAGAACTGGTCGAACGCGAGCAGCGACCCGGTCACGATCAGTGTCAGGACCAGCGCGATCGTGGTCCGCAGCAGCGGCAGCGTGATGTGTGTGAACGTCTGCCACCGCCCGGCGCCGTCGAGCTTCGCGGCCTCGTACACCTCGGTGGGGATGGCCTGCAGGCCGGTGAGCAGGATCAGCATGTTGAACCCGGCGAACCGCCACAGCACCAGCAGGATCGCGGCGCCGAGCGCGGCCGCCGGGCTTCCGCTCACGCTCACCACGCCGCCGAACGGGCCGATCTCCGCGCTGAGCAGCCCGAGGAACAGCAGCGACGCGCTTGCGAACCCGACCGCGGCCGGCAGGAAGAACGCGGTCCGCAGCAGTCCCACCCCGCGCCGCGGACGCTGGACCAGCAGCGCCATCCCGAGCGCGGAGCCGAACAGCAACACCGTGATGATCAGCGTGTACGTGGCGGTGAACCGGGCCGCGTCGCTCAACAGCACATCCCCGGCGAGTCCTGTGTAGTTGGCGGGCGCGTTGATCCGGGGGATTCCCAGCAGCGGCCAGCGGTGCAACGACATCCAGGCCACCAGCCCCAGCGGTACGACGAAGAACGCGCCGACCATGAACGCGACGGGTGCGGCGTAGAGCAGCCCGGTCAGCGCGTGCCGGCGTCGCCGCGTTCCGGCAGTGGTGGGGCGAACCACCACGGCCGGGCGCGACAGCGTGGTCGTCACTTGGCGAGCGAGGCGGTCAGCGCGGACGCCCCCTCGGCAAGCGCCGTGTTCGCGTCACCGAACAACGCGCCCCGGAAGGTGGCGATCCACGGGCTCTGCGGATCGTTGTAGGTGGCGTTGAAGTTCTTCGCGTAGGGCGTGCGGCCCTTCGCCAGCAGCGAGTTGATCGCGACCACCCGCGGATCCGCGCTTGAGTACTTGTTGGCGGCCAGGTCGGTGCGCACCGGCACGCCCTTGCCCTTGGCGATCACCTCGACCTGCGCCTCGTCGCCGAGCGTCCAGGACAGGAAGTCCCAGGCCGCGTCCGCGTGCTTCGAGGTGGCGCCGACTCCGATCGCGTCGCCGCCGACGAACGTGGACTCGCCGCCGCCGGGCCCGCTGATCGGTGCCACGCCGAGCGTGAAGCCGGCCTTCTCCTCGATGATGCCGAGCCACACGCTCGGCGCGGGCGCGATGCCGATGTTTCCGCTCTGCAGCGCGCCCAGCCAGGTCGGCCCGGCCTCGTCCTTCGACGCGGGCGCGGCCACGCCCTCCTCGAACAGCGCGCGGTAGATCGCGAACACCTCTGCCATCTCCGGCCCGTCGATGCCGCTGGCGGTGCCGTCGTCGTTCATCACGTCGCCGCCGGCGGCCCAGACGGACGGCCACAGCGTGAACACGGTGCAGCCGCCGCAGTTCCCGCCGAAGTAGGTGCCGTTGACGTCGCCGCCGAGCTTGTCGATTGTCCGTGCGTGGTCGGCGAACTCTTTCAACGTTGTGGGCGGCGTGGCGGGGTCCAGCCCCGCCCGGGTGTAGAGGTCCTTGTTGTAGAGCAGCACGGACATGTCGATCGTGTGCGGGACCGCATAGGTGCGGCCCTCCCAGGTGCCGTTCCGCACGTGCGCGGGCGAGACCTTGTCCGCCACCGGGAGGGCCGTGAACCTGTCGGTGATGTCCAGCCAGAGGCCCTGGGCCGCGTACTGCGGTGCGAACACCACGTCCGCGGCGAAGAGGTCGGGCAGCGCCCTCGCGCCGGCCGCGGAGGCGAGCTTCGCCGGGTACTCCTCGTTCGGGTACGCGGTGACCTCGACCGTGTCCTCGTGCGTGGCGTTGTACGCCTCCGCATAGGCCTTGGACACGGTCTCGGTCGCGGCCCTGGTCCACAGCGTGACCGTGACCGGGCCGTCCGCCACGGCCTGGCCGCCACAGCCGGCGACCAGGAGCACGGCAGCGGCGCCGCCGATCCACAGCTTCACATCAATCTCCTAAGGGGTATAAGCCTGCAACTCCGTTATTCCGGTCTTGAACCCGGACGCGTGCGTGACCTGGATCCGGAACCGCTGCGCCGTGACCGCGGTGAACCTGACCGTGTTGTAGTTCGATCGCGGCGCGGCCTGGGTGGCCACTGAGACCCAGGCGGAGCCGTTCCAGTACTGCACCGTGTACGAGGACGGCGGCCGATAGCGGTTCGCGGCCCGGTCGTTGCGGAAGTACGCGCGGACCTCGCTCACCGGCCTGGCGGCGCCGAGGTTGACCTCCAGCCAGTCCGCCGCGTTCGGCGAGCCGTAGGTGCCCCAGACCGGCTCGTTGATCGGGTAGCCGTCGACGGCGGCGGCGCCACCGGTCCCGGACGCGGTGTAGGACGCGCTTGTCGTGGCGCCCTTGAACACGTTCGCGGCGCTCAGGTTCGTGCCGGACTTCGCGAAGACGTCCACGATCCGCGCGCTGCTCTGCGTCACCTGGGCCGGCGCCTGCACACCCGGCACCGCCGCGCTGTACGTGACCGCCCCGCCGGACGGCAGCGTCACCGCGCCGGTCGCCGGGTTGTAGACGACAGGGGTCAGCCGGTCCACTGTGAACGCCCGCGTCCCGTTGAGATACACCGAGTAGCCCTGCGGGAAGCCCGGATACCGCGTCACACCGTCCGCCGGGTCGTCCCAGACGATCGACAGGTCCGCGTTGCGGTAGCGCAGGTTGTTCGCCGCGAAGTGTGACCAGCCGATGCCGATCGGGGACAGCTCGATCTGCGCGTCGTTGCGCGGGCGCAGCCCCATTACGTCCTCGATCACGGTCCAGTTGCTGCTGCCGAGGATGTTGTGGTGGATCCAGGACCGGTAGTCGATGGTCTTTGTCGCGGCGTTCCAGTCCGCCCAGAACTCGTTCGCGTCCGGCCAGGCCGTGTTTCCGCCGATGTACTGCGCCCAGGCGTTCCAGTAGAGCAGTTTCTTGTAGTCCTCGGCGTTCATCCACTGGTTGGGGTAGTTGCGCAGGACCGAGGAGTAGAGCCGGAACTGCACCGTCGAGTTGATCGTGGAGAAGTTGTTGCTGCCGGGCTGGCCGGCCGCCGCTGCCGCCGCCTTGTCCCGCTGGTTCGCGGTGAAGAACGGGAAGATCGGGTACTCCGCCGGGTCCGCGTAGAGGCGCAGCGCCTGCTTGTACGTGTCAGTGTTCGGCATCGCGCCGACCGAGAACGGATAGTAGTTGTTGATCTCCTTCCACGGCACGTGCGCGTTCGTGGCCACGTGCCGGTGCTCGATCAACTGTGTCTTGGGGTTCCACAGCACGGTCACGATCGCGTTCCGCACCCGGTCCGCGATCGCCTGCATCTCCGCGGCCTTCGCGGTGTTCCCGGCGACCGTGTAGGCCTGCGCGGCGGCGAGCGCGTTGCTGTAGACGTACGCCGACTCCGCCCGGTCGAGCTGGCCGGAACGCCAGTGGAACGAGACCGCGTCCGCGTCGTTGCCGGTCAGCGCGCCCCAGTCGTACTCGATGAGGCCGTTGTTGTCGTGGTCGTAGAACGACAGCTGGCCCTTCACGTCGCCCTCCGCGTAACGGGCGAGCTGGGCGGCGATCGCCGGCTGTCCACCGTGGATCTGGTACGCCCGCCACGCCGCCTCGGAGATGTACTGGGTGTACGAATTCGACCAGTTCTCCGGGTCGCCCGGGTTGTCCACGAACCGGCCGCCCTTCGACACCTGACCCACAGACACCCACGGCCCGTACGAGTAGACCGGATCGCGCAGGTATTTTAGATCATCGATGTGCATGGGCTGGGTGAGCACTATCGCGTTGTTGTAGCCGAGCGCGCCCTCCACCGAGACCGGGAACTGGAAGTCCTGCCCGGGGATGTCCGCGTCCAGGTGGTTGAAGCGCATCAGCCACCAGCGGTAGTAGATGGTCTTCTTGATCGCCGGTTCGGGCACGTCGAGGTAGGGGATGTTCTGCGCCCACCAGCGGTTGTACGCGCGCACGTGGGTGGCGAACGCGGTGTCCGCCGCATAACCCCGGTAGGCGTTGTACTCGGTGAGCGACTCCGGGATCTCGTTGGCGACGAAGCCGAGCACGATCTTCGTGGTGACTGTCGCGCCGGCCGCGACTGTGAGACTGCGGTTCAGCCCGCCGCCGGTGGCCGTGAAGCCGTCGCCGGACAGCCGCGGGTACAGCGTGGTCAGGTTGTTCTTCACGCTCGTCTGACCAGTCAGTTCGTTGCCTGAGCCGCTTGTCGCGTACGGCGAGGTGGCGCGCAGGGTGAGGGTCGCCGCCGCGCTCCCGCTGTTGGTGATCGCCAGATTCGCGACCGCCACGTTCTGCTGCGTGATGAACTTGGTCTGATTGATCCGGATATTTCCGGACGTGTGGACTGACCGCCAGTGGCTCGGCGCCTGCCACCGCTGCGCGACCTGCTCGGTGAACGTCCCCGGGCTCGCGGTCACTGTGAACGCGGGCTGGTCGTTGATGCTCTCCCAGTACGCCACCTGCCCGCCGAACCCGAGCGTGCCCGGCGTGTGCGTCTTCATGAACAGCGCCCGCCCCCGGCTCATCAGCCAGGTGCCGGCCGGATCGTTTCCGGACCGGGACAGCAGCCGGTCCATCCAGAAGTCGGTGCCGCCGGCTTCCGCGTCGTAGATCGCCTGCATGGTGCTGCCGGTGCTGAGTGCGGCCGGCGCCGCCGGAATGCTGCCACCGGTGAAGGTGGGGTATCCGATCGGTTGTGCTGCTCGGGCCGGCACGGCCGGCGTGAGGAGTGCGAGGACGAGCGCGGAGCTCAGGGCGATCCGCATCGCGTCACCTCCTGGTGAGAGGGGTCAGGTCGGCATGACGGGCAGCCAGACGCGCATCGTGGCGGGACCACGACGGGCCCAGCGGTGGTACGGCACGAGCGGCACGACGGTGGGGGTTCCGTGCGCGCAATCGTCGCCATTGCTGCGGTACGGCCAGCGCGCGTCGGTGGGATCCGCGAACCGGCCCTTCACGACGGCGGCCCCGGGGGCCTCCGACGCGTCGACCATGAGGTGATCCAGGTTCTGCCGCGCGTCAAGCGACTCGACGCACATCACCAGCGGCCCGGCCTCGACCGCCACGCACCCGCGCACCGCGTCGATCCGCGGGTCCGGCCGTGTCCACCGCGGGGTGACCGGCAGGTGCAGCCGCACCACGTCGCCGCGGATGAAGTCGCGCCGCACCCGCACCGCCGTGCCCGGCTCGACAGGCAGTCCGTCCACCGTGGCGCCGGCGGCCCAGGCCGGGATGCGCAAGGTCAGCACCCGTTCGCCCTGGTCCGCGCGGCGCACCTCGATCGCGACATCGCCGTCGTCCGGATAGCGGGTGCGCACGGCGAGCGTCAGCCCGCCCGCGGTGACGTCCATGCTCGCGTACTGGTGGAGCTGCACGCCCTCGGCGCTCGACGTGACCAGGTAGGCCGGGAGCGAGGCAAGCAACCGTGCCACGTTCGGCAGGCAGCAGGAGACCTCGAAGAACGGCGCGCGCGGCCCTCCGCCGAAACGCAGCTGCGCCCGGTCTGCGGGCACGAACTCGGTGGGCGTGCGCTGGTGCAGCGTGTGCGCGTAGAAGAACGCGCGGCCGTCGTCGGCGATCGCGGTGGCGACCACGTTGTAGAGGATCCGCTCGACGATGTCGCCGTACCGCACGTCGCCGGTGGCAAGCAGCAGCCGGTGGGCCAGCATGATCGTGGCGACGCCCGCGCAGGTCTCCGAGTACGCACGGTCGGGCGGCAGCACGAAGTCGTCGCCGAACGACTCGTCCTGATGCCGCGACCCCATGCCGCCGGTCAGGTAGGTGCGCCGGGCCAGCGTGTGGTCGAACTGGCGGACCACAGCGGCCAGCAGCTCGGTGTCGCCGGTCTCCACCGCCACGTCCACGGCGCCGGCGGCCAGGTAGAGCGCGCGCACCGCATGGCCCCGCAGCGAGGTGGCGTCCCGGACCGGCGTGTCGTCGAGGAAGTAGGTCCAGCCGAACTCGTGCTCCGGAAGCGTGCGGTGGCCGCGCCGGTCCACGAACGCCGCAGCCTGCTCCAGGTAGCGAACGTCGCCTGTGACCCGGTACAGCTCCACGAGTGCGGTCTCGATCTCCGGGTGGCCGCAGATGCCGGGGTCGATCCGCACGACATGGTCGGCGGCGCGGCGGGCGACCTGCAGAAGACCAGGTGCCTTGCCGGTACGGGCGGCGGCCACCCCGGCCTGGATGAGGTGGCCGAGGCAGTAGAGCTCGTGCCCGAAGTTCGGATCCGACCAGCGTGCATGCTGCCCGTCCCGCCCGTGCGCCGTACCCAGGTAGCCGTCTTTGTCCTGGGCTTCGGCCACCAGGGCGGTGAGCGTGCCGATCTCGGCGGAGTGGTCGGCGTCGTCCCAGCAGTAGGCCTCGAGCAGCTTGTAGATCTCCGAGTCGGTGAACTCGCGGCCGGTGTGGTGGGCGGGGTCGCGGAAGTTCTGCGTCCAGCCCATCCGGTCAAGCCAGGCGTGGGCGTGCGGCAGGATCCCGGACGCGTTCAGCGCACGCCGATCGGCCCAGAAACCGTGCCCGGTGAGCCGCACGGACTCCGGCGAGACCGGCCGGAACGCGCCGGACGACGGCACCACGGGTCCACACTCGACTGCTCTCACGCCGGCCTCCGTCGATGTGTCGAAAACCTTTTCGGGAATCCTGACACCGGGTTACTCCACTGTCAACGGTCGATGTCGTGCCGATTTCGCGAGGCACCGTGCCGCTATGCTGACTCGAAAATCTTTCGATCTGGCGGGGGTACGAGTGGCGAGGCAGCGGACGCAGGCCGTCACCCTGACCGACGTGGCCCGGCTCGCCGGCGTCTCGGTCGCCACCGCCTCCAAGGCGCTCAACGCGCGCGGCGAGGTCGCACCCGCCACCCGGCAGCGGGTGCAGGCCGCGGCGGACGAGCTCAAGTTCTCGCCGAACATCCTGGCCCGCGGCCTGATCTCCGGGAACACGCGGACGATCGGCCTGCTCACCGACGAGCTGTCCGCGGCCCGGTTCACCATCCCGGTGCTGCTCGGCGCGGAGAACGCGCTCGGCGACGAGCAGATGAGCGTGCTGCTCTGCGACGCGCGCGGCGACGCGATCCGCCGCCGGCACTACATCCGCACGCTGCTGGCCCGGCAGGTGGACGGCTTCATCATCCTCGGTGATGCGAACGACGTCCGGCCGTCGCTGACCAGGGACATCCCGGTGCCTGTGGTCTACGTCTACTGCGAGTCCGACGACCCGGCCGACGTGTCGATCGTTGCGGACGACGCGGGCGGCGCCCGGCTCGCCGCCCGCCATCTCGTGTCACTCGGCCGCCGCCGGATCGCGCACATCACAGGTGACCACGGCTACCGGGCCGCCCGGGACCGCGCCGCCGCCTGGGCCGAGGTCATGATCGACTCGGGGTTGACGCCGGTCGGCGAGCCGCTCTTCGGCCAGTGGTCGCAGCGCTGGGGCCGGCACGCCGCCGCCATGCTGCTCTCCACCCACCCGGACGTGGACGCGATCTTCTGCGGCAGCGACCAGATCGCGTACGGCGTCACCGAGGCGCTTCACGACCTCGGCCGCTCCGTGCCGGACGACGTGGCAGTGGTCGGGTACGACAACTGGGAGGTGATCGCCGCCGAGTGCCGCCCGCCGCTCACCACAGTCGACCTCAACCTCGAACAGCTGGGCGCGGCCGCGGTCAAGCACCTGTTCGCGGCGCTCGACGGCGCTCCCGCCTCCGGGGTGGTGCGCATGCCGACCCGGCTCATCGTGCGTGAGTCCACGGGTGTGGCACGCCGGTCATAGCCCGTACCGGCTCTTCAGATGGCGCCACCAGTCGCGTGCCATCCACTTGTCGAACTCGGTGATCTGGGTGGCGCTGCCGGCCTTCATCAGGAAGCCGCCGACGCCCGGGTCCCAGTCGTAGAAGTCGTCCAGGCCGAGGCCGTGCCCGATCTCGTGCAGCAGGATGTGCTGGTTCTCCTGGTTGAGCGAGTTCACGTAGTACTCGCTGCCGACGCGCTGGCCCCAGTCGCCGCCCGCGCCACCGCTCATGCCGGCCGTGAGCCACAGCGACATGTCGTAGTGGTGGGCGTACCCACCGGGGCAGTTGGGGTATGAACCGCTCTGGTTGAAGAAGCGGCCGCACGGCTCCGCGCACTGCGGCGCGTTCTCCCGGATGTTGTTGACGTAGATGTCGACGGAGTTGTCGGTCCACTGCAGCGTGTTCCGGTCCCGGACCGCCCAGCCGACCACGTTCACCGGCACGTTCGTGTACGGGAAGCCGTCGAAGCCCGCCATCGCCGCGATCCACTTGTTGAACTGCTGCCCGAGCTTGACCTCGATCTGGTCCCGCAGCGCCGCGCTGACCGGGGCTGACGAGTCCCACCGCACGCAGTAGTTGATGCTGCCCTGCGCCGCGGTCAGCTGGTCCCAGATGTAGTTGCGGAACCCGTAGAGGTTGCCGTAGGTCTCCTCCTGGTGCCGCCAGACCGCGTCAAGCGCGCCGGTCAGGTTGGCCGGCGGGTTCCAGGTGCTCGGCTGCGGTGCCGGCGTGGTCGGCGCCGGCGTGGTCGGGGCTGCCGTCGTCGGGGTCGCGCTGCCGGTGCAGGTCACGCCGTTGAGCGCGAAGCCGGTCGGCGTCGCGGTGCTGCCGGTCGCGTTGAACCCGACTGTCGCTTCCGCGTTCGTGGCGAGCGTGCCGTTCCAGGCCGCGTTCGTCACGGTGACCGCGCCGCCCGACTGCGTGTACGACCCGTTCCACAGCTGGCTGATCTGCTGCCCGCCGGGGAACGAGAACGTCAGCCGCCATCCGGTGACCGCGTCGCCGAGGTTCGTCACCGAGACGGTGCCGCTGAACCCGCCACCCCACTGGCTGGGCGTGGAGTAGACCACCCGGCATCCGGCCGCGGCCGCCTGTGCCGTGGCCACCATGACCCCGCTGGCCGCCATGGCCACCGCGATCATGCCCGCGATCAGCGACGGTTTTCGCATCGATCTCATGATTCACGCCCTTCGTCTGCCGAAAACCTTTTCGGGCACCCTAGGCATTTATATAGCTCGATGTCAATGTGTCGCACTGGCGCGCTAGGCTCCGGCGGTGACTTCAATATGGGCATATGTCCCTCCAGTGGCGGGGCGGACGCGATGAGCACGGCGCTGCTTGAGGCGGCCGAGAGCGGTGACCTCGACCGGGTGCTGGCGCTGCTGCCCGCGATGGACCGCGCGGCCCGCCGGTCCGTGGTGGGCCGGCTGACCAGGGCGTACAAGGCGCTGGACGACGCGGGCCGGGACGGGCGGATCGGCAACCGCCGCGACGCCACAGCGATCGCGGCGCTGGGCTGCCAGACCGAGCCGGCCGCGACCGCCACCTTCATCCTGCGCATGCGGCGGGTCAGCCCGAACGTGGCGTACCGCTGCATGAGCGTGCTCGCCGACCGGGACCCGGCGTGGCTCGGCGACCTCGCGCACCGGCTGGCCGCCTCGTTGCGGGTGCCGCAGGCCGGCCGCTTGTACGTCGACCGGGAGAACTCGGACCTCTTCGCGCTCGTCCAGGAGCTGGTGCGGGCCTCCGGAACCGCGGCGCCTGATGGTGAGGCCTATGCGGCCGCGTGGGGCAGGTCCGTGTGGCGCTACCCCCGCGAGGTCGCGCGCGAACTGGCCGAGTTGAGGTCCGACCCGCACACGCCGGTGCTGATCCCGCGCCTGCTGGAGCTGACCGGCTTCGGCGTGCAGCTGGACCAGAACGACTGGGGCGGCGAGATCGCAGCGCTTGCGGAGTCCGGCCACCTCGACCGCGGCGTGCTTCTCGACCGCGCGGCCGGCCGGCTGCTGACCGGCGGCCGTCCGGCCGAGATGCGTGGCTTCTGGACGTTCCTCGACGCGCTCGCCCCCACCGAGGACGAGCTGGCCGCGATGACCGCCGACTGGGTCCGGCTGACCGCGAGCGCGGACTCGCCGGTCGCGGTCCGGGCCCAGGCGATCCTGCAGCGGCTGTCCGAGGCGGGCCGGCTGGACACCGGCGCGCTTGCCGAGGCCTCGCGCGACGTGCTGCTGCGCCCGGAGAAGGTGCTGGTCCGCGCGCAGCTGAAGATGCTTGCCGCGGCGCTGCGGCGCACCCCCGCGGACGCGGCGGAGCTGCTGCCGGTGATCGCTGTCGCGTTCGGGCACGAGGACAGCGCGCTCCAGCAGGCGGCGTGGAAGCTGGTCGCGCCGCACGTGCCGCCGGCCGGGGATCCGCTGCGCGCGGAGCTGGCCGAGGCCGCGACGCTGCTGACGCCGGACCTCGCCGCCCGCACCGGGCTCATCGCCGCGGCGGCGTCAGTCGTGGACGCGTTGCCGCCGGTCTCGTCACCGGGCCGCCTCGCGCCCGCGCCCGCGACCGTGGTCGAGCTGGCCCAGGAGGTGGCCGCGCTTGTCGCGCTGCGCGGCGATCACGCGGCGCCGGCCGACCGGGAGCGGGTGCTCGACGGCCTGGTCCGGCACGCCTACCGGGACCGGGAGAAGCTCGCCGCCGAGCTGCGCCAGGTGACGCGCAAGCGGCTGCCCCACGACCGCATCCACGAGGCGCTTGCCGCGGTGCTGGACGGCACGGAACCCAGCACCGAGCCGCTCCGCGGGGTGGCGCGGTGCCACGGGCACAGCCGGTGTGCGATCTGCGTCTTCCACGCGGCCTGGACGGTGCGGGTGCGCGAGGCCGCGTCCGCGATCCTGACCACCCCGGTGCCGTACCTGCTGGCCACCCCGGCCTGGGAGAACGGCGCGGTCGACCCGGACGAGCTGCTGGAGCGCCTGACCGGGTACGCCCGGGACGGCGTGCGTGCCGGCCACGCGGACCTGGACCAGGCGCTGCTGCGGGTACGCCTGCCGGAGCCGGCCGGCCGGGCCCGGCTCTCCGCCGCGGCCACCGCGCTCGGCACGCCGGACGCCGTCCGCTACGCGCGGTGGCTCGACGGCGGCGGCATCACGGCCGGCCGGACCCCCGAGCTGCCGCCCGCCCGGCTGCCCGCGCTGGACGACGGCTTCTCCGAGCCGTTCACTCTCTTCGGCACCGGGCTGGGCAGCGGCTGCCACTACCACGAGGAGCGCGGCCCGCTGCCGCGCTGGCTTGCGGTGCTCCCGGTGCACCGCGAGCACCTGGCGGCACAGATCAACCACTACGGCGACCGCGAGGAGTTCTGGCCGGACCTGCCGCTGCTTGTCGAGGCGGACGGTCCCGCCGGTCTCGCCGTCACCACGCTTGTCGCCCGTGCGATCGCCGGTGCCACCTCCAGGACCGTGGTGAGCATCGTGGACGCGGTGCTCCAGCTGACCGCGCGCGGCGAGTTCGACGCGGCGGGCTGCGGCGCGCTGTTCGCGGACCGGCGCCTCGCCCCGGACTGGCAGACAGTCCTCGGCGAGGTGGCGCGGGCCGGCGCGCACGCCACGGTCTGGGCCGTGCTGTCCGCGGCGCTGCCCGCCCTGCTCGCCGCCGATGAGCGCCCGCACCGGTTCAACGCGGTGCTGTCGCTGGCAGCCGACTGCGCCGCCCGGTCCGGCGCGACAGGTGCGATGCCGGGCCTGGACGCGCTCGCGGACAGCGGCGGTTCCTCGCAGACCGTGAAGCAGGCGCGGCGGCTGCGCGACGTCCTGACCGGTTGATCAGTCTTTGCCGATGCCTTCGGGAGCTCGGCCGGGGTCCGCACCCGGCCGCGCAACCGCCCCGCGACGAATTGACGCCGGGCATTGTCCTGAGCGTGGCGGTGCGCATAGGGTCGGGGAAGGCATCGATTTCTGTCGTTGGGGAGACTTCGTGCACCTGTTGCTGACCGCTGCCCTCGTCGTGTCGCTCGTGCCCGGTGCGCCGGGTGGGCGGGCGGCGCCGCAGGAGTGGGCCGTGCCCGGACCGTCCGGCGGGGTGACCGCGCGGGTCACGCTTGATGAGGGGCGGCTCGCGTTCGGGGTGGACGGGGTGCTTGCGGCCTCACCGATCGGGATCCGGACCGCGGCGGCCGACCTCGGCGCCGGGCTGACGTTCGTGTCGCGTGGCAACCGCGAGATCCGCGAGACCTACACGATGACGACCGGCAAGCAGCTGCAGCGGGACACCGCGCTGCGCGAGTCGACGTTCTCCTTCAGCGGCGCGGGCGGGGCGCGGCTCGATCTCGTGGTGCGGGTGTCGGACGAGGGCGCCGCCTACCGGTACGTGCTGCCGGGGGCGAGCGTCACGGTCACCGGCGAAACGTCGTCCTGGGCTGTTCCCGCGGATGCCACCGCCTCCCTGCTGCCGTACTCGCCGAATTACGAGGAGGCCTGGATCCAGGGCGCGGCCGGCGCCGTACCCCGGGCGGATTTCGGTTTCCCTGCTCTTTTCCGCATCGGCGGCACCTACGCCCTGCTTACCGAGTCCGATGTGGACGGCCGCTATGACGGCGCCCGGCTCCGGCACACCGGCGGCGGGACCTACGCGGTCACGCTTGCCGACGCGGCGATCACCTCGGCCGGGCCGCTCGCCACGCCCTGGCGCGTCGCGATCGTCGGTGATCTCGCCACCGTCACGGAGAGCACGCTTGTCGACGACCTGGCCCCGCCATCGAAGATCACAGACACCTCGTGGGTACGCCCCGGCGTCGTCGCCTGGTCGTGGCTGTCCGAGCACTCCAGCCCGTCGGATCCGGTCCGCCAGCGGCAGTACATCGACTTCGCCGCCCGCAACAGCTGGCCCTACGTGCTGATCGACGAGGGCTGGGACGCCTCCTGGGTCCCCGAGGTGGTCCGCTACGCCCGCGCCCGCGGCGTCGACGTCATCCTGTGGCTGCACTGGACCCGGCTCGACACCGCGCAGGAGCGCGACACCCTGCTGCCACTGCTCACGTCGTGGGGCGTGGCCGGCCTGAAGATCGACTTCATGGACTCGGACAGCCAGGCCAGGTTCCGCTGGTACGACAAGATCCTCCCGGCCACCGCCGCGCTCAAACTGATGGTCAACTTCCACGGCGCCACCACACCCCGCGGCCTTCAGCGCACCTGGCCGCACGTGCTGACCCAGGAGGCGGTCCGCGGCGCCGAACAGTTCCGTACCCGCGCCGCCACCAACACGATCTTCCCGTTCACCCGCAACGTCGCAGGCGGCATGGACTACACGCCGGTCACCTGGGCGGTCACCGACCGCGACACCACCGACGCGCACGAAGTCGCGCTCTCCGTCGTCTACGAGTCCGGCTGGCAGCACCTCGCCGACCGCTTCGAGACCTACGAGGCGCACCCCGAGGCGCTTCGCACGCTCAACCAGATCCCGACCGTCTGGGACGAGACGCGCCTGCTCTCCGGCGAGCCCGGCAGTTCCTCTGTTCTCGCCCGCCGCTCCGGCGACCGCTGGTGGGCGGCCGGCCTCAGCGCCACCCCCGCCAGGAACCTGCCCGTCGCGCTCGGCTTCCTTCCCACCGGCCGCTGGCTGGCCGAGACGCTTCGCGACGGCGACCACGGCCTGGTCCGCGAGTCCCGGATCGTCCGCCGCGGCGACACGCTCACCGTGCCGCTCGCGGCCAACGGCGGCTTCGTGACCGCGCTGTGCCCGTACACCGGCTCGGCGACCTGTGACCGGCCGGTCGAGCAGGTCCCCGCCACCACCCTGACCGTGACCCCGCCGACCGCGGAGGCCCAGCCCGGCGCGACAATCACGGTGGCCGCGACCTTCACGCTCCCGGCCGGCGGCCCGATCACCGACGTCCGCCTGGCCCCAGCCGCCGGCGGCACCCCCGTGACGGCCGCCCGGCTGAACGGCGGGGAGTCGCTCACCGGCTCCTGGCCGCTCACCGTGCCCGCCGGTACGGTCGGCGCCGTCGACCTGCCGATCGTGGCGACCTACCGCTGGCGTACCGAGACCGTGCACGTCGAGCAGGCGGTCCGTCTCTTCGTGCCGCCGCCCGTGCCCACCGGCAACGCGTGGGTCAGCGACCTGCCGTTCCTCAGCGAGTCCAACGGCTACGGGCCGGTCGAGCGCGACCGGTCCAACGGCGAGCAGGCCGGCGGTGACGGCAACCCGCTCACGCTTCACGGCACGGTCCACCCGAAGGGCATCGGCACGCATGCGCCGGCCGAGGTGACCGTCTGGCTCGGCGCCGCCTGCACGTCCTTCACCGCCCTCGCCGGCATCGACGACGAGGTGACCTCGCCCGGCTCCGCCACCTTCGAGGTTCTCGGCGACGGCCGCCTGCTGACCGGCACCGGCGTCCTGCGCAGCGCCGACCCGGCGTACGGCGTGACCGCGGATGTCACAGGCGTCCGCCGCCTCACCCTGCGCGTCACCGACGGCGGCGACTCCAAGAACTTCGACCACGCCGACTGGGCCGCGGCCCGCCTCACCTGCCGCTGACCGACGGCCCGGTGCGTGACGCCGGACGGACGACCCTGCGCGGGCGACACGCCGTTACCGCGTACGGAACGTGCGCGTTGGGCGGGCAAGGGACGTCCGGGACGACGGTACGGGGTACGACTGTGGCTTTTTGGCGACGCGGCGGGCAGGGCACCAAGGGGCAGTACGACGAGGTGGTGGTGCTCGGGCGGCAGGTGATCACGTCGGCGTACCCGTCGGAGTTGGAGCTCTTCGACGACGTCGCGGCGGAACTGCGCCGGGGACGGCCGCTCGTCACGCGGGCGGCTCGCGAGGCCGACCTCGGCGTGGTCTCCTCCGTGCTGCTGTCGGTGCTCTCCTACCTGTCCGCCGCGGCGGTCACCGGAAGCACCGAATGGGCGGTGGCCACGATCGGCGACGCGGGCGAGCGTCGCCTGGCCGCGCTGCTGACCCGCCAGAGGCCCGCGGTCGCGCTTGAACCGGAGGAGGAATCCGCGGTCTACGCCGAGGTGGTCGCGGCCGCGGAGCGCAACGGGCTGACCCGGAGCCGCGGCGAGACGATGGCCGCGGCGGTGATCGAGGCGCTGCGGCTGCGCGGGCGGGAGTGAGGAAGCCCCGGCCCCGGCCCGTTCAGCGCGCGGGCAGATGCCTCCGGCCCGCGGTGACAAGCGCCAGCAGGCAGAGCACCCCGAGCGCGGTCAGTCCGAGCAGCGGCCCGGTGGTCCCGGTCGTGCCCGCCATCGCGGCCAGCAGCGTGGGCGTGAGGAAGCCGGTGTACGCGATCGCGTAGAACACGCCGGTCAGCCCGGCCAGGTCGGACGGCCCCGCGATCCGCTGCACCTCAAGGATGCCGGACACCATGCCGACGCCGATCCCGCCGCCCATCACCACGGCCACGGCCAGGCCGGCCATCCAGGACTGCAACTGGTTCGCGGCCGCGGCGAGCGCGACACCGACCGTGATCACCGAGATCGCGATCACCAGCCCGCGGGCGCTGTCCACCCGGTCCAAGCGCTTGGCCCACGGCTGCACCAGCGCGGACGTACCGAGCGCGAGCACGCAGAGCAGCGTCGCGTACCCGATGCCGAGGGTGCCTGTGGTCTTCTCCAGAAGCACCGGGAGGTAGCCGTAGGTGAGGGACGGCGCCACGAACAGCCACGGCGCCGCGACCGCGACCACGCGCACGAACCGGCGGTGCCCGGCGGCCGGCACCCGCAGCCTGCCGGACAGCGGGCCGGGCGAGCCCGCGGTCTCCGGCGCGCGCAGGACCAGCCAGGCGAACGGCACGGTCAGGACCACGTGGATGAGGTACGGCAGCTGGAGCGCCCACGGTCCCCACTGCGCGATCAGGCCCGCGACGAGCGCGCCGGTGGCCGAGCCGAGCGCGAACGACGTGGTGGCCCGGCGCGCGCCCGAGCCGGCGTCCGCGCGGAGGTCGTAGGGCGGCTGGGACAGTTCCTTCAGCCAGCTCGTCCCGACGCAGGTGGCGGTGCCGACCGCGATCCCGGCGAGGAACCGGCCCACGCAGATCATCAGTGGGCCGGAGCCGCCGAACGCGAGCGCGGTGCTTGCGGCGAGCGCGGCAAGCACGCCGCCGAACATGACCGGGCGACGGCCGTAGCGGTCCGAGAGCGCGCCGCTGAGCAGGAATGCCGGGCCGAGGCCGAGCACGTAGACGCCGAGGAACCCGTTGACCGCGAACGCGGAGTAGTGCTCGCGCTGCTTGTAGAGCAGCAGCAGCGGGCTGAACTGGTTGCCGGCCCAGGTGGAGAAGAACATGACGGCGTAGACGGAGATCCACGGCCGTTTCGCTGTCGCGGGTGCCGTGACCGGGGCAAGGAGCGTCGCCGTCATACGGACGACGCTACCGCCTTGTATGCAACGATGCGTACAAGAAGTGGCCTAGGACGCAAGCAGATTGGCGAGTGTGGCGGCGGTGTCCGCACGCAGCGCATCAGTCACCGCGTACCGCTCCGGACCGTCGTAGCGGATCTCGTCGCTGCGGACCCAGAAGTCAAGCGCGAGGTTCCGGTCCGCCCGCGCCATACCGATCCGCACATAGCCGGTGGGCGGCCGCACCTCATACCGGAACGCGCGGTCCCCGGCTCCGGTGACGTCCTCAACCGTCACCGTCGTGCCGTCCTTCGCCAGCTCCTCGGTGTCCCGGCGGAGGACGCCCAGCCAGCCGGTGGAGACGCCGGCCGAGGTCCAGTCCGTGATGTCTGCGGTGAGCACGCCGACGTCACCGCCCCGGGTCGTGTACCCGAAGTAGCACAGGATCGTCGCGCGGTTGCCGTTGATGCTGGTCATCGTGGGGCTGGGATCGGGCACGAAGAACTCCATCACCTCGGTGCCCACCACGTCCCGCAGATGGTCGTGCTCGATCTTGTCGCAGACGTCGACAGGTGGGGGATAGGGGGAGAGGGATGGCGCGGGGGACGGGCTCGCGGACGGGCTGCCGGTGCGGCTCGGCGGGGCGCTGGGGTCGGCGGCGTTCACGTCGGAGGATCCGTTGTTGAGCACCACGACGATGAACAGCAGCAGGGCGAGCAGCATCCCGATCCCGATCAGCGCCGGGCCCGGACTCTGCCAGGGCGGGTCGGCCCCAGGCCGGGCATCGGCGGGCGCAGGCTCTGCGGGCGAAGACTCTGCGGGCAAAGGCGCTGCTAGCAAAGGCGCTGCTAGCAAAGGCTCTGCGGGCAAAGGCTCTGTGGGCAGCGGGCCGCCCGGCCGCAATCCGGCCGTCGCGGGCTCCGGTGGAGGAGCGCCCGAGGTCATCGGAGGCGTCCCGGATATCTGGGCAACCGATGCCGTCGGCGTCGCCAGGGCCCCCAGCGCCACCACCAGCTCCGGCTGCTCCAGCACCACAGGCGCTACCCCGAACGCCCGATGCAGCAACACCGCCGCCAGCGGGATCCGGCTCGACCCGCCCACCATGAAAATCGCCGCCGGCGTCCCCGTCTCCGGCCCCGCCGCACGCAGCGCAGACCGGGTCGCGGCCACCGTCCGCTCGATCACCGGCCGCGCCACCAGCTCGAACTGCGGCCGCCCGAGCACCGACTCCCGATCCAGCAACGGAACGTAGACGGACGCGGACGCGCCCCGGGACAGCATCTCCTTCGCGCCGCGTACCTCCTCGCGCAGCTGCCGTGCGGCCCGCCGGTCCGCCGAGTTGGCAGGCATCAGCAGCCGCTCCCACGCACCGCCGGCGTCCGGCATCGTCGCGGCAAGCACACCCAGCACGGCCTCGTCGATGTCCAGGCCGCCGGCATCCGGCAGACCCTCACTTGCCACCACCACGAACCCCTCGGCGGTACGGGTGAGCACGCTCGCATCGAAGGTGCCGCCGCCGAAGTCGTACACCACCGCGGTCCGGCCCACCGGCACGTCGTGCCCGAGCGCGGCCACCCGGTGCGCGGCCGCGACCGGCTCCGCCACCAGTCGCGGCGCGCCCAGTCCGGCACGCGTGGCCGCCGCGGTCAGCACGGCCCGCCGGTGCGGCCCCCACGCGGCCGGATGCGTCAGCACCACCTCACCCGCGCCCGGCGCCTCCGCGGCCACCCGGCCCAGCACCGCCGCGATCACGTCCTCGACCTGTAGCTCGCGTGCACCGAGCAGCAGCACACCGTCGTCGATGCGCCGTTTCGGCCACGGCTCGAACGCGTCCGGCCGGCTGCCGCCCCACTGCACCGCGTCCCGCCCGGTGTGGATCCGGTCCGCGTCCACGCAGACCGCGGACGGCAGCAGCGGGAAGCCGTCGAAGAGCAGCGGCCGCGCCCCACCGGCCGGTGTGGACACGGCCGCGGCGGTATTTGATGTGCCGAAGTCGATACTCAGCGCCACCGCACGAGCGTAGGCCGGGGAACGGGCCCCGCTCTACGGCCGTTCGGTGCGAATCGGGTCGCCGCGGACGAGATCGTCGTGGACCTCCCACCGCTGCGTCTTGAGCCGCTCACCGGCCGCGGCGTCACCGGCCTCAAGCTTCTCCCGCAGCATGCGCAGCGCAAGCGTGCGGTTCAGCCCGAACCTGCGCTCCGCGTCCGCGACCACGACCAGGCCGGACGGGCGGTGGGTGGCCCGCACCGAGGAGCTGACCTTGTTGCGATGCTGGCCGCCGGGCCCGCCGGTGCGGATCGGCACGATCTCCACATCGGACTCGTCGAAGACCGTGACCGGCGCGCCGACCCGCACGGGGGCGGCGATGACATACCAGTTCTTACGGCTCGTCGTGCGGTACGGCGACGCGGCCTGCCAGCACAGCGTCCCGGTCCAGGACGCGGCGAAGGACTCGTCGCCGATCTCCAGCAGCACCGACCGGAACGTGCCGGCCCGATCCCCGGCCACCTCCTCGACGCGGGCGACCGGGGCCTTCGCCCGCGCGGCCTCGCGCTCCAGCCGCTGCACCAGGCGCGCCACCGCCCACGTGCACTCCTCCGGCCCGCGCCCGGCCGAGACCAGCAGGTTCATCGCCGCCCACCCTTCTCCGCGGTCTTGTACGTGACCACCGGGTGCGTGCTGACCACAGGCGTCGCAAGCTTGTGCTCGACCAGGTCGTCGATCACCCGCTCGATCTTCTTGTACGCGGTCGGCGCCTCCTCGAACAGCAGCTGCCGGTCGCCGCACACCACGAACGAGCCCACCGGCGTACGCCGCAGCTCCTCCACCGTGTGCTTCGCCTTCCCCCGCCGCAGCGCGTCCGCCCGGGACATCTTCCGCCCGGCGCCGTGCGCCACCGAGTAGTTCGCGTCCGCGCCCGCATGCGCCGCGACCAGGTAGGACGCGGTGCCGCGGGTGCCCGCGACGAGCACGTCGCGCCGGTCGCCGTTCGCCGCGCCCTTGCGGTGCAGGTAGAGCCCGCCGACCATCTCCACCGAGTTGTGGCACTCGTCCACAATCGGCTCCTCCGGCACCGCGCCAAGCGCCAGCGCGACCCGCGCCGCCATCAGCCGCCGGTTCAGCGAACCCCACCGGACCGCCTCGTCGTGCGCGGCCAGGTAGGCGTCCACGTCCGCGGCCGGGCCCGCGCCGTGCACCTCGGTGTGGGCGCGCAGGATCCGCTCACCAAGCCCGCGCGAACCGCTGTGCACGATCAGGACCAGGTCGTGCGGGTGCAGGCCCAGCCGCTCCGCGTGCGCGTCGTCGTGCACCGCCTGCACCCGCGCCAGCTCCACGAAGTGGTTGCCGCGGCCGACCGTGCCGAGCTGCTCTCCGTACCCTGCGGGAATCTCTTGATCTATCAGTTCGTCGCCCGGATCGAGCGGGCGGTCCAGATCCGGGAACCGTGCCGCCAGCCGCTCCGGCGCCGGCCGCTTGATCCGGATCGGGAACACCGCGATCCCGCACCCGATGTCCGAACCCACAAGGAACGGATACAGCACGCGGGACGACATCGCCGCCCCGATCGGCGCCCCCTTGCCCGGATGCAGGTCAGGCATGGCGGCGACATGGACCATCCCGTCGAGCGCGGCCACCTGGTGACACTGATCGAGCGCATCGGACTCGATCCAACTCGACTCGGACGCGAAAACGGACACACTGGCCTTGGGCACGGAGAACTCACTTCACCAGATCTGGAGACACGCGGACGCACGGCACAACCCGGGCGTTTCGCCACCGGGGGCCGATTTCACTGATTGCAGTCCGTCAGTACGTCATGCCCGAGATCATGACCAACCCGGGCCTGCGGCCGCAACCAGATTTCCGCTTCCCACATCCGTCTCTGGCCGCGGCCCGCACGCTCCCGCGGGCTCACGCGCCGCGATTCCCTCCCGCCGGCGGTCCCGCCGGGGTCACTCCGGCGTGTGCTGCCACCGGCCGCGGTACACGACGTCATCCTTGGGGCGACGGCGCGCGCGCAGGTCGCGGGGCGGCTCGTCGCTGTAGCCGACGGAGATCGCGCCGATCGGGTTGAAGTGCGCCGGCACGCCGAAGGCCTCCCGGAACGAGTCGACCCGGCCCGCGGGAAGGCCGAAGAAACAGGCGCCCAGCCCGGCGTCGACCGCGGTCAGCAGCATCAGCAGCGAGGCCATGCCGGTGTCGATGTCCCAGTACGGTGCCGGCCACCAGCCCTCGGAACGGTCGGCGTGGCCCTTGTCCGCCTGGGCGTACCGCTCCAGGTAGGCGTCCTTGTTCGACAGCGCGACGATCAGCAGCGGAGCCTCGACGTTCGCCGCGAACCAGTTCTCCGGCTGCTCGGCCGGCCGCACCGAGTCCCGGAACAGCGCGATGTCCGCCGCGGTGTCAAGCACCAGGAATCCCCAGCCCTGCGAGAAACCGGCCGACGGCGCACGCAGGGCGTTGTCGACGATCCGGTCCACGACCTCCGGCGGCACCGGCCGGTCCGGGTCGAAGCTACGCACCATGCGCCGGCGCCGGACGACATCCTGGAATTCCATTTCGGCACCGTACCCGAGCCCCGCGCCCCACCGGCCGGGTCAGCCTGCTCCCCGGCCGTGATGGCCCGCACACCCCACTCGCCGTGATGGTCCGCGTTCGGCTGAAGTGGCCGGAAGCGGGCGTGTCCGCATCGGCCGCGGTGACGCAGCCGGTGATGGGCGGGCTCCCGCGAGTCCTTCCCGCCGCTGCTCTCCGTCGTGGGCGGACCGGCTACGTTGTGCGGATGAGTCTCCTTGAGGACGTGGCGACGCGGGACGGCTGGCGCTGCTGGGTGTGCGACGAAGCCGTCGACCCGGACATGCCGGTGAACGACCCGCGTGGCCCGAGCGTCGACAGCCGCACCGCGGACCGGAAGTCAAAGATCACCGAGCGGCTCGCGCACCGTGCCTGCAACACGCGCAAGGGCGCGGTCAAGGTGGTCATCGCCTGGCCGGACCGGCTGCACGTGATCGAGCCCGCCCCGCTGATCGCGGTCGCGGAGCGCCTGGAGCGCAAGGGCGGCCGCGAGGTCGTGGGGCGCTGCCCGAGCAAGAAGGACGCGCAGGAGGCGGCGGACTGGCTCGTCGACCGCTTCTCCCGCCTCACCCCTGCGCTCCCGGTGACCGCAACCGTCGACGCAGGCGGCGGCCAGTTCCTCGTCGCCCTGACCACCGGGCGTCGTTAAGGCGCTCCTCCGGCCTCCTGACCGCGTTTGCGGATCTACGGCTGGCACATCGCGGCGATCACCCGCGTCGAGATCGACAACCTTCCGGTCGTGAGGCCGCCGGTGTGTGCGATTATCCGGCAACGCTTCATCCGGTGGCCGTCCTGCCGATGGGAACCCCTGGAACAGTGCCGTGTCCAGGAGGTGCCGTGATGACGCCTGCGCTCCTGAGACGGCGCGGGATCGCCGCTCCGGTCGTGCTCGCGGTGATCATCGCGGCCGGGCAGATGGTGTCGCTCCTCTCACCTGACCTGCGCTCGCCGATCTTCGGCATGTCGCTGCTGGCGCTGGACGCGCTTGGCATCCGCTACAGCCTGCGCGCCGCCCGGTACGGTGCCCGCCGCACCTGGCGGATCACCGCGGCCGGCCGGGCGCTCTCGCTGTCCATGTCGATCTGCTTCGCGGTCAACGAGGTAACCGGCGCACTCGCCTGGTGGTGGGCCGGCGCGCTCAGCGGCCTCGCGATGTTCCTCGCCCTGACGGCGGCGGCGTTGTCCGCGTCGATCAGCCGGTTGCGCGGCCGGGAGCGGCTCGCCTTCGCCGCCGAGCTGCTCACCGTGTTCAGCTGCGCGTTCATGCTGGTCTGGCACCTGGTGCTGGAACCCGCCTCGCACACGCCGGCAAGCTACCGGTGGGTGTTCGACATCGGCTTCGGGCTGGGCAATCTGCTGCTCAGCGTGGTGATCGGCACCGTACTGCTGCGGGGCGCATCCCGGGGGCTGCACGAGCCGATCACGCTGCTGCTCGGCGGCATGATCCTCTGGGCGGTGAGCGACACGGTGTTCTCCTCGATCCGGATCAACGGCGGCGAACCGGACACCAACGCGCTCGCGGTGCTGGCACTGACCTCGGCCAGCCTGATCATGACTGTCGCGGCGATGCGGATGGAGCCGGGCGCGCAGTCGGACGCGGGCGTGACCTGGAGCGCGCCGCCGATCTGGTCCACCCACCTGCCGTACATCGGCGTAGCGCTCGGCAGCGTGGTGCTTGTCGCCATCACCATCAAGGACCAGGCGTTCCTCACCTGGGGCGGCCTGATCCTGGCGCAGTGCGCGATGACGATCGCGGTCATGCTGAGGCAGGTGGTGTCGCTGCGGGACAGCCGTGAGGTGAGCAGCACAGATCCGCTCACCGGGCTGGCGAACCTGGCGGGGCTGCGCGCCGGGTTGCACCGTGCCACCGGCCCGTACGGAATTCTCCTCATCGACCTGGACGACTTCAAACCGGTGAACGACAGGTACGGCCACGAGACCGGCAACGTGCTGCTCACCCACGTGGCACAGCTGCTGCGCGGGCAGATCCGAGTCTCGGATCTCGCGGCCCGGGTGGGCGGCGACGAGTTCGTCATCGTGCTGTTCGACCTGGAGAGCGACGCCGAGGCCGGTGCCGTGGCCGAGCGGGTACTGGCCGCGTTCGCGAGCACGCCGGTCGAGGTGGGGGAGCACGTCATCCACGCGCATGCCAGCATCGGTGTGGCCACCTCGATCGCCGGGGAGGACGCCAAGGCCGTGCAGCACCGGGCCGACATGGCGATGTACGAGGCCAAGCGCAACGACAAGCACGGGTGGCGGGCCTACGACCCGTCGATGACCGACCAGCGCACTCGGGAGGCGATTCTCGCGGACCTGCTGGAGCTCGCGATCGACGCCGGTCAGCTGCACGTGCACTACCAGCCGATCGTCGACCTGGCGACCGGCCGGACTGTCGGCGTCGAGGCGCTCGCCCGGTGGGATCACCCGTCGTACGGGTCCGTCCCGCCCAGCGAGTTCGTGCCGATCGCCGAACGGTCCCAGCTGATTCACACGGTCGGGCTGTGGATCCTTGAGGAGGCGTGCGCGCAGGTGCAGGACTGGCAGCTCCGCCAGCACCACGACCCACTGCACCTGAGCGTCAACCTGTCGCCCCGCCAGCTGCTCAAGCCCGGCATCGTGGCGGACATCGTCGGCGTACTGGAGCGGACCGGCCTGTCCCCGGCGCACCTGACGCTGGAGATCACCGAGACCGCGATCGTGGTCGCGGACACGGCAGCGCCGATCCTCGCCGAGTTCCGGGCGCTCGGCATCCGGATCGCGATCGACGACTTCGGCACCGGGTACTCGTCGCTGCAGTACCTGATCGGCCTGCCGATCGACGTCCTCAAGATCGACAGGGCTTTCGTGACACAGCTGGACAGCACCACCCGGGGCGCTGCGGTCGCCGAGGCCGTGGTCCGGCTCGGCCAGATCCTCGGCCTCGACACCGTCGCCGAGGGCATCGAGTCACCGGCGCAGGTCGCGGAGCTGCAACTGCTCGGCTGCACGAGCGGCCAGGGCTACCTGTTCAGCCCGCCCCGGCCCGCTGCCGAGATCGAGGCGAGCCTGAGCCTCAGTCCACGTCAAACGGCCCGGTAGCGGGTACCGGGAAGCTCGCCCACACGTGCTTCGCGTGCGGCGTGGTGTACCAGCCGACGTCAAGTGACAGCGACTGCGCGATCTGCAGCCCGCGCCCGCCGGCCGATTCCCACGACGGGTCGACCGGCTCCGGCGGAGTGTTCGGGTCGCGGTCCAGCACGTCGAGCACGAACTGGTCCTCGGTGCGGAGCAGCCGCACCTCGGTCGGCGGCCGGCCGTGCCGGATCGCGTTCGTCGCCAGTTCCGTCGCCACCAGAAGCATCCGCTCCGGCACCTCGGCGAGCGGCTCACCCGTGATCTCCTCGCTCAGCCCGGCCCGGAGCGTGCGGAGCTGGTCCGGGCTGTGCAGCACCCAGGTCCGGACCTCGTTGGCTTCGGGCGGAAGCGACGTGTTCAGATTGCTCACGAGCGGCAACTACCCCGTTGTGACCAGCTCCACTCCACCCGCGAGGGGTGACTCTGTGCGCTTCAGGGGATCCGGGCGACGCCCGCATAGACGGCGGCCTCGGCGGCGGTCGGGCGCGGTTCGGGCTCGGTGTCCGCGCGCCAGTCCGCGACCGAGGTGATGCCGGGTGCGATCACCTCGAGGCCGTCGAAGAACCTGGCGAACTCCTCCCGGGTACGTGGCGCGGCCGGCTCCCCGCTGCGGGCGAACGCGCCGCGCAGGTTGGCCGCGTCGTCCGGCGACAGGTAGTCGAGCGTGCCGTTGGACATGGTCAGGTAGCTGCCGGGCGCCATGGCCGCGACCAGCTGGCCGACGAGTGCGTACGGCCGCATCTCCTCCGGGAAGAAGTGCATGACCGCGACGAGCATCAGCCCGACCGGCTGGGTGAGATCGAGCGTGTCGCGCAGGCCGGCGTCGGAGAGGATCCGGTCCGGGTCGCGGAGGTCCGCATCGACGTAGGCGGTGGCGCCCTCGGCCGAGCTGGTCAGCAGCGCCCGCGCGTGGACAAGCACTATCGGGTCGTTGTCGACGTAGACGACGCGGGTGGCGGGTGCGATGCCCTGCGCGACCTCGTGCACGTTCGGCGCGGTGGGGAGGCCGCTGCCGATGTCGAGGAACTGCCGGATGCCGGCCTCGCGGGCCAGGAAGGTGACCGCCCGCCGCAGGAACCGCCGGTTCTCCAACGCGGAGATGCGCGCGGTGGGGAAGAACCTGGTGAGCATTTCCGCGTTGACCCGGTCGGCCTCGAAGTTGTCCTTGCCGCCGAGCAGGTAGTCGTACCGGCGGGCCGGGTGCATGGTGCTGGTGTCGATACCCGGTGGTACCTGACGGTCGGCCATGCGTGGGTCCTATCCGGTGGCGGCGGTCGATGCCTCCGCAGTGTATCGGTAACCGCACACCCCACAGTGGACCGTTTCAGTTTTCGCCCGGAAGCCGGACTTCGAGGCTGCTGGCCTGCGAAGTCGTCCCTTCCGGTCCGCCGCCGGCCGCCGCGGTCCCGGTGCGTCTCACGGTCGCCGCCGACGATCGGCGCGATCCCGTGGCCGGGCGGGCAGCAGCACATCGTCGGAATGGCATTCTGATCACTGGAACGCTATTCTGATGGACATGCGAGTTCTGTTCAGCTGCACGCCCGCGATCGGGCACACGTACCCCCTCCTGCCGTTGGCTCGTGCCTTTTTCCGCCGTGGCGACGAGGTCGCGTTCGTGACCGCGGCCGGGATGGCGCCGGTGCTGTTTGGCGAGGGCTTCACGCTGCTGCCCGCCGGCCCGATGCCGGACGTGCTGTTCGCCGAGGCCGCCGCGCGCTCCGGCCGGGACCCGGCCGCCGACCCGACGCCGGAGAGCGTGGCCGCGTTCTTCGGTGATGTCCGCCTGGACACGACCGCGGAGGAGGCGCTCGCCGCGGCCCGCGACTGGGCGCCGGACCTGGTCGTCAACGAGGTGTTCGACCTGGTCGGCGCGCTGGCCGCGGCCGAGCTCGGCACGCCGCTGGCCACGGTCTCGACCGGCCCCGGCGCTCCGCCCGAATTCCTGAACGCGATCGCGGCGAACGCGGCCCCCTACTTCACCGCGCGCGGACTTGACGCCCCGGTCACGCTCCCGGCCGGCCGATGGCTGCTCGACGTGTGCCCGGACGCGCTCGGCCCGCTCGGCATCCCGGACGGCGTGACCCGGCTGACGCTCCGCCCGGAGGCGCACCGCGGCCCGGACGGCGACGTCACCGCGGCGTTCCCGCCACCCGCGCCCGGCCGTCCCCGCGTGCTCGTCACGTTCGGGTCGCACGTCGCGGACCCGGAGATGGTGCTGGACCTGCTGTCCACGCTTGCGGAGGGGAGTGACGCCGAGTTCGTCGGGACCGCGCTGCCCGGCGCCGTGCCGGACCCGAGGCTGGTGCCGTTCCAGCCGATGGTGGGACTACTCGACGGCGTCACCGCTGTCGTCACGCACGGCGGCGCGGGCACGGTGCTCGGCGCGCTCTCGCTCGGCTTGCCGATCGTGGTGGTGCCGCAGGGCGCGGACCAGTTCGTGCAGGCCGCGGCCGTCACCGCGGCCGGCTGCGGCGTGGCGACCGCGCCCGGCCGGCCCGACCCGGAGCAGCTGCGCGCCGCCGTGCACGCGGTGCTCACCGACCCGCGGTTCGCCGCGGCCGCCGCCGGCGTGCGCAAGCAGATCGACGCGATGACCTCGCCGGACGAGGTCGCCGCATCGCTGGCCGCCGCGATCTAAGCTCCAACGGCGGCCGCGCCCGGCCGCCCGCACAAGGAGCACCATGGCCGTGAACCCAAACTCCCGGCGCGCGCAGGCCGCGGAGCACACCCGCGTCCTCATCCTGCGCGCCGCGCTGGAACGCTTCACGGCCGACGGGTACGCCAAGGCCACGGTCAACGACATCGCGAAGGCCGCAGGCGTGGTGGTGGCCACCGTCTACACAAGCGTCGGCGGCAAGCCGGTCCTGCTCGAACAGCTGGTCCGGCAGGGCGTCGAGGACACCGAGGTGGAGCGCACCACCGAGGCGATCCGGGTCGCCGCCACCGGCCGCGAGGTGATCGACCTGCTCGCGGACGGCACCGGGCTCACCTACCGCAGGCACGCGGCCGTGATCGGGCTGCTGCTCGACACGGCCGCCTACGAGCCGTTCGCCCGCCGCCTGCTCACCGCCGGTAACCGCACCTACCGGGCTGCGCTCGCGGCCGGCGCCCGGCGGCTGGACGAGCTTGGCGCACTCGCGGACGGCGTCGACGTGGACCGCGCGACGGACGTGCTCTGGTACCTCTTCGGCATCTACTCCTGGCCCCGGCTGCTCCGCGAGGCCGGCTGGACCGACGCGGAGGCCGACGCCTGGCTTCGCGACACCGCGGCGGTCAGGCTCCTGCGCTAGCCCGCCGGCGCCGCTGCACGTAGGGCAGCACGAACAGATACAACCCGGAGACCAGGAGCAACAGCAGCGGGAGTACGGGAAGCGTGTAGACCCAGCCGGCCGGCTCACCCTGCACGACGAGCAGAACTGTGACCAGCACAACGGCGGCGGTGAACGCGATCGACAACCATCGGTGCACCTGGCGAATCAACTTGTTCATGCAGCTCACGCTAGGTGCACCGACTCCCGGCGCGCTTCTCGATTTCTGACCGTTCCTGACCCTTCTCGCACCTCGGTGCTTCGAATTCGCACGGGTACGCTGTGCGGGTGACCGATGGGCTCGATCCGCAGCAGCTGAGCAGTTACTTCGCGTTCATGGAGAGCGCCAGCCTGCTCCAGCACCACGTCGAGCAGCAGCTGCGGACCGCCGGAGACATCAGCTATGTGCAGTTCCAGGTGCTCGCCCGGCTCGGCGACGCGCGGGACGGGCTGTCCATGACCGAGCTTGCGGACGGCGTCGTCTACAGCCGCAGCGGCCTGACCTACCAGGCCGGCCAGCTGGAGAAGGCCGGCCTGATCACGCGCGGCCCCAGCCCGGACGACGACCGCGCCACGCTTGTCACCCTCACGGACGCCGGGCGCGCGCTCCTCGCCCGGGTGTTCCCCGGGCACATCGAGACCGTCCGCGGCACGCTCCTCGCTCCGCTCTCCGCGGACGATCTGCGTACCCTCGGCGACATCATGTCCCGCGTCCGCGACCACATGCGCGCCCAGCCGCCACGCTCCGCCGCCCCACGAAAGCGCCGCTAACTCTGGGTGAGGGCGTTCAGGTCGCGGGCCAGTTCGGAGACGGCGGTGGGGGAGAGCCGGTCCCAGGGGACCGTGCCGTCACGACGCCACCCGACGTGGGCCGGGCCGGGCAGCAGCACAAGCTCCTCAAGCGTCTGCTCGGGAAAAACGTCCGGCGCGCCGATCGCGATGCCCGGGTCCAGCATGATCGCTGCGGTGAGCCCGTCGCCGACCGGCCGCTCGATCCAGCCCTGCACGCCGTTGTCCTCCGCGCAACCGCGCCGCCAGCCGCGCGGTTCCAGGCCGAGCACCCGCCCGACCGGCACCGTCACGTTCTTCACGTCCCCGACCTGCGTGAACACCTCGCGGTGGATCTGCGGGAACGGCTGCACGATCTCGTAGTCGGTGAAGACCCCGGCCCATGGCGCGAGATCCACCGCGGCCGGGTGCGGCAGGTGGATCACCGCGTCGTCCGGCACGGTAAGCGCCGTGTCGTCGGCCGTGGCGAAGGTCCGGTCCTCGGCCACCCGGAAGCACGGACCGTCCACCACGCCCCAGACCAGGCGCCGCACCAGGTGCCACAGCAGCGGATGCCCGGCCAGGAACTCGCGGAACTCCGCCCCGGACCAGCGGCGTTCCTCCACCATCGACCGCTCCAGCCGCCGGACCTGGTCGGCCGCGATCATCCGGACGTCCTTCTTCAGCGCGCCGAACCGCGAGTACGCGGCGGGATCGTCCTTCACCCCGGGTTTCGGCAGCGACTTCAGCCGTCGGCCGGCGGCGTCCGTCACGTACGGCCGCAGCTGCTCGTCGAAGCCGACCGTGAACTGGCGCGGGCCGTAGTCAAGCAGCAGCGAACCGTCCGCGGACAGGCCGAGATCCGGCACCAGGCGGTCCGCGAGCTGGGCCGCGCTCAGCCCCATCGTGGCCGCGACCGCGGCGATCTTCTCCCCGGCCCGGTCCTTTAGCGCCTTGAACGTCACGCGCTGCGCGATGCCGTGCAGGTGCATGAGCGCCACGCCGGTGCCGATCGCCGCAAGCACGGACAGCCCGAGGACGGCCTTGCGGTGGCCGCCCTCACCCGGCCAGGCGCGGATCACCGGCGTCAGGCGGCGCACGGTCCCGTCGTCGCCGAGCAGGCCCAGCGCGGTCAGCGCCCAACTCTCCTTCGCCGGTGCGCCGGCCGCCTGCCAGCGCTCGAACAGCGCCCAGCCGAACTCGGCCCGGTCGCCCGGGTCGAGCGCCTCGACGGCGTCCCGGCCGAGTGCGTGGTTCTTGATGGGGTCTCGGCTGGGTGCGGGGGTCTTGACGGCGTCCCGGGCGAGTGCGGGGGTCTTGATGGCGTCTCGGCCGGGTGCGGGGGTTTTGGTGGCGTTCCGGCTGGGTGCGGGGGCCGACAGTGCGGCCAGCAGGTGTCCGACGGCCTCCGGTGGCAGTGTGCCGGAGCCGTCCCGGAGCGCGATCCGGGGCAACCCGGCCGGAGTCGCCCACGACGGCAGCGCACGCGTCCCGGACAGGGCTGTCAACGCGGCCGGAACGTTCCCGGCCGGCGCGTCGAGGGTCACCTCTGCCGTGGCTGCCAGTGCCGCGCGCACCCGGTCGGCAGGCGGCCCGGCCAGCTCCGGCAGCAGTTCCTCGGCCATCGCCGGATCGCCTGCCACCCGCACGCGCAGCAGCGCCGCCACGGCCGGGGCGCCGGATCCCGCCGCGAGCCGTACCGCCCGGCGCGGATACCGCGTCGCCGCGTCCGCGAGCGCCGCCCGTACCGCGGGATGAGCGGCTCGGTCCAGCAGCACCTGGAACGCCTCGTCGGACGGCAGTGCCGCGATCATGGCCGCGCATCTCCGGCGCGCCTCCGCCTCGATGTACGGCTCGTCGAACCAGCGCAGCAGCACCGGCAGCGCGTCCGCGCCGACGCCCTCGACCATTGAGGTGAGCGTGCCGCCGGTCCACCTGATCGCGAACGGTTCCGTCGCGGCCGCGGCCGCCTCGAGCTGCGGGCCGGTCCGCACGGACGAGAGCAGCAGCGGTACGCCCACGCCGCCCGTCAGAGGCGCGGTCCGGACCATGGACAGGTCCTCGTCGACCCAGTCCTGCCGGTGCGGCATCAGGAACGAGGTCATCAGCCGTTGCAGCGGCAGGCCGTGCTCCCGCCAGGGGGCGAGTGCGGCCTCGGCGGCCGCGTGGTCCTCGTCGCTCGCGGTGGCCAGCCGGGCCCGTACCCCCGCGCTGAAGTGGTTGTGGGAGTCCGGCCACCCGTGGTACGGCTGGGGGTCGAGCCAGTCGGCCGCGTCCCTGCGGCTCAGCGCCGAGTGCGCGCGGATGCCGGCCAGCGCCACCGCCGTCTCCGCCGCGAGTGGGAGGCCGTGCCGTGACGCCCACGGCTCGGCCCGCTCCACGGTCGGGGTCACGCCGCGCCAGTCGCCCGCGCCGACTGCGGCAGCGATCACCACGGCCAGGCCGAGCCCGGTGGCGTGCGCCGGATCGTCCAGGGCGGCGCGCCCGGCCGCGGCAAGATCGGGGTCGCCGCCCGTGTTCGCCAGGACCGTGCGGGCCTCGGCCTCATGACGGGTCAGGAACGCGGACGCCTTGGCGGCGGACGGGGCCGGGATGCGGGACGTGGTGAACCAGCCGCCGCGTCGCAGGTGATGACTGCGCCGCCAGGCCGGCGCGGGCTCTATATCGGACACGGCGCCACCGTAGCGGTGGGGTCCGACAGACCTCTCTCAGCGCAGTCCGGCCTCGCGCAGCAGCTCGTCGCGCTGGTCCGCCGGGAGCAGGTCCACATAGACAGTGCCGAGCAGGTGGTCGGTCTCGTGTTGCAGGCACCTGGCGAAATAGCCGGTGCCGGTCACCGTGATCGGCTCGCCGTGCCGATCGAAACCGGTCACCGTCGCCTCGGTGGCGCGTGGCACTGAGGCGCGTGGGCCGGGCACGGACAGGCAGCCCTCGGTGCCGTCGTCAAGCACCGCGGAGCGGGAGACCAGGACCGGATTGACCACGTGGCCGATCTGGCGTACGTCGTCCGCGTCCGGGCAGTCGTAGACGAAGATCTGCGCGTCGACGCCGATCTGGTTGGCGGCCAGGCCCACGCCGCGAGCCTCATACATGGACGCGAACATGTCGTCGATCAGGTCGGACAGCGCCTGGTCGAAGACGGTCACGTCGGCACAGCGGCGGTGCAGCACGGGGTTGCCGTAATGCGTGATCGGCCTGGGATTCGCCACCACGACACCATACGCGATCTATCCCGCCTTTGATCTTGGTGCTAGGTTGTTGCAAAACCTTGGCAATAAGGAGGGTGGGGTGTCCACCGATCCGCTCGGCGTGCGCGGACGTCGTCGCAACGGTGCGTTCTGGACCGCCGGGCTTGTCGCCGCGCTGATCGTCACCGGTCTCGTCGCGGTCGGCACCGGCGCGATCGCCATCGACCCGGCCACTGTCGCCCGGATCATCGGCCATCGGCTGACCGGGTGGGACACCGGCGACTGGACGCCGCCGCAGGAGGCGATCGTGTGGCAGGTGCGGCTGCCCCGCGTGCTGCTCGGCATGACTGTCGGCGCCGGGCTCGCGGTCTGCGGCGTCGCGCTGCAGGCCATGGTCCGCAACGTGCTCGCCGACCCGTACCTGCTCGGCATCAACTCCGGCGCGTCAAGCGGCGCGGCCGCCGCGATCCTGTTCGGCGTGGGCGCCGGATTCGGCCAGTACGCACTCTCCGGCAGCGCGTTCCTCGGCGCGCTCGCCGCGTCGCTGCTGGTCCTGCTGATCGCGCGCTCCGGCGGGCGGATCACCAGCCTCCGCCTGCTGCTCGCGGGCGTCGCAGTCGGATACGCCCTCTACGCCGCCACCAGCTTCCTGATCTTCGCGTCCGGGTCGGCCGAAGGCGCCCGATCGGTCATGTTCTGGCTGCTCGGCTCGCTCGGACTGGCCCGCTGGGACCCGCTGCTCGCCGTCACCGCGACCATCGTGCTCGGCACGGTCCTCTACCTGACCGTGCTGGGGCGGCGACTCGACATCCTCGCGGTCGGCGACGAGACCGCACACACACTCGGCGTCTCACCCGACCGGTTCCGGTTACGGCTGCTCGTGGTCGTCTCCCTCGCGGTCGGCGTGCTGGTCTCCGCGTCCGGCAGCATCGGATTCGCCGGGCTGGTCGTGCCGCACCTGGCCCGGCGCATCGTCGGCGCCGCGCACGTGCGCGTGGTGCCGGTCTCCGCGCTGCTCGGCGCGATCCTGCTGGTCTGGGCGGACGTGATCGCCCGCGTGCTGCTCGCCCCGCAGGAGATCCCGATCGGAATCATCACCTCACTGCTCGGCGCCCCCTTCCTCCTGATCCTCATCCGCCGCCTGCATGCCACCGCCTGAACTTTCTGAGGAGCTTCGATGAAAAGGGCCTGTCTCGCCGCCGCTGTTCTCTTGATATCGGGCTGCGGTGTGCAGTCGCAAGCGGAGGGTGCGCAAACGGTCACGATCACCAACTGCGGTGTGGACGTGACCTTCGACAAGGCGCCGGAACGGGTGGTGCTGCTGAAGAGCGCGGCCGTGCCGTACCTCCGTGATCTCGGGGTGTTGAATCGTGTCACGGCCCGCGCCGGCCGATACCCGGCCGAGTACTACGACGCCGCCACGCTCGCCGAACTTGCGAAGATCCCGCTGCTCACCGACAAGACCGACACCAGCGGCCACCTGCAGATCTCCAAGGAGGTGGTGATCAGCCAGCAGCCGGACCTGGTGCTCGGCGAGGTCGACAACCTCTCCCGCGACACGCTGTCCGCCGTGGACATCCCGCTGCTGGAGGAGCCGGTACTCTGCCCGGACAGCACCGCGATCCCGTCCTTCGACGGCATCTATGCGCAACTGGAAACCTACGGGCGGGTGTTCGGCAGGCAGGCCGAGGCGACCGCCGCGATCGCGGCGCTCAGAGAGCGCATGACCACAATCCAGAGCAGCGTGGGTACGCCGTCCGGCCGCACCGCCGCGATCCTCTACCCCACGGTCGGCGGCGGCGTCACCTACGCCTACGGCAACACCAGCATGGCCCACCCTCAGCTGGCGGCCGCCGGCTTCACAAACGTCTTCGGCGACTCCACCACCCGCGTCTTCGAGGTCACCCTTGAGGAACTGCTCGGCCGCGACCCCGACGTCATCATCCTGCTGCACGGCGACGGCGACCCGGCGGCCGTGGCGGGCGCCCTCACCGGCCTGCCCGGCGCGGACAAGCTCACCGCCGTCCGGGACGGCGCCGTGATGACGCAGCTGTTCAACTTCACCGAGCCCGCATCCCCGCTCAGCGTCGACGGTCTGGAGAGGATCGTCGCCCGCTTCCGGACCGGCGCATGATCTCCGCGTCCGGGGTGTCGTGGCGCTACGGCTCCACCGCGGTCATCGACGACGTCAGCCTGCTTGCGCGCCCCGGCCGCGTACTCGGCCTGATCGGCCCGAACGGCAGCGGCAAGACCACCTTGCTCCGCCTCCTCTACGGCGCGCTGCGCAGCCCCACCGGCTCGGTCACTGTCGACGGCGAGACGCTGGGCGGTGCCCGCGGCCGGTCGGCCGGGTCTGGCGGCCGGCCGGCCGGGTTCGCCAGTTGGCCTGCCGGTCTTGCCGGCCGAGCTGCTGGTCTTGCTGGTCGTCCTGCTGGTCTTGCTGGTCGTCCTGCCGGTCTTGCTGGTCGTCCTGCTGGTCTTGCCGGTCGTCCTGCTGGTCTTGCTGGTCATCCTGATGAGCTTGCTGGTCGTCCTGCTGGTCTTGCTGGCCGAGCTGCTGGGCCTGCTGGGCCTGCTGGGCCTGCTGGGCCTGCTGGGCCTGCTGGGCCTGCTGGGCCTGCTGGGCCTGCTGGTCGGTCGGGCGGGCTTGCCGGTCGGGAGGCCGCGCGCCGCCTCGCCGTGGTTGTGCAGGAGACCGGCGCCGACACCGCGCTCACCGTCGGCGAGATGGTGCTGCTCGGGCGCGGACCGCACCTCGGCACGTTCCAGCGCACCGGCCGCGACGATCACGAGATCGCCACCCGCTGCCTCACCCGGGTCGGCGCCGCGCACCTGGCCACCCGCGCGTTCACCGGCCTCTCCGGCGGCGAACGGCAGCGCGTGCTGATCGCCCGCGCGCTCGCCCAGCAGGCCACCCACCTGCTGCTCGACGAGCCCACCAACCACCTGGACATCCGCTATCAGCACGAAATCCTGCACCTGGTCCGCGCCCTGGACACCTGCGCGATCATCGTGCTGCACGACCTCAACCTCGCCGCCCGCTACTGCGACGACCTGGTCCTGCTCGGCAACGGCGGCGTGATCGCGGCCGGCACCACATCCGAGGTCCTCGACCCCGCCCTCCTCGAGCCGGTCTACGGCATCCGCATCCGCCGCCTGGACCTCGAAGGCACCCTCCACCTGCTATTCCACCCCACCGACGACCCCACCACCTGACGGCGCGCAGGCTCACATCGACGCAAAGCGCTTCGCGGCGGCGGTCGGCCGGTGCTGTCTACCGCAGGCCTTCGCAGCCAGGCCAGAGTTTTGCCGGCGGTCCGGAGTGTGGGGCGGTCGCGCTCCGGCGGTCGTTTGGGTCTCGCGTCAGCGGCGGTCGAGCGGTGCTGCTGCGGTTCGCCTGTTGCAAGGTCGGGCTGCGAGGCGAAGGATTTGTCGGCGGTCCGGTGGGTGGGGCGGTCGCGGTCCGGTGGTCGTTTGGGTCTCGCGTTAGTGGCGGTCGAGCGGTGCTGCTGCGGTTTGCCTGTTGCAAGGTCGGGCTGCGAGGCGAAGGTCTTGTCGGCGGTCCGGTGGGCGGGGCGGGGCGGTCGCGGTCCGCTGGTCGTGTTGGGTCTCGCGTCAGCGGCGGTTAGGCGGTGCGGCTGCGACGGTCGCGATCGCAAGAATCGGCAGCGAAGCCGCAGCCTCGCGAGCTCCGGTGGTCGATCACGGCCCTTCCGTTTCTCGAAGGGCATTGCCGACGAGCAGGTAGTCGAGGTGGGCCACGGTGCGTGGGCCTATGGTGAAATTGGAGCACTGCGTGCCCGAATTTCAGTATTTAACGCATGATGGCGACTCACGCCCTTGACGACGAAAGCCAGCAGCGAGACAGACCCTGCTGCTGTCGCGGATCGCTTCGCAATGGGCGTCTTACTGATCTTTCGGGGCAGGGTGAGCGCCGCCGCAGCCCGCTACATCGCGGACCTTTCGGACGCGACCCACCCGGCCGGTCCCGTAGGACCGGAATTCGACCACAAAGGTCAATAGTGGCCCGCCTGGCTCGGCGATGCTCACCGTGGATCCGGACGGTCAGCAGGTCTCGCGGGTGAGATCAGGAGCGGCATGCTCCGTACTCAAGGACGAAGCCCACCCGGGCACAGGAAATGTCGTCTCATAAGCACCTGGACGGCGAGGTGGCCGAGGACGGTCAAGATCCTTGTTTTGCTCACTGTCCTTTCTCGGCGGTGCAAAGGACCGTGAGCAAAACAAGGATCTTGATTCCCGCATAGTGGAAGATCCATTTCCGGTCGGCGGGCTGGCCGGTCTCGCCGGACGCGGATCTTGAGACCGAAGCCTCAGTGAGAGGAAATGTCGGGCGCGGATTGTCTGGAGTACCTGTAGTGCGCGACGCGTGTTCAAATCATGAGAAATTCTCTTCCACCTGTGAGATAGAAGATCCTTGCGGCTCTGGTGGGAGCCTGTCAGGATGTCTGTGTAACCATCCTTTTGCCCCTATAAGACCATTGTAGACGTGATGCGGCCTGGGAATGCGATTTCGAAGGCGCCGAGTGCGTCTTTCCAGCC
>NZ_JBITDX010000010.1:0-308348 GCF_044454585.1 Catenuloplanes sp. NPDC051500
GCCGGGCACTCGGCATGCCCGAAACGGGAAATCACCAGCCACGCCAAACTTATTGATGATCGGCTATGAAATACCGCGTTAGCGAAAGACCGAGGCTAGACAAATCGCCCATGGCTCGCGCTGGATCCGCTCATTGACCTCTCATGATCGAGACCCGGTGATCACGGGTCGATGAGCTGGGTGATCACGCCTGCTGAGGGTCCTGCTGCTCTTCCGCGCGGCTGCGATCGGGAAGCGGCGGGTGGTCGAGGCGAGCTATCTCGCTATGCGTGTTACCTGATCGAGGTGGGGCTAGCGCGGCGTGTCATTTGGCGGCTTTTTTGCCCTCGGTTGGGGCTCCGCTTACCGCTGCCCTAATGCTGATCAAGACGGAATGTACATGGGAGTGGTTATGACTGAGCCACAACCACTCCCATGTACATTCCGTCTTGATCCAATCGCCATTACGCCGCGTGCTGTCCGCCATAAACTAATATTTCTGGCGCCCGTGCTGCCGGTGCTGCCCGTGCTGCCCGCGTCGTGCCTACCCCGTTGCGTCAACGCTCCCCCATGCCCGCCCACGCCTCGAAGTGACATTCGCGCGGGCTGCACCCTTGCTAACGCTATGCGCCCCTTCTCTTGATCTGTCCCCGCTGTGTGCGAAGCACACAAAAGTGACCGCCTGGCTGCCCCGTCTGCCGTCGACCCGCCCTTCGGGGAGCAGATCATCGGCAGGGCCGCCACCAACGGGCAGATACCAACACCCCGCAGCGCGGCCAGAAACACGCGCCCACCCACAAAACCGCAGCCCAGCGAACCCAGCGCGACCAGCAGACTCGAAAGACCCAATCAAGCCGCCGCCAACACCACCCAGCCTGGCGGCCCTGCCGATGATCTGCTCGGCTCTGCCCGGGTCGATGACAGACGGGGCAGACAGGCCACACCAAACCCGACCACCGACAGGCTCTAGCAGCGAAGCTGACCTGCGCTTGCGGTTGCCCCGGAGCCGGAGTGCTCCTCCCGGAGGGCCGCCGGAGGCAAGAGGACCGCCGCCAACACCACCCAGCTCAAGCCGCCGGACCGCGAAATACCGGGGACTCTCGACCTACGCCTCCGCAACGAGAGCGCGACCGGCGGATCCAACACTCAGGCCACACGAAACCCGACAAGGCTCTGCCAGCGAAGCTGACCTGCGCTTCCCGTCGCCCCGGAGCCGGAGCGCTCCCCCCGGAGGGCCGCCGGAGGCAAAGAACCGCCGCCAACACCACCCAGCCCAAGCCGCCAGACCGCGAAATACCAGGGCTCTCGACCCAGGCTTCCGCAACGAGAGCGCGGCCGGCGGATCCAACACTCCCGCTCCACCCCCGCATAATCCGCAGAGCTGGCAGCCCGCGGCCCAAACCCCGCCGAACCGGACGACGACATAGATCCTTAGATAGTGCGCCCCGGGAACGGGACCGTCGCCGGGCTGACTTTCGCGGAGACGCGCCACCGGGTAGCGCGGAGGGCTGAGTCGGTGAGGGCGTTGAGGGCGAGCACCCGGTCCGTGCCGGTGGTCGGGGGCAGGGCCGCGCGCCAGATCGCCGCCGCACGCTCCTCGATCTCGATGGCGAGCGTCAGCGCGGTCGCCTGGTCGGTGACCTGGTACGGGAGCGAATAGCCGGCCGCCGGCGGGGACGGGGTGCCGCCGAGGTCGGCGAAGCGGGTGAGGAGCGCGTCGCGGAGGTCGCGGTGGGCGGCCTCGGCGTCGCGGGCCTGGGTGATCAGAGCGTTGCCGGTGAGGCGGACGCCGATCGGGGCGTAGGCGAAGATTGCGGCCTCCTCGCCGGCGAGTGCGGCGGCGAGCTCCGGTGGAACGGTCATCTGAGCACCTCGGCGTGGGTGGCGCGGGCGGCGGCGATCGAGCCGAGGAGCGCGGCGCGGTTGGCGGGGGCGTCGGCGCAGGCGGTGGCCGCGGATTTCTGGCCGGCCTGCTCGGCGGCGCGGAGATCGGCGATCGTGGTGTCGGCCGGGACCGTGGCGGAGGCCGTGGGGACGGCGGGCGCGCTGCTGGACGTGGTGGGCGGCGACGGCGGCGGGGTCATGATCTTCGTCAGCTCGGCGATGTGCGCGGTGTGTGCCTCGATGATCGGGGTGAGCCGGGCCGCCAATGCCGGCTGGGCGAGGAGTGCGGCCTGGTAGCGGTCGGCGAGCGTGCGGGTCTCGGCAAGCATCGGCTCGAGCGCGTCGGGCGGTGGTGGCGGGGGCGGCGGCGTCTCCTCCTCGTCGAGCAGGGAGCAGCCGGCGAGCGCGGTGGCTCCGGCGAGCGTGACGGTGCCGGCCAGCAGTCGGCGGCGGGTGGAAGCCATCTGAAATTCCTCCCGTAAGGCGCGTCACAGCGAGAGAAACAGTCAACACCACGCCGTACGGATGGTCTCGACCGGTGCGGAACCTGTCGCGACGTTTCTCGTTGTATCGGAGGGTATGCGTAGCGTAGTGACTGTCGCGCGCTGGGAGGACAGATCGGTGCGGCGGCCCGCCGACGTACCGGCCGTCGCGTTACGCTCAGCGCAACCGCTGGGTGAATTGGGCCCAGCGGACCACTGGCGTGGCCGCTTTCAATAGGTTTGCGGTTGATTGCCGCCGGTGGCCGAGCGCGAGGGGGTATGCGGGATGACGCAGCGTGGCCGAGGTGCCGGCCGATCGGGCCCGGGTGCCCGCGGGGCCGCCGCACCCGACCGGCGCAGGCCGTCCCCGGGTCCCCAGCGGCCGCGGGTGGACACCGTGGCGCTCCGTGCCCGGCTGGAATCGATCATCGGCCCGGTCGTCGCCGAGTCCGGCTGCGACCTGGAGGACCTGACGATCTCCCGGGCCGGGCGCCGGCAGATCTTCCGCATCCTGCTGGACGCGGACGGCGGTGTGGGCCTGGACGCGATCGCGCAGGTCTCCCGCGCGATCTCCACGGCCCTTGACGAGGCCGAGGAGACCGGCGGCGAGCTGGTCCCGGGGGAGTACCAGCTGGAGGTCGGCTCGCCGGGCGTGGACCGGCCGCTTACCCTGCCCCGCCACTGGCGGCGCAACGTGGGCCGGCTGGTGCAGGTCACGGCCGGGGACAAGCAGGTGACCGGGCGGATCACCGCGGCGGACGAGGACGGGGTCGTCATCGAGACGGCCAAGGGAATCGTCGAGGCGGAGTACGCCCAGCTCGGGCCCGGCAAGGTGCAGATCGAGTTCAACCGGGTCGACGAGGCGGAATTCGCGCCCGGCGATGACGGTGACGACGACGATGATGAGCTTGAGGACGACGACCTCGACGAAGACGACGAGGACGACGAGGACGACGAGGAACTGGAGGGCGAGGAGAGGTGAACATCGACCTCGCGGCGCTGCGTGCGCTGGAGCGTGAGCGGGAGATCCCGTTCGAGACGATCCTCGCCGCGATCGAGACGGCGCTGCTTACCGCGTACCGGCACACGGACGGCGCACAGGCACAGGCCAGCGTGCGGATCGACCGCAAGTCGGGCGCGGCGTCCGTCTATGCCCAGGAGGTCGACGCGGACGGCGTCACCACCCGGGAATGGGACGACACCCCGCACGACTTCGGCCGGATCGCCGCCATGACGGCCAAGCAGGTCATCCTGCAGAGGCTGCGTGAGGCGACTGACGAGGTGCACTTCGGTGAGTACGTGGGCCGCGACGGTGACCTGGTCACCGGCGTCATCCAGGCCCACGAGGCGCGCACCGAGAAGGGCATCGTCACGATCGACCTGGGCAAGCTGGAGGCGGTGCTCCCGCAGGTGGAGCAGGTCCCCGGCGAGCAGTACGACCACGGTCAGCGCATCCGCTGCGTCGTGGTGCACGTGGCGAAGGGCTTCCGCGGCCCGCAGATCACGCTGTCCCGCTCCCACCCGAACCTGGTGAAGAAGCTTTTCGCGCTCGAGGTTCCGGAGATCGCGGACGGCGCCGTGGAGATCGCGGCGATCGCACGTGAGGCAGGTCACCGTACGAAGATCGCGGTCCGGTCGACCGTGTCGGGCGTCAACGCGAAGGGCGCCTGCATCGGCCCGATGGGCCAGCGGGTCCGCGCGGTGATGAGCGAGCTGCACGGTGAGAAGATCGACATCATCGACTGGTCGGACGATCCGGCGCAGTTCGTCGGCAACGCGCTCTCGCCCGCGAAGGCGCTGCGTGTGGAGGTCGTCGACGCCGGAAGTCGTACCGCGAGGGTCACGGTGCCTGATTTCCAGCTCTCGCTGGCGATCGGGCGTGAGGGCCAGAACGCGCGACTCGCCGCCCGGCTGACTGGTTGGCGGATCGACATCCGGCCGGATAATGAGCAGCCTCAGGGCGGCGGCCGGGATCGCACGGACCAGGCGGCCGAACCAGGCGGCGCCGCCGCGGGCGCTTAGGGGTAGACTTCTAGGCGTGGGGCGAATCGCGGGTGGCTCTCTGCACTCCGTAGGTCAAAATCTGCACTCCGCAGATCGAAGTCTGCGTTCTGTGGAGCAGGATCCGCGCTTGGAGTCCCCGATTCGCACGTGTGTCGGCTGCCGGCACCGCGCATCTGTATCTGAAGTCCTGCGATTCGTCATGGTGGGTGCCGAGCTTCGGCCCGACCCTCGTCGCAGGCTGCCGGGCCGGGGAGCACACCTGCACCTCGATCCGGCTTGCTTCGCGCTGGCGGAGCGGCGCCGGGCCTTCGGCCGGGCGCTGCGGTTCACCGGTGTCCTGGACACCGCGCCGCTGGCCGAGCACATCCGTGCGGTCTCCGCACCGCATGGGACTACTGGTGGCGGGGCATCGCCCCGCCCGGACCAGCAAGGTGGACGACCAACATGAGCACACGATGAAGTCCCTGAAATGACCAGGCTTCTAGTGCACGAGTGAGGTCGATGCGGGCCGTGCCCGCACGACCTCGGAGTGAGGAGTGCAGTGGCAGGAAAGGCCCGCGTACACGAGCTTGCCAAAGAGCTCGGGGTCGAAAGCAAGGTCGTGCTCGCCAAGCTCAAGGAGATGGGCGAGTTCGTCAAGTCGGCATCCAGCACGGTCGAGGCGCCTGTCGCCCGCCGGCTGAGGGGTGCGATGGTCGCAGGGTCGGCGCCGAGCGCGCCGGCTGCGCCGGCCCCGTCCGGTTCCGGTGACGCCCCGCGTCCCGGCCCGGCAGCGCGTCCCGGTCCGCCGCGGCGCCCGGGACCTCCGGTCCCCGGCCCGAACGGCGCCGGCACGCCCGCGCCCGGCCCGGCTCCGGCCGCGCCGCGCAACCCGTCGAGCCCGGCACCGAGCCCGACGTCCCTTCGTCCCAAGGCGCCTCTTCCCGGTCCTCCGGCCCCCGTGGCCAAGCCGGCGAGCGCCCATGACATCGAGGTGGCCGCTGCCGAGCAGCGCGCCGCCGCGCTGAAGGCCGAGCAGGAGGCGTCCGTCAAGGCCGCCCAGCAGGCCGCCCGTCAGCGCGAGACCATCCGCCGTGAAGGTGGGGGCCCCGCAGCCGATCCGCGTCCGAAGTTCGGCCCCGGCGCCATGCCGCCCCGTCCCGGTTCGCCCGCGGCCCGTCCGCCGGCGCCCCAGGGTGGCCAGGGCAACGGCCCGCGTCCGGAGCGTCGTGACGGTCCCGGCGACCGTCAGGGCCGTCCCGGCCAGGGCGGCGCGCCCGGTGGCAACCGTCCGCCGCGCAGCGGTGGCAACAACCCGTTCGGCATCACGCCGGGCGGTAACCGGCCGTCGGCTCCGGCCGCCGGTCCCGGTGGCCGGCCCAGCCCGGCCGGCATGCCGCCGCGGCCCAGCCCGGCGTCCATGCCGCCGCGGCCCAGCCCGGCCTCGATGCCGACGCAGCGCCCCGGTCGTCCCGGTGGCGGTCCCGGCGGTGGCGGCGCAGGCCGTCCCGGCGGCGGTGGCGGCGCTGGTCGTCCCGGTGGCGGTGGCGGCGGATTCCGCGGCGGTCCCGGTGGTGGCGGCGCTGGTGGCGGCGGCTTCCGTGGCGGTCCCGGCGGTGGCGCCGGTGGTGCCGGCGGCGGCTTCCGTGGCGGTCCCGGTGGTGGCGCCGGTGGTGGCGGTGGCTACCGCGGTGGCCCCGGTGGCGGCGCACCGGCCGGTGGCGGCGCTCCGGGTCGTCCCGGTGGCGGCGGCCGCGGTCGTGGCGGCGGTGCCGCGGGTGCCTTCGGGCGTCCGGGTGGCAAGCCTGCTCGCGGACGGAAGTCGAAGAAGCAGAGGCGTCAGGAGTTCGACAATCTGTCGGCCCCGACGATGAGCTCGGGCGCTCCCCGGGGTAACGGCCAGGAGATCCGGCTGTCCCGTGGCGCGTCGCTCTCCGACTTCGCCGACAAGATCAACGCGAACCCGGGCACGCTCGTCCAGGAGATGTTCAACCTGGGTGAGATGGTCACGGCGACGCAGTCGTGCTCCGACGACACGCTGCTGCTTCTCGGCGAGCACCTCGGCTTCACGGTGCAGATCGTCAGCCCCGAGGACGAGGACCGCGCGCTGCTGGCGCAGTTCAACATCGACCTCGACGCCGAGGTCGCGGAGGACCGCCTGGTCGTCCGCCCGCCGGTCGTGACTGTCATGGGTCACGTCGACCACGGTAAGACCAGGCTGCTCGACGCGATCCGCAAGGCGAACGTCATGGGCGGTGAGGCCGGTGGCATCACCCAGCACATCGGCGCCTACCAGGTGCACGTCGAGCACAACGAGATCGAGCGTGCGATCACCTTCATCGACACCCCGGGTCACGAGGCGTTCACCGCCATGCGTGCTCGTGGTGCGCAGGTGACGGACATCGTGATCCTGGTGGTCGCGGCGGACGACGGCGTGATGCCTCAGACGATCGAGGCGTTGAACCACGCCAAGGCCGCTGAGGTGCCGATCGTTGTCGCGGTCAACAAGATCGACAAGCCCGAGGCGAACCCGGACAAGGTACGCCAGCAGCTGACCGAATACGGTCTGGTCGCCGAGGAGTACGGCGGCGACACCATGTTCGTCAACGTCGCGGCGAAGCCCGGCATCGGCATCGAGGAGCTTCTCGAGGCCGTGCTGCTGACCGCGGACGCGTCGCTGGAGCTCACCGCTCCGATCGACGGGGCCGCGCAGGGTGTCGCGATCGAGGCGCACCTGGACAAGGGCCGCGGTGCTGTCGCGACCGTCCTGGTGCAGAAGGGCACGCTGCGGGCCGGCGACTCGATCGTCGCGGGTGGTGCGCACGGTCGCGTGCGAGCCATGCTCGACGAGAACGGCAAGCCGATCCCCGAGGCGGGTCCGGCGCGTCCGGTCCTGGTGCTCGGTCTGACCGCGGTGCCGAACGCCGGCGACACGTTCCTCGCAGCCGAGGACGACCGCACGGTGCGGCAGATCGCCGAGCAGCGGCAGGCACGCCGCCGCGCGGCGAGCTTCGCCAACTCGCGTGGCCGCGCCACCCTTGAGACGCTCATGGAGCAGATCAAGGAGGGCGAGAAGACCTCGCTCAACCTCATCCTCAAGGGTGACGGTTCGGGTTCGGTCGAGGCGCTCGAGGACGCGCTCTTCAAGCTCGACATTCCGGAAGAGGTTCAGCTCAAGATCCTCGACCGTGGCGTCGGTGCCATCACGGAGAGCAACGTCATGCTGGCCAGCGCGTCCGACCCGGCCGCGACGATCATCGGCTACAACGTCCGGGCCTCGAACAAGGTCCGGGAGATCGCCGACCGCGAGGGCGTGGAGATCCGGTACTACACCGTCATCTACCAGGCCATCGAGGAGATCGAGGCGGCGCTCAAGGGCCTGCTCAAGCCGGAGTACGAAGAGGTCGAGCTGGGCAGCGCGGAGATCCGCGACGTCTTCCGCTCTTCCAAGATCGGACTCATCTCCGGTTGTATCGTCCGGTCGGGGCTCATTCGCCGCAATGCGAAGGCCCGGGTCATCCGCGACGGCGCGGTGGTGGCGGAGAACGTCACGATCAGCTCCCTCAAGCGGTTCAAGGACGACGCGACCGAGGTGCGCGAGGGCTTCGAGTGTGGTCTGACACTTGGCGGTTTCAACAACGTCCAGGTCGGCGACATCATCGAGACCTTCGAGATGCGCGAGAAGCCGCGCGCGTAAGCGTGTAGGTCTGTAGGACTGTGACCAGCGCCTTTCCCCGTCCGAAAGGGTGGGGAAAGGCGCTGGCACTTGCTGGGGAGCAGTGGAATACTCGCGGCGATGTTTACCGGAACCGTGGTTTTCGACCTGCTCCTGCCGGGTGACTCGCGATCGCTCAAAGCGAAGCGCGGGTACGTCCGGCCCATCGTCGCCGCGTTGCGACGTTTCGAGGTTTCCGCCGCCGAGGTGGGCTCCCAGGATCTGCACGGCCGCGCCGAGATCGGCGTGGCCGTCGTTGCTGCCGAGCCCGGCCACGTCGGCGAGGTGCTTGACACCTGCGAACGACTGGTCGCCGGTCGTCCCGAGGTGGAGTTACTGTCGGCTCGCCGCCGCCTGTTCGGCGCGGACGACTGAGGCATATGACGCACGAGTACTGTCAGCGTGGAGGTGGACGAGATGAGTGATCCGGCCAAGGTACGCCGGCACGCCGAGCGCGTACGTGAGCTGGTGGCCACCACTGTTCGCACGATCAAGGACCCCCGGCTCGGGATGATCACCATCACCGACGCCCGGATCACCGCGGATCTGCGTGAGGCCACGGTCTTCTACACGGTGCTCGGCGACGCCACCGAGCAGGCGTCGACCGCGGCCGCGCTGGAGAGCGCGAAGGGTCTGCTGCGCAGCACCGTCGGCAAGGCGCTCGGCATCCGGCACTCGCCGTCGCTCGCCTTCGTCCTGGACAACGTCCTGGACCAGGCGAAGCACATCGACGACCTGCTGGCCCAGGCGCGCCAGGCGGAGGCGGAGACGCAGAAGATCGCCGCCAATGCCACGTACGCGGGCGACGCCCAGCCGTACAAGGAAGACGACGACGAGGACGACCTCGACGACGCGGACGAGCTCGTCGAGCAGGAGAAGCGGTGACCGCCGCGCCGGCCCGCGCCGTCGTGCCGCCGCCCAGGACCGCCGCGGAGGGCCCGATCGGCCCGCCGCGCGAGGTGGACTGGGCGGAGGCCGTGGCCGCGGTCCGGCGCTGGCTTCCCGACGGGCGGATCCTGCTTGTCTGCCACGTCAACCCGGACGGCGACGCGCTCGGCAGCATGCTCGGCTTCGCGCACGGGCTGCGCCGGCTCGGCGCCCGTCATCTGCAGGCCACCTTCCCCGGCCCGCCGGACGTGCCGGAGCCGCTGCGCGAGATCCCCGGCATCGACCTCGTCATTCCGGAGACCGAGGCGTGGACGGCGCCCGACCTGCTTGTCACGTTCGACGCGGCCAGCACCGACCGGCTCGGCGGACTGGCCGGCCGGCTTGACACCGCCCGCGACACGGTGATGCTCGACCACCACGCCTCCAACCCCGGCTTCGGCGCGGTACGGCTTGTGGACCCGGCCGCCGCGGCCACGTCAGTCGTGGTCGAGCAGCTGCTCGACCGGCTGGACGTTGCGCTGGACGCGGAGATCGCCGAGTGCCTGTACACCGCGCTCACCACGGACACCGGCTCGTTCCGGTTCGCGGCCACCACGCCGTCCGTGCACCTGATGGCGGCGCGGCTGATCGCCACCGGCATCCGCCCAGGCGAGATCGCGCAGCGCGTCTTCGACAGTCGTCCGCTCGGCGCCGTCAAGCTCTTCGGCGAGGTGCTCGGCCGCTGCGAGCTGGACCAGGACGCCGCCGCGGGCCATGGCCTGTGCTGGACCACCGCGACGCTCGCCGACCTGGAACGCCACGGCCAGCGCCCGCACGTGCTGGAGGCGCTGATCGACTCCGTGCGCTGCGTGGCCGAGGCGGACGTGTGCGTCGTGCTCAAGGAGATCGGCGAGAACGCCTGGTCCGTCTCGATGCGCAGCAAGGGCGCGGTCGACGTGTCCCGCGTCGCCGGCCTGCTGGGCGGCGGTGGCCATCGGGCCGCGGCCGGGTTCACCGGCACGGGCACCCCCGCGGACGTGCTGGCGGCGATCCGCTCCACGCTTGACGAGTCGCTCATCCGCTAGGCCGTGCTCGGCGGATCTCGACGCATGACACACGGGCCTCCGGCTTTTCCCCGCCTACTTACGGGCGTGCCGTTGTCCCACGCCGACCGGGTGTTGACCGTGCGCCGCGGGGCCGCGGCCCGCGGGAGCGTGCGGGCCGGACCACCGCGGGAGCGGGACAATGAATTTCATGCTCTTCGCATCGTGGTGAAGTGCGCTCGGGACTCTGGCCGGGAGTGAGGGGTCACGGCGACAATCGATTCATGGAGGCTCCCCGGGAAATCGCGGTCGATGCGCCCAGAGCGTGGGACCGGCCGTTGGTGGTCATGCCCGTCTTCGCCGTCTTCTCGCTGGTCGGCGGCCAGCTTCCGTCGTTCTCCACGGCGGCCAACCTCTATTCGCTGAGCATCGGCGGCACGCTGATGTGGTACGGCCTGTCGCAGCGGATGCCACGCCGGGCGGCCCCGGGACGGCCCGGTGGCGGCGCGGTGTGGTGGCTCGCGCCCGCGGTGGTCTTCGTGGCGTTCGAGAGCTCCACGTTTCTGAGCGGCTCCCAGGCCACCTATCCCACGCTGTCCAAACTTGTGGATCCGCTGCTTGCCGATCCGGGCACGCGCACGGTCGCCTACTTCGGCTGGATGTCCGCGTTCTGGGGACTGGCGCGGCGATGACGCGTGCGTTCGCGGTCGCCGGGTTCGCGCTGGCCGGGCTGCTGATGGTGGCGGTGGAACTGGCGGCGCGGCGGGAGGGCTCGCGGGTGCCGGCGCTCGGCGACGTCTGCGGCTACGTGATGCGGTACCAGGTCGGGCGGGTGCCGGTCGGCCGGATCGGCATTCTCGGCTTCTGGTGGTGGCTGGGCTGGCACTTCTTCGCCCGGTGACATCCGTACCGGGATTCCCGCAGGTCGATTACCTGTCCGTATAACGGGAAGTGTCGGCTCACCGTCCTCGACTTAACGTTAATTTGGGTAGCGTGCTTGTGGGTGCGGTCACCGCCGTCCGTACCCACGCTGATTGTTTGCTTTTGCATGGTTGCTCCAGGGTCCGACCGACTCGGGGCTCGCGCGCCGCCGCGGCAGCGCTCCGGTGATCCCGGAGGGCCCGCTGGCGTGTCGCAGAGGCACCGCCTGTCGCGGGCGCGCCGTTCGCGTGCCCGGGCTCGACCATTGAGGACCACACCATGACCATCACCGCCACGCGCCCGGCTGCCCCGGTCACCACGACCCCGGCCGCTGCCCCGTCCCCTGCCGTCACGCGCCCCGCCGAGGACACCAAGGAGCAGGCCCGCCGCGCGCTGCAGGTCTCGCTGGACACCCGCCAATAACCACCATCCGCCGAGGGTACGTGTAAGCGCTGCCGTGCGCTTGCAGTCCTTACCCGGCCTGTGTCACCATGCCCGGCGATGAACGACTCCGACACCGCCGACCGGGTGCCGCTGCGCCGGATCGCCTCGCTCGCCCTGCCCGCCCTGGTCGTGCTGGCCGCCGAGCCGATCTACGTGCTTGTCGATACCGCGGTGGTCGGCCACCTCGGCCGGGTGCCGCTGGCCGCGCTCGGCATCGGCGGGACCGTCATGTCGTTCGCGGCCTGGCTCGGCACGGTCATGGCGTACGGGACGACCGGCAGGTCCGCCCGCCGCTACGGCGCCGGTGACCGCCGGGCCGCGGTCGAGGAGGGCGTGCAGGCGTCCTGGCTGGCGCTGCTCATCGGCCTGGCCATCATCGCGATCGTGCAGGTCGTGGCCGGTCCACTTGCCCATGCACTGGCCGGCGGGCCCACGCCGGTCGCGCGGAACGCCGAGGAGTGGCTGCGCATCGCGGTACTCGGCGCACCAGGCCTGATGCTTGTCGCGGCCGGCAACGGGTGGATGCGCGGCGTCCAGGAGACCCGCAGGCCGCTCGCCATCGTGGTGGCGGCGAACGTGGTCTCCGCGGTGCTCTGCCCGCTCCTGGTCTACCCGGCGGGCCTCGGCCTGCACGGCTCCGCCGTCGCGAACGTCGTCGCCCAGCTGGGCTCCGGCCTGCTCTTCGTGGTCGCGCTGCTGCGTGAGCGGACCCCGCTACGCCCGCGCCCCGCCGAGATCGTCGCCCAGCTGGTGGTCGGCCGGGACCTGTTGATCCGTGGCGCCGCGTTCCAGGCGTGCTGGCTGTCCGCCACCTCGGTCGCGGCCCGCTACGGCGACGCCGCGCTGGCGGCCCACCAGATCGCCATTCAGCTGTGGTTCTTCGCCGCGCTTGTGCTCGACGCGGTGGCGATCGCCGCACAGTCGCTTGTCGGCGCCGCGCTCGGCGCCGGGGACGAACCGCAGGCGCGCCGGCTGGGCCGGCAGATCGGGCTGATCGGGCTGGCGTCCGGCGTGGCGTTCGCGGTGGTCTTCGGTGCGGGCGCGCGGGTGATCCCGGCACTGTTCACGCCGGACGGCGCGGTGCACGACCAGGCGCTGGTGGTGTGGCCGTGGTTCACCGGGCTGCTGCCGCTCGTGGGGGTGGTGTACGCGCTGGACGGCGTCATGATCGGCGCGGGGGACGTGGCGTTCATGCGGAACATGACGATCGTCGCGGCGCTTGGCGGCTTCCTGCCGGGGATCTGGGTGACGTACGCGCTGGATCTGGGCCTGGGCGGGGTGTGGTCGGGGCTGGCGCTGTTCACGCTGATCCGGTTGGTGGCGTTATTGTGGCGCATTCGGACGCCGTCCTGGTCCCTGACCGGCGCGACGCGCCCGGCACCTCACTGATCCCCTTTCGAGGGACATTAACGTGACCGTTTATGCATGTCTGATTCTCGCGAGTCGGTGACCTTGAAATGTCTTTCCGGGGTTACTTGATCGAGGCATTTTCGCAGTTGAGGTCGTTTGCTGAGACGTTGTCCCCGGTCTCTCGGAGGGCGCCGAGGCTGTTCGGTTAATCAGTAAGTGGGGTAGCGGCGACTCCCAGCCGTCGTCACAATCGGGCGGAAGGAAAACCGACCGGCTGGAGGCCTCTATGGCTGATGAAAGTCCGACGCTGGACAAGGGCGACGAGGAATATCGTCCGCCCGCCTGGATCCCTCGGTGGATTCTGGAGCTCCCACACGTGTCGCTCGATGAACAAGCGCGCCAGCAGGGCGTCGAACCACTGCGCTCGGCTGCGGATCTGGCTGTACCCGGCTTTTTCGAGTCCGACGAGGAGCTCGACGAGTTTCTTGCGGATCTCTACGAGTCCAGGCGTCGTGAGCGCCACTGCCTGGAGCATCACAGTGATGCGGCATGAAGAAGGTCGTTCTCGACACCGATGTGTCCTCACGCAGTTTCCAGGGACGACTCGCACCTGACGTGGTGGCACGACTCGCGCGGTGCCAGGCCTTTATGTCATTTGCGACGCTGGGAGAGCTCACCAAGTGGCACGCCATGCGTCCCTGGGGACGGGAACGCCGGGCCAGACTCAGATCTTGGCAGCGAGGGGTCACTGTGGTGCGTTACGACGAGCGCGTCGCGGTGCTCTGGGGGGAGCTGCAGGGACGAGCCGAGCGTCGGGGGCGCCCGAGACCGGCCAATGACACCTGGATCGCCGCGAGCTGCATCATCGAGGGGGTGCCACTCGCGACGTTTAACACGAAGGATTTCGAGGATTTCGCGACCTATGACGGGTTGCGGCTCTTCGACGTCGCCTGAGTGACAAGGTCCCGCCGGCCGCTCGAAGGGAAGGGAGCGGCGGGGCCACGCCACCGCGGGCCGGGATAATCGACGGTCCAAGCTTGTGGTGAGGATGGGGTGGCACGTGGAAGGTCTGGTCGTAGTGGACAAGCCGGGTGGCATGACGTCGCATGACGTCGTGGCACGGATGCGGCGTCTGGCGAAGACGCGGCGGGTGGGGCACGGCGGCACGCTGGACCCGATGGCCACCGGCGTGCTGGTGATCGGCGTGGGGCGCGGTACGAAGCTGCTGACCTACGTGACCGGCGCGACCAAGAGCTACGACGGCACGATCCGGCTTGGGCAGACCACGGTCACGGACGACCGCGAGGGCGACGTGACCGCGACGACGCCGGCCGGGCACGTGAGCGACGAGCAGATCCGGGCGGCGCTGGCCACGTTCGAGGGCGAGATCGACCAGGTGCCCAGCTCGGTGAGCGCGATCAAGGTGAACGGCGAGCGCGCCTACAAGAAGGTGCGCGACGGCGAGGAGGTCGTGCTCGCCGCGCGGCGGATCACCATCTCCCGGCTGGACGTGCACGAGATCCGCCGGGACGGCGACATGGTGGACGTGGACGTGAGTGTCAGCTGCTCGTCCGGCACCTACATCAGGGCGATCGCGCGGGACCTGGGCGCACGGCTGAACGTTGGCGGGCACCTGACCGCGCTGCGGCGCACCGAGGTGGGCGCGTTCCCGCTCGGCGAGGCGCTGACGCTTGAGCAGCTCGAGGAGCGCTCGCCGGACGTGGTGACGCTGCCCATGCCGGAGGCGGCACGGCGTTGCTTCCCGGTGCGCGAGGCCACGCCGGAGGAGGAGCGCACGCTCTCCCACGGCGGCCCGCTTGAGCGCGCCGGCATCGACGGACCGTATGCGGTGCTCAGCGCGCAGGGCACGCTGCTTGCCATCGTCAGCGAGCGGGACGGCAAGGCCCGCCCGGAGATCGTCCTGGCCCCGGCCTGAACTCTCAGTGCGGCAGGTGGCTGGCGATGACCGAGACCAGGTCGGCGGCGGCGTAGGGCTTGTCGAGGAAGCCGTCGCAGCCGGCCTTGAGCGCGGCTGCCCGGTCGCTCGGCAGGACGCTCGCGGTGAGTGCGATGACGCGGGGCTTGTCGTCGGTGCCGGCCAGTTCGGTCGCGAGGTCGAGGCCGCTGCCGTCCGGCAGGTTCATGTCGAGCAGCACCACGTCGACCGGGTCGGGGCTGTGCAGCACGTCGCGGGCGGCCGCGAGACTGCCGGCCTCGACCAGCCGGGCGTCGCGCACCTCCGGGTCGTCCGCCCGGGCCAGCACGGCCCGTACCAGCACGCGGTTGAGTTCTTCGTCCTCCACAAGCAGGATTCGCGCGGTCATCGGTCACCTCGTTCCACTGTGTCGGGGTCGTGGCGGCGGGCCGCCGCGGTGCCGCTGGCCATGGCGACCAGGTTCTCCCACTCCTCGGTGCCGTGAATGGCGCGGGCCAGGAGCTTGCCGGACATTTCGGAGTGGCTGCTTGTGGTCGAGGCGAGCGCGACCACCGGCACGTCCGCGTTCGCCGGATCCTCGTTGAACGCGGACAGCAGCGAGAAGCCGTCCAGGTCCGGCATGCGCAGGTCGCACACGATCAGGTCGAAGTGCTTGTGGCGGCTCATCTCCAGCCCTTCGCGGCCGTCCGCGCAGGAGACCACCTCGGCGCCGGCGTCACGCAGGCTCGCCTCGACAGAGTGGCGGCTGTCCGCGTCGTCGTCCACGACGAGCACCGTGGGCTGTCCCGTGGGGCCGGTGAGGATGTGCCGGGCCAGCGAGCCGACCAGCTGGTGGTCCGCGATCGGCTTGACCAGGAAGTCGGCCGCGCCCATCGCGATGCCGGCGTGCCGTTCGTCGACGACGGAGATGAACAGCACCGGGATCGAGGCGAGCAGCCCGTCCCGCTTCAGTTCGCGGATCACGGCCCAGCCGTCGATGCCGGGCAGCACCACGTCGAGCAGGACCGCGTCCGGCGGGTTGAGGCGCGCCGCGTGCAGGCCGGACTCGCCGTTCGCGGCCATCTCCACCCGGTAGCCGGCCTTGACCAGGTAGGTCCGGATCAGCTCCGCGGACCGCGCGTCGTCCTCGATCAGCAGGATCCGGCCGCGCGCCTCGTCCTGCGGCTCGGCCAGCACGGTGTCGCCGGCAGCCGGGTTCCCGGTCGCCTCCGGCAGCGTGATGGTGAAGCCGCTGCCGACGCCGAGCGTGGACGTGGCCGTGATGTCGCCGCCGTGTGCCTGGACCAGGCGGCGGGCCAGTGCCAGTCCGAGCCCGGTGCCGGCCTGGTGGTTCGCGCGGTCGCCGACCTGCTGGAACTCCTCGAAGACGCGCGGCAGGTCGTCCTCGGCGATGCCGACGCCGGTGTCGGCCACGCGGAGCGTGACCATCGCCTGGCCGTCCTCGTCGGTGAACCTGCCGGCGTCAAGCGTGATCGTGCCGCCCTCGGGCGTGAACTTGATCGAGTTGGAGAGCAGGTTCTCCAGGATCTGCCGGAAGCGCAGCGCGTCGGCCCGGACGGTCAGCTCCGGCAGGCGGAAGTCGACGGTGAGCGACTTCTTGTCGGTGAGCGGGCGCAGGCCGGTGAGCAGCTCCCGCGCGGCGGTGTCGATCCGCAGCGGCGCCGGGTGCAGGTCGATCCGGCCCGCCTCGACCTTGGCCAGGTCAAGGATGTCGTTGATCAGGCCGAGTAGGTGGCGGCCGCTGTTGTGGATGTGGTCGACCCAGTCGGCCGGGACGGTGCGCTGGTCGTCGACCGGCTTCTCGCCGCGCATCAGGTCGCTGAAGCCGATGATCGCGTTCAGCGGTGTCCGCAGCTCGTGGCTCATATTTGCCAGGAAGTCGCTCTTCGCCTGGCTGGCCGCGGTCAGCTGGGCCACGGACACGGCAAGCTCGTCGGAGAGCCGGTGCTGCTCGGCCGCGAGGCGCCGCTGCTCGGCCAGCACGCTGCTGCGTTCGGCGAGCACGCTCGCGTGGCCGCCGAAGTCGGCAAGCAACCGCAGGTCGTCCTCGCTGAACAGCCCGCGGTAGCGGTGCAGGAGCAGGACGGCGCCGGTCTGGTGCGGGGAGAGGCGGATGCCGAGCGTGGTGAGGTGCCCCTGCGCGCCCTGGTCGGCGTAGTGGGTGGCGAGAACGGGCCGGGCCGCCCGGGAGAACGGCGGGGCGGCGGCGAGCGGCACCGGCTGTACGGCGCCGGCCAGCTCGTCCAGGTCGTCGACGTCGAATCCGGACAGCGGCAGGTCGACCTCGCCCGCGTAGGCGATCTGGTCGACCTGGCCGTCGCTCCTGCGGGCCAGCACCACGACCGCGTCCGCGGCGGACTCGGCGCGCATCATCTCCGCGTACCGCTGCCAGATCTGTGGTGCGGTCTCGGTGGCCGGCGCCCCAAGCAGGCGTTCGGTGACGTTCTGCAGCGTGATCGCGGACCACATCCGGCGCAGCCAGGCGGGCGGCAGGAACGCGGCCGCGTACCCGGCGCCGCAGGCCACGGCGAGCACCCGGGCCGCGACCGAGAACGGGGAGACCGGCGAGGTCGTCTGAGGGGCCGGGGGCGGGGGCTGGTACGGCGCGGTGATCGCGGCCAGTCCCATCAGGACCACCACGCCTGCGAACGCGATCGTGGAGCCTGCCGCGATCCACAGCCGGGTACGGGATGAGCCGGATCGGCGGCGTGCGACGCCGGCCAGGTAGAGGCCGGGCACGGTCTCGGCGATCGCGAAGAACACCATCGTGACGATCAGGAGCGGGGCGCGCATCGGCGAGGGGGCGCGGACGGCCAGCAGCGTGGCGCCGAGGAGCACGAATCCGGCGAGTGCGGCAAGCGTCAGCTCCCGCCGCACCGGGCGCAACGTCGCGATCAGGCGCATGGTGAGGTACGGCTGGAGGAGCAGGACCGGCAGGTAGAACGCGGTGACCTTGAGCGGGCCGATCATGATCGGCGTGGGCGCCAGCCTGTTCACCACGTCCACCAGGAAGATGGCGGTCGGCGCCGCGAAGATCAGGGTCACCCGGTACTGCAACGGGTCCGGGCGCCGGACCAGGTGATAGAGGACGCGGAAAAAGAGCGCCGCGAAGAGCAGCTCCGCCGCGATCGTTACCGCCTTATTACTGTCCGTCATAGCAATACGCACTGTAGTTCCGCCCGGTGGCAGCGCTGGGCGTTTGGCGTAGGGGCTGCGCAATCCGGCCGTTCGGCCGTACCCACCTGGGGTTAAATGTCAGTTTTTATGGTGGAATATCGGTATGGCAGAGCTTGAGGAGCAGGTCCGTCAGGGCGTGCACGACCTGGCCAACCTGCTCGGCATCGCCGCCAACTACCTGCAGTTTCTCGAGGATGACCTGGAGGGTGTCGAGGGTATGGACGAGGCCCGGCAGCACATCGAGCGGATCACCCTGGCGGTCGGCCGTGCGACAGAGGTGTCACGGCGACTCGGCGAGGCAGCCGGGCCGCTCACCCCCTCCTGACCGCGGTCGCGCGTGCTGCATAGGCTTGGCGCCATGCAGCGGTGGCGGGGGTACGACGCGGTTCCGGGCGGCTGGGGCCGATCGGTCGTGACGATCGGCGTCTTCGACGGCGTGCACCGGGGTCATCAGGCCACCATCGGCGACACCGTGAAGCGCGCCCGTGATCTCGGCGTCCGCTCGGTCGTCGTGACGTTCGACCCGCACCCGTCCGAGGTGGTCCGCCCCGGCTCGCACCCGGCCGTGCTGACCGAGTCCGCGCGCAAGGCCGACCTGATCGAGGCGCTCGGTGCGGACGCGCTCTGCGTGGTGCCGTTCACACAGGACTTCTCCCGCCGCAGCCCCGAGGAGTTCGTGCACGAGGTGCTTGTCGAGCACCTGCACGCGGCGCAGGTGGTGGTCGGGGAGAACTTCCGGTTCGGCTACAAGGCCGCCGGCGACCTGGAGCTGTTGCGGCGGCTCGGGCGCACGTTCGGCTTCGCGGTGGAGGACGCGCCGCTGATCTCCGAGGAGGAGGGCACGGTCTTCTCCTCCACCTACATCCGCGCCTGTGTGGACGCGGGCGACGTGACGGCCGCGGCCCGCGCGCTCGGCCGCCCGCACCGGCTGGAGGGCGTGGTGGTCCGCGGTGACCAGCGCGGCCGCGAGCTGGGCTTCCCCACGGCGAACCTGCTGACCGGCCGGTACGCCGCGATCCCGGCCGACGGCGTCTACGCGGGCTGGCTGGTCCGGCGGGACGAGCGGCTGATGACCGCGGTGTCGATCGGCACCAATCCCACATTCTCCGGCACCGAGCAGCGGGTCGAGGCGTACGCGCTCGACTTCGACGGCGATCTGTACGGCGAGCGGCTGGCGCTGGACTTCACGGCACGGTTGCGGGAGACGCGCGCCTACGCCGGTGTGGAGCCTCTGGTGGCGCAGATCACCGAGGACGTCGCCCAGGCGAGGGACCTGCTGACCGGGGCCTGAGCGGGCTGGTTGCGGGCGGTGGTGATACCGCTTGCTGGTAGTGTGGGTGCGACGCCGGGTCTCTGGCGTTTCGCGCCGCTTGCCTGCTCGACGCCGCGGGCCGCGGATCTGCGACAGCTTCGCAATGACAGGACATGTTGAATGGCGCTCGATCAAGAGCAGAAGAGCAAGATCCGCCAGGAGTTCGCGACCGTCGAGGGCGACACCGGTTCCCCCGAGGTTCAGGTGGCCGTGCTGACCAAGCGGATCGCCGAGCTGACCGAGCACCTCAAGGTGCACAAGCACGACCACCACAGCCGTCGTGGTCTGCTGCTGCTGGTCGGCCGTCGTCGCCGTCTGCTCAACTACGTCCAGAAGAAGGACATCGCCCGCTACCGGACGCTCATCGAGCGCCTCGGGCTGCGCCGATAGCTTCTTCGACGGGCGGCGGTCACGCCGCCGCCCGTCGTTTCACCCGAATAACCACAGCTGGGCCGCACTGACCACCGCCGGTCAGCGCACCGGTCCTCGGTAGTGGCCTCCGGGCCGGCGTACCACCACTCTTGGCCTTCGGGCCGGTGTGGACGCCGCACCCGGGCGCTTCGATCGAAGACCGGCCGACTGAGCAGCCGCCCCGACAGCGGGTGGCGCCTCCGGCACGGTGGTCGTGGCCCACGATCGAAGGAGTGCAACACCGCTTATGACCGAGCAGAACACTCTCGGCACGCAGCACAGCAAGGCAGTGATCGACAACGGCGCCTTCGGCACCCGTGAGATCACCTTCTCCACCGGCCGGCTCGCCAAGCAGGCCGCCGGTTCCGTCATCGCCCAGCTCGGCGAGACGGTGGTCCTCTCCGCGACCACGGCCAGCAAGTCGCCGAAGGAGCACTTCGACTTCTTCCCGCTGACCGTCGACGTCGAGGAGCGGATGTACGCCGCGGGTCGCATCCCCGGCTCGTTCTTCCGCCGTGAGGGCCGGCCGAGCGAGGACGCGATCCTCACCTGCCGCCTGATCGACCGGCCGCTGCGCCCGTCCTTCACCAAGGGCCTGCGTAACGAGGTCCAGGTCGTCGAGACGATCCTGGCGCTCGACCCGGCCCACCCGTACGACGTGGTCGCGATGAACGCCGCCTCGCTCTCCACCAAGCTGTCCGGCCTGCCGTTCAGCGGCCCGGTCGGCGCGACGCGGATCGCGCACATCGACGGCCAGTGGGTCGCGTTCCCCACGCTCGAGGAGCTGGAGCGCGCCACCTTCGACATGGTCGTCGCCGGTCGCACGCTGCCGGACGGCGATGTCGCGATCATGATGGTCGAGGCCGAGGCCACCCCGCAGGCGCTCAAGCTGATCGCGGCCGGTGCCACCGCGCCGACCGAGGAGATCGTGGCGAGCGGCCTGGAGGCTGCCAAGCCGGCGATCCGCGAGCTGTGCCGCGCGCAGAGCGAGCTGGCCGACGTGGCCGCCAAGCCGGTCGCCGAGTTCCCGGTCTTCCTGGACTACCAGGACGACGTCTACGAGGCCGTCTCCACCGCCGTCCGCGGCGAGGTCTCCGAGGCCATCAAGATCGCCGGCAAGGCGGAGCGCGAAGAGGCGCTCGACCTGGTCAAGGCGAAGGCTCTCGAGACCGTGGCCCCGCAGTTCGAGGGCCGCGAGAAGGAGATCTCCGCAGCCTTCCGCTCGGTGACCAAGTCCGAGGTGCGCAACCGCGTGCTGCGCGAGTCGGTCCGGATGGACGGTCGCGGGCCGCGCGACATCCGCCCGCTGTCCGCCGAGGTCGGCGTGCTGCCGCGGGTGCACGGCTCCGCGCTGTTCGAGCGTGGCGAGACCCAGATCCTGGGCGTCACCACGCTGAACATGCTCCGCATGGAGCAGGCGCTCGACACGCTGGCGCCGGAGAAGTCCAAGCGCTACATGCACAACTACAACTTCCCGCCGTACTCGACCGGTGAGACCGGCCGGGTCGGCTCGCCGAAGCGCCGCGAGATCGGCCACGGCGCGCTCGCCGAGCGGGCGCTCGTGCCGGTGCTGCCGACCCGCGAGGAGTTCCCCTACGCGATCCGGCAGGTCTCCGAGGCGCTGGGCTCCAACGGCTCGACGTCGATGGGCTCGGTCTGCGCGTCCACGCTTGCGCTGCTCTCCGCGGGTGTCCCGCTGAAGGCGCCGGTCGCGGGCATCGCCATGGGCCTCATCTCCGACGAGGTCGACGGCAAGACGCAGTACGTGACGCTTACCGACATCCTCGGTGCCGAGGACGCGTTCGGCGACATGGACTTCAAGGTCGCCGGCACGCCGGAGTTCGTGACCGCGCTGCAGCTCGACACGAAGCTCGACGGCATCCCGTCGGACGTGCTGGCCGCCGCGCTGCAGCAGGCGCACGACGCCCGCGCGACGATCCTCGCCGTGATGCAGCAGGCGATCGAGGGTCCGGGCGAGATGTCCGACTACGCGCCTCGGGTCACCACTGTGAAGATCCCGGTCGACAAGATCGGCATGGTCATCGGCCCGAAGGGCCAGACGATCAACGCGATCCAGGACGAGACCGGCGCCGAGATCTCCATCGAGGACGACGGCACGATCTACGTCGGCGCCACCAACGGCCCCTCGGCCCAGGCGGCGGTCGACCGGATCAACGGCATCGCGAACCCCACGCTGCCGAAGGTCGGCGAGAAGTTCCTCGGCACGGTCGTGAAGACGGCCGCGTTCGGCGCGTTCATCTCGCTTGTCCCCGGCCGTGACGGCCTGCTGCACATCTCCAAGGTGGGCAACGGCAAGCGCGTCGAGAAGGTCGAGGACTTTCTCAACGTCGGCGACAAGATCGAGGTCCAGATCGCGGACATCGACGCGCGCGGCAAGATCTACCTGGACAAGGTCCGGGCCGAGGGCGAAGAGGCACCGGCCGCGGCCGACGCCGGCGCCCCGCGCGCCGACCGTGAGGACCGCGCACCGCGCGGCGACCGTGGCGACCGCGCCCCGCGTGACGGCGAGGGTGGTGGCGAGGGCGACAACCCGCGTCGTCGCCGGACCCGCCGCGACTGATGACGAACCCCGCCCAGCGGGGCGCTGACCCACTGGGCGGCACGGTCAACAAGACCGTGCTGCCCAGTGGGCTGCGCATCGTCACCGAGGCCATCCCGACCGTACGCAGCGTGTCGATCGGGATCTGGGCTGCCATCGGCTCCCGCGACGAGACGCCGGAACTCTCCGGCGCGTCGCACTTCCTTGAGCACCTGCTCTTCAAGGGCACCGAACGCCGGACCGCGATGGACATCTCCGCGGAGATCGAGGCGGTCGGCGGCGAGACCAACGCGTTCACCGCGAAGGAATACACCTGCTACTACGCGCGGGTGCTCGACGAGAGCCTGCCGCTCGCGATCGACGTGCTCTGTGACCTCGCCGCGAACTCGGTGCTCGCCGACGCGGACGTGGAGACCGAGCGTGGCGTGATCCTCGAAGAGATCGCCATGCACGACGACGAGCCCGGCGACCAGGTGCACGACATCTTCACCGAGCTGATCTACGGCGAGCACCCGCTCGGCCAGCTGATCTCCGGTGACGAGCAGACAATCGGCGCGATGACGCGCGCGCAGATCGAAACGTTCTACCGCGAGCGGTACACCGCGCCGCACCTGGTGATCGCGGCCGCCGGCAACCTCGACCACGAGGCGGTCGTCGCGCAGATCACCGCCGCGCTGGCCGGCTCGCCGCTTGACGGCCCGCCCGCCGCGCCCGCCACCCGCCGCCCGGCCGGCCCGGAGCCCGCCTACGCGCCGCCCGCGCGGATTGTCGAGCCGAAGGACACCGAGCAGGCGCACGTCGTACTCGGCGCGCCCGGCCTGCCCCGGCTCGACGACCGCCGGTTTGCCGCCGCGGTACTCAACAACGTGCTCGGCGGCGGCATGTCCAGCCGCCTCTTCCAGGAGATCCGGGAGAAGCGCGGCCTGGCCTACTCGGTGTACTCGTACACCACGCAGTACGCGGACTCCGGCCTCTTCGCGGTCTACGCGGGCTGCGCGCCCGGCAAGGTCGAGGAGGTGCTGGCGCTGTCCCGTGCGGAGCTGGCCCGGGTCGCCGAGACCGGCCTCGACGCCGAGGAACTGGACCGGGGCAAGGGCATGACCAAGGGCGCGTACGTGCTCGGCCTGGAGGACACCGGCTCCCGGATGACCCGCCTGGCAAAGGCGGAGCTGCTCTACGACGACCTGCTTCCGGTCGCCGGCTACCTGGAGCGTGTCGACGCGGTCACCGCGGCCGAGGTCGACTCGCTCGCCGCCGACCTGCTGACCCGCCCGCACTCGCTCGCGGTCGTGGGCCCCTTCGACGAGGAGACCGAGTGGTGAACGACCTGATCCGGGTCGGTGTGACAGGCGCACGTGGCCGGATGGGCTCCGAGGTCTGCAAAGCGGTCACCGAGGCCGCCGACACCGAGCTGGTGGCGGAGATCGACGCCGGCGAGCCGCTTGACGCGGCGGCCGGCGCCCAGGTCGTCGTGGACTTCACCACGCCGGACGCGGTGATGGAGAACCTGCGCTGGTGTATCGAGCGCGGCATCCACGTGGTGGTCGGCACCAGCGGCTTCACCGAGGAGAAGTTCGCCGAGGTGCGCGGGTGGCTTGCCGCGAAGCCCGGCGTCGGCGTGGTCATCGCGCCGAACTTCGGCATCGGTGCGGTGCTGATGATGGAGTTCGCCGCGCGGGCCGCCCGCTACTTCGAGTCCGTCGAGATCATCGAGCAGCACCACCCGCGCAAGCTTGACGCGCCGAGCGGCACCGCCATGCACACCGCCCGGTTGATCGCGGCCGCCCGCGCCGAGGCCGGCCTGGCCGCCATGCCGGACGCGACAAGTGACGAGCTTCCCGGCGCCCGCGGTGCGGACGTCGAGGGCGTGCGCGTGCACGCGGTCCGGGCCACCGGCCTGGTCGCGCACCAGGAGATCCTGTTCGGCGCGCCCGGCGAGACGCTGACCATCCGGCACGACTCGCTCGACCGCGCCTCGTTCATGCCCGGCGTCCTGCTCGCGGTCCGCGAGGCGTCACGCCGCCCCGGGCTCACCGTCGGCCTCGCCGACCTGCTGTAACCCCGGCCCCCCGATGCAGCTCGGCCGACGCTCCAACCCGGCCGAGCTGCGGTGGTGCCGGTCGGCCTGCCGTCGCCAGGCGACCCGCTGGAGCCTTCTGCGATTCGCCCGGCCGACCGCCGTTGGAAGATCAAGATCTCAGGAGTTGCTTTCCCGCTTCCGCGGTGGCCCGGTTCCGCGAGCTCCCGCGGCCGTCAGATCCGTGGGTGGCCGGGGAAAACCCCACAGTGGGTTTCAGGTTTTGCCCACGGCGGAAGCGGCTCCGGAGCGACGTGCGGAGCCTGGCGCTCCGGTTTTGCCCGCGGGAGCGGCTCTGTTGCCCATTCGCGTGCAGCGTTCTGGGGCTGACGATCGAAGGGGCTGACATCGAGGCCAGGAGCCTGACGGGCCGTTCCGGTTGGTCGGCGGTCTCGTGGCCCGCGGGGGCCGCAGGGTCATCGTCTAAGCGGGGGCGGGCTGGGCGGCTGCGGTCTGGGCGGTCGCAAGGGCTGGCACCGAGAGAGCGGGCGTGACCGGGAGAGCCGGTTGAGCTTGCCCTGGGTGGTCGCAAGGGCTGGCGCCGAAGCCGCGCGGGGTGGCGGAAAGGCCGGTCGGCTTCGGGCTGGGTGGTTGCAAGGGCTGGCACTGAAGCCGCGCGGGGTGGCGGAAAGGCCGGTCGGCTTCGGGCTGGGTGGTTGCAAGGGCTGGCGCCGAAGCCGCGGGGGTGGCGGAAAGGCCGGTCGACCTCGGCCTGGGCGGTCGCAAGGGCTAGCACCGAAGCCGTGAGCTGCCGAAGGATCAGTCGATCTTGGCTCTCGCGTCTCGCCGCGCCAGGGCCACGGCAGGTCTGGCGCTCCGCGCCGCGATGGGTTCGTTGTGTGGGATTTCGTGTCCATCTGACGGGATGCAAGATCCTTGCGGCTCTGGTGGCCCTTATCGCGCTCGGATAAGGGCCACCAGAGCCGCAAGGATCTTGACGTGGGTCTTTCCTGACCCTTCGGCGTTAGGATGAACGCACAAGGCGGCGCTCATATACCGAAATGTCGGGCGCGTAGCGCTCGCACCTGGACGCCGATCGCCGATCTCCGCATGACGCGGGTCGGGAGCGCGGGCGGTGTCCTGATATATGCGGACCCGGGGTGCCTCCGCGTTCATGCCCGGCCCTGAAACCTGCCGAGGTGCCACGACCAGCCCGCACACCTGCAGAACCCGCGGCCTCGATGCCGGCCTTTGCGCCCACCAGGCCGCAACCGCCTCAACCTAAAGCCGCTGAGACGACGGCCGTGCTGCTCTCGCGCTCCGCACGCACGACGACACGCGGAAACGACTCACCGCGCCCCAGCCCTTTTCGATCGCGGGTCCCCAGACCGCCGCACGCGAATGGACAACAGAGTCGGGAGCGTGCGGGCCGGACCACCCGCAGAGCGGGAAAGGCAATGGATCGTGAATGTTCCGGCTGTCTGCCCGCCGCGGCCTCAACCGGTCAGCCCAGCGGCGCGTCGGCCAGGGAGACGTGCAGGCGGAGCTGCGGTATGAGCAGGTCGTCGACGTCGATGGCGCGGGAGGCCCCGTCCGGCTCCCAGCCCGCGGAGCCGAAGAACTTGCGCATCGCCGGGTCCGCTTCGTAGGTCCAGGCGATCGCGGTGCCGAACATGTCCTCCCGCCAGAGATCGACCGCGGCCGCGAGCAGGCGGCTGCCGTGACCCCGCCGACCCCACCGCGGCTCGACAAGCAGCTCGGTGACGGCGGCGACGTCCGGGCCGAGTGTGTCAGGAGTCTCGTCCGGAGCCAGCGCCTGATCATCGGCCGGGCCAGCGGCGGCGAAGCCCACCAGATACGATGCTGCCGCCTGTTCGACCGCGACCAGTACCCGGTGGCGGGGGGTTGGTGGAGACTCGATTGAGTCCTGCCAGCGCTCCGTCAGCAAGGTGACATCGAGCGAGTCGATCACCTGCCTGGGCAGCAGCCGGCGATATGCGACCTGCCAGGTCGTGAGCTGGATTCGCGCGATCTCACCGGCGTCCTGCGGGCCGGCCGGGCGAACGTACCCCTGTGCCATGGTTGGCTAGCGTACGTGGAGACACACTAACTCTGGGGGACTCTTCCGATGCGGACGCTCTGGCGGGTTGCCGCCGTGGTGGTGCTCGCAGTCGCCGTCGGCGCCTTTGACCTGCTCACCAGCGAGCGGCACGGCTTCTTCGACCTGAAGGTGTACTGGGGTGCGCTGAATTACTGGTCGAATCACGGCGGCATGATCTACGACTACCTGAACCCGAACACGCTGTACGGGTTCACGTACCCACCGTTCGCCGCTCTGGTGATGCTGCCGATGGCCTGGGTCGAGTGGCCCACCGCGATCAAGATCAGCGTGGTGCTGACAGTGTTCGTGTCCGCCGTGCTTGTCTGGTGGATGGCCAAGCCGATCGCTCGGAGCAAGGGCTGGTCGTCCTGGTTCACGTTCGCGATCGCGGCCTGCATGGTCGCGGCGTTCGAGCCGATGCGCGAGACGGTGAACTTCGGCCAGGTCAACATGCTGCTGCTGTTCCTGGTCGCGGCCGATGTGCTGTTCCTGCTGGCTCGCCGCAGTCCGTGGGCCGGCGTCGGCATCGGCCTGGCCACCGCGATCAAGCTGACACCAGGCGTGTTCATCATCTACCTGCTTGTCACGAAGCGCTGGCGGGCCGCGATCACCTCGATGGCCACGGCCGCGGGCGTGACGCTGATCGCCGGCCTGATCGCGCCGAACGCGACACGCGAGTTCTGGACGTCCGCGCTGTTCGACACGGACCGGGTCGGCCTGCTCAGCTTCATCTCGAACCAGTCGATCCAGGGCGTGGTCGCCCGGGTGGCCCGTGCGGACATGAAGCCGGTCTGGGCCGTGCTGGTCGTGGTCACGCTTGTCTTCTGGGGGTGGCGCAGCCGCAAGGCGGCCGACGCCGGGGACGAGCGCGCGGGCCTGGCACTGACCGCTGTGGTCGGCTGTCTGATCAGCCCGGTCACCTGGGTGCACCACCTGGTCTGGCTGCTTCCCGCGCTGTTCCTGGTGGCCGGCGCCGGCTTCCGGGAGACCGGCCGCCGCAAGTGGGTGCTGCTCGCGACCGCGTTCGTGAGCTGGGCGATCCTCTGCAGCCGGCTGGTCTGGCTGTGGCGGTGGGACAACAGCGGGTGGCTGGCGTTCCTGTTCGGCAGCTCGTACGTGTGGATCAGCATCCTGCTGCTGTTCCTGATCCCGATCGAGGCCACCGCGAAGACCGAAGAGCCCAAGACCGACGACCAGGCCGAGGGTACGGAGAAGAGCAGTCCCTCCCTGGTCGCCTAGAACTGTCGGGTATTGCCGGTAGCGTGCCCCCTCGATGGCACTCTCCGACGAACTCTCGATCGCCCAGGCACGGCGGGTCACGCTCGCCGCCCAGGGCTTCACCGACCCCGCTCCGGGCGGGGCGGTGACCATGCGGCACCTGCGGCGCGTGCTCGGCCGGGTCGGTCTGCTCCAGATCGACTCGGTCAACGTGCTCCAGCGCGCGCACTATCTGCCGCTCTACAGCCGGCTCGGGCCGTACCCGACGGACCTGCTTGACCGCGCCTCCGCCCGTGCCCCCCGTGCGCTCTTCGAGTACTGGGGGCACGAGGCGTCGCTGATCCCGGTCGAGCTGCACCCCGCTCTGCGCTGGCGGATGGAGGCGGCGCACACGTCCGCCTGGGGCGGCATGCGGCGCATCGCGCAGGAGCAGCCCGCGCTTGTCGCCTGGGTGCTCGACGAGGTCCGCACCCGCGGCCCGATCACCGCCGCCGAGATCGAGCACGACGCCCCGCGCGAGACCGGAAACTGGGGGTGGAACTGGTCGGTGGTCAAGCGCGCGCTGGAGTGGCTGTTCTGGACCGGCGAGGTCACCGCTGCCGGCCGCAACTCCGCGTTCGCCCGCCTCTACGACCTGCCGGAACGGGTGCTGCCCGCCTCGGTGACGGCCGCCCCCGCGCTCACCGACGCGGACGCGCACCGGCAGTTGGTCGCGATCTCCGCCCGCGCGCTCGGGGTGGCCGCCGAGCCGGAGCTGCGCGACTACTTCCGGCTTCCGGTCGCCGGCGCCCGCCGGGCCGTCGCGGAGCTGGTCGAGGACGGCACGCTCCGGCCGGTCTCGGTGCAGGGGTGGAACCGGCCCGCCTACCTGCACGTGGACGCCCGCCTGCCCCGCCGGGTGCCGGCCAGCACGCTTGTCAGCCCGTTCGACCCGCTGGTCTGGGAGCGGGCCCGGGCGGAGCGGCTGTTCGGGTTCACCTACCGGATCGAGATCTACGTGCCGGCCCCGCAACGGCTGTACGGGTACTACGTCCTCCCGTTCCTGCACGGCGAGCGCTTCGCCGCCCGGGTCGACCTGAAGGCGGACCGCAAGGCGGGCGTGCTCCGCGTGCCGGCCGCCTGGCGCGAGCCCGACGTGGACGAGGCGGAGACCGCTGTCGCACTCGCGGCCGAGCTGCGCAGGCTTGCCGGGTGGCTCGGGCTTGCGGAGGTGGCGTTCCCGGATCGTGGCGACCTGGCCGGGGCGCTGTCCGACGCGCTCGAATCCGAGCCCGCCGCAGGCCCGGTCCCCGCCGTCGCCGGCGGTGCCGCGGCGGACTGAACCCGTCCGCACGCCTCATCGCCGGCCGCGCCGATCGATACGCTGCGCGGCATGAGATGGGTGATGCGGATCGGCGCCGGGCTGGCCGTCTGCGCGCCGCTGGCGTTGCTGCCCGGCCCGTTCCCGTGGGCGACGCCGGCCGCGGGCGCCGTGATCGCTGTGGCACTCGCGGCCGGACGGCGATATCCGCTGCTCACCGCGCTTGTCGTGTTGGCGGTGAGCGCGGCGGACCTGCGGCTCCTGCCCGCGGTCATGGTCCTGTTCTGGCAGGCCGGGCTCCGCGAATCTGACCCCGGGACGGGGAGACGGCGCGAGGTGGCCGGCTTCGCCCTCGCGGTGGCCGCCGGCATCTCGCTCGTCACGATGCAGGGCGCCGGGCCGTACACCTGGCTGCTCTGGATCCTGGTCGTGGTGCTGTGCGGGGTCGCGCCGATGCTTGCCGGGGGCTACCTGCGGTTACGCGGTGAGCTGGAGCGGTCCGGCTGGGAGCGCGCGGCCCGGCTGGAACGCGAGCGTCACCTGGTGTCCGCCCGGGCGCGCGCGTCCGAGCGGGCCCGGATCGCGCGCGAGATGCACGACTCACTCGGCCACGAACTGAGCCTGATCGCGCTGCGCGCGGGGGCGCTTGAGCTGGCGGCGGCCTCGATCCCCGGCAGCGCGCGGCCGCGTCCGAGGTGCGGGCGGGCGTCAGCACGGCGGCGGAGCGACTCGCGGAGATCGTCGGACTGCTCTGGGCGGAGGAGCCGGAGCGGCGCATCGAGGAGTTGATCGTGCGCGCCACCGACGCGGGGATGGCTGTCACGCTGTCGGTCGAGGACGAACCGGTCGCTTACGAGGCGGCGCACGCGGTGGTCCGGGAGGCGCTCACCAACGCGGCCAAGCACGCGCCCGGCGCGTCCGTCGAGGTGCTGCTCCTCCGCGACTCCGTGGTGGTCCGGAACACGCCGCCGCCGGTCCCGCCCGCCCCGGCCTCCGGCACCGGCCACGGGCTCGCCGGGCTGCGGGAGCGGGTCGGCGATCTGCGCGCCGGGCCGACCCCGGACGGCGGCTTCGAGGTCGTCGCCCGGCTGCCCGCTCCCGCCGATCCGCCGGGGAGCCCGGCCACCGCCCTGCACCACCGCACCAGCCGCGGCCGCACGCTCGCGGTCGGCGCCCCCGCCGGGCTCGTGTTGGCCGTCGTCGGCACGCTGATGGCGCTCTACGCCTATGACAGCGGCACCTCCCGGCTCGCCCCGGCCCAGTTCCGCGCGCTCCCGCTCGGCGCCGCCCGTGCGGACCTGGCGGAGTTGCTGCCGTCCCGCGAGGTCCCCGAGCGCCGCGACCGGGCCGGGCCGGCCGGGACCGACTGCGAGTACTACCGTTCGTCCGCCGGCCCGTTCCCGCGGCCGTTCGACGTCTACCGGCTCTGCTTCCGGGACGGCACGCTTGTCGCCAAGGACGTCCTGCCACCCGAATGAGAGGCGACGCGTGATCAGGGTGCTGCGCCCCACCGCCGGGACAGCAGCAGGATCGCGACGCCAAGCGCGCCCGCGACGGTGGCGTGATTGCTCGGGAAGGACCAGTCGCCGGGCGGCGGGCAGTCCGACGCGATGATCCGCACGTCAGGGAAGGTGCGGCATGGCCGGTCCGCGTCCAGATAGGTCTTGGACCACTCGCTCAGGCCGTAGGAGATCACCACCGCGGCCGCGAGGACCAGGTCTCGCAGCCGCCCGCGCCGGGAGCGCACCAGCAGCACGGCGAACCCGGCCGCGAGCCCGATCAGGCCGAGCTCGGTGAAGTGCTTCATGAAGATCTGAAACACCACCGGGGTACGCCCGGCGAGCGCGACCACGTGCAGATACCACTCGCCGGAGATGTCGGGAACCTGGTGAATTTGATCAGTTCGCACCAGGTCGACGGTAGGCATCCGGGCGGGCCGGGCCATCCGACGATGGTCAGGACACACCCCCGACTTTCGTCAGGGGTTTCCGGGCCGTTGTACGTTGGGACCGGTCCGGCGCGGGTGCCGGGTGAGACAGGGAGACAGCGATGACCGTCGAGCCGCCACCGGCGAATGCGACGTCCACCGAGCCGTACCCTCCCTACCCCGCCTACCCGCCCCCTCCGCCGCCGGATCGGCTCACCCGCTTCTTCCTGCGGATCCAGACCGGGACACCGCGCTGGCTGGCCCCGCTGGGCGTGCTCGGCTGCGTGGCGGCCGCGTCCGGTTACGTGCTGTGGGCCGACCCGGCCGCCGCGGATGCGAACGCGCAGCCGACCTGCCTGGTGAAGTTCCTGACCGGGTTCGACTGTCCGGGCTGCGGCGGAACGCGTGCGGTCTGGTACATGCTGCACGGCGATCTCCCGGCCGCGGCCCGGCACCACGCGCTGCTGCTCTTCGTGGCCCCGTTCATCGCGTACCTCTACGTAGCCTGGGCCGGGAAGGCCTGGTTCGGTTGGCGTCTGCCCAGCTGGGAGCCGTCCTCCAAGGCGCTGCTCTGGTTCCTCGGAGCCTGGGGGATCTTCTCGGTGCTGCGCAATCTACCCTGGGAACCCTTTACCTGGTTTTTCGTTTGACCCAGTAGTTCATGCAAAGTCGTAGGGGGCCCCATGGCGGAGATCGCGCCGCAACAGGTACAGCTGATCGCGTGGACGCAGTTCCAGGCGCCCGAGGGCGTGGCGTGGTCGACGGACGCCGAGGGCGGTTCGGCGCTTGCCGAGTTCGCGGGCCGCGCCTGCTACCAGTCGTGGAAGAAGCCGAACCCGAAGACCGCCACGAACGCGGGCTACCTGGAGCACATCCTGGAGACCGGGCACTTCTCGGTGCTCGAGCACGGCTCGGTCAGCTTCTACTTCAGCGGCATCTCCCGGTCGCTCACCCACGAGCTGATCCGGCACCGTCACTTCTCCTACTCGCAGCTCTCCCAGCGGTACGTCCCGGAGCGCGACGCCGCGTTCGTCGAGCCGGACGTGATCGCGGCCGACCCGCAGCTGCACGCCCTGTTCGAGAAGGCGGCCGACGCCAGCCTCGCGGCCTACACCGAGCTGCTTGAGGGTCTGGAGGCGACGTTCGCCGACGTGGAGAGCCCGACGCTGCGCCGTAAGCAGGCCCGCCAGGCCGCCCGCGCGATCCTGCCGAACGCGACCGAGACGCGCATCGTGGTGACCGGTAACTACCGGGCGTGGCGGCACTTCATCGCGCTGCGGGCCACCGAGGCGGCGGACGTGGAGATCCGCGAACTGGCCGTCGAGTGCCTGCGCCGGCTGCAGGAGGTCGCGCCGAACGTGTTCGGTGACTTCACCATCAGCACGTTGCCGGACGGTTCCGAGGTCGCGGCCAGCCCGCACGCGGAACGTTCCTGAGAATTTTCGGCTTTTTGGGATCGCCCCGGCCTGATGGTTTGTGGCCGGGGCGGCGGCCGGGCGAAAGAAGCGTCCTCCCGTACCCTCGTGGGTTGAAAAGCGCGGCCCGGAGGCGACGAGGGCGTAAGGCCGGTCCGCGGCCGTCCGCTAGGTTGTGTGCATGACGCACGACCAGAGTGCCGCCCGCGGGTCCGACGCCCGGCGGCCATTCGGACGAGTTATCACGGCCATGGTGACGCCGTTCCGCCCGGACGGCTCGCTCGACGCGGTTGGCGCGCAGAAGCTCGCCGTGCACCTGGTCGATGTGCAGCGCAACGACGCGCTGGTGCTCAGCGGCACCGGCGGCGAGTCCCCGACCACGACCGAGGCGGAGAAGGAGACGCTGATCCGGCTCGTGCGCGAGGCGATCGGCGACCGCGCCCAGATCATCGCCGGTGTCGGGACGAACGACACCGCGCACACCGTGGAGCTGGCCCGTGCCGCCGAGAAGGCCGGCGCGGACGGTCTGCTGGTCGTGACGCCGTACTACAACCGGCCGCCGCAGTCCGGCCTGGTCCGGCACTTCACCACGGTGGCCGACGCGACAGGGCTGCCGGTGATGCTCTACGACATCCCGCACCGGGCCGGCATACCGATCGCGACCGAGACGCTGATCCGCGTCGCCGGGCACGCGAACATCGTGGCCGTGAAGGACGCGAAGGGCGATCTGTTCGCGAGCTCCGAGGTGATGGCCCGGACCGGCCTGGCGTACTACAGCGGTGAGGACGCGGCGACGCTGCCCTGGCTGTCGATCGGCGCGGCGGGAGTGGTCGGCACGTCCACCCACTTCGTCGGGCCGCAGACGCAGGAGCTGATCGCGGCGTTCGAGCGCGGCGACGTCGCCGAGGCGCTCCGGCTGCACCGGCAGCTGCTGCCGATCTATACAGGCATCTTCCGCACCGCGGGCACCATTCTGGTCAAGGCCGGGCTCAACGCCCAGGGCCTGCCGGCCGGTCCGGTGCGATCGCCGCTTGTGGATGCCACAGATGACGAGACGGCGCAGCTGCGCGCCGATTGCCTGGCCGCTGGCGTGGAGCTCGCGGCATGATGAACGCACCGAGGTGATTGCATGACGCAACGTACAACCCTGTTCGCTCGGCACCGGGTGGTGACGGGGTGAGCGACGAGACCGCCGTTCACGTGCCGCCGCTGCCCAAGGGCGCTCTCCGGGTGCTTCCGCTGGGCGGGCTGGGCGCGATCGGGCGCAACATGACCGTCTTCGAGTACGACGGCAAGCTGCTCATAGTCGACTGCGGGGTGCTCTTCCCCGACGTGGACCAGCCCGGCGTGGACCTGATCCTGCCGGACTTCTCACCGATCCTGGATCGGCTTGCCGACGTGCAGGCCATCGTGCTCACTCACGGGCACGAGGACCACATCGGCGCGGTGCCGTACCTGCTCGCCCACAAGAAGGACATTCCGCTCGTCGGGTCGCAGTTCACGCTGGCACTCGTCGAGGCGAAGCTGGCCGAGCGGCGGATCGACCCGTACACGCTTACCGTGAAGGAGGGCCGGAGCGAGAAGCTCGGGCCGTTCGACTGCGAGTTCTTCGCGGTCAACCACTCCATCCCGGACGCGCTTGCGGTCGCGATCAAGACGCCGGCCGGCACCGTGCTGCACACCGGCGACTTCAAGATGGACCAGCTGCCGCTGGACGGCCGGATCACCGACCTGGCCGGGTTCGCACGGCTCGGCGCCGAGGGCGTCGACCTGCTGCTCTCCGACTCGACCAACGCGGAGATCCCCGGCTTCGTCTCCCCGGAGCGGGAGATCGGGCCGGTCATCGACTCGATCTTCGGCAAGGCGAAGGGCCGCATCATCGTGGCCAGCTTCGCCTCGCACGTGCACCGCGTCCAGCAGGTGCTCGACGGCGCGCGGGACCACGGCCGCAAGGTCGCGTTCATCGGCCGCTCGATGGTGCGGAACATGGGCATCGCCCGCGATCTCGGGCTGCTGCACATCCCGCCCGGCCTTGTCGTCGGCATGGACGAGGCGATGAACCTGCCGCCGGACGAGATCGTGCTGATGTCCACCGGCTCGCAGGGTGAGCCGATGAGCGCGCTCGGCCGGATGGCGACCGGCGACCACCGGCACGTCACGATCGAGACCGGTGACACGGTGGTGCTGGCCAGCTCGCTGGTTCCCGGCAACGAGACCTCGGTCTACCGGGTGATCAACAGGCTCTCCCGGGCCGGCGCCACCGTGATCCACAAGGAGGTCGCGCGCGTCCACGTGTCCGGCCACTCGCCCGCCGGTGAGCTGCTCTATCTGCTCAACGTGGTCAAGCCGCGCAACCTGATGCCGGTGCACGGCGAGTGGCGGCACCTGCGCGCCCACGGCCGTCTCGGCATCGAGTCCGGCATCGCGCCGGAGCACGTGGTGCTTGCCGAGGACGGCGACATCGTCGACCTGATCAACGGCCGGGCCCGGATCGTCGGCCACGCCGCGAACCGCTACGTCTACGTGGACGGCCTCGCGGTCGGCGACGTCAGCGAGTCGCTGCTCACCGAGCGGAAGGTGCTTGGCGACGGCGGCTTCATCGCGGCCACGGTCGTGGTCGACTCCGCCACCGGCAAGGTGGTCGGCGGACCGGCCATCTCCGCGAAGGGCTTCTCCGAGAACTCGGAGGCGTTCAACCCGGTGCTGCCGCTGATCACGGACGCGCTGAACCGGGCCGCGGGCGACGGCATCACCGACCCGCACCAGCTGCAGCAGATCGTGCGACGGGTGGTGGGCCGCTGGGTGAACGAGGCGTACCGCCGCCGCCCGATGATCGTCCCGAACGTGGTCGAGGTCTGACGATCCACCTCTGAAGCGCAACGGCCGGTGCGGGTACGCACCGGCCGTTGCGCTTTCCGCTATTTGCCATACCGCTGATAGACGTATGGCGATCACGGTGGGTAGCTGCTGTACTCGACGTCAGCGGGGGGAACCACCCTGGGGGGACGACCGGCGCCCGGCCTTCGCACAGGCCGGGTGCCGGTTGGGGGAGCTGCCTACCATGACCGTGTTCTACCGAGGCGCCGTGACGCTGTACGAGTCCGCCGACCTGCGCGAGTTCGGGCGGGTGCGGCGCGCGCTGGCCCGGGCGCGCACGTTCGGCGAGGGCTGAGACCGGTGCAGTCTGCGGTGTCCCTACCGGCCGTACGGCAGACACCGGCTTCGAGGCCGGCCGGCGTGGACACCGCGCCATGACCGCCCAGGACCCGCCGGCCGTGGCCCGCCGCCGGGTGCGGCTCGCGTTGCGCAACGCGCGGCAGCGGCAGAAGCTGACGCAACAGCAGGTGGCGGACGCGCTGGAGTGGTCGCTGTCCAAGGTGCAGCGGATCGAGAGCGGCGACGTGTCGGTCTCCACGACCGACCTGCGGGCCGCGCTTCTGCTGCTGGACGTGCGGGATCCGCGGCGGGTGGACCAGTTGGTCGAGGATGCGAAGGCGTCCCGGCGGCAGCGCTGGTGGACCCGCCCGGAGTACCGCGACCACCTGACCCCGGCGATGCTCCAACTCCTCCAGTTCGAGTCCGAGGCCACCGCCATCCGCGTCTTCCAGGCCACGCTGATTCCCGGGGTACTGCAGACGCCGGACTATGCGAATTGGATTTACAACTTCTGGTCGGGTGAGGACCCGGACGGCGAGGGCCTGAAGGTGCGTGTGGACTTGCGCGCCCATCGCCGGCAGATACTGTTCTCGATGCCTGATCCGCCCGAGTACCTGCTGGTTCTCGACGAGTCGGTCCTGCATCGGACCATCGGCGGCCCGTCCCTCTTCGCGGATCAGCTCGCGGCCGTCCTGAAATTTGTCCGTGATAGGCAGATTTCGGTGCGGATAATCCCTTTCACCGAGGGAGCCATCTCGGCAATGCTCGGCTCGTTCACCATCCTGGAGCTCGGCGACGAGGAGGACGTCTTCCTCTACCGGGAGGGCGGCTGGCTTCAGGACACGTTCGCGCACTCGGTCAAGGAGATCCGGCGGTATCGGGAGACCTTCGACCAGCTGTGGGCGGAGAGCTTCGACACCGAGGTCTCGGTCCGGCTGATCGAGGCGCGGATGGCGGAGTTGCGGGCCGAGGTCGGGCGGGAAAGCGTGTCGCGCCGTAAATCCCGCGGGACGGGATTTCCTTTGTAAAGATACCCTCGGCCCTTTTTGCGAATCCGAGGGGAAGTGACAATGAATTCTCAAATCCGATGGTTCAAGAGTTCCTACTGTGACACGGCGGCATGTGTGGAGATCAGTGTACTTCCCGGTGGTGCCGTGGGGTTGCGCGATGGAAAAGATCCGGACGGTGCCTTCCTTCGTTTCCCAATTGCGCGGTGGAATGCTTTCGCTGATCTTGTCAAACGGGACACATTGAGCCGCTGACAACTCCCAGTGATGGAGCGTGCCTGATTTCGGGTGCGCTCTATTGCTTTGAGTGAATAAATGGTTACATTCAGTGGCAGTGAAGGGAGGCTCAGATGAGTGCAGCCGATCCTGTCGACCTGCCCGAGCGGACCAGGCGCGAGTGGCGTAAGAGCAGGCGTTGTGACACCGCGTCCTGCGTGGAGGTCGCGTCCGCCGAGTCCGGCGTGTGGGTGCGCGATGAGACCGGTTCCGTGCTCGCCTTCTCCGGCGATGCCTGGCGGGCGTTCCTGGCGAAGGCGTGCGAAAGCAAGTTGACCAAGGTTCGTTGATCTCTATCGCGCGAAGTCGGCCGGATCGACCGACTGCTGTACGCAAGGTGGACAAAAGAGGTTCACCGAACGGTTGGTGACTTTTGCCACGATCGATCCTTTAATCCATGTCTGACCCCACCCCGTACTTCTCCCCGACGTCGCATCGGCGTCCGGCGGGGGAGTCAGGTAAGGAGATGACGATGGATCGAAGACGCGCAATCACCACGGCGGCGGTCATTGTCACGGCCGGAGCCACCGCCGCACTGACCTTTCCCGCGCTCGCCGACACCGTCGGGCGGGAGAAGCCGGCAGATGACGTCGCCGTCGACCAGGTCCTCGCCGAGCCGGAGGTGCTTGCCGCGCTCTCCCGCGACTTCGACCTGACCACGGAGCAGGCGACCGACCGCCTTGCCGCGGAGCGGGAGGCCACGGCCACGGTCCGGACCGTCAAGGCCGTGGCCGGCGCCGCCTGGGCCGGCGCGTGGCTGACCGGGGACGCGACGACGCTTACCATCGCGGTGACCGACCAGGGCCTGGCCGACCAGGTGCGGACGGCCGGCGCCGAGCCGAAGATCGTGCAACACAGTTCCGCCGCGCTCGACTCGGTCAAGGCCGCGCTGGACACGAACGCGGACAACGCCTCCGAGTCGATCCCCGGCTGGTACATCGACCCGGCCGCGAACGCCGTGGTGCTGCTCGCCCGGTCCGACGTCGCGGACGCGGAGGCCGCCGCGAAGGAGTTCGCGGCCGCCAGCGGCGTGGACGCGGCAGCGGTGCGCGTCGAGCGCAGCCAGGAGGCGCCGAAGCCGCTCTTCGACATCGTCGGCGGCGACGCGTTCACCATCGGCAACGCGCGCTGCTCGATCGGCTTCGCGGTCGTCGGCGGCTTCGTCACGGCAGGCCACTGCGGCCAGGCAGGTGCCGGCACCGACGGCGTGAACGGCGCCCCGCAGGGCGAGTTCAGCGTCTCCTCGTTCCCCGGCGACGACTTCGCGGTGGTGCGGACCAACGGGGACTGGACGCCTACCGCCTCCGTCAACGACTACAACGGCGGCGTGCTCCCGGTCGCCGGCGCCGACGTGGCCCCGGTCGGCGCGTCCATCTGCCGCTCCGGCTCCACGACCGGCCTGCACTGCGGCGAGGTCCAGGCGCTCAACGCCACGGTCAACTACGCCGAGGGCTCGGTCACCGGCCTCACCCGGACCAGCGTCTGCGCCGAGCCGGGCGACTCCGGCGGCTCGTTCATCTCCGGCAACCAGGCCCAGGGCGTCACCTCGGGCGGGTCCGGCGACTGCATAGTCGGCGGCGTCACGTTCTTCCAGCCGGTCGCGGAGATCCTCGAGAAGAACGACCTCACGCTCGTCACCGGCGGCAGCGGCGGCGGAGGCGGCACCCCACCTGTGACGCCGCCCGCCTCGTCCGCCTCCCCGTCCGCGCCCGCGTCGCCGCCCGCGGCCGAGCCCGCCTGTGCGACTGCCGGCAGCGTCGAGCGGTCCGGCACGCTGAGCCGCCCCGGCCAGCGCCGCGACGCGGTCCGCTTCCGGGCCCCGGCCGGCACCCACGCCGCCTGCCTCACCGCGCCCGCGGGCGCCGACTTCGACCTCTACCTGCAGCAGCAGGTGACCGGCGGGCGCTGGGTGACGGTGGCCCGCGCGGCCACCGACTCCGGCACCGAGACGATCTCCTTCGCGGGCGTGGCCGGCAACTACCGCTACCGGGTCGCCTCGGCCGCAGGAGCCGGCGACTTCGCGCTCCAGTTCGCGGTGAACTAGCGGTCACACAAACGTCGGTGCGAGGCGGTCAACGGGTCAGCCGCCTCGCACCGATTTCTCTTCAGCGCCGCGGGCCGGCCACCACCTCAAGATCAAGAGCTTTCAGATCGCTGTCCCGCCTCCGCGGTGGTCCGGTTCCGCGAGCTCCCGCGGCCACCGGATCCGTGGCCGGGCGCGGAAAGACCAAGACCCCATCGGGCGCTACCGTTGCGGCGTGGTCTACGAAGCGCTGGTGACGATCGTGCTGGGGCTGCATTTCGCGTTCCTCGCCTACCTGGCGCTCGGGGGCTATCTCGCCTGGCGGTGGCCGTGGACGATCTGGCTGCACCTGACCACCGCGGCGTGGGGAGTGCTTGTGGTGGCCGCGTCCCTGACCTGCCCGCTGACCACTCTGGAGCACCTGGCGCGCGAGCGGGCGGGCCAGCCGGTCTCGGACGCCGGGTTCATCGACCGCTACCTGGCCGGCGTCATCTATCCGGAGGACCACGTCTGGGCCGCGCGGATCGTGCTGGGCCTGGTGGTCGTGGTCTCCTGGGCCGGGCTCGCGGTGCGGTTGCGGCGCCGGTCCACACAGCCCGCCTGACAATCCGGGTCAAGCCGCAACATATCGGTGAGAGTGAGATCTCGAACCCGATGACACGCGCCGAATAGACCGGCCTTCCCGGCGCGTCGCAGTTACCGTGGCATCATGGCAGGTCGTACCTCTCCGGCGAAGCGGCGGACCACGCCCGCGGCACGGACGGGCACATCCTCCTCGTCGCGCACGCCGGCCCAGTCCCGTGCCCGCGCGGCCACGCCCCGGAAACGGGCCGCACCGCGTACCCGTGCCAGGAGCAGTTCCGGGGTCAACCCGCTCGCGCTCGCGGCGGGCACGCTCGGCGCACTGTGGATGGCCACGGCCGGCGCGGTCGGCTGGAGCGTGCGGCAGGTCGGGCGCGGCATCGGCGGCGCGCGGGACCTCGATCCGGCGCACCGGCGCGACGGCACCGGCTTCCTCATGCTCGGCCTGGCGATCGTGGTCGCGGTCGCGGTCTGGTTCGAGTCGGCCGGCCCGGTCGGCGCCTGGCTTGCGGACACCATCCGGCTCTTCTTCGGCGCGGTGTCGATAGCGATTCCACTGCTGCTGCTCTACAGCGCGATCCGGCTGATGCGTGAGCCCGTGGACCCGGCGCACCGGGGGAGCGGGCTGGTCGGCTGGACCGCGCTGATCGTGGCCGGCGACGGACTGCTCCATGTGGCACAGCGCCCGGTAAGCGATCAGCAGCTCGACTTCGCAGGCGGCCTGATCGGCTACGGCGTGGGTTCGCTGCTCGTCGCGGCCGTGACGCCGTGGGTGGCCGTACCCCTGCTGATCCTGCTCCTGCTCTTCGGTGTGCTTGTGGTCACGGCCACGCCGATCAACAAGATCCCGGAGCGGCTCGGCGACCTGGTCGAGGCGTTCGCCGGCCGGCCGCTCGGTGACCGCTCCCGCAACGACCTCGACGACGACGATCTGGACGACGACGAGCCCGAGGACGAGGAGGAGGCGCCGCGGCCCGCGCGTCGCCGTGCCGCCCGGCGCAAGGCCGCCGGTCACGCGGACTCGCCCGGCCCGGACGACGAGATGCCGCCCCCGCCGCCCGGGGACGACCTCGGCGAGCTGCTCGACGACATGCAGGAGACGGTCTCCCTCCCGAAGATCACCAAGACGAAGAAGGCGTCCGGCCGGCGGGTCGCGCCGGAGCACTCGTCCGCACCACCGCCGACCCGGGCCGAGCAGCTGGCGATCACCGCGATCGAGGGCGACTACCAGCTGCCGCCGCCGAACCTGCTTGTGGAGGGCGCGGCCGCGAAGAAGGCCAGCCGGGCAAACGAGGAGATCACCGCCGCGCTGGAGGGCGTGTTCGACCAGTTCGGCGTGGACGCTGAGGTCACCGGCTTCACCCGCGGGCCGACGGTCACCAGGTACGCGGTCGAGCTTGGCCGCGGCGTGAAGGTCGAGCGGATCACCCAGCTGTCCCGGAACATCGCCTACGCGGTGAAGTCGGCGGACGTGCGGATCCTCAGCCCGATCCCCGGCAAGTCCGCGGTCGGCGTGGAGATCCCGAACTCGGACCCGGAGAACGTGGCGCTCGGCGACGTGCTGCGCTCCTACAACGCCACCTCGGACCAGCACCCGATGCTCGCCGCGCTCGGCAAGGACATCGAGGGCGGCTTCGTGGTGGCGAACCTGGCCAAGATGCCGCACATCCTGATCGCGGGCGCGACCGGCGCCGGCAAGTCCTCCTGCCTGAACTCGCTGCTGGTGTCGATCCTGACGCGCGCCACGCCGGACGAGGTGCGGCTGCTGCTGATCGACCCGAAGCGCGTGGAGATGACCTCCTACGAGGGCATCCCGCACCTGGTCACGCCGATCGTCACCGACCCGAAGAAGGCGTCGACCGCGCTGGAGTGGGTCGTCGGCGAGATGGACATGCGCTACGACGACCTGGCCGCGAACGGCGTCCGGCACATCGACGACTTCAACCGCAAGGTCCGGTCCGGGGAGATCAAGGCCCCGCCCGGAGTGGAGCGCGAGCTGAAGCCGTACCCCTATCTGCTCGTGGTCGTGGACGAGCTGGCCGACCTGATGATGGTGGCGCCGCGCGACGTCGAGGACTCGATCGTGCGCATCACCCAGCTGGCCCGCGCGGCCGGCATCCACCTGGTGCTGGCCACCCAGCGGCCGTCGGTGGACGTGGTCACCGGCCTGATCAAGGCGAACGTGCCGTCCCGCCTCGCGTTCGCCACCTCATCGCTTGCCGACTCCCGGGTCATCCTGGACCAGCCGGGCGCGGAGAAGCTGCTCGGCCGCGGCGACGGGCTGTTCCTGCCGATGGGCGCGTCCAAGCCGACCCGCATCCAGGGGGCGTGGATCACCGAGGCCGAGATCGCCGCGGTGGTCAAGTTCTGCAAGGACCAGCGCGAGCCCGAGTTCCGCACGGACGTGACCACGCCGGTCGCCGACCCGAGGAAGCAGATCGACGAGGAGGTCGGCGACGACCTCGATCTGCTGCTCCAGGCGATCGAGCTGGTGGTGACCAGCCAGTTCGGCTCCACGTCCATGCTGCAGCGGAAGCTCCGCGTCGGCTTCGCCAAGGCGGGCCGGCTGATGGACCTGATGGAGTCGCGCGGGATCGTCGGGCCGTCCGAGGGCTCCAAGGCCCGGGACGTGCTGATCAAGCCGGACGAGCTTGAAGAGGCGATGGCGGCACTGCGGCCGTAGCCGTCTCCGGCGCAGTGGGCACGAGCGTCTCCGGCGCTGTGGGCACGAGCATCTCCGGCGCAGCGGACGCGGGCGCCTCCGGTGTGGGGAACGGCTGACGGAATGTGAACGCTTCAGGTGTCGGGCCGTGCTCGCCCAGTCTGCGGAGGCGGGTCACGCCCTCCTGCGGCGTGGGAATAGTGCCGGCCGGGATCCACCAGAGGACCAGCGAGGCGCGGTAGCCGAGCGAGACGAACCAGTCGTGGCGTCGGCGCAGGTAGTCGAGGTGCTCGCTCTGGTAGGTGAACGCCCGCAGCGCCTCAAGCGACTCCCAGACCGACAGGGTGGCGATGACGCCGTCGACCGGCGTGACAGTGGTGTTGCCGACCGGGCCGTCGGCCAGCCGCCAGACGAAGCCGGGGGAGCGGTCGGCGAGCGCGTTGATCGGGTCGAGGCCTGCCACGAATCCCGCGGTGGCCGGGTCGTCAAGCGGTGCCCGAAGTCTGGCGGCGTTGAAGTGCGCGAGATGAAAGGTCCCCATGGAGGTACCTCACCAGACGTGACCTTCTAGTGTCAATCAGTTTTGTTTTTAGAGAGGGTGACGCAGCATCGGCCGGGTGCGGCCTCCATCCGTGCTGACCAGACGTCGTCCAGGCCCGCGCCCTCCAGCAGCCCCTCGACAAGCGCCAGATTCATCCCGCAGATCAGTGGTGGGAACTGCTCGGCCAGCCGATGGAACGGACAGTTGCGCAGCTCGATCCGGGCGTCGTCCCCGACCGGCAGATAGCCGTGCGCGGTGAGCAGTGCGGCCGCGGAGGCCGGTGCGGCGGCGGAGGCCGGTGCGGAGGCGCGCCCGTGCGACCGGGCCACGTCGAAGAGCGCCGTGTCCGCGCGCGTCTGTTCCACCGTCTCGGCCAGCAGCTCCGCCGCGGTCCGGTAGGTGCGCGGGGGCACGCTCACCTCGTGCTGGGCCGCGGACGCCCGGTAGAGCTTCGCCGGCCGGCCCGCACCCGGCCCGGTACGGCCGGAGCGGCGTGCGTAGGTGACCTCGAGCAGGCCCGCGTCCACAAGCTTGTCCAGGTGGTGGGCCGCGAGCGTGCGGCCGACGTCGAGCGCGGCCGCGACCTCGTCCCGGCCGACAGGTGCGCCGCCCGCGGACACCACCTCGCGGTACGCCGCGCGCCGCACGCCGTCGGCAAGCGCGGCGACCGCGGTGAGATCCTCATCCTGCATCGCGCAATCGTATTGCCAACCGGCGTTGGTGTTAGGTGAAGACCTGTACCGGCGTCAGTGGAAGACCTTGAGGCCGACCACGCCCGCGACCACGAGCAGCAGGCAGAGGATCCGCGGGAGCGAGGCGGACTCGCCGAGCAGCGTCATGCCGGCCACTGCCGTGCCGACCGCACCGATGCCGACCCAGACCGCGTAGCCGGTGCCGACCGGGACCGTACGCAGCGCATAGCCGAGGCCGGCCATGCTGAGCACAAGCGCGACGCCGAAGATCGTGGTGGGGACCGGGCGGGTGAAGCCGGCGCTGCGGTCGAGCGCGACCGCCCAGACGGTCTCCAGGAGGCCGGAGACGACGAGTGCTACCCATGCCATGACGAGTCACCTGCTCAGCGGCCGTCTTTGCAGACCGGGTACGACCGCACTCGTCCGGGATGACCGCGAGATTGCGGCCTCACCTCACCGACGGTAGCAACGCCGCTGCGACCCGGTCACCCCGTGGTGGCCGACCTCACCGGGCGACTGAGAGGTATCGCCGGACATGCCGGTACCCTCGGGTGGTGTCCGTAACACCTTCTTCCCCCCGCCAGCGCGTCGCCCTGCTCACCCTGGGCTGCGCCCGTAACGAGGTCGACTCCGAGGAGCTGGCCGCCCGTCTCGATGCGGAGGGCTGGCAGGTCGGCACGGACGCGGAAAACGCGGACGTGGTGCTCGTCAACACCTGCGGCTTCGTGGAGAAGGCGAAACAGGACTCGATCGACACGCTGCTCGCCGCGCACGGCACCGGCGCCAAGGTGGTCGCGGCCGGCTGCATGTCCGAGCGGTACGGCAAGCAGCTCGCCGACAGCCTCCCCGAGGCGCACGCGGTGCTCGGCTTCGACGACTACCCCGACATCTCCGCCCGGCTGAACGCGGTGCTGGCCGGCGAGACGGTCGAGTCGCACACGCCGCGCGACCGCCGCCAGCTGCTGCCGATCACGCCTGTCGAGCGCCGCGACACCACTGTCGTCGTCCCGGGCCACTCGGTGGTCGACGCGGCGACGCCCGCGCACCTGCGCCCGATCCTGCGCCGCCGCCTCGAGTCCGGTCCGGTGGCCTCGCTCAAGCTGGCCAGCGGCTGCGACCGCAAGTGCGCGTTCTGCGCGATCCCGGCGTTCCGTGGCGCGTTCGTCTCCCGCAAGCCGGACGAGCTGCTGGCCGAGGCGGAGTGGCTGGCCGGCACCGGCGTTCGCGAGCTGGTCCTGGTGAGTGAGAACTCGACGTCGTACGGCAAGGATCTCGGCGACCCGCGCCTGCTTGAGAAGCTGCTGCCCCAGCTGGCCGCGATCTCCGGCATCGTCCGCGTCCGGGCCAGCTACCTCCAGCCCGCCGAGACCCGCCCCGGCCTGGTCGAGGCGATCGCGAACACGCCCGGCGTCGCGCCCTACTTCGACCTGTCGTTCCAGCACTCGAGCGAGCCGGTGCTGCGGCGGATGCGCCGGTTCGGCTCCACCGACAGGTTCCTTGACCTGCTGGCCTCCGCGCGGAGCCTGGCGCCGGAGGCGGGCGCGCGCAGCAACTTCATCGTCGGCTTCCCCGGCGAGACCCGCGCGGACGTGGACGAGCTGATCCGCTTCCTGACCGAGGCCCGGCTGGACGCGGTCGGCGTGTTCGACTACAGCGACGAGGACGGCACCGAGGCGGCAGGCCTGCCCGGCAAGGTCCGCAAGAGCACGATCAAGAAGCGGTACGACGAGCTTGTCGCGCTCGTCGACGAGCTTGTCAACCAGCGCGCCGAGGAGCGGATCGGCTCCACGGTCGAGGTGCTTGTCGACACGGTCGAGGACGGCGAGGTCGAGGGCCGCGCCCACCACCAGGCGCCGGAGGTCGACGGTTCGACGATGCTGGTGGCCGGCGACAAGGGCGTGGACGTCGGCGTGCTGCGGCCGGGCGACTTCGTGCGCGCCACGGTGACCGGGACCGAGGGTGTGGACCTGGTGGCCGTACCCACCGAGATGATCTCTGCGGCGGCCGCGCGGTGATGCCGTCGGGTGATCCGACGCCGACCGCCGCGGAGCCACCCGAGGCGCCCATCCACAATCCCGCGAACATCCTGACGCTGCTCCGGCTGGTGCTGGTGCCGGTGTTCGTGGTGCTTGTGGTCTGGTCCGAGTTCGACGAGTCGCTGCTCCAGGTAATCGCCTGCGTGGTCTTCCTGGTCGCGTCGCTCACCGACTTCGTGGACGGCTGGGTGGCCCGGCGGTTCGGGTACGTCACCAAGCTCGGCAAGGTCGCCGACCCGATCGCGGACAAGGCCCTGACCGGCGCCGCGCTCGTGCTGCTCTCCCTCTACGACCTGCTGCCGTGGTGGGCCACCACGGTGATCCTGGTCCGCGAGTGGGGCATCACTCTGCTGCGCCTCTGGGTCATCAGGTACGGCGTGATCGCGGCCAACCGCGGCGGCAAGCTGAAGACCGCGCTGCAGACCGTGGCGATCGTGCTGTATCTCTGCCCGCTGCCGGACTGGATGGATACGATCGCCGCGTGGACCATGTGGGCCGCTGTCGCGGTCACTGTGATCACCGGCGTCGACTACGTGCGTCAGGCGGTCCAGCTGCGTCTCGGCGCCCGCAGGCTCGCACACCAGCCGGTCGGGGCGGGCCGTGTCGTCCGGGAAGGGGACCTGGGTGCCTGACGGTGCATCCGCCGCGGCCGCGGTGATCCACGGGCTCGTCAAGGCCGGCCAGACGGTCGCGGTGGCGGAGTCGCTCACCGGCGGCCTGGTCTCCGCCACGCTCGTCGACGTGCCGGGCGCGAGCGCCGCGTTCCGGGGCGGCGTGGTGGTCTACGCGACCGAGTTGAAGGCGACACTCGCCGGCGTGTCCGCGCCGCTGCTGGCCGAGCGCGGGCCCGTCGATCCGGACGTGGCGGCCGCACTCGCCGAGGGCGTGCTGACCCGGTGCGGCGCTGACTGGGGACTGTCCACCACGGGCGTGGCCGGGCCGGACCCGCAGGACGGCAAGCCGGTCGGGCTGGTCTACGTGGCAGTGGCCGGGCCGGGCGGGACCGAGGTGCGGCGGCTTGACCTGAGCGGCGACCGGGCGGCGATCCGGGTGACCACTGTCACCGAGGTGCTCCGGCTGCTTGCGGACCGGCTGCGGGTGAGCGTGCTGCCGAGCGGGACGGCATAGCCTGCCCCCGGAAGTCAAGGGTGGAGTCGCGATCACGCTTGTAGCGAACGCGGCGGCACGGTAGGTGACCGGGTGGGCGGGGTTCACCTGGCCGGGGCGGCGCGCACGCACGTCGTCGAAGGGGAGGGCGGCGCGGGCCGCGCACCTCGCGACGCAGGCGGCGCACGCTGCGCGTACCCGGGAATGATCTTTGATTGTGGGTGGTTGGGGATTTTCGTTGGCGGTTGTCCGCGCGGGCCGGAAAGACATGGCGGCGCTCCGTAGACTGGGGTCGCCGCGCTCTCACCCTCCGGGGTGGGGCCGATGGTTCGGCGGCGGGGTGAGCTGTCAGCTGCCACGACCAACGGGTACGGTTGCGGGAAGGCTTCCGGCGTTTGCCGGCGGCCCTCGCAGGAGGAGGTGCGATGGTCCTGCTACGCCGGGTGATCGGTGATGCTCTTCGTGCGCGCCGACAGGGACAGCACCGGACCCTTCGCGAGGTGTCGACCGCGGCCAACATGAGCCTCGGCTACCTGTCCGAGATCGAGCGCGGGCAGAAAGAGGCCTCCAGCGAGCTGCTGGCCGCGATCTGTGACGCACTCGGCGCCCAGCTCTCCGAGGTGCTCCGCGAGGTCAGCGACACGCTGATGCTTGCCGAGCAGATGCAGGGCGTGCTGGTCCCGCTTCAGGACGAGGCGAAGGCCCAGTCCGACGAGCACTCGATCCGCCAGGTCCGCGCCGACGGGGACGTCTCCGTCTCGGTCCGGCAGGACACGCCGCTCAAGGCGACGCTCCGCGCGACCCGCAAGCCCCGCCCGGGCGACCGCGGCCGCGACGTGATCTACGCAGCCTGATTCTGTTCGACAACCCCACGCCTGGTTTCCGGATGGATGCCAGGCGTAATGTCGTGGGATCGGGGGCACCCTGATATCCCCCCGAGGTCGCATGACGGGCTGGTTTTCACCTGCCACGATGGAGACCATGCCGTGTTCCGCGGCAGCGACACGCACACCGAGGGGATAGCGCGATATGGCGAACCCGTTCGTCAAGAGCTGGCGATACTTTTTAGCGCTGTTCGGCGCCAAGATCGATGAATATGCCGATCCCAAGGTGCAGATTCAGCAGGCGATCGAAGAGGCCCAGCGCCAGCACCAGCGACTGGTCCAGCAGGCCGCCGCCGTGATCGGCAACCAGCGCCAGCTGGAGATGAAGCTGTCCCGGCAGATGTCCGAGGTCGAGCGGCTCCAGGGCATGGCCCGGCAGTCGCTCGTGCTTGCCGACCGCAAGCGGGCCGACGGCGACGAGGCGGAGGCGCAGAAGTACGAGCAGACCGCGCAGACGCTCGCCACCGAGCTGGTCTCCGCCGAGCAGACCATGGAGGACACCAAGACGCTCCACGACCAGTCGCTGTCCGCGGCCGGTTCGGCCCGCCAGGCCGTGGAGAACAACGCGATGATCCTCCGGCAGCGGCTGGCCGAGCAGACCAAGCTGCTCAGCCAGCTCGAGCAGGCCAAGATGCAGGAGACCGTGGCGAAGTCGCTGGAGTCGATGTCGTCGCTCCAGGCGCCCGGCAATACGCCCTCGCTCGACGAGGTCCGCGACAAGATCGAGAAGCGGTACGCAACCGCGATGGGCCGGGCCGAGCTCGCGTCCAACTCCGTCGAGGGCCGCATGCTCGAGGTGCAGAGGTCGACGCTCGACATGGCCGGCGAGTCCCGGCTGGACCAGATCCGCGCCAGCATGTCGGGCAACCAGCTCGGCGGCGCGACAGGCCAGACCACGCCGCCCGCGGAGGTCAAGCAGTCCGAGAGTCAGGCGCACGTGGCCCGGCTGGACGAGATCCGCGCAAGCATGGCCCGGGACAAGAAGACCGGCGACACGAGCGCCGCGGGCTGATCACGATGGTGGTGGACGAGCGGTCACGGTACCTGCGGGAGTCGCGCAAACTGCGCGGCTCCGCACGCCGGTGGAGCACGCTTGGCGGCATGCTCTCCGGGGCGGCGGCGATCCTCACGCCGTACGCGGGGCTCGGCCTGCCCGACGCCGCGTGGGCGGCGGCCGCCGGCGGTTCCGTCGTGCTCGCCGCCTGGCGGTGGGCCGACCTGCGCCGGCACCACGCCGAGCCGATCCCGGCCGCGCCCGACCCGGCCGCGATCGCCGCGGCCAAACAGGCCCGGCTCACCGCGATGGTCGAGCAGTTCCCGGCCGGGCGCACCGCCCTCCAGGAGCTGCGCCGCCACCGGGCCCGTGCGGAGCTGAAGGGGTCGGCCGCGGTCGACCCCTGGCTGCGCCTGGACCGGGCCGCGGGCACGCTCGCCGGTCTCGCGCCGCGGCTCACCGGCCACGGCGCGGCCGTACTGCCCGAGGCCGCGGCCGCCGAACGCTCGCTGCGCGACCTGGCGCACCGGGTGGCAGGCGTGGAGCGCGCGCTGCGGTTCGCGCCACCTGACGGCCGCACCGGCCTGCAGGACGCGCATCGCACGCTTCTCGTCCAGCTGACCGACGGCGTCACCGCCTACGAAACGCTTGTCGCGGCCTCGGCCGGATACGTCGCGGAGGACGCGCGGGCCGGCGCCCACCTCGGCGACCCCGGCACCGCATCCCGGCTGACCGAGGCGGCCGACCTGCTGCGCGGCGTCACGGACGCGCTGAGCGAGCTGCGGCCCCCGGGCCCGGCCCCGGCTGGCAGCGCGGGCACCAGTAGGTGATGCGTTCCGCAGCCGTCTCACCGTCCGGCGCATGCTTCGCGATCGCCGTGCCGCACCTGCGGCACGGTTGCGCGCGGCGGCCGTAGACGTAGTTCGCCTCGGGCTTACGCAGAGAGCCGGTGGTGGTCTGCAGCCAGCGCCCCCGGTTCGAGGCCAGCAGGCGGTGCGCGAGGGCCACCATCCCAGGCAGGTCCGGCACGTCACGGACCGGCGTCCACGGGTCGACGCCGCGCAGGAACAGCAGCTCACACTTGTACAGGTTGCCGATGCCGGCCAGGTTCCGCTGATCGAGTAGCGCCTCACCGATCTCCCGGTCAGGCGCCGCCTCGATCCGGCGTACCGCCTCATCCCCGTCCCAGTCCGCGCCGAGCAGATCCGGCCCCAGATGGCCGACCAGCTCACCCTCCCGCTCCGTCGGGATCAGCGCCAGCTCGTGCAGGTGATACCCGACCGCGACACTCTCCGCCGTACGCAGCACCACCCGGATCAGGTGCGCGGGCCGCCCCGCCCACCGCTCGCCCGCCGCGTACACCCGCCAGGCGCCATCCATCCGCAGATGCGAGTGCAGCGTCAACGCCCGCCCACCCGCAGCCTCCCGCATCCGCAACAGCAGATGCTTCCCCCGCGACGCCGACTCGATCGCGGTCCACCCCGCCAGCGACTCGGTCGCCAGATGCGGGACGCGAAAGTCCGACGCGGTAAGCCCACGCCCGGCCAGAGCGCGGTTCAGGACGCGTGCGGTGTTCCAGACGGTGTCGCCTTCAGGCATCCCCCACCCTTTCCCGGCCTCCCGCACACCAACCCACACCCCACATCACCCATTACAGAATTCCCACTCCCGCCGTGGCCCGGCCCGCACGCTCCCGCGGGCACCCGTCCCGCCGTACCCCAGCCCACCCCAAGACCCGCCCGCCTGCCTGCCCGGCGCCGCGATCTTCGCCTGTGGCGTGGTCGCCCCCTGCCCGCCACGATCGGTTCCGCAGTGGCCCGCCCCCGCAGTGGCCCGCCCCCGCAATGTCCGGCGCCCGTCTAGGTCCGGAGGCAGTGGCCGGCCAGGAGCGCGCTGTCTTACTGTGCGTGTCCATTGATGGCGGGAGTCTGCCTCGGGCGTGGCGTTTCACGGCTTTTGTGCCCTCGATCGGGGTGCAACTTGCCGCTGCCCCAATGTTGATCAAGACGGAATGTACGTGGGAGTGGTTATGACTGGGCTGTAACCACTCCCATGTACATTCCGTCTTGATCGTTGTTCGTCACGCTCTGTGCGGACCGCTATATGGCTATATTTTCGGCGCTAGCAGGTGCCTGCGCTTACGCGTGCTTGCCCGAGGAATAGTCGTGCCTGTCCGGGCTTGCGCTTGACGGGCTTACATCTATCAAACTCCCGCCTATCGGGCCCACGCCCGATCGGTATCGCGTCTGCTCGGGCGCGCGCCTACCCGGCTCGCATCTGTTGAAATCCGCCCCTGTTGAGGCCCGTGTCTGTCCAGCTCGCGTCGGCGCTCGCCCCGCACCTGCGCCTGGCCCAGCTCGCGCAGACGCTCACCCGCACCCGCACCTGCTCCGACCCAGCACGGGTGGTGGCCTCGGTGCTGTCCCTGTCTGCGCTCGCGCTGTGCACCTCTGCTGTTGATCTGTCCCGCGGTGTGCGGAGCACACAAAAGTGACCGCCTGTCTGCCCCGTCTGCCATCGACCTCGGCTCTGCCCGGGTCGATGGCAGACGGGGCAGACAGGCCACACGAAACCCGACCACCGACAAGGCTCTACCAGCGAAGCTGACCTGCGCTTGCGGTTGCCCCGGAGCCGGAGCGCTCCTCCCGGAGGGCCGCCGGAGGCAAAGAACCGCCGCCAACACCACCCAGCCCAAGCCGCCAGAACCCAAAATGCGGGGCGCGGGGCGCGGGGCGCGGGGCGCGGGGCGCGGGGCGCGGGGCGCGGGGCGCGGGGCGCGGGGCGCAGGCGCGAGGCGCGGCGCAGGCGAGAGGCGCGGCGCAGGCGAGAGGCGCGATCATCACGCAATTGGGCCTCAAGAGGAGATTTCGGGTGCGACTTTGCTTGCGATATCGGCCGCGCGCGCTATGCGTGCTCAAAATGCGGGAGACACCCTCCCACCTGGTGAAATAAAAGATCCTTGCGACTCTGGTGGCCCTTATTTAGGCGCTATAAGGGCCACCAGGGCCGCAAGGATCTTCAGTACAGACAGAGGACAGCCGCAGGGGCGGCAATATCGGAAAGATAGGGCCGATGACACTCTGCCCGCCGGACCGCAGGCAGGGGTGGGTGAAGGAGCTGAGATCAGCCGGGCCGTCGCGGTAGTACACCCGGCCATGGCGCTGGCGTCCACCTAGCGGTATTCGCGCGCGCTGCTCATTTGCCGCTGACGCGAAACCGGCCGCGCCTGAGGCCCGGCCCACCCCAAACGCACGCGGCCGGCATGAACCGGACCGCCGCGATACTCGGCTTCGCTGCCGGCCCTTGCGACCGCCCAACAGCAGCCGCGCCACCCGACCGGGGGCCCACGTGAGACCCCGCGCCACCCGACCAGGGCCCACGTGACACCCCGCGCCACCCGACCAGGGCCCACGTGACACCCCGCGGGGCGCGGAGCGCGGAGGATCGGAGCGCGAAGGATCGGAGCGCGGAGGAGTGGAGGAGCGGTGCCCAGGCGAGGAGGAACGGAGGAGCGGGGCGGCCGGTGAAGGACGAATGACTGCGGGCCCCAACGCGCATCAGACACGGGCGACGCGGAGCAGATCGCCTGGCATCACGGACAGCACCACGGCCGCCCGGCCGCCGTGTACGGCAATCGCCACATGGTCCGCAGAGTCGATATAAACCACCAGACCACCCCGCGGCGCGTCGGAGATGGTGGCGCCGCGGGACGCATGGACGCCGCCGACCACCAGCTGCCCGGAGAGCGTCCCGATTGTGGTTCCAGGGGCGGCGAGCTGCACATTGCCGAAGCGGTCGATCATGGTGACCTCGGCCTCGAGCCAGCCGTCGCCGGATGCCACCACCGGGTCGGGAAGGCGGACCAGGGCGGCGGGGTCGATCTCCGGGCCGGCGTCGGTGAGTGCGGCGCCGGTGGCGAGGCGGGCGGCGACCGGGGCGAACAGGTCGCGGCCGGGCAGCGTGTGGGAGACGGACGGCGCGAACCAGTCGGTGTTCGTGAGTGTCACGGCGGTCTCGATGCCGCCGAGCGCGTCGGCGGCCCAGGGGAGCAGGCCGTTGTCGGGGCCGACGAGGGTGCCACCGGGGGTCAGCAGGCCGATCGGGCGCCGGTTGCCGGGGCCGGCGACCGCGACGTGTACGGACGGCGGCAGGTGTGGGACGGTCTGGGCCAGCACGGACGCGGCGCGGGGGATGTCGCCGGGCGCGACCGCGTGGGTGACGTCGATGACCCGGACCGCGGGGGCGGTGCGGGCGATCATGCCGTGGCAGGAGGCGACGAAGCCGTCCGAGAGACCGTAGTCGGTGGTGAGGCTGATCCATGCGTAGCCGGCCATGTCTGGCACCGTATCTCTACGCGGAGTTCCCTGCCAGACACGGAACGCGGTGATCGGAGGGGATGTGTGACGGGCGGACGATCGCGATGGCAGAGTTGACGCCATGAGGCTCTGTATCTTCGTCGAACCGCAGCAGGGCGCCAGCTACGCCGACCAGTTGCGGGTGGCCCGGCGTACCGAGGAGAACGGCTTCGATGCGTTCTTCCGCTCCGATCACTTTCTCTCGATGGGCGGCACCGGGAGGCCCGGCCCGACGGACTCGTGGGTGACGCTGGCCGGCCTTGCGCTGCAGACGTCCCGGATCCGGCTCGGCACGCTTGTCACGTCCGCGACGTTCCGGCTGCCCGCACCGTTGGCGGTAAGCGTCGCGCAGGTGGACGAGATGAGTGGCGGCCGGATCGAGTTCGGCCTCGGCAGCGGCTGGTTCGAGGCGGAGCACACCGCGTACGGCATTCCGTTCCCGCCGGTCGGTGAGCGCTTCGACAGGTACGAGGAGCAGCTGGAGATCATCACCGGGCTGTGGGGGACGCCGGACGGCGAGACGTTCTCCTACGCCGGCCGGCACTACCAGCTCACCGACTCGCCTGCGCTGCCGAAGCCGGTGCAGTCGCCGGTGCCGATCATCATCGGCGGCAACGGTAAGAAGCGGACGCCGGCGCTGGCCGCCCGGTTCGCGGCCGAGTACAACGCGGCGTTCGTCAAGGTCCCGGACGCCGGGCTGGCGTTCGACCGGGTGCGCGCCGCGTGTGCGGAGGCCGGCCGGGCCGAGCTGCCGGTGCTCTCCGCCGCGGTCGTGCTCTGCGTCGGCAAGACCGACGCGGACGTGCGCCGCCGGGCCGACGCGATCGGCCGGGACGTCGACGAGATGCGCGAGAACGGCGGCGTGGTCGGCACGCCGGAGCAGGCGATCGAGCGCATCAAGGAGTACCAGGCGCTGGGCGCGAGCCGGATGTTCCTGCAGACGCTTGACCTGTCCGACCTGGACCACCTAGACGTCGTCGCCTCCGAGGTCGCTCCGCACCTCTGATCGCTCGCCCGCCGGGCTCGCCCGCTGTCGCGGCGGGCCCGGTGTCGCGGCGGATTCCGCGTCGAGGGCCGTCTGGGTGGGCAGGACGATCTCGCGGACGGCCAGGTAGACGGCGCGGACCGCGAGCGTGCGTTCGACCTCGTCAAGGATCGGTGCGAAGAACTGGCGGCGGTGTTCGGCGTCGCTCATCGAGGTGACCGCGAAGTACATGCTTCCGAACGCGGCCAGGATCAACGCGTTCCGCAGCAGCGCGACCGGCAGGCCGAACGTGGCCGCGGACAGCCTCGGCGGCGCGCCGATCCACTGCTCCGCGGTCTCCGGCAGCACCACCAGCCAGCCGAGCATCAGGAAGAACGTGAACAGGCCGACGCCGACCACCGTCGCCTGGATCAGCTGGCGGGTAGCGAGCATCAGCAGCAGGTTGCCGACCTGCTGCCGGTGGAGTGGGACCGGCTTCAGCGCACCGTCCGGCGCGATCTCCTCCATCGGCAGCCCGTCCAGCGGCGTGCGGCGGCAGTCCTTGCTCAGCCGGGCCGGGTGCAGCTCCTGCTCCACCCGGCCGATCTCGTCCCGCAGCCGGGTCGCGGTGGCCAGCACGGTCACGGACGCGAGCAGCACCACGACGGCCCAGACCCGGGTCCAGGACAGCCGGTCGGTGGCCTGCCACAGCTCACCTGTGAAAAAGAAGAACAACGTGACGAAGAGCAGCGTGGGCAGCGCCCGCCCCTGGATCCGGACGCTGTTGCGCATGTCGTGCACCGCGTGCCGCAGGCCGCGGCGGATCAGCGGCACCACGCCGTACGCGGTGGTCAGCCAGGCGGCGGCGAACAGCACAGTGAAGATGCTCAGGAACGCTGCCACCGCGCCGGCGAAACTTGTGTGCTGCTCGCTGATTCGTTCGCCCACGCCGGGTGACGAGTTCGACTGCGAGATCAAGAACTCCAGCGAGGGTACGACGAGCGGCATCACCGCGTAGCAGACCAGGATCGCGCCGGCCGTCCTCCGGGAGAAGCGTGGCAGCCGCCCGCTGAACGCGGTGAGCCCGGTCCAGACCAGCGCGCCCGCCGCGAGCGTGCCGGCCAGTACCCACCACCAGTAGTCCTGGTCCGCCCAGCGCCGCACCAGCCACAGCAGGCTGGTGACCGAGACGAAGGCCAGGAACGGCAGCATGCGGGGGAGCACATGCCGCCGGAACCGGTAGTCCTCGATCATGTACGGGACGCCCCGGCGGATGAACCAGCGCTCGGTCTGCCGGACCAGTGCCCGTGATGCCGTCAATGCCACGCCGCGGATTTTCCCATTCCGCGGCCGTCCGGGTGGTCAGCCGAACGTGCCCCCGCGCACACCGGCCACGAACGCGCGCCAGCCGCCCGGGGAGCAGAGCAGCATCGCCTCGGCCGGACGGCGGCTGTGCCGGATCGCCGCCCGTCCGTCCGCCGCCCGGCCGACCTCGACACAGTTGCCGCCCGAGCCCTGGCTGCGGCTGCTCTTCCGCCACCCGGCCACCTCCGGGACGAACCCGTTGCCCCGCATGTCGCGCGTGCCTCCCGTACCCTCGTCGAATCGTTGTCGGGTTTTCAGTTCTTGAACTCGTCCGCTATGTCGGCGATGAGCCGGGTGGAGTCGGCCGGGTCCAGCGCCGCGTCGTGAAGTGAGCGGTAGGCGGACGCGAAGCGGTCCGTGCGGGACCCCTCCAGGAACGCGCGGCCGGCGATCGTCTCCGTGTACGCCACGTCCGGAAACGGCTCCGGCATCTCGAACAGCAGGAACGCGCCGTCCAGACCCGGGTGTGCGCCCGCCCCGGACGGCAGCACGCGGATCTCGATGTGCCGCCGCCGCGCCAGCCGGCCCAGGTGGGTCAGCTGCTCGCGCATCACCTCCGGCCCGCCGACCGGGTTGCGGAGCGCGGACTCCGCCACGATCGCCGCGATCTTGGTCGGTTTCGGGCCCTCGATCGCGCGCTGGCGGCGCAGGCGCAGCTGCACCCAGCGGGCTGTCCGGTCGTCGTCCGCGTTCTCGGCCTCGGCCGTGCGGATCATCGCCTCCGCGTAAGCAGGCGTCTGGAGCAGGCCGAGCACGTAGAGCGCGTCGTAGGTGGCGACCCGCTTCGCCCGCTGCTCCAGCCAGATCAGGTCGCAGAAGGTTGGGTCGTAAATCACATCGGAGAATTCGTCGATCCAGTCGTCCCGGCGCCACACCTCCTCGCTCAGCCGGGTCAACCGGGTCCGTTCACGTCGTTCCGTCACTCCGTACAGATCGAGGAGCATCTGAACGTCGTGGCGCGGAATCGGCCATTCCGCGTTCTCGAAACGGCTCAGCGCGGAGAAGTTGCGTTTCAGGTGCTCGGCCACCTGACGAAGCGTCAGATTGCGCCGTTCACGCAGGTCGCGCAGCTCCCGGCCGAGCCATTGCGCGCGTAGCGTGGGCACCTTGCGGCCCCTTGAGTCAAGCATCGCCCCCCCAGGTCGGACGAAAAATGTGATGCCACTTCATTCCCTACCATCGATTGTCGGGAGAAGTCGGCCGCGAGGTGAACAAAACAGCCCGGACCACTGCATCGATCAGCGCCAACGCGACACCGTACCGGATGATCGGTAAGCGATCCAGCACGCAATGCCACCAAACCGTTGCCAGGCAGGCAGTACGGGAGATGTCAGTCTGGTGTGGATAGTGTCGGTTTCGCGCTTTAGCTGCTGATTCCGGGCGCCCGTTCGGCGGACCGACGTCCACTGTGACGCATCGATGTGGTCGGTCGTAGCCGCTCCGGCATATCCCGAAAAATCGGTCTATTTTTGGTGTAGGGGTGGTTTCAGGCGGCGCCCTCGGGAAATGTCGTACCGGGCGGGCAGGATGGGGGCCATGGAGACGGCACTTGCGGAGTTCGGCACGGCGACCAGGGAGTGGTTCGCCGCCGCGTTCGCCGCGCCCACTCCCGCGCAGGACGGCGCCTGGCGCGCGATCGCGGCCGGGCGGCACGCCCTCGTGGTGGCACCGACCGGCTCCGGCAAGACGCTTGCCGCGTTCCTCGCCTCGCTCGACCGCCTCTCCCGCGAGCCGGTGCCGGCCGACGCGAAACAGCGCTGCCGGGTGCTCTACATCAGCCCGCTCAAGGCGCTCGCTGTCGACGTCGAGCGCAACCTGCGCGCGCCGCTCACCGGCATCCGGCACGCCGCGTCCCGCCTCGGGTTGCCGCCGCCGGACATCACTGTCGGCATGCGCACCGGCGACACCCCGGCGGACGAGCGCCGGAGCTTCGCGCGTACCCCGCCGGACATTCTGATCACCACGCCCGAGTCGCTGTTCCTGCTGCTCACCTCCGCCGCGCGGGAGTCGCTGCGCGGCGTGGAGACCGTGATCATCGACGAGGTGCACGCGGTCGCGGCCACCAAGCGCGGCGCCCACCTCGCGCTCTCGCTTGAGCGGCTCGACGCGCTGCTGCCGAAACCCGCACAGCGGATCGGGCTCTCCGCCACGGTCCGGCCGATCGACGAGGTCGCCCGGTTCCTCGGCGGCGCCGCCGCGGTCGAGGTCGTGCAGCCGCCCTCCACGAAGACCATCGAGGTCAGTGTGCAGGTTCCGGTGGAGGACATGACCGCGCTCGGCGAGGACTTCGCGGCCGGCCCGGAGCCGGACGGCGGGCCGCCGGAGCCCGGGCGGTCGCGGCCGTCGATCTGGCCCGCGGTCGAGGAGCGGGTCTACCAGCTGATCACCGAGCACCGGTCGACGATCGTGTTCACCAACTCGCGGCGCGGGGCGGAGCGGCTGTGCGCGCGGCTCAACGAGATCGCTGCCGAGCACGAGGTGCCGGCGGAGGGTGCCGGCCCTGATGCATCAGGGCCGGCGAAGCTGCCTGCGGAGATTATGGCGCAGTCGGGACAGTCGCACGGCGCGCCCACGGTGATCGCGCGCGCCCACCACGGCAGCGTCTCCCGCACCGAGCGGAAGCAGATCGAGGAGTCGCTGAAATCCGGCGACCTGCCCGCGGTCGTCGCCACCTCCTCGCTTGAGCTGGGCATCGACATGGGCGCGGTCGACCTGGTCGTGCAGATCGAGGCGCCGCCCACGGTCGCGGCCGGGCTGCAGCGCGTGGGCAGGGCCGGGCACCAGGTCGGCGCGGTCTCCCGCGGCATCGTCTTCCCCAAGCACCGCGGCGACCTGGTCTCCTGCGCCGTGGTCGCGGAGCGGATGACCGCGGGCGCGATCGAGGAGATGCGCTACCCGCGCAACCCGCTCGACGTGCTCGCCCAGCAGATCGTGGCCATGGTCTCGATGGACTCGTGGACCGTCGCGGACCTCACCGACCTGCTGCGCCGGGCCGCGCCGTTCGCGGAGCTGCCCACGTCCGCGCTGCACGCCACGCTCGACATGCTCTCCGGGCGGTACCCGTCCACCGCGTTCGCGGAGCTGCGCCCGCGCCTGGTCTGGGACCGGACCGGCGACGTGCTCACCGGCCGGCCCGGCGCCCAGCGGCTCGCGGTCACAAGCGGCGGCACCATCCCGGACCGCGGGCTGTTCGGCGTGTTCCTGGCCGGCGGCGCACCCGGCGCCCGGGTCGGCGAGCTCGACGAGGAGATGGTCTACGAGTCCCGCGTCGGCGACGTGTTCCTGCTCGGCTCGTCCTCCTGGCGGATCGAGGACATCACGCCGGACCGGGTGCTGGTCTCGCCCGCGCCCGGCCAGGCGGCCCGCATGCCGTTCTGGAAGGGCGACTCGCCCGGCCGCCCGATCGAGCTGGGCCGGGCCATCGGCGCCCGGCTGCGCACGCTTGTCAAGGCCGGTGACACCGCGGCCGGCGAGGCGCTGCGCTCCGAAGGCCTGGACGACTGGGCCGCTGACAACCTGGTCGCCTACCTGCGCGAGCAGCGGGAGGCGGTCCGTTCGCTCCCGGACGACCGCACCGTCGTGGTCGAGCGGTTCCGCGACGAGCTGGGCGACTGGCGGATGGCCGTCCACTGCGTGCTCGGCGCCAAGGTCAACGCACCGTGGGCGCTCGCGATCGGCCGCCGGCTCACCGAGCGGTACGGGGTGGACGCGCAGGTCGTACCATCCGACGACGGCATCGTGGTCCGGCTGCCGGACACCATGGACACGCCGCCCGGCGCCGACCTGATCATCTTCGAGCCGGACGAGCTGACCCAGTTGGTCGAGGAGTCGGTCGGCACGTCCGCGCTGTTCGCATCCCGGTTCCGCGAGTGCGCCGCCCGCGCGCTGCTGCTCCCGCGCCGTGACCCGCGCCGCCGCCAGCCGCTCTGGCAGCAACGGCAGCGCGCCGCCCAACTGCTCGACGTCGCCCGCGAGTACGCCGACTTCCCGGTCACGCTTGAGGCCGCCCGCGAGTGTCTGCAGGACGTGTTCGACCTGCCCGGCCTGGTCGGGCTCGCCCGTGACCTGGCCGGGCGCAAGGTCCGCGTGGTCGAGGTGGAGACGCCCCGGCCGTCCCCGTTCGCCAGATCACTGCTCTTCGGGTACGTCGGCGCGTTCCTCTACGAGGGCGACGCGCCACTTGCCGAGCGCCGGGCCGCCGCGCTCGCGCTCGACGCCACCCTCCTCGGCGAACTGCTCGGCCGGGTCGACCTGCGCGAACTCCTCGACCCCTCAGTGGTTGGGGAGACGGAGGCGCGCCTGCAATGGCTCACCGAGGACCGCACCCCGCGCGACGCGGAGGACGTCGCCGAGCTGCTACGCCTGCTCGGCGACCTGTCCCCGGCCGAACTGGCGCTCCGCGGGGCTCCAGGCGCGTGGGCCTCCTCGCTCGAGTCGTCGCGGCGCGCGGTGCTCGTGCGGATCGCCGGGGAGGAGCGGTGGATCGGCATCGAGGACGCCGGGCGGGTACGGGACGCACTCGGTGTGGCGCTGCCGGTCGGGCTGCCGGAGGCGTTCCTCGCACCGGCCGCGGACCCGCTCGGCGACCTGGTGGCGCGATATGCGCGTACCCACGGGCCGTTCTCGGCCGCGACCTGCGCGGCCCGGTTCGGCCTCGGCGTGTTCGTGGTCGAGCAGGCGCTACGCCGGCTCGCGTCCGCCGGTCGCGTGGTCGCCGGCGAGTTCTCCCCGGTGGCCGGCGGCGCGGCCGGGACGAGCGAGTGGTGCGACGCGGAGGTGCTGCGCCTGCTGCGCCGCCGTTCCCTGGCCGCGCTGCGCCGCGAGATCGAGCCGGTCCCCGGGCGCGCGCTTGCCGCGTTCCTGCCGCGCTGGCAGCAGGTGGGCGGGGCGGCGCGCGGGGTGGAGGCGGTGGCCGCGGCGATCGACCAGCTGCAGGGGGCGGTGCTTCCGGCGTCCGCGCTGGAGCGCCTGGTGCTGCCCGCGCGGGTGAGCGACTACACGCCGGGCCACCTCGACGAGCTGTGCGCGACAGGTGAGGTGGTCTGGTCCGGCGCCGGCACGCTTCCCGGCCACGACGGCTGGGTGACCCTTGCTTACGCGGACGCGGCGCCGCTGGTCCTGCCCCCGCCGGATGATGCGCTGCCGCTGACGCCGCTGCACCGCGCGATCCTGGAGACGCTCGGGGACGGGCAGGCGTTGTTCTTCAGGGCGCTGTCGGACCGCGCGATTCAGAGGTTGGCGGCCGCCGTGGTGGTGGCCCCCGCGTCTGAGACGCCCGTAACGGAGGCGCCGGCCGGGGTCGGTGGCGGCGGCAAGGGAGTGGGGCGGCGTGGGCGTGGGCGGGCGGTCGCACAGTCATCCGACGCGACCGTTGAGCCGGCCGCGGCCGATTCGTCCGGGTCGGTTTCCGAGCCGGCCGGTGAATCTGCTGGTGGAGCGGAGACCAGACCGGCTGCTGGACCTGCAGTCGGGCCGGCCGGTGAACCTGCTGGTGGAGCGGAGACCGGACCGGCTGCTGGACCTGCAGTCGGGTCGGCCGGTGGACCTGCTGTCGGGTCGGTCCGCGGTCGCGGTTCCGGGGCGGTGGCCGGTGGGCGTGCGGGCCGGACCGTCACGCCGGACACGGGAACGACCTGGGCGGAGCAGCCGAGGCCGAAGAGCGCGATCGTCGATGATGCCGAGATGGCGGCGGCGATCTGGGATCTGGTCTGGGCCGGGTACCTGACGAATGACACGCTCGCCCCGGTCCGGGCACTACTCGGCTCCGGCGGCGCGCACAAGACGAAACAGGTCGCCTCGCGCAGCCGGTACCGGCGGCCGGGCCGGTTGGCGCTGCCCGGCAGAAGCGGGCCGCCGACCATGGCAGGACGCTGGTCGCTGCTGCCGGACCGGGAGCTGGACCCGACCCAGCGCGCCGCCGCCACCGCGGACCTGCTGCTGGAACGGCACGGCGTGGTGACCCGTGGCGCGGTCGCGGCCGAGGGCCCGCCCGGCGGCTTCGCCGGCGTCTACCCGGTGCTCGCGGCGATGGAGGAGCGCGGGGCCGCGCGGCGCGGCTACTTCGTGGAAGGGCTGGGGGCGGCGCAGTTCGCGGTGCCGGGCGCGGTCGACCGGCTGCGGGCGCTCGCCGACAAAACAGACGATCCAAGCCGCCGGGGTACGGCCGGGCCCGCGCTGATCCTGGCCTCGACCGACCCGGCGAATCCGTTCGGCGCGGCGCTGCCGTGGCCGGATCGCGCGGTCGACTCGGGCGACGGCACCGGCACGGCTGCGGCCACCGGTGCAGGCGATGGCGGCATCGCTGTCTCGGCACGCGGGAGCGGGTCTGCCGAGTCAGGTGCCGCTAGGTCCGGCAGCGGAAGCGCAGTGTCCGGCGGCGGATCCACGTCCTCCAGCGGTGGGTCCGCGTTCTCCGGCGGTGGATCTGCGTTCTCTGGCGGTAGATCCGCGTCGTCCGGCGGTGGATCGGCGTCGTCCGGCGGTAGATCCGCGTCGTCCGGTGGCGGGAGTACGGTGCGCGGCGGGGGAGAGGAACCGGTCTCGGCAGGGCGCGCCGCCGGCACCGGGCATCGCGCCGGTCGGAAGGCCGGGGCGCTGGTCGCGCTTGTCGGCGGCGAATTGGTCCTCTACGTGGAGCGCGGCGGCCGGACGCTGCTCTCCTTCACCGAGGAGCCGGACATACTTGCCGCCGCCGCGAAGGCGCTGGCCGACGCCGTGCACTCAGGTGCGCTCGGCTCGCTGTCGTTGGAACGCGCGGACGGCGACACGCTGCGGCCGTCACCCCTGCGCGACGCGCTCTCCGCGGCCGGCTTCCGCGCCACCCCTCGCGGCTTGCGCCTTCGCGCCTGAGATCGCCCACTGAGGATTCCCGGTCGAGGTGCGAGTCGGGGCACTCCCCGCCCGAATTTTCGTTATATAGAAGCCTCTGACGCGCGCTCCCCCTGACCTTGGAAGGTCGGTAAACGGCGCTCCACACGATCACCTTGTCCTGATATTTCGGGCGCCGAGGTCCGCGCCGCTCCGGACCGCCCGCTGTGTGATCAATCAGTGGAGCAAAAGATAGGTCAACTTCGCTATTGGATCTATCTTTCGCTCCACTGATTGATCACACAGGCGCTATATCACGAAATTTCGGGCGCGCTGCCAGCTCGGTGCGCGCTCGCGCTGGCGGGTCGCGCAGGGCTGCTCGCGCTGGCGGGTCGCGCAGGGCTGCTCGCGCTGGCGGGTCGCGCAGGGCTGCTCGCGCCGGCGGGTCGCGCACGGCTGCTCGCGCCGGCGGCTCGCGCACGGCTGCTCGCGCTGGCGGGTCGCGCAGGCTGCTCGCGCTGGCGGGTCGCGCAGGCCTGCTCGCGCTGGCGGGTCGCGCTGGCGGGTTGTGGGGGAAGTCCGCTTGGGAGGTTTGATCTGTGGTTGGGGAGGGTGGGACGCGATTATTCCGTACCGGCGGGGGGTGATCTTGAATTTGTCTCACAGCGGCTCTCCAGCATGCGCTGGTAAGGTGCCTGCATGATCGACCCCAGCCCAGAGGGCTGTAGTCCCCAGCCGGGTGAGCCCCGGCCTCTGCAAGACAGCCTTGACGCTTCCCGCACCACAGGTGATTCACCGTGTTGATCGCGGTCGGGCTGCTTCTGATTTTCGTGGTGACCGTTGCTACCGGCTACTTCGTGGCCCAGGAGTTCGGTTACGTAGCCGTGGACCGTGGCAAGCTGCGCCAGGAGGCGGAGGCGGGCGACGCCGCCGCTGCCAGGGCGCTGAAGGTCACCGAGCGGCTCTCCTTCGTCCTTTCCGGCGCGCAGTTGGGCATCACCGTGACGGCGCTGCTCGTCGGTTACGTCGCGGAGCCCTTTCTGGGTGGCGGGCTTGATGCGCTGATCGGTGGCGCGGGCGTGCCGGCGGGGGTGAGTTACCCGATCTCGATGGCGCTGGCGCTGACGTTCGCCACGGTCGTTCAGATGATTTTTGGTGAGCTCGCTCCCAAGAACCTGGCGATCGCGCGGCCGGAGGTGCTGGCCAAGGCGCTGAGCCGGTCGACGTTGATCTATCTCGCCGTGTTCGGGCCGGTGATCAAGCTGTTCGACATCGCGGCCAGCCGGCTGTTGCGCCGGATCGGCATTGAGCCGGTCGAGGAGCTGCCGGAGGGCGCCACTGCGGAGGATCTGACGCAGATCATCGCGGAGGCGCAGAAGGAAGGGCACCTGGACGCCGAGACGTCCGCGCTGCTCGACCGCGGTCTGGACTTCCGCCGGCTGACGGCGGGTGAGGTGATGGTGCCGCGGGTGGACGTGGCAAGCGTGCGCGCGGACGATCCGGTCAGCCGGGTGGTCGAGCTGCTGGCGTCAGGTCACTCCCGGTTCCCGGTGCGCGGTGCGGACGGCGTCGACGACGTGATCGGCGTGGTCGGGATCAACGACGTGCTGGCGATTCCGCCGGCGCGCCGGTCCGAGGTGCCGGTGAGTGAGATCGCGTCGCCGCCGCTGATGGTGCCGGAGTCGCTGCCGGTCCCGGCGGTGCTGGACCGGCTGCGGGCCGGGCACCGGCAGTTGGCGCTCGTGGTCGACGAGTACGGCGGCTTCGCCGGCGTGATCACGCTTGAGGACATCGCCGAGGAGTTGGTCGGCCCGATCCGCGATGAGGACGACCTGCCCGAGGCCTCCCCGGTCCGGCAGGACGACGGCTCGTGGCTGGTCCCGGCCCGCTGGCGGATCGACGAGGTTGCGGATGCGACAGGCATCGCGCTGCCCGAGGCGGACGAGTACGACACGGTGTCCGGCCTGATCATGCGCCAGCTGGGCCGCGTCCCGGAGGTCGGTGACGCGCTTGAGCTGACGCTCCCGGGTCTCGACGCCGAGGAGCGGGCCCTGGTCAGCGTGATCTCGGTGGACCGGCACGTGGCGGGCACCGTGCGGGTGAAGGTCCAATGAGCGGTCGGGCGAGGAACTCATGAGCACCACCTGGGCCATAGTCTTCTCGCTGGCGCTGCTGCTCGGGAACGCGTTCTTCGTGGCCGCCGAGTTCGCGCTGATCGCCAGCAAGCGGTACCGGCTGGAGCACGCGGCGGTCGGCGGCGACGCTGCGGACCGGGCCGCGCTTGCCGGCAGCCGTGAGCTGACGGTCATGCTTGCCGGCGCGCAGCTCGGCATCACGCTCTGCTCGCTTGCTCTCGGTGCGCTCGCCGAGCCCGCGATCGAGAATCTGGTGGCCCCGCTGCTGCACAAGGCGCACCTGCCGGACGCGCCGAGTCACGTGGTGGCGTTCCTGTTCGCGCTGCTGCTTGTCACGTTCCTGCACCTGGTGCTGGGTGAGATGATGCCGAAGTCGTGGGCGATCTCCCACCCGGAGAACTCGGCCCGGTTGTTGGCGCTGCCGTTCCGCGGGTTCGCCCGCGCGGTGCGCCCGATCCTGATCGCGCTGAACGCGTCCGCGAACGCGATCCTGCGGCTTTTCCGGATCGAGCCGCAGACCGAGCTCGCGCAGGTGCACGACCCGGAGGAGTTGCGCATGCTGCTGGAGCAGTCGCGCGCGCACGGCACACTTCCGGTGGATCAGCACGCGCTGTTGACGAGCATGCTCGCCTTGCAGCGGACGACTGTGGCGGAGATCGCCACGCCGGCCGCGGAGATGGTGAGCGTGGCACCGGGCGACACGGCGTTCCGGATCGAGGAGGTCTCGCACGCGACCGGCAGGTCCCGGCTGGCCGTGATCGATCCGGCCACGCCGGGCGTGCTGGGCATGGTCCACGTGCGGGACGCGGTGCGGGCCACGGCCGGCCTCGGCGGCGCGACCGCGTCGGAGCTGATGTCGGCGCCGTTCACGCTGAGCGCGGCCGACACGCTGATGCAGGCGGTCGGCCGGATGCGGGCCGAGCGGGCACAGTTCGCGCTTGTGGCGGACGCGGAGGCGACTGTTGGTTTCGTCGCGCTCGAGGATCTCCTTGAGGAGGTCATCGGCGAGTTCGACGACGAGACCGACGAGGTGCCGCGCGGCCGGCGCATGCGCTGAGCGACAGTGGGAAGCTCCACCGCACAGCTAACGCCCAGATTTATACGGATATAACGGACTTTTAGGTCAAGGAGGACGAGGATCATGGTCTTCAAGAAGATGCTCAGCGCCCTCGGCGTGGGCGGGCCGTCCATCGACACGGTGCTCGCCAACCCGAACACCCGCCCCGGGCTGATGCTCGACGGGCAGGTGAACATCCTCGGCGGCACCACGGCCGTCGACATCGAGCACGTCGCGCTCGGCCTGGTCACCCGCGTCGAGGTCGAGGGCCACGACACCGAGTGGGACTCGGTGATGGAGTTCCACCGGGTGGTCGTGGCCGGCGCGTTCCGGCTTGAGGCGAACGAGCGGCGGCAGCTGCCGGTCCGCTTCCCGATTCCCTGGGAGACGCCGATCACCGACGTCTACGGCCAGCGGCTGCGCGGCATGACGATGGGCCTGCGCACCGAGCTGTCCGTCGCGCGCGCGGTGGACAAGGGCGATCTCGACCCGATCTACGTGCACCCGCTGCCGATCCAGGAGAAGATCCTTGACGCGTTCATGCGGCTCGGATTCCACTTCAAGACGGCGGACCTGGAGCGCGGCCGGATCACCGGCGTCAACCAGCAGCTGCCGTTCTACCAGGAGATCGAGTTCTACCCGCCCGCGCAGTACCAGGGCACGATCAACGAGGTCGAGCTGACCTTCGTGACCAACCCGCAGGGCATGGACATCGTGCTCGAGTTCGACAAGCGCGGCGGCTTCTTCACCGAGGGCCGGGACACCTACGGGCGGTACCAGGTCTCGCACGCGCAGGCGGACAACACGGACTGGGCGCAGGTCGTCGACGGCTGGATGCAGCAGGCGGTCGGCGGCTACTCGTCGATGCGGTCCAGCCACGGCGGCGGTTACGGCCACGGCGCCCCGGGCTACGGCGCTCCTGGCGGCTACCCGCCGCCCGGCTACCCCGCGTCCGGCGGCTACGGCCAGGCACCCGGTTACGGTCAGGCACCCGGTTACGGTCAGGGCTACGGGCACGGCGGTCACGGTGGCTACCACGGCCACCAGCGGCACCGCGGCCACGGCGGCGGCATGGGCGGCGTCGTCGCGGGCGCGGCCGGTGGCCTGATCGGCGGCATGATCCTCGGTGAGGCCATGGAGGACATGTTCGAGGGCGGCGACGAAGAGTAGGTCAACGCCGGCAAGACCGAAGATCACAAGCATGCGGGGGTACGGGGCGCGCGCCCCGTACCCCCGCATGCTGTTAAAGGCTTGCGGTGGCGAGCTTGGCGCCGAAGGCGAGGAAGAGCGCGCCGACCGCAGTGGTGCCGGCCCGGGCCAGCAGGTGCCGGCGGCGGAACTGCGCGGCCAGGTAGCTGCCGGAGAGGATCAGCGCGGTCAGGTAGAGCGCGCTGCAGACCTGCACGATCGCGCCGAGCAGCAGGAACGTCAGTTCGGGGTGGGCGTAGGACGGGTCCACGAACTGGATGAAGAACGAGACGAAGAACAGGATCGCCTTCGGGTTCATCAGGCTGATCACCAGCGCCTTGCGGAACGGCCGCCCGATCGGCGCCTCCTCCGCCACCGTCTCCTCCGCACGGCGGCGGCGCCAGGCCGCGCGGAGCATACTGAAGCCGACCCAGCACAGGTAGGCGGCGCCCGCGTACTTGATGACGAGGAACAGCGGCGGGTACGCGCGCAGCAGCGACGCCACCCCGGCCGCGGAGAGGATCATCAGCAGCGCGTCGCCGAGGAACACGCCGCACGCGGCCCGGTAGCCCACGCCGATGCCCCGGCGGGCGGCGACGGAGAGCACGTACAGCGAGTTCGGGCCCGGCAGCAGGATGATCGCCACCGTGCCGATCACGTAGGTCCAGAGGTCTGTCACTCCCAGCACGCCCTGCATCATGAGCCTCCGGCGGCGTGCGCGCGAAGCCGTTCCCGCAGAGCGTCACGTGAGTCCGGCCACCTGTCGTCGGTCATCGCGTAGAGCACTGTGTCCCGCCAGGTGCCGTCGGCCCGTCGCCGGTGCCGGCGCAGCACACCCTCCCGGACCGCGCCGAGTCGCTCGATCGCGGCCTGTGACCGTACGTTCCGCAGATCTGTGTGCCACTCCACCCGGACCGCGCCGAGCTGCTCGAACGCGCGGGTGAGCAGCAGCAGCTTGGACTCGGTGTTGACGCCTGTCCGCCAGTGGCTCGGCGCGACGAACGTATGGCCGATCGCGAGCGTGCGGTGCGTCTCGTTGATGTCGTAGTACGACGTGGAGCCGATGATCTCGCCGGTCCGCGCGTCCTTCTGCACCCACATCGCGTGCGCCGCCGCCAGCCGGGCCCGCAGGTAGGCGCGCATCTCTCCCACGTCCGCAGGCGCCGTGACCAGCATGTGCTGCCACACGGCCGGGTCGCCGCAGCTCGCCAGCAGCCCTTCCGCGTGCGCCAGGTCGAGCGGCTCAAGCGTGACGTGCTCGCCGGCCAGCGACTCCGCGGTCATCCACGGACTGGTCACAGGCTTCAGATACGGGGGTACGGGTGTGGTGACGCCCTCGTCCGGCTGCGGGAGGCCGCGTACCCGGCTCAGCGGCAGCAGCCCGGCCCAGTGCGGCAGCGTCTCGTCGCCCGGCTCCTCCTCGCCCACGCCGTGCGCCCGGACCTTCGTCGACACCTCGGTCAGCGGCAGCGCCAGCAGGGTGGTCTGGCTCAGCTCCTTTTTCGTGCTGGGCCGGGAGTCGGCGGCACGGCCCACAGCGATCTTGTCGACCAGCGCGGTGAGCGCACGCGCCTTCTCCGCCGGGTCGGTGACCGGCACGGCCGTGCCGTGGACGATCACGGACCGGTAGTTCGCGCTGTGGTTGAACTGGGAGCGTGCCAGCACCAGCGCGTCCAGGACCGTGGCCTCGACGCAGACGCGCAGCCCGTCGCCGCGCGCCGCGAGCATCGGCCGGCTGCCGGTGGAGCCGTGCAGGTAGAGCGTGTCGCCGACGCGCACGATCAGGGTGGGCAGCACGCGCGGCTCGCCGTCGACAACGAACCCGAGGTGCCCCTCGAAGCACTCGTCCAGGATCTCGTGGGCCATGGCCCGGTCGTAGCGAATCCGCCCCTTGTCGCGCAGTGCCGTGGTGCGATGAGTAGGTGAGAAGTCGTCTCCCACGGGTGGCCACCTCAGCTTTGTTCTAGTACAGTAGGAAAACTGTGGCAGCACATTATCAGATCGTAGGGTCCACGGCCGCCGAGATCTCGGAGAGCGTGGAGACCGGCGTGCGCACCGGCGACCTCGGCCCCGGCGCGGGGCTCCCGCCCGTGCGCGCGCTGGCCAAGGCGCTGAGCTGCAGCCCGGCGACCGTGGCCAAGGCGTATCAGCAGCTCCGGCAGCGCGGGCTGATCGAGACCGCCGGCCGTAACGGCACCCGGGTCCGGGAGCGCCCGCCGATCGCCAGCTCCGGCCGGTCCGCGCTGCGGCTGCCGTCGCCGCCCGGCGCGCTCGACCTCTCCACCGGCGAGCCGGACCTCTCGCTGATGCCCGCGCTCGCCCCCCGGCTGGCCCGGCTCGCCGCCGCGGAGTACTCGCCGACCAACTACACGGACGGCGGCGCACTGCCCGAGCTGGTCGAGCTGGCCCGGGACCGGTTCGCCGGCGACGGCATCCCGGTCGAGCGGGCCGGCTTCACTGTCACCAGCGGCGCGCTCGATGCGATGGAGCGGCTGCTCTCCGCGCACCTGCGGCCCGGCGACAAGGTCGCGGTCGAGGACCCGGGCTGGGCTAACGCGCTCGACCTGATCGCGGCGCTCGGCCTGACCGCGGTGCCGATGCCTGTCGACGACGAGGGCCCGACCGCGGAAGGCATGCGCGCCGCGCTCGCGTCCGGCGCGGGCGCGGTGATCGTCACCACCCGTGCGCAGAACCCGACCGGCGCGGCGGTCAGCGCCTACCGGGCGGCGGAGCTGCGGGCCGTGCTTGCCGAGTTCCCGACGGTGCTGCTCATCGAGGACGACCACGCGGCCGAGCTGGCGCCGGTCACGCTGCACACGCTGGCCGGGGCCGCCGGGGCGTGGGCGTTCGTGCGGTCGGTCTCCAAGCCCTACGGGCCGGACCTGCGGCTCGCCGTGGTGGCCGGCGACGAGGTGACGATCGCGCGCGTGGTGGGCCGGATGCGGGTCGGTGCCGGGTGGGTGTCCACGCTGCTTCAACACGTGGTGCTCTACCTGTGGCGGGACGACGAGGTGATCAACGGGGTGATCCGGGCGCGGGACAGCTACGTCACCCGGCGTCTCGCACTGCGGGCCGCGCTGTCCGCACACGGGCTCGACGCGCGCGGCCGCACCGGGCTCAACGTGTGGGTCCGCGTGCCGGACGAGACGCGCGCGGTCGCCGCGCTTCGCGACGCCGGATACGTGGTGGCGCCGGGCGCGTTGTTCCGGCTCGCGTCGCCGCCCGCCATCCGGATCACGGTCAGCCCACTGGGCGAGGACGACATCGCACCCCTGGCGGACGCGGTGGCCGCGGCGGCCGCGCTCGATGCGGTCCCGGCACGCTCCTCGGTGGCGCTGACGGCATGACGGATTCTGTCGTACCGCTGCGGTAGAACATGCTGCTATGCAGACGGCTGCCCCATTCGTACCCCCGGACGTGTCCTCGATCGCGGAACTGCGCGCCGCCGCCCCCGCCTGCCGCGGCTGCGAGCTGTGGGAGCCCGCCACCCAGGTGGTCTTCGGCCGCGGCGACGAGCACGCCCGGGTGATCTTCGTCGGCGAGCAGCCCGGCGACATGGAGGACCAGCACGGCCTGCCGTTCATCGGCCCGGCCGGGCACCTGCTCCGGCGCGCGGTCGACGACGCGGGCCTGCCGGTATCGAGCCTCTACATCACGAACTCGGTGAAGCACTTCCGGTTCGAGCGGCGCGGCGCGCGGCGCATCCACAAGACGCCGGAGCAGGAGCACATCACGGCCTGCCACCCGTGGCTGATGGGCGAGTTCGCGCTGCTCCGGCCGGACCTGGTGGTGCTGCTCGGCGCGACCGCGGCCAAGGCGGTGCTCGGCCCGTCGTTCCGGGTCACCCGGCAGCGCGGGCAGCTCATGCCGTGGCCCGCCTCGGCGCAGCGCCCGCAGGACTTCCCGGCCGACCACGAGGCGAAGGCGCTGGCCACCATCCACCCGTCCGCGGTGCTGCGGGCGGACGACCGGGACGCGGCCTACAACGGGCTCGTCGCGGACCTGACGGTGGCGGCCGCCGCGTTTACATGATCGATTCCCCGACTACCGTGAATGTCTCTCACGGTGGTCGGGGGTTCTCATGAGCGTCACGGGGGTGCAGCGGCGCACGCTCGCGCTGCTTGCCGTTACCCAGATCATCGGCGGGATCGGTGTGGCGATCGGGATCACCGTCGGCGCGCTGCTCTCCGCGCGGATGGCCGGCGTCGGCCTGTCCGGCCTGCCCGGCAGCGGCGCGGTGATCGGAAGCGCGCTGCTCGCGGTGCCCGTCACCCGGCTGGTGCAGGCGCGCGGGCGGCGGCCGGGCCTGGTGCTGGCCTACCTGGTGGGCGCGCTCGGTGCGGTGCTCGTGGTGCTCGCGGCCGTGGCCGGCTCGGTGCCGCTGCTCTTCCTCGGCATGTTCCTGTTCGGTGGCGGCACCGCGGCGAACCTGCAGGCACGGTACGTCGCGGTGGACCTGGCCGAGCCCGGTCGCCGTGGGCGGGACCTGTCGCTCGTGGTGTGGTCCGCCACGATCGGATCCGTTGCCGCGCCGAACCTGGCCGACCTGGCGGACCGCGCCGTGGCCGGGCTGCGGCTGCCGGTGCTCAGCGGCGCGTTCGTGGTCAGCGGCGTGGCGTTCGCGCTCGCGGCCCTTGTGCTCCTCGTCCTGCTGCGCCCGGATCCGCTCCTTCTCGCCCGTACCCGCGACGGCTCTGTGGGTTCGTCAGCTCCTCAGGTGGTGGGGGTACGCGCGGGCGCCCGGGTGGTGGCCCGGCTGCCCGCGGCGCGGCTCGCGATCGCGGCCGTCGCCACCGGGCACGCGGTGATGGTCGCGGTGATGTCCATGACACCTGTGCACCTCGGTGAGGGGCACTCCGACGCGGACCTGCTGCGCGTGGTCGGGATCGTGCTCAGCGTGCACATCGCCGGCATGTACGGGCTGTCGCCGGTCACCGGCTGGCTCGCCGACTGGTACGGGCGCCGCGCGGTCATCATCGGCGGGCTGGCGCTGCTGCTTGCGGCCTGTGTGATCGCGGGCACGGCCGGGCACGACACCCCACGGCTGACGCTCGGCCTGGCGCTGCTCGGGCTCGGCTGGTCCGGCACGATGGTCGGCGGCTCGACACTGCTCTCCGAGTCGGTTCCGCCCGGCTCCCGGCCCGCCGTGCAAGGGTTGTCCGACCTGGTCATGGGCGTTGCCGGCGCGAGTGCGGGCGCGTTCAGCGGCGTGGTGGTGGCACTGGCCGGTTATGGCACGCTGACAGTGGTGGCCGCGATGGCCGCGTTGCCGGTGCTGGCGCTAGCGTTGCGGTTCAGGCTGGCTACTGCCGAGAGGATTTCCAGGTGCGGCTGACCGATTTCTGGCAGCGGATGGACGCGGTGTTCGGGGCGGGTTACGCGCCGAGCATCGCAACGGACCAGGTGCTGACCACGCTTGGTGGCAAGACCGTGCGCGAGGCGCTGGACTCGGGTGTCGCGACCGTCACCATCTGGCGCGCGGTCTGCGCGGCATATCCCGATCGCGTGCCGGCGACGCTACGGTAAGTAAGTATTGCGAATAGAACACCCGTTCGGGGCGTGTCGCGTGGATCTCGTACATGTGTTCGGCTATCGTGCGTTTCCGGGTAAGGGTTCGGCATCGGCGGCCCCCGGAGGCTGTTTTTGTCATACCCAGCGCCTAGCGTGTTGCGCGTGACGAAAGGTTCTTCGAAGACGCCCGCGAAGTCGGCGAATGTAGGGGTGGGTTCAATGGCGGCAGGTCCTGACCGCGAAAAGGCGCTCGAGCTTGCTCTGGCGCAGATCGACAAGCAGTTCGGCAAGGGCTCCGTGATGCGGCTCGGCGAGAAGCCGCATGTCCAGATGGAGATCATCCCTACCGGTTCCATCGCGCTCGACGTGGCGCTCGGCGTGGGCGGTCTGCCGCGCGGCCGGGTCGTCGAGGTCTACGGCCCGGAGTCGTCGGGTAAGACCACCGTGGCGCTCCACGCGGTCGCCAACGTGCAGCGGGCCGGCGGCATCGCGGCGTTCATCGACGCCGAGCACGCGCTCGACCCGGAGTACGCGAAGGCGCTCGGTGTCGACACCGACGCGCTGCTGGTCTCCCAGCCCGACACGGGTGAGCAGGCCCTCGAGATCGTCGACATGCTGGTCCGCTCCGGCGCGCTCGACGTCATCGTCATCGACTCCGTGGCGGCTCTTGTGCCCCGCGCCGAGATCGAGGGCGAGATGGGCGACAGCCACGTCGGTCTGCAGGCCCGCCTGATGAGCCAGGCGCTCCGCAAGATCACCGGTATTCTCAACAACTCGAACACCACGGCGATCTTCATCAACCAGCTCCGCGAGAAGATCGGCGTCATGTTCGGCTCGCCGGAGACCACGACAGGTGGTCGCGCGCTGAAGTTCTACGCCTCGGTCCGGCTCGACGTGCGCCGCATCGAGAGCCTCAAGGACGGCACCGACGTGGTGGGCAACCGCACCCGCGTCAAGGTCGTGAAGAACAAGGTCGCGGCGCCGTTCAAGCAGGCCGAGTTCGACATCATGTACGGCAAGGGCATCTCCCGCGAGGGCTCGCTCATCGATGTCGGCGTGGAGCAGAGCATCATCCGGAAGTCGGGTGCGTGGTACACGTACGACGGCGACCAGCTCGGCCAGGGCAAGGAGAAGGCGCGCGAGTTCCTCAAGGAGAACCCGGACGTTGCCGCCGAGATCGAGAAGAAGATCCTGGAGAAGCTCGGCGTGGGCGTGACCACCGGTGATGCCGCTGGTGGCCCGGAGCTGCCGCCGGTCGACTTCTGATCCGAGGATCGTTAGCTCATGGCAGGCCGACGCGGAGCGCGTTCGGGGCGGGGCTGGGATGCCGCACCGCCCCGGGCGCGACGCTCATCGTCCCGCGCACAGCCGGGCGAGGAGATCTACGAGGTCTTCGGGGCCTCCGGCTCTTCCGGAGTCGAGCCCGAGGCGGAGGCCGAACCCGAAGGCGAACCTGAAGCCGGTGTCGAAGGTGCGGCCGGAGCCGGGCGGTGGAAACGCGGCCGGGCTGAGGCCGGCCAGGGTGGCGTCGGCCGGGCTCACGGAGGCCGCGATGGTGCCGGCCTTGCTGATGCGGCCGGCCTTGAGGGCTTCGGCTCGGTCGAGGGATTCCTGGCCGGCGTCGGGGGCTTCGCTCCGGCACAGGGCTCCCCGGCACAGCGCTCTCCGGCACAGGGCTCCCCGGCCGGGATCGGCGAGCCCGAGGCGAAGCCCGCGCCCAAGCCGCGCGACGAAGCCGAGCTGGCCCGGGAGATCTGCCTGAGGCAGCTCTCCACCCGCCCACGCACCCGTGCTGAGCTGGCCACCGCGTTGACCAAGCGGGAGATCTCCGCCGAGGTGATCGAGTCCGTCCTCGCCCGCTACGACGAGGTCGGCATGATCGACGACGCGGCGTTCGCCCGGGAGTGGGTCGCCACCCGGCACCGCGGCCGCGGCCTGTCCCGCCGCGCGCTTGCCGACGAGTTGCGCCGCAAGGGCGTGGACAAGGAGACGGCCGGGGCCGCGCTCGACGAGCTGGACCCGGAGACCGAGGAGGCCACGGCCTACGCGCTCGCCGAGCGCAAGGTCCGGGTGGCCCGGGGCGAACCGGACGCGGTCTTCCGGCGCGTGGTGGGAATGCTGGCGCGCAAGGGTTACCCGGCCGGCATCGCGATCCGCGCGGTCAAGGCCGCGATGGAGGCCCAGGCGGCCGAGGCCGAAGAGTTGGACGGCGATTACGCGGAGGTCGTCGACCAGATCGACCCGGACGCGCTGGCCGATGCGGTCCGCGGGGATCCGGACGTGCTCTGAGCGAGGGTCGCGCGCAAGGCGGCCGTTCCGCCCCGCGGGAATGGTGACCGAGCCCCGATCCAGCTCGGCCGATTTGTCCATGATCGGCGGAAACCCCCGATGAGTGACGCTGCTGACCCGTGGTTAGTATGAGCTGGGTGTAAGCACACGTGTGCCGTGCGTCCCACCTGCTTCCGGATGAGGTCTCCTTGACCGAACGGCCCTCTGCGACCTAGCCTCGCGTACAAAGAGGATTGCCCGACCATGCAGGCTAAGCGCACAACATAGATCGCGTAACAACATGGCATCATTTGAGCTGCGTGTGCCGCCATGATGCCTTCCACCGCCGGCCCGGCCGTGCTGACGGTGGCACGACATACCGCGGCCTGCCGGAGCGTGCCCGAACGGGTACGGCCGGTGGGTCGTACCCACGGTCAAGCCGCCCCGGTCGGGCAAGTCCGTGAGCCGCAAGACGGCGCATGAGTCGCTGCAAAGAGCGTCCCATGCGGGCGACACGGTGGAGGGGAGGCGGCGGTGACGATCGAGACGCACACGGACGCGCACGCCGAAGAGGGCGCCGACGGGTCCGGAAAGCCGGTTCGACGATGACGGCACAGACCGTGGCGCTGATCAGCGTCGTGCTCGTGCTGGTGCTCGTACTGCTGGTGGCGGGTGGCCTCGCCTACGGTGTCCGAGTCCTGCGCCGTCTGCAACCGGTTACCCCAGCGGTCCCGGCCGGTGACGACCCCGAGTTCCTCGCGCAGAAGGACAAGCAGGAGCGCTCGCTCGCCAAGCTGCAGACCGCCGCCGCCGAGGCCACCTCCGCGGTCGAGGAGGCGAAGAACGAGACCGCCGCCGCGCGTACCGAATCAGCCGCCGCCCGTGCCGAGGCCGGCTCCGCCCGTGCCGAGGCGCGCCGCGTCCTGGACGCCGCGCACGCGGAGGCCGACACCATTCTGGACCGGGCGCACCGCCAGGCCGAGTCCGACGCCGAGCAGGTCCGCGCCGCGGCCCGGCGCAGCGGCGAGCGCGAGGTCGCGCTGCTCAACGCGACAGTCAAGGAACAGGGCGCCGAGGTCGAGCGACGTGCGGCCAGGATCGACGAGCGGGAGCGCCAGCACGCCGAGGAGCTGGACCGGCTGATCGAGCGTGAGCGTCGGCTGGCCGACCGGGAGAGCGATCTCAGCGCCCGGGAGGCGTCGCTCGCCGAGCGGGAGATCGCGGTCGCCGCGGCCGAGGAGGTGCAGCAGCGCGAGCTGGAGCGGATCGCCGGCATCACCGCTGACGCGGCCAAGACCGAGGTGGTGGAGAGCATCGAGGCGCAGGCGAAGCGCGAGGCCGCGATCCTGATCCGCGACATCGAGAGCGACGCCCGCAACACCGCCGAGGACCGCGCCCGCCACCTGGTAGTCGACGCGATCCAGCGGGTCGCGAGCGAGCAGACCGCGGAGAGCGTGGTAAGCGTGCTGCACCTGCCCAGCGACGAGATGAAGGGCCGGATCATCGGCCGCGAGGGCCGCAACATCCGCGCGTTCGAGTCGGTCACCGGTGTCAACCTGATCATCGACGACACCCCCGAGGCCGTGCTCCTCTCCTGCTTCGACCCGGTGCGCCGCGAGATCGGCCGCCTCACGCTCGACAAACTGGTCCTCGACGGGCGCATCCACCCGCACCGCATCGAGGAGGTCTTCGAGACCGCCAAGTCCGAGGTCGAGCGCCTCTGCCTGCGCGCGGCCGAGGACGCGCTTGTCGAGGTCGGCATCACCGACATCCACCCGGAGCTGGTCACCTACCTGGGCCGGCTGCGGTACCGGACCAGCTACGGGCAGAACGTGCTCAAGCACCTGGTCGAGACCGCGCACATCGCCGGCGTGATGGCAGCCGAACTGCGCCTGGACGTACCCACGATCAAGCGCTGCGCGTTCCTGCACGACATCGGCAAGGCGCTCACCCACGAGGTCGAGGGCAGTCACGCGCTGATCGGCGCGGACCTGGCCCGCAAGTACGGCGAGTCCGAGGACGTGGTGCACGCGATCGAGGCGCACCACAACGAGGTCGCGCCGCAGACCATCGAGGCGGTCCTCACCCAGGCCTCGGACGCCTGCTCCGGCGGCCGTCCCGGCGCCCGGCGGGAGAGCCTTGAGGCCTACGTCAAGCGCCTCGAACGCATCGAGGAGATCGCCGGTGGGAAATCCGGCGTCGACAAGGTCTTCGCGATGCAGGCCGGCCGCGAGATCCGGGTCATGGTCCGCCCGGAGGACGTCGACGACATCTCCGCGGCGGTGCTGGCCCGCGACGTGGCCAAGCAGATCGAGGAGGAGCTGACCTACCCGGGCCAGATCCGCGTCACCGTCGTCCGCGAGTCCCGCGTCACCGAGATCGCCCGCTAAGACCTTGATTTTCCCACGCCCGCGGGGGTCCGGCCCGTTTGCTCCCGCGGGCTTCCAGCCCGCGGGCGGCCGGGCTCAGACCACAGAACCAGGCCTCCCGGGCGGACTCGCACGCCGAAGAGCTGACGGCAGGCCACCGGCGCACGATGCCGTCGCGGAGCTCGGCTGGCTCCGTGCTGGTGGGGTGGTGCCGGGCAGGGATGTTGGTAGGCGCGGGAGGTCGGCGATTGCCGGGTCGGGCCGTCCTCGGATTCCCGGACGTTGTGTGGAGCACCAGAAAGGGGCGCCCCGAGGGGCGCCCCTTTCTGGTGATGTGCTGCGGTTCAGACGCTGGTGCCGGCCGGAACTGTCGGCTGCTCCAGCGCGGCCCTGATCGGGTTGGCCGCGCCGCGAGGGACGCGGATTCCGCGTCGGCTGGTGCGCCGGTCAATGTAGTTTGCAAGCGCCGTGAGCAGTGAGTTGACCACGATGTAGATCGCGGCGACCACGATGGCGGCGGCGACCACGTTCGCCCGGTTGGCACCGAGGTCGTTGACGCCGCGCTGCATGAGCTCGGGGAACGCCACGATGTAGCCGAGCGCGGTGTCCTTCACCAGGACGACAAGCTGGCTGACGATTACCGGGAGCATGGCGCGGGCGGCCTGCGGGATCAGGATGTGCCGCATGACCTGGTTCTTGCGCATGCCGATGCCGAACGCGGCCTCGCCCTGACCACGCGGCACCGAGTTGACGCCGGCGCGGAACGCCTCGGCCAGCACGGAGCCGTTGTAGAGCGTGAGGCCGATGACGACCGCCCAGAACGCGGTGATCGGCACGCCGCCGTTGACGTACGGCAGGCCGTAGAAGATGAAGAAGATCATCAGCAGCAGCGGCACGGACCGGAAGAACTCCACCACCGCGCCGGCCGGAATCCGCACCCACACGTGGTCGGAGAGCCTGCCCACCGCGAACAGCATGCCGAACGTCAGCGACAGCACCATTGCGACAAGCGCGGCGCTGAGCGTCTGGACCAGGCCGGGAATGATGAAGTTGACCCAGGTGTTCGACTCCAGGAACGGCTTCCAGAGCGCGGGCGCCCACTGGCCCTTCTCGTCGAACTTGAGGTAGATCCAGTAGAACAGCGCGAGCAGCCCGATACCGAAGATGACGGTGAGGATCCGGTTGCGGACCAGGGCGCGAGGGCCGGGGTGGTCGTAGAGGACCGCGTTGGTGCTCATGTCAGCGCTTCACCGCCAGTCGGTTCGCCATCCAGCCGAAGAGGTAGCCGGTGGGGATGAGAGCCGCCGCGAACGTGCCGGCGAAGAGGAAGAAGATCAGGATGGTCTGGCTGCCGTAGTCGTTGATCAGCGACTTCATCGCGTTCGACGACTCCGCGAGGCCGATCGTGCCGACGATCGTCGAGTTCTTCGCCAGTGCGATGAAGACGCTGCCGAGCGGCGCGATCACCGCGCGGGCCGCCTGCGGCAGGATGATCATGCGGAGGACCTGGAAGAACGACAGCCCCAGCGCACGTGCTGCCTCGGCCTGGCCCGCGGACACCGTGTTGATGCCGGAGCGGATCGCCTCGCAGACGAACGCTCCGGTGTAGACGGAGAGTCCGATGACGCCCAGCCAGAAGTTGTTCAACGCGATGTCTTCGACGATCTCCAGGCCGAGCGTGGAGTACAGGCCGAAGTAGCAGAAGAAGATGATCAGTGTCAGCGGGGTGTTCCGGAACGTGTTCACCCAGGCGGCACCGAAGCCGCGCAGGACCGGAACGGGGGAGACCCGGAATCCGGCCAGGATCACGCCGAGCACGAGCGCACCGAGCGCACCCGCGCCGGTCAGGCGGAGGATCCAGCTGAAGCCGGTGAGATAGAGATCCAGGTTGTCGGGATCGCTCAGGAGATCCATGTATCGCTTCCTAGCCGGGTACGACGCAGGGCCGGCCAGGAAGAAGGGCCGGCCCCGCGGGGTGACGAATGGGGGAGAGAGATCAGGCGGGGCAGTTGGCCAGGTCGGCGGCCGTCGGGCCGGCGGGCGCCGGGGTGCCGCCCTTGCCGAGCGTGGAGTCCCAGGCGGCCTTGTAGGTGCCGTCCGCGACCGCAGCCACGAGGATCTCGTTGATCTTCTTGCAGCCGGCGGTGTCGGTCTTCTTCAGGCCGATGCCGTACGGCTCCTTGCTGAACGGCTTGCCGACGACCTTGAACTTGCCGGCGTACTCGGCCTGCGCCGCGTACCCCGCCAGGATGATGTCGTCAGTGGTCACCGCGTCCACCTGGCCGGTGCCGAGCGCCTGCACGCACTTGGAGTACGAGTCGAACTCCTGCAGGCCGATCTTCGGGTACTCCTCCTTGATCCGCTTCGCCGGGGTGGAACCCGCGACGGAACAGACCTTCTTGCCGTCCAGGTCGGCCGGGCCGGTGATCGTGGAGGCGGTCGCGACAAGCAGGTCCTGGCCGGCGACGTAGTACGGACCGCCGAACGCGACCTTCTTCTTCCGGTCGTCGTTGATCGTGTAGGTGGCGATCACGAGGTCGACCTGGCCCTGCTCGATGAACGGCTCACGGTTGGCCGACACGGTGGTCTTCCACTCGACCTTCGCCGGGTCCAGGCCGAGGCCCTTCGCCACGATCTTGCCGACCTCGATGTCGAAGCCCTCGTACGTGGTACCCGTCTGCAGGCCCAGGCCCGGCTGGTCGGACTTGACGCCGATGACCAGCTTGCCGGAGGCCGCCTTGCCGACGATGCCGTCAGCGGAGCCGCCGCCACCGGCGTTGTCGCTGCCGTCGCCGCACGCAGCGGCGGACATCGCGAGGACCGCCGCAGTGGCGATCGCCGCCATGCGCGAAATACGCATTCTTGTTCTCCTTCTAAGGTCGCGGACTGCCGTGAAGGCGACAACTCCGCAATGTGACGTTCAGATGAGGTGGGCGTGCAGGATCAGTGGGTGAGGATCTTCGACAGGAAGTCCTTGGCCCGGTCGCTCTGCGGGTTGGCGAAGAACTCCGCCGGTGCCGCCTGCTCGACCAGCTGGCCGTCGGCCATGAACACGACACGCTTCGCCGCGTGACGGGCGAAACCCATCTCGTGCGTGACCACGACCATGGTCATGCCCTCGGCGGCGAGCGACGTCATCACGTCGAGCACCTCGCCGACCATCTCCGGGTCGAGCGCGCTTGTCGGCTCGTCGAAGAGCATCGCCTTCGGGCGCATGGCCAGTGCCCTGGCGATCGCGGCCCGCTGCTGCTGCCCACCGGAGAGCATCGCGGGGTACTTGTCGGCCTGGTTCGCGATGCCGACGCGGTCGAGCAGCGCCATCGCGCTCTCCTTGGCCGCCGCCGGCTTCTCCTTGCGGACCTTGATCGGCCCGAGGGTCACGTTCTCCAGGATCGTCTTGTGGGCGAAGAGGTTGAACGACTGGAACACCATGCCCACATCGCTGCGGAGACGGGCCAGGGCCTTACCCTCCGCCGGGAGCGGCTGTCCGTCGAACGTGATGGTGCCTCCGTTGATCGGCTCCAGCCGGTTGATCGACCGGCACAGCGTCGACTTCCCGGAGCCCGACGGGCCGATGACCACGACAACCTCGCCGCGGTCGATCGAGAGGCTGACGTCCTGCAACACGTGCAAGGGCCCGTAGTGCTTGTTCACCCGGTCCAGCACGATGAGCGGCTCGCCCTCTGACACGCTTGTCACCGTCTTCCTCGTACCCTCAGATTTGCGTGGCTTGTCTGCCACGCCATGTCTTGTGCGCCAAACTGTAAGGGTGCCCTTGTGTCGGGAAGCACCCTTGTTGGTCACGGAGAGGCAACACTTGACCCCGGTCCCCCGAAGGCGGCACCGATGGTAACCGTCCGGTGCACGCATCGAGGCCGGACCGGATTCACCTGTCGGCGGGCGCGCCGGATACGCTGGTCATCGCCATGACTACCGCAGCGATTCCCGCGCCGTCCGAGGCCCGCACGTACGAGGTGCGCACCTACGGCTGCCAGATGAACGTGCATGATTCCGAGCGCATATCCGGCCTGCTCGAAGCGGCCGGTTACGTGCGCGCGCCGCAGGACGGCGACCCCGACGTGGTCGTCTTCAACACCTGCGCCGTCCGGGAGAATGCCGACAACCGCCTCTACGGCAACCTCGGCCACCTGCGCCCGGTGAAGGACTCACACCCGGGCATGCAGATCGCGGTCGGCGGCTGCCTCGCCCAGAAGGACCGCGGTGACATCGTCGCCAAGGCGCCCTGGGTCGACGTCGTCTTCGGTACGCACAACATCGGCTCGCTTCCGGCGCTGCTGGAACGCGCCCGCCACAACGCGGACGCCGAGGTCGAGATCCTGGAGTCGCTCGAGGTCTTCCCCTCCACGCTTCCGACGCGCCGCGAGTCGACCTACGCCGGCTGGGTGTCTGTCTCGGTGGGCTGCAACAACACCTGCACGTTCTGCATCGTGCCGTCGCTGCGCGGCAAGGAGAAGGACCGCCGCCCCGGCGACGTGCTGGCCGAGGTGCGCGCGCTTGTCGCCGAGGGCGTGCTCGAGGTGACCCTGCTCGGGCAGAACGTCAACTCCTACGGCGTCGAGTTCGGCGACCGGTTCGCGTTCGGCAAGCTGCTGCGCGCCACCGGCGAGATCGAGGGCCTGGAGCGGATCCGTTTCACCAGCCCGCACCCGAAGGACTTCACCGACGATGTGATCGCCGCGATGGCCGAGACGCCGTCCGTCTGCCACCAGCTGCACATGCCACTGCAGTCCGGCTCGGACACCATGCTCAAGGCGATGCGCCGGTCGTACCGGCAGGACCGCTACCTCGGCATCATCGAGAAGGTGCGCGCCGCCATGCCGGACGCCGCGATCACCACTGACATCATCGTCGGCTTCCCCGGCGAGACCGAGGCCGACTTCCAGGCCACGCTCGACGTGGTCCGTGAGGCCCGGTTCGCCAACGCGTTCACGTTTCAGTACTCGAAGCGTCCCGGCACCCCGGCCGCCACCATGGACGGCCAGATCCCGAAGGACGTGGTCAAGGACCGCTACGGACGCCTGATGGAGGTCGTCGAAGAGGTCACCTGGGCGGAGAACCGCACGCTCGTCGGCCGCGAGGTCGAGTTGCTCGTGGCGGTCGGCGAGGGCCGCAAGGACGAGCGCACCGGCAGGATGACCGGCCGGGCCCGGGACGGCCGGTTGGTGCACTTCAACACCGGTGACCTGGCCGGTGTGATCCGGCCCGGCGACATCGTGCACACCGAGATCACCTACGCCGCCCCGCACCACCTGAACGCGGACGGCGCGCCGCTGGCCCACCGCACCACCCGCGCGGGCGACGCCTGGGCAGCGGGCCGTACCGCACGCACACCCGGCGTCAACCTCGGCCTGCCGACGATCGGTGTCCCGGCGCCGCTGCCGGTCCAGGCCGCGGCCTGCCAGACCAATTGAATCCCGAGGCGTGATCCGGGCTCGCACGAACAAAGACCGATGGGCTAGCGGGCCGGCGTCGGCGCTGCCGTTCGATGCGTTGCCGCCGCGCCCTGCCAGGCGAGCAGCTCGGCCGGGCGGTTGGTGATGATGGCGCTGACCCCCAGGCCGGTCAGCGCCGACCACTGCCGCACGTCGTCGGTGGTCCAGACCATGACGAGCAGGCCGGCGGCGCGCAGGTCCGCGGCGGCCTCCGGCGCGGCCAGCAGCGCGTCGACGCCCGGGTTGTAGGCGGTGCAGCCGAGCGCGCGGGCCGCCGCGACCGGGTCCTGGTCCAGCTCCTCGCGGAGCAGGCCGAGGCGGAGCGCGGCCGGGGCCAGGTCGCGGGCGTCGCGGAGCACCGTCTCGTCGAAGCTCTGCAGCAGTACGCGGCCGGTCAGGTCACGGGAGACGATCTCGTCGATGATCGCGGCGGTGCGGTCGCGGGGCAGGAACGGCTTGACCTCCAGCAGCAGTCCGATCCGCTCGTCGGCGATCAGGTCGAGCACCTGTGCCAGCGTCGGGACCGGCTCGCCGCGGAACTCCGGCGAGTGCCAGGTGCCGGCGTCAAGCGCGGCCAGCTCGGCGGCGGTGTGCGCGGCGACGTGGCCGGTGCCGTTCGTGGTGCGCTCAAGCGTGTAGTCGTGGATGACCACCGGCACGCCGTCCGCGCTGGCGTGCACGTCGATCTCCAGGTAGGCAGCCTGGGCGTGCACGCCCGCGCGCAGCGCCGCAATCGTGTTCTCCGGCGCGATCGCCGAGTAGCCGCGGTGGGCGACGATGAGAGGCCTGGTCTCCACGCCGCGGACGCTAACATGCAGGTCAGGGCGGTTTAAAGCACCGAGCCGGACGTTAACCCGCGCGTCGCCGGATCCTCACACAGGAGACCGGCGCCGGCCTCGGTTCACGCTCGCAGCGTGGTCTCGCCGCTGGCGACCAGGACCGCCGGGCCGGCGAGCGTCCACCCGGAGTCGCCGCGCGTGGCGACGAGCCGGCCGCCGGGCAGGTCGACCGCGACCGCGCCGGTGGTGAGGCCCGCATCGTGAAGCGTGACGGCCGCGACCGCGAGCGCGCCGGACCCGCAGGCGAGCGTCTCACCGGAGCCACGCTCGTGGACCCGCATGCGCACGTGTGCGTCGAAGCCGTCCAGCGGCCCGAGCGGCGTCACGAACTCCACGTTCACACCGGCCGGGAAGACCGCCGGGTCGAAGCCTGGCTCGCGGGTCAGGTCCAGGCCGTCCAGGTCGACGCCCTCCGGGAGCACGCCGACCAGGTGCGGGTTGCCGACGTCGACAGCGGTGCCGGGGATCGCGAGCGGCGAGATCGTTGCGGTGCTTGCGACGCCGAGCCGGGGCGCGGGCATGTCCACCGCGATGACGTCGCCGTCGATCACGGCCCGGACCAGGCCGGCCCGGGTGAGGATCGGGAACGAGTCGCCGTCCACCAGACCGGCCGCGGCCAGGTAGCGGGCGAAGACGCGGACGCCGTTGCCGCACATCTCCGCGATCGTGCCGTCCGCGTTCCAGTAGTCCATGAACCACTCGGCCTCGGCTGCCCCGTCGGCCGCCTCGGGATGCTTGGCGCTTCGCACCACCCGGAGCACGCCGTCCGCACCGATCCCCCGATGACGGTCGCAGAGCGCGGCGACAAGCGCCGGCGTCAGCGCGAGCCCGCCGTCCGGGTCCTCGAGGATGACGAAGTCGTTGCCGGCGCCGTGGCCCTTGGTGAACTGCACCTGACCATCATTCCGCACCGACCGGGAGATCGACCAACCGCAGCGCCGACCCGACCAGGTCCTCGTCGCCGCCGTCCAGCCAGTGCACCGAGGCGTCCCGGCGGAACCAGGACCGCTGGCGCCGGACGAAACGGCGGGTCGCCGCAGTGGTCCGCTCCCGGGCGACGGCCTCGGTGCAGACGCCGTCCAGCTGGTCGATCGCCTGCTGGTAGCCGAGCGCGCGCCCGGCGGTCCGGCCGTCGCGGAGGCCGAGTGGGAGCAGCCCGGCGACCTCATCGACCAGGCCCTGCTGCCACATCAGGTCCACCCGGCGGGCGATGCGGGCATCGAGTGCGGCGGTCTCCCTGTCGATGCCGATGCTCACGCTGTCGTAGAACGGCCGGGGCGTGGACGGCAGCGACGCGGTGAACGGCTGTCCGGTCAGCTCGATCACCTCAAGCGCCCGGACTATCCGCCGGCCGTTGCTGGGCAGGATCGCCTCCGCCGCGGCCGGGTCGAGCCCGCGGAGTCGCTCGTGCAGCGCGGCCGGACCCGCCACGGCCAGCTCGGACTCCAGCGAGGCGCGCAACTCCGGCGACGTACCCGGGAAGGAGAGGTCGGTGAGAACCGCCTGCACGTAGAGGCCGGAGCCGCCGACCAGCAGCGGCACCCGCCCGCGGGCCACCACGTCGTCGATCGCGGCGCGGGCCAGCACCTGATATTCGGCGACCGCGGCAGGCTCGCTCACGTCCCAGACGTCAAGCAGGTGGTGCGGCACACCACGCCGCTCGGCGGCCGGCAGCTTGGCGGTGCCGATGTCCATGCCTCGATACAACTGCATGGAGTCGGCGTTGACGACCTCGCCGCCGAGCGCCTCGGCGAGCGCGATGCTCAAATCCGACTTTCCGGCCGCGGTCGGGCCGATGACGGCCACGACGCGACCCGAACGGGGGAAGACCCTGGATGCGGGGGGTGACGACACGCGACCTACGGTAACTGCACGGGCGTGTGGAACCGCCACACGGCCGACCTAGAACACCGTATGGTCACGGTCGTCAACAGGCACTCGACGGACACGGGGGAGTACCTGTGACAATGCCGGGAGAAGTTCTTAGGAAACCTACTGCGCGGTGGCGGCGGCCGGAGGAAAACGTACTTTCCCCGGACGCCGGGAAGAACGAGGATGGGCAGATGAGCGACTGGACCGCCTACGGTCGGGTGGACGCCGACGGCACGGTCTACTGCAAGACCGCCGACGGCGAGCGCGTGGTCGGATCCTGGCAGGCGGGAACGCCCGAGGAGGGCCTCGCCCACTTCGCGCGCCGCTTTGCGGACAAGGTGACCGAGGTCGACCTCATCGAGGCGCGGCTGAAGTCCGGCGCGGCCGATGCGGCAGCCTCCCTGACCAGCGTCAAGAGGCTTCGGGCCGAGCTGTCCGACGCCCACGTGGTCGGCGACGTGGACGGCCTCGCCGCCCGCCTCGACCGGCTTACCACGCTGGCCGAGGAGAGCGCGACCGCGGCGAAGGCCGCGAAGGAGACCGCCCGCACCGAGGCGCAGGCCCGCAAGGTCGCGCTCGTCGAGGAGGCGGAGAAGATCGCCGCCGAGTCGACCGGGTGGAAGGCCGCGGGCGACCGCCTCAAGGAGATCCTCGACGAGTGGAAGACCATTCGCGGGATCGACAAGAAGACGGACGGCGAGCTGTGGAAGCGGTTCGCGGCCGCCCGCGACGGGTTCACCAGGCGCCGGGGCGCACATTTCGCCACCCTCGACGGCCAGCGCAAGCAGGCCCAGGGTGCGAAGGAAGACCTGGTCAAGGAGGCGGAGTCGCTCTCCGCGTCCGAGGACTGGGCCGACACGGCCGCCCGGCTGAAGGACCTGATGACCCAGTGGAAGGCCGCGCCCCGCGCCTCGAAGGAGGCGGAGCAGAAGCTCTGGGACCGGTTCCGGGCCGCGCAGGACGCGTTCTTCGCCCGCCGGAGCGAGGTCTTCTCCGCCCGTGACGCCGAGCTCAAGGGCAACCTGGAGCTCAAGCAGGCGCTGCTTGCCGAGGCCGAGAGCGTCGACGTCGACGCCGACCCGAAGGGCGCGCAGAACAAGCTGCGCGAGATCCAGGGTCAGTGGCACGACATCGGCCGCGTCCCCCGGGAGAACATGGCGAGTCTCGACCGCCGCATGCGCGCGATCGAGGACAAGCTCCGCCAGGCGATGGACTCCGCGTGGCGCCGCACCGAGCCGTCGGCCAACCCGCTGCTCGCCCAGATGCGGGAGCAGGTCGCCGAGGCCGAGCAGCGCCTGGAGCGGGCCAGGGCCGCCGGCGACGCCAAGCGCGTCCGCGAGGCGGAGAAGGCGCTCGAGGGCAAGCAGCAGTTCCTCAAGCTCGCCGAGCAGGCCGGCTGACAGCACGAACAAAATCCTGCGAGGGTACGCCGTGCGCGTACCCTCGCAGGATTTTTTTGTCTGTTTGATTTTGTGTGGGTCTTCGATGAGAATCGATCTCGGAGCCGAGGGCAGCCCCGTTGATTCCGGGCATCCTCATGAATGGAGCTCCTGCACATGTCACGCAGACGGTTCACCGCGCTCGGCGCGGCCGTCCTCACCGCCGCCGGGCTGCTCGTCGCCCTGGTCAACGCGCCCACCGCGAGCGCGGCCGCCGGCGGCACCGGCACCGGCTATCTCCACACCAGCGGCAACCAGATCGTCGACGCGACCGGCGCCACGGTGCGGATCACCGGCATCAACTGGTTCGGGATGGAGACGGACAACAAGACGTTCCACGGGCTGTGGTCGAACAATCCATGGAAGAGCCAGGTCGACACGATGGCCCGGCTCGGCTACAACACGCTGCGCATTCCCTTCTCCAACGATGCGCTCAAGGCGGGCGCGACCGCGAGCGGCGTGAACGACTTCGTCAACCCCGACCTGGTCGGGCTGAGCCCGCTGCAGATCCTGGACAAGGTGATCCAGTACTCCGGGTCCAAGGGCATGCGCGTGATCCTGGACCGGCACCGGCCGACCGCGGCCGGCCAGTCACCGCTCTGGTACACGCCCACCGTCTCCGAGCAGACCTGGATCGACGACTGGCTGATGCTTGCCCGCCGCTACGCCGGGAACACCACGGTGATCGGCGCTGACCTGCACAACGAGCCGCACGCCGAGGGTACGAACCCGAACGCCACAGGCGCCTGCTGGGGCTGCGGCGACACCACCCGCGACTGGCGGCTGGCGGCCGAGCGGGCCGGCAACGCGATCCTCGCGGTGCAGCCCAACTGGTTGATCTTCGTGGAGGGCGTCTCCTGCCCGAGCGGCGGCCTGTCCGACGTCTGGGACGGCGATCCCACAAACGACGAGGACTGCGGCTGGTGGGGCGGCAACCTGTCGAAGGCCGGCGTGTTCCCGGTGCGGCTGAGCGTGGCGAACCGGCTGGTCTACTCCCCGCACGAGTACGCGACGTCGGTCTACCACCAGAAATGGTTCGACGACCCGTCCTACCCGGCGAACATGCCGGCGATCTGGGACCACTACTTCGGCTACCTCTACAAGCAGAACATCGCACCGATCATGATGGGCGAGTTCGGCACCACGCTCGCGAACGACATCGACCGGGTGTGGTTGCAGTCGCTGATGGCCTACACCGGCACCGGCGTGACAGGCATGTCGTTCACGTACTGGTCGTGGAACCCGAACTCGGGCGACACCGGCGGCATCGCGAACGACGACTGGACCACGATCAACGCGCCGAAGCAGGCGATCCTGTCGCCCTATCTGATCGCACCGGTGGGCGGCGGCACCTCGACGCCCACCCCGACCGGCACCTCCTCACCCACCCCGACCGGCGGCACCTCCTCGCCTCTGCCGGCCACAGGCGCCTGTGCGGTCACGTACACGCAGGACAACGCGTGGCAGGGCGGCTTCCAGGGCACGCTCACGGTACGTAACACCGGAACGTCCGCGGTCAACCCGTGGCGTGCCACCTGGACCTGGCCGGCCGGCGTCACAGTCGCCAGCGCCTGGAACGCCACAGTCACCCAGTCCGGCACCACCGTCACGGCCGCCGGCCCGGCCTGGAGCCCGTCGCTGGCCTCGGGCGCGTCGGTCGCCATCGGCTTCACCGCAAACGGCACCTCCGCCGTACCGGCCTCGGTCGCGCTCAACGGCGCGTCCTGCACCGGCTGAGTCAACCCGGCCCGGGAGAGGCGAGCGCGCTCTCTCCCGGGCCTGCGGCGTCAGGAGCGGGCGGCCGCACGGTAGCGGCCCGGGGCGCTGCCGTGGGCGCGACTGAACGCGCGGCTGAACGCCGGCACCGAGTGGTATCCGACGCCTGCTGCGATAGCCTCGACTGACTGGTCGGTGGCGTGCAGGCGGGCGGCGGCGAGGTCCATCCGCCACTGGGTCAGATAGGAGCCGGGGCTCTGGCCGATCGCGGCGGGGAAACGGCGGCTGAGCGTCGCGCGGGAGACCGCGGTGGCGGCCGCGAGCGTGCCGGTCGTCCAGTCCCGTGCCGGGTCGGCGTGGATGTGTTCGAGCGCGCGCCGTACGACCGGGTCGCCGAGCATGCCGAGCCAGGTGCCGCGGTGCTCGTGGGCGCGAGTAGGCAGCCAGGCGCGCAGCAGCTGGATGAGCATGATGTCGACAAGGCTGTTCAGCACTGCGGTGGTGGCGAGCTGCGGGTGGGCCAGCTCGCGGCCGAACATGCGCACGGTGTCGTCGAGGCACTCCGCGCCCGAGCCGGCGCGCACGTGGACGACGTCGGGGAGCGCGAAGAGCAGCTGGGTCCGGACCGTGTGATCGCAGGTGTACTGGATGGTGACCATCCGGTCGTCGCCGGGCGCGGTGCCGACGCGGACCGTTTCGCCGGTCCGCCGGGCCCGCTCGGCGGCGGCCCGGTCGCAGCCGCCGTTCCGGGTGCCGGGGGAGTCGGTGAGCGTGTGCGGGACGCGGGATGCGACAAGCACGACGTCGCCGGCGGCCAGCCGGATCGGCGGGTGCCCGGCGCGGGTCAGCCAGGCGCCGCCCGCGGTGACCGCGTGAAGCGCCGCGTCCTCCTCGTCGATGCCGACCGCCCAGTGCCCGCCGGCCTCCATCCGCGCGCCGAGCGAGCCGCGGACGCCCGATATCTGCATCACGTCCGTCACCACGTCCATGAGGCAGAAGGATAGCTTCCTGCAGCAGATGAACATCGACTGCCGCATCCGATCTTCATACGGTACGTGTCATGACCGATTCAACGATGCGGGCGCTCGTCGCCACCGGGTACGGAGAGCCGGAGCGGCTCACCATCGCCGACCTTCCGATTCCGCGTCCCGGGCCGGGGCAGATCCAGGTGCGGGTCGCCGCCGCGACGATCAACCCGACCGACACCCGCGCGATCTCCGGCGCCTTCGGCGAGGCGTTGCAGCTCGAGTTCCCGTACATCCCCGGCACTGAGTTCGCCGGGAATGTCACCGCCACCGGCGCGGGCGTGACCGGATACGAGGTGGGCGACGAGGTGTTCGGCACCGCGCTGCCCCGCCCGTTCGCGCCGATCCTCGCGGACGTGCCCCGCCCGTCGCTGAGCACCGGCGCGCTCGCCGAGTACGTGGTCGTCGAGGCCGACACGCCGCTCGTGGCACACCGCCCGGCCGGAGTCCCCGCGGAACAGGCGGCGTCGCTGGCGATCGCCGGATCGACAGTGCAGGCGATGCTCGACCTCGCCGCGATCAAGCCGGGCGAGTCGGTGCTGGTCATCGGCGCCACCGGCGCGGTCGGTCTCACCGCGATGCCGCCGCTTGCCGCCGCCGGAGCCAGGATCACCGCTACCGCCGCGCGGGAGGCAGGTGCCACGCTGCTGCGCCGACTCGGTGCGCACGAGATCATCGAGCACGACCCGGCGGAGTACCCGTCCGGCGTCGACGTCGTGTTCAACCTGGCACTCTTCGCCGACCAGCTGCCGGCCGCGGCCCGTGCGCTGCGCTCCGGCGGCCGGCTCGTCTCGATCATCTATCCGCCGCCGACCGCGGAGCAGGTGGGCCGGGACGACGTGGAGCTGCACTTCGTCTGGGACGTGGCGGGCGTGCACGGCGGCATGCGACGGGTCGCGGAGGCCGCGGCGACCGGAGAGCTGGAGGCCGTGATCGCCGGCCGGTATCCGCTCGACGACGGCGTGCGGGCGATCGCCGACTACGCCCGCGCACATCCGCTTGGCAAGATCGTCGTCGTGACGGGTCCGCAGCCGGAGGCCGCCGCGGTTCCGGAAGCGGGCGCCGCCGTGGTCTCGGCCCCGGGCGCAGCCGAGACCTTGGCACCGAGCGCAGCCTCGGCCTCGGCACCGAGCACAGCTGCGACCTCGGCCCCGAGCGCAGCCGCGGCCTCGGCGTCGGGCGCAGCCGCGGTCTCGGCCCCGAGCGCAGCCGAGACCTCGGCGTCGGGTGCTACGAGGGCTGCGCCGTCGGGTGCCGCCATGGCCGGGGGCGCCGGGAGCGGAGTCGCCGGCGTGAGCGGGCTGCGGGTGAGCCGGGACCGCGGCGTCGTCACGGTCGTCATCGACAATCCACCGGTCAACGTGCTCAGCCTGGCGCTGATGAACGAGCTGACGGCGCTCTTCGCCGCGCTGCGCGACGACGACACGGCCCGGGTGGTGGTGTTCGAGAGCGCCGACCCGGAGTTCTTCATCGCCCACGTCGACATGACGCTTGCCGACGAGCCGGAGCTTGTCGCCGCCGCGCTCGCCGGCGCGCCGGACGGGCTCAACCCCTTCCAGGCGGTCGGCGAGGCGCTGCGTACCCTGCCGCAGGTCTCGATCGTCAAACTGGCCGGGCTGGCGCGCGGCGGTGGCGCCGAGTTCGTCGCCGCGGCCGATCTGACCTTCGCGGCGGTCGGCCGGGCCGGGCTCGGTCAGTTGGAGGTGCTGGGCGGCATCGTCCCCGGTGGCGGCGGCACGCAGTATCTCCTGCACCGGACCGGCCGGAACCGTGCGCTGGAGATTGTGCTCGGGGCCGGCCTGTTCGACGCGGAGACCGCGGAACGCTACGGCTGGATCAACCGCGCGCTCCCGGCCGACGAGCTCGACGCGTTCGTGGACCGGCTCGCCCGCAACATCGCAGATCTTCCCGAGGGTACGGTCGCCGCGGTCAAACATGCGCTCCCACCGGCCGATCTTGCCGCGGGCATGCTGCGCGAGCACGAGGCGTGGGCCGGCCAGTTCGCCCGGCCGGTCGCCGAGCGGCTGCTGCGTGCGGTGCTCGCGGCCGGCGCGCAGACCCGCGAGGGCGAGCGGCACATCGAGGATCTGATGCGCACCCTCGACCCGAGCCCCACCCCCACGTCGTGACATGCCCGGCCCCGGCCGGGTGCGGTGATGCATCCGGTGTCGGCAAGCTGCCCGGGTCTCGGGAGATCGTGCCGTGACGTGTCCGGTGTCGGCGAGCAGGTCGTGACGTGCCCGGGTGGCGGACGATCGTGGCGCGTCGGGAGATCGTGCCGTGACGCGTCAGGCGTCGGGAGGGCCGCGTCGATGGTCGCCGATCCGGCATCGGCATGACCGGGCGGTGCCAGATTATGGGAGAGCGCACTGGTGTTCGGTGACCACGGCGGAACCGGCGGCCCGCGGGAGCATGCGGGTCGCCACCACCGCGGAAGCGGGTAGATCAGGAATTGAGTCCTTGACGTGATCGGGCGCGGCCGGAGGAAGCGGCCGCGCACGATCGCGTTGGTTACGCGGGTTCCGGTGCGCCGAAGCTGGTGTCCTCGCCGGACTCCAGGCCGCCGAAGTCCGCACTGGTCCCGGCGCTGGCGGCCGCGGCGCGGCGGACGGCGGCGGCGACCGCGGGAGACACGCGGCTGTCGAAGACGCTGGGAACGATCACGGTGGGGTTGATCTTGTCCTCGCCGACGACGTCCGCGATGGCCTGAGCGGCGGCGAGCGCCATCTCCTCGGTGAAGTTGCGGGCGTGGGCGTCGAGCATGCCGCGGAAGACGCCGGGGAAGGCAAGCACATTGTTGATCTGGTTGGGCTGGTCGCTGCGGCCGGTGGCGACGATCGCGGCGTGCTCGCGGGCCGCGCGCGGGTCGACCTCGGGGTCCGGGTTGGCAAGTGCGAACACGATCGACTTGTCCGCCATGGTGGCGATGTCGTCGCCGGTGAGCAGGTTCGGGGCGGAGACGCCGATGAAGACGTCGGCGCCGCGGATCGCACCCTTGAGGTCGCCCTGGTAGCCGGACTTGTTTGTGTGCTCCGCCAGCCACTGCCACGTGCTGTTCAGGTTGGGCAGGCCGCGGTGCAGCGCACCCGGCCGGTCGTACGCGATGATGTCGCCCACACCCTGGCGAAGCAGCAGCTTCATGATCGCGGTGCCGGCGGCGCCCGCGCCGGAGACGACCACGCGCACGTCCTGCAGGTTCTTGCCGACCACGCGAAGCGCGTTGGTAAGCGCGGCGAGCACGCAGATCGCGGTGCCGTGCTGGTCGTCGTGGAAGACCGGGATGTCCAGCAGCTCACGCAGGCGGGCCTCGATCTCGAAGCAGCGCGGGGCCGCGATGTCCTCAAGGTTGATGCCGCCATAGCCGGGCGCGATGGCCCGCACGATGTTGACGATCTCGTCGGTGTCCTGCGTGTCGAGCACGACCGGCCACGCGTCGACGCCACCGAAGCGCTTGAACAGCGCGGCCTTGCCCTCCATGACCGGGAGTGCGGCGGCCGGCCCGATGTTGCCGAGGCCGAGCACGGCCGAGCCGTCCGTGACGACCGCGACCGTGTTGCGCTTGATGGTGAGGCGGCGGGCGTCCTCGGGGTTTTCCGCGATCGCGAGGCAGACCCGGGCCACGCCGGGCGTGTACGCCCGGGACAGCTCGTCACGGTTGCGCAGCGCGACCTTTGACGTGACCTCGATCTTGCCGCCGAGGTGCAGCAGGAACGTGCGGTCGGAGACCTTCCTGACCTCGACGCCGTCCAGCTCCTCGAGGCTCTTGACGACCTGGTCGGCGTGGCCGGTGTCGGCGGTGTCGCAGGTGAGGTCGACGGTGACGCTTGTGGGGTCGGAGTCCACCACGTCCAGTGCGGTAACGATCGCGCCGGCCTCGCCCACACACGTGGTCAGGCGGCCGATCGCGGAGGCGTCTGCGACGACGCTAACCCGGATGGTGATCGAGAACCCTGCGCTCGGCAGGCGGGTCGGGGACAACGGTCCTCCCAGGTTGTACGGCGATGTACCGCTCCTGATTCTTGTCCTCTACCGGAAGGTGGTCGTTTCGGGGTCGTACTCGCGGGTAGACGCGCCCAGGCGATTTATGAGTGCGTCCCGGCGGCGCGCGTGCAACCATCGAGGTCTGAGGAGGGAAATACTTGCCTAGTAACCGTGCAGCATCATCGGCGTCCCCGAAAGTGGACGAGTCTCCCGACTTCGAGGAGATCGATCTGTGGGACGACGAGGATCAGAACACCGACGACAACGTGACGACCGGTGAGCTGGAGCTGGAGGACAGGCACGCCCTGCGCCGCGTGGCAGGTCTCAGCACCGAGCTCACCGACGTCACCGAGGTCGAGTACCGCCAGCTGCGCCTTGAGCGTGTCGTGCTTGTCGGTGTCTGGACCGGCGGGTCCGTCACCGAGGCGGAGAACTCGCTTACCGAGCTGGCCGCGCTGGCCGAGACCGCGGGCTCGCAGATCCTCGAGGGTCTGATCCAGCGGCGCAGCCGGCCCGACGCGGCCACGTTCATCGGCCGGGGAAAGGTCGAGGAGCTGGGCGCGGTCGTCCGGGAGACCGGGGCGGACACCGTGATCTGCGACGGCGAGCTGTCCCCGTCCCAGCTGCGCAATCTGGAGCAGAAGGTCAAGGTCAAGGTCGTCGACCGCACCGCGCTGATCCTGGACATCTTCGCCCAGCACGCGAAGAGCAAGGAAGGTAAGGCGCAGGTCGAGCTGGCGCAGCTGGAGTACCTGGTTCCGCGGCTGCGGGGCTGGGGTGAGGCGCTGTCCCGGCAGACGGGCGGCGCGGGCGGCAGCGCGGGCGGCGGCGGTGTCGGCCTCCGCGGTCCCGGTGAGACGAAGCTGGAGATCGACCGCCGGCGCATCCGTACCCGGATCGCGCGGCTGCGGCGTGAGATCAAGGGCATGAAGACGGTGCGTGACACCAAGCGGGCCCGCCGGTCGCGGCGCGCGGTTCCGGCCGTGGCGATCGCCGGCTACACAAACGCCGGCAAGTCCAGCCTGCTCAACCGGCTGACCAACGCGGGCGTCCTGGTGGAGAACGCGTTGTTCGCGACGCTCGACCCGACCACCCGCCGGGCGTACGCGTCCGACGGCCGGGTCTACACGCTCTCCGACACGGTCGGCTTCGTCCGGCACCTGCCGCACCAGATCGTGGAGGCGTTCCGCTCCACGCTCGAGGAGGTCGCGGAGGCGGACATCGTCGTGCACGTGGTGGACGGTTCACACGCGGACCCGGAGGAGCAGCTGCGCGCCGTGCGCGAGGTGCTTGCCGAGGTCGGCGCGGACCGGCTGCCCGAGCTGCTTGTGGTCAACAAGACCGACGCGGCCGACGAGGAGACGCTGCTCCGGCTCAAGCACGAGTGGCCGGATGCGATCTTCGTCTCCGCGCACACCGGCCGGGGCTTCGAGGAGCTGCGGGCCGCGATCGAGTCGCGCCTGCCGCGTCCGGCCGTGGAGGTGCGGGCGACAGTGCCCTACAACCGCGGTGATCTGGTCGCGCAGGTGCACAGCCGTGGCGAGGTGCTCAGCACGATGCACACCGCGGAGGGCACCGAGATCCACGTGCGGGTCGACGAGGCGCTCGCAGCCGAGCTGTCACCCTGGGTTACTGGCTGATTCTGGCTTTTGCCCGGTTTGTAGGATCTAGTGGGTGCGGTGCGGCTCGTCCGGGCGGCATCGCACCCGGTGTCTGTCAGCCGGCTTTGATCGGCGTGTAACCAAGGTCCGAGGATGACGTGCGAGACTAGCCCGATGCGGCGTGCAGTTTCATCGATTGTTATGGCGTTCGGGCTGGTCGCTGCCATGCCCGGAAACGCCCTTGCGGCGGCGGTCGCCGAGCCCGCGAAGGGCGAGACAGTCTGCAAGATCTCCGACCAGCTGCTCTCCGAGTTGTCAGGCATCGCCGCCTACAAGGACGGCTACTACGTCATCAATGACAGCACGGACGACGACGCGGCGCGGAAAGTCTTCTTTCTCGACGGCAAATGCAAGATCAAGAATACGATCAGCTATCCGGGTACGCCGCCGGACACCGAAGACGTCGTGCTCGCCCCGGACGGCCAGACGCTGTGGGTCGGCAACATCGGCGACAACGACAAGGCCCGCGAGACGGTCGGCGTTTACAAGATCGACCTGACCGCCGAGACGCCGAAGCCGGTCTACTACCGGCTGCGTTACCCGGGTGACGACAAGTTCAACGCCGAGGCGCTGCTTATCGACGGCTCCGGCACGCCGATCGTGGTGACCAAGGAGGCGGCCGTCGCCCACCTGTGGATCCCCAGCGTGCCGCTTGAGGAGTCCGAGGACGGCATCGAGCTGAAGCAGGCCGGCGAGTGGAAGATCCCGCTGACCACCACCAGCACGTACCTCGGTGTGGCGGGCCGGATGGCGGTCACCGGCGGCGCGGTCGCGCCCGGTGGCGCAAAGGTCGCGCTCCGGACGTATGCGGATGCCTTCGAGTGGGACGTGACGAACGGAGACGTGATCGCGGCCGTCACCAAGGGGGAGCCGCGGATCACCGGGCTGCCCGACGAACCGTTCGGTGAGGCGATCACCTACAGCGCGGACGGCTCGTCCTACGTCACCGTCTCCGAGATGCCCGTGGGCTCCTCGTTCAAGTCCGACCCACCCACGCTCCTGAAGTACACGCCGCAGCACAACGCGACCCAGGCCGAGTCCGGTGGCAACGCCCAGGGCGACAACCGTTCCCTGCTCGAGCGGGTCTCACTCGGCCAGATCACGGCCGCGATCGTCTCGGTCGGCCTGATCGGCCTGATCCTGCTGATCGCCGGTATCGCAGGCATCGTGCTGTTCCGCCGCCGCAACCCGGCGCCGCTCGACGACGAGCCGGTCAAGGGCCGCGGCGAGTCCGGCGACGCGGAGCGCGGCCGTGGACCTGAGGCCTCCGGGGCGAACCGGCGGGAGCCGGCGGCCGCGGGCGCGGTCTACGGCGGCGGCCCGGCCGGCCTGAACGGCGGCGGCTCCGGCGCGGTCTACGGCGCGGGGAACTCCGGCGCCGTGCGTGGCGGCGCGGCCGTGGCCGGTGCGGCCGGTGCCGGGGTGTACGGCGGCGGCCCCGGCGGGATGAACGGCGGCGGGTCCGGCGCGGTGTACGGCGCGGGCGGTAAGCCGGGCGCCGTCAAGCCCGGCGGCGTCAAGCCCGGCGCGGCGTACGGCGGCGGGCCGGGCGGCATCAACGGCGGCGGGTCCGGTGCGGTCTACGGCGCCGGTGGCCAGGGCGGCGCCGGTGGCCAGGGCGGTGCCGGCGGCCGGGGCGGACAGCCCCCGCGCGGCGACGGCGGACCCCGCGGCGGTGCTCCGCGCGGCGGTGCTCCGCGCGGCGGTGCTCCCGGCGTTGCTCCGAGTGGCGGTGCTCCGGGCGGTCAGGGCCGCGGTGGTCGTGGCACGCAGGATCCGCAGCAGAGTGGCGGCGTCTACGCCGGCGGCCCCGGTGGCCTGAACGGCGGTGGCTCCGGCGCGGTCTACGGCGGCGCACGCGGCCCGGCCGGCCCGGGCGGTGGCGGCAACCCCCCGCAGGGCGGCGGCCGGGGGCACGGCCCGCGTGGCGGCCCCCAGCAGGGCGGCGGCAACCCGCAGCAGGGCGGTCGTCCACGTGGCCCGCAGCAGAGCGGCGGCAATCCCCAGCAGGGACGCGGCCCGCAGCAGGGCGGCGGACGCCCCCCGCGCCAGCAGGGCGGCGGCGTCTACGGCGGTGGCCCGGAAGGCATGAACAGCGGCGGTTCGGGCGCGGTCCGCGGCGACGGTGGCGAGCAGAGCGGCGGTTACGACCGCCGGGGCGACGGCCAGCGCGGCGACTACCCGCAGAACCCGCCGTACGACGACCGGCGGCGCTGACAACGACTGAGGTACCGGGGTGTGGTCTCCAGGCCAACGGAGCCCACACCCGGTCGTCAGCGGTCTCTCAGATGCGGCGGAGCACGGCCACGACGCGGCCGAGGATCGACGCGTCGTCGCCCGCGATCGGGTCGAACGCCGGGTTCGCAGGCATCAGCCACACGTGCCCGTCACGACGGCGGTAGGTCTTCACCGTCGCCTCGCCGTCAAGCATGGCGGCGACGATCTCACCGGAGTCGGCCGTCGGCTGCTGCCGGACCACCACCCAGTCACCGTCGCAGATCGCGGCGTCGATCATCGAGTCGCCCTTGACCTTCAGCATGAAGACCTCGCCCTCGCCGACCAGCTCGCGCGGCAGCGGGAAGACCTCCTCGACGGCCTGCTCGGCGAGGATCGGGCCACCGGCCGCGATCCGGCCCAGCATCGGCACGTACGCCGGCTTGGGCCGCTGTGCACGGGCCGCCTCGTCGTCGACCATGTCGGCCGGCGGGCGGACGTCCACGGCGCGCGGCCGGTTCGGGTCGCGGCGCAGGAAGCCCTTCCGCTCCAGCTCCTTCAGCTGGTACGCGACGCTTGACGGGGAGACGAGGCCGACCGCCTCGCCGATCTCCCGGACGCTCGGCGGGTACCCGTACTTCTCGACCCACTCGCGGATGAACTCGAGGATCCGGCGCTGCCGCGCGGTGAGGTCCGTGGAGACCAGGTCGGGGAAGCTGCTGACCGGCTGCACCGGCCGCAGGTGCGGGGCCGCGGCCCGTTGCCGCCCGGCGCCGCGCTTGCCCGCGGCGGGCGCGCTCCTGCCCTGCTGCTCCTGCTCCGGATGCTTGCTCCGGTCGTCGGTTGACACGTCCGTCCTCCCTGATCGGTGAGTGCCGCGTGGGCACCGTGGTCGCGCTGCGCGGTGGGGAAGTGCGCAAAACACCACCAATTGGTACGGGATGGACACGCTCGGTCCGGATTGGGGAAGCCGGTCCGCGCAGTGACCCCTCTGTGCGCAAACGGTAATGGTGAAATCCCACTTCTTCAAACATCTGTACGAGATTGGAGCGGCGTGTCGTGCTTTCGAGCCTCGACATCCGTACGCATGTTCTGGTAGACCTTCGTACGTCCGTTCTATCGAACCTGTGTTCGAGTGAGATCATTTTCTGGGGGGTCCCGTGGCTGGGACGGCTGTCACCTCGGCGCTCATCGCGGAAGCGGTGAGCGCCCCCACCAGGGCCGCGATCGGTTGGGGGACCGATCGCACCGCCCACCCGCACGAGTCCGGGAAGCGTCCGCTGCGCCTCACCCGGCGCGGCCGGATCGTCCGCATGGTCGTGTTGATCGTGCTCGCCTGGCTCGCGGTCGGCCTGTTCGCCGCGACCGCCTCGCACGCGGACGGCGAGACCGGACCGCTGCCCACCGCAGTGGTCCAGAAGAACGACACGCTCTGGGACATCGCGGCCCGCTATCGCCCGAGTCGTGACCCATTCGCCATGGTCGAGGAGATTCGTGAGCTGAACGGCCTCTCCGGCTACACGATTCAGCCGGGTCAGGAGCTCCGACTTCCCCGCGGCCGGTAACCGAAATCGCACTGCACGTGTTGAGACCGCAGGCACGTGACGAACGCGGCGGGTGAGCTTGCATCTGTGGCGTGTGGGGCCTACGGTCACAACATCTAGTAGTGACACGGGTGTAAGTCATCAACTGGTAGGGGTCCTCACCTCCACCTTCCCAGCCTGTTCACCACAGCGGCCGCCCGGCGTAACCGGGCGTTTTCGCTGCGGTTCGGCGTGCGCGGGGGAAGGCTGGCGGGGAAGCGCCCGACCGCTTGGGGAAAGGGGGCGCCGACATGCGCTGTCCATATTGCCGGCACGCCGACTCCCGGGTGGTCGATTCCCGTGAGGCCGATGACGGCCAGCTGATCCGCCGGCGGCGCTCCTGCCCGGAGTGCGGTAAGCGGTTCACGACGGTCGAGGAGGCCGTTCTCGCGGTCGTGAAGCGCAGCGGCGTGACCGAGCCGTTCAGCCGGACGAAGATCGCCAACGGTGTGCGCAAGGCCTGCCAGGGCCGCCCGGTCACCGAGGACGCGCTGGCCTTGCTGGCGCAGCGGGTGGAGGACGCGGTCCGGTCGCGCGGTGCGGCCGAGATTCCGAGCAACGAGGTCGGTCTTGCGATCCTCGGTCCGTTGCGGGAGCTCGACGTCGTCGCTTACCTGCGGTTCGCAAGTGTCTACCGCTCCTTCGACTCGCTGGGGGACTTCGAGCGGGAGATCGAGACGTTGCGTGAAGAGGCGCTCGCGCGCGAGGCCGCGCGCGGGCAGGGCGGCGGCACAGCCACCGTCGAGGAACCGGAGGCGGCGGCCGGCAGCCGTACCGCCTGACGGTTCTAGGTTCAGGGATTTGATGTGAAACGCGGCGTCGAGCCGCGGTTAGCCGAGGGGGAACACATTGGCCGGGGACAACGCGTCCACAGGCAACGCGACGACGGGTAAGGGGCGGGTCCGGGCGACGCAGAGCAACGGCTCCGCGCCCAAGGACCCGGCAGACCTCAAGGGTCTGTCCGTCGAGCGGGTCTGGACCACGGAGGGTGTTCACCCGTACGACGAGGTCGAGTGGGAGCGCCGCGACGTCGTCATGACGAACTGGCGCGACGGCTCGATCAACTTCGAGCAGCGCGGGGTGGAGTACCCGACGACGTGGAGTGTCAACGCCGCGAACATCGTCACCACGAAGTACTTCCGGGGCGCGGTGGGGACCCCGGCGCGTGAGTGGTCGCTCAAGCAGCTCATCGACCGGGTCGCGAAGACGTACCGCGCCGCGGGCGAGAAGTACGGCTACTTCGCGACGACCGCGGACGCCGAGATCTTCGAGCACGAGCTGACCTGGATGCTGCTGCACCAGGTGTTCAGCTTCAACTCGCCGGTCTGGTTCAACGTCGGCACCTCGTCGCCGCAGCAGGTCAGCGCGTGCTTCATCCTCTCCGTCGACGACTCGATGGACTCGATCCTGGACTGGTACAAGGAGGAGGGCCTGATCTTCAAGGGAGGCTCCGGCTCCGGTGTGAACCTCTCCCGGATCCGCTCCTCCAAGGAGCTGCTCTCCAGCGGCGGCACCGCCTCCGGCCCGGTCAGCTTCATGCGCGGCGCCGACGCGTCCGCCGGAACGATCAAGTCCGGTGGCGCCACCCGGCGCGCGGCCAAGATGGTCATCCTCGACATCGACCACCCGGACATCGAGGAGTTCGTCGAGACCAAGGCGCGCGAGGAAGACAAGATCCGCGCGCTGCGGGACGCCGGCTTCGACATGGACCTGGGCGGCGCCGACATCGTCAGCGTCCAGTACCAGAACGCGAACAACTCGGTCCGCGTCTCGGACGACTTCATGTCCGCGGTGGAGAACGGCACCGAGTTCGGCCTGCGCAGCCGGTCCGACAACTCGGTGATCTCCACGGTCGACGCGAAGAGCCTGTTCCGCAAGGTCGCGCTCGCCGCGTGGGAGTGCGCCGACCCGGGCATCCAGTACGACGACGTGATCAACGACTGGCACACGAACCCGGAGACCGGGCGGATCACCGCCTCGAACCCGTGCTCGGAGTACATGTCGCTTGACGACTCGTCCTGCAACCTGGCCTCGCTCAACCTGATGAAGTTCCTCAAGGACGACGGCGGCTTCGAGATCGAGAAGTTCGTCAAGTCTGTCGAGTTCATCATCACCGCGATGGACATCTCGATCTGCTTCGCCGACTTCCCGACCGAGCGGATCGGCGCCACCACCCGCGCGTACCGGCAGCTTGGCATCGGCTACGCCAACCTCGGCGCGCTGCTGATGGCGTCCGGCCTGCCCTACGACTCGGACGGTGGCCGTACCGTCGCCGGCGCGATCACCTCGCTGATGACCGGCACGGCGTACCGCCGCTCGGCCGAGCTGGCCGGCATCGTCGGCGCCTACGAGGGCTACGCCCGCAACGCCAAGGCGCACCAGCGGGTCATGCGCAAGCACGCCGCGGCGAACGACGACATCCGCGCGTTCAGCACCGTCTCCGACGCCATCGTGGCCGAGGCCGGCGAGCAGTGGACGCTCGGCAACCGGATCGGCGAGAAGAACGGCTGGCGCAACGCGCAGGCCTCAGTGCTCGCACCGACCGGCACCATCGGCCTGATGATGGACTGCGACACCACGGGCATCGAGCCGGACCTGGCGCTCGTCAAGTTCAAGAAGCTTGTCGGCGGCGGCTCGATGCAGATCGTCAACCAGACGGTCCCGCGCGCGCTGCGCAGCATCGGCTACCAGGAGGAGCAGGTCGAGGCGATCGTCGAGCACATCGGCGAGCACGGCCACGTGATCGACGCGCCCGGCCTCAAGCCGGAGCACTACTCGATCTTCGACTGCGCGATGGGCGCGCGGTCCATCTCCCCGATGGGCCACGTGCGGATGATGGCCGGCGTCCAGCCGTTCATCTCCGGCGCGATCTCCAAGACGGTCAACATGCCGGAAGAGGCGACGGTCGAAGAGGTCGAGGAGGTCTACTTCCAGGGCTGGAAGCTCGGCCTCAAGGCGCTCGCGATCTACCGCGACAACTGCAAGGTCGGCCAGCCGCTCTCGGTCATGAAGAAGGCCCCCGCCGCCGCGCCGGTCGAGAAGACCGTCGAGACGGTCGTGGAGAAGGTCGTCGAGTACCGCCCGGTCCGCAAGCGCCTCCCCAAGAAGCGCTCCTCGCAGACCGTGTCGTTCTCGGTCGCCGGCGCGGAGGGCTACCTCACCGCGTCCGGCTACCCGGACGGCGGCCTCGGCGAGGTCTTCCTGAAGATGTCGAAGCAGGGCTCGACGCTGGCCGGCGTAATGGACGCCTTCTCGATCGCCATCTCGATAGGGCTTCAGCACGGCGTCCCGCTGGAGACGTTCGTCGGTAAGTTCACGAACATGCGCTTCGAGCCGGCCGGCATGACCGACGACCCGGACATCCGCATGGCGTCCTCGATGGTGGACTACATCTTCCGTCGTCTGGCGCTGGACTACCTGGACTTCGAGTCCCGCTCCGACCTGGGCATCCTGACCGCGCGCGAGCGTGCGGCCCAGGTCCAGGCCGAGCAGGACGCCGCGGTCGACCTGGCCGGCATGGCCGCGTCCGCCCCGGTGCCCACCAAGGCCCCGGAGCCGGTCGTCGCCGAGGTCCCGAAGCCGGAGGCCAAGGTTCCGGCGCAGCCGCAGCCGGTCGTCCAGGCCCGCACCAACACCGAGCTGCTTGAGCTGGTCCAGGGCCGCTCCGCGGACGCGCCGCTCTGCTTCACCTGCGGCACCAAGATGCGCCCGGCCGGCAGCTGCTACGTGTGTGAGGGCTGCGGCTCCACCTCCGGCTGCAGCTGACCCGACGGTGAGTAGCTGAGAAACGTCCCTCGCCCGGCTCCGGGCGGGGGACGTTTCTCGTGGAGCGCATACGACTCAGGGCTGTCGAGGGCCTGCTTGCGGACGATGGGCCGTCAGCGAGGTTCCGGGACGCCGTCAGGCGGGCAGTTTGCTGGCAAGCACGTCGACCTGCTCGATCTTCGGCGGCGACATCAGCAGCTCCGGGGCACGGGCCATCAGTGCGGCGGCGACCTGCCCGGAGAGGTGAGCCTGGCGGCCGGCCTCGTCCGGTGACGCGTCGAAGATGCCGTACTCGTGGTGGCCCATCTTGAGGGCGAACCAGGCGGTGGTTCCGGTTTCCGCCATCACCGGCTCAATCGCGGACTCGAGGAAGCGCTCGACCTCGTCGTCCTTCTCCGGCTTCGCCTCAAGCCGTACGAGCAGTCCCTTGGTAACCATTCCAGCCGCCTTTCCGAATTATCCGATATATCGCAACCTTGCAGCTGATCGTACGAACATTTGCGCTGCGGGATCGGGCTTTGTAAAGCTCTCCACCGAGACCGCCGCGGGAAATTCGCCAGACGTGCGCCGGACGGACTTCCGATCGCGGTGACCACCCATCCATGACCGGACGTGTGCTGATGACCGCATCGGCCGTTGTACGACGCATTCAGGTCTAGGCTGACCTGCGTGCCCAAGCTCATGATCATTATTGCCAGTACCCGCCCGGTCCGGGCCGGTGAGCCGGTCGGCCACTGGATCCGGGAGCGCGCGGTCGCGCACGGCGGCTTCGACGTCGAGGTCGCGGACCTCGCGGAGATCGGCCTGCCGCTGATGGACGAGCCGAACCACCCCCGGCTCGGCAAGTACACCCTCGACCACACCAAGGCGTGGAGCGCGCGGGTCGCCGCGGCCGACGCGTTCCTGATCGTCACGCCGGAGTACAACCACGGCTTCCCCGCGCCGATCAAGAACGCGCTCGACTACCTGTACGGCGAGTGGCAGCACAAGCCGGTCGGACTGGTCAGCTACGGCGCGGTCGCGGGTGGCGTGCGCGCGGCGCAGGCGCTCAAGCCGGTGCTGCAGTACCTCAAGATGATCCCGCTCTCCGAGCAGGTGATCATCCCGTTCGTCGCCAAGCACATCGCGGACGGCGTCTTCACGTCCACGCCCGCGATCGACGAGTCCGCCACCGTCATGCTCGACGAGCTGGTCCGGCTGGAGGCCGCGCTCCGCCCGCTGCGCACCCGCTGACCACCCCCTGAAATCCGGATGCGCCCCTCGGGCCTGATCGCCTAGCGTTCCGTCCCGTGCGTCATCGCGTCATTTCCCCGCCGGTCGTCCGCTAAGCGGGCGGCCCCCCGACCCTGCCGCAAGCGCCCGGTGCGCGCGGCGGGTGGTCGCTGCCCTCAGCAGCCCTGATCCGACCATCCGCCTGGAGCGCACGCATGTCCGCACACCCGTCCATCACCCCTGCCCCGCACCGTCCGGCGCCGTCGTCCGCCGCGACAGCGCGGGAGGCCACCGTCGGTTCTGGTCCGGCCTGGCGCGGGATGGCCCTCATCGCCGTCGCCGCCGTCGCCTGGGGCACCGGAGGCGCCGTCGCCGCCGTGCTCTACCGGACCAGCGGCCTCGGCCCGATCGCGGTCTCCTACTGGCGCTTCGTCATCGGCGCGCTCACGCTCGCCGTCTACCTGGCCCTCCGCGACGCCCGATCCCGTCGCCGCACCGCATCTCGTGACTCCGGCCGTCTCACGGACGCCCGTAGCTCCGGCCGTCGCGCCGGCACTCGTGGCTCCGGCAGTCTCACGACCGCTCATGGCTCCGGCCGTCGCGCCGCCGCTCGCGGCTCTGATCGTCGCGCCGCTGCTCAGGGCTCCGGAACGGCCGTTCGCCGGGCGGTCTTGATGCTCGCGTCCGGGGTGGGGCTCGCGGTTTATCAGTCCGCGTTCTATGCAGCGATCGCCGACGCCGGTCTGGCCGTGGGGACCGTCGTCACGCTCGGCGCGGGTCCGATCCTGATCGCGGTCGGTGCGCGGGTCGTCCTTGCCGAACGCCTCGGCCGGGCCGGCGCTGTCGCCATCACGCTCGCGCTCTCCGGGCTGGTCGCGCTCTCGCTTGACAGCGGTGCCGCCGGTCCTGACCCGGTGCGCGGCCTCGTGTTCGCGCTGCTCTCCGCGCTTGGATATGCCGTTGTCACGCTGATCGGGCGGGCCGCGAACCCGGCCGGCGACCCGTTCCGGACCGCGCTCGCCGGGTTCCTGGTGGGTGGCGTGGTGCTCACCCCGTTCGCGCTGGCCGAGGGCGTGCTGCCGGTGACCGCCGGGCTGCCCGCCACGATCGGCTGGCTGCTCTACCTCGGCGTGGTGACGAGCGCGCTCGCCTACGGGCTCTTCTTCGCCGGCCTCGCGCACGTCAACGCCACCACCGCCTCGATCGTCACCCTCCTCGAACCGGTGGCCGCCGCGTTGCTGGCGATCGTCTTCCTCGGCGAGCATCTCACCGCCGCCGTGCTCATCGGCATGCTTCTGCTGCTCGGAGCGGTAGCTGGGCTGACCCGCCCCAACCGTCGCTGATCACCTCGTCAGAACCCGCCGCGACCAGACGTCTCCCGAACAGCGCCTGGAGCGGGCCGAGGCCGCCTGCAACGCCAAGGTCACGCCCGCTCCCGCTCCCGCCCGCTCCCGCCCGCTCCCGCCCGCTCCCGCCCGCTCCCGCCCGCTCCCGCTCACGCCCGCTCGCGAGTGAGCACGCCCGCGAGTGAGCACGCGCCGCGAGCGAGCACACGCCACGAGCGAACACACCCCCCGCCCGCCGCCACGATGACGTGGCGTCGGGCGGGCGGGTTTTCGGTGACCAGCGACGGCGCCGCGGCCCGCGGGAGCGTGCGGGCCGCGAGCACCGCGGGAGCGGGAAGATCCAGTTCTTAGTCTGTGCCTGTCGCCCGGGGGCGGGTCTCGTCGGTGATCCATTCGCTCCAGGAGCCGACATACAGCGCCGCGTCCTGCCGGCCCGCGAGGTGCAGCGCCAGCACCGTGTGCGCGCCGGTGACGCCGCTGCCGCAGTAGGCGCCGACTGGGCCGGCCGACGGGGTGACGCCGGCCTCGGCGAACCGCGCGCGCAGGTCGGCGGCGGGCCGGAAGCGGCCGTCCGGGCCGGTGTTGCCCGCGGTCGGCACGTTCACCGCGCCGGGGATGTGGCCTGCGGCCGTGTCGATCGGCTCGACCTCGCCGCGGTAGCGTTCGGGCGCGCGGGCGTCGATAAGCACACCGCCGGACGCCGTGGTGGCAGCGCCGGCCGCGTCGAGCACGGGCAGGCCGCCGGGGCGCACAGTGAAGTCGCCGGGCTCGGGGGCGGGAATGCCGGCTGTCGTGTCCAGGCCGGCCGCGGTCCAGGCCGCGATGCCGCCGTCAAGCACGCGCACGTCCGGGTGGCCGGCCCAGCGGAGCGTCCACCAGGTGCGTGCCGCGGCCCACTGGTCGCCCACGTCATAGACGACAACAGAGCGGGAGTCGGACACCCCGGCGGCGCGCAGCACGTCCTGGAGCGCGCCGGGGGCGGGGAGCGGGTGCCGGCCGCGGGTGCCGGGCGGGCCGGTGAGCGAGGCGTCCAGATCGATGAAGACCGCGCCGGGAAGGTGTCCGGCCTGGTAGGCGTTGCGGCCGGGTGGACCGGTCAGGCTCCAGCGCACGTCGAGCAGCGTCGGCGGGGTGTCGGAGCGCAGCAGGGCGGAGAGCGCTCGGGCATCGATAAGAAGATCGTCCGGTAGGGTCACAAGTCCTTAGTCAACACCACCCTTCGGCACTTGCCCTTACCATTCTTCGGCCAAGTCCGGTGCCGGGTTCGCAAGGTAGAATCGCCACCCAGGGAGGGCTGCCGTCGTGAACGACCTAGTCGACACCACCGAAATGTATTTGAAGACCATCCTCGAGCTCGAAGAGGAGGGGGTGCCCGCGCTTCGTGCGCGAATCGCGGAGCGCCTGCACCAGAGCGGCCCCACAGTCAGTCAGACCGTCGCCCGCATGGAGCGGGACGGGCTGCTGCGGGTGGAGAACGACCGTCATCTGCACCTGACGGACGCGGGGCGTCACCACGCCGTGTCGGTCATGCGTAAGCACCGGCTGGCCGAGCTTCTGCTGGTCAACATCATCGGCATGCCCTACGAGGAGGCCCACGAGGAGGCCTGCCGCTGGGAGCACGTGATGAGCGACGCCGTGGAGAAGCGGGTCTTCGAGCTGCTCAACCGTCCGAGCCGCTCGCCGTACGGTAACCCGATCCCGGGCCTGGAGGCGCTTGGTGACGGGCCGTCCGACGAGGTGGCGCGGCCGGGCGAGCGCAACCTCGCGTTCCCGGGGCTGACCGGCGACGTCGTGGTCTCGCGCATCTGCGAGAGCGTCCAGACGAATGCGGATGTGTTGCGTCAGTTGCACGCCGCGGGCGTCGATCCGGGCGCGGTCGTGACAGTGGCACAGGAACGGGACGCGGTTACCATCGACCGTTCCGGCGACAAGATCAAGCTTCCGCGCGAGGTGGCGTCGCGCGTTTTCGTCGCCGCTGCGTAATTGAGTCGCTGCATGACAGTGAGAACCCCCGGTTGCGGTGACGCGCCGGGGGTTTCGCATTGACCGGATCAATCGGTGGTCAGCGTGGCGTCGAGGTCTTTCGCCATGTCGACCAGGACCGGCGCGATTTCGGTGGCCGCGGCCTTCTGCTGATCTTTCGCGAAGGTGTATCGCAGCATCAGAATGCGACCGTTGCTGGACAGCCAGCCGATCTCCGCGGACGGGCCGTGCTCACCGGACGGGTCCGCGACGATCTGATAGGCGGTCTTTCCGAGGCCCTTCACCACCGCCGCACCGTCCGGCTTCACATCGGACGCGAAGACGTCCGCATCGGCCGATGTCTCACTGACGGCGAGTCTCAGGTCCGGCCACGGAGCGTCACCCTGCTGGAGCACACAGGTGATCGTCTCCTTCTGCTCACCGGCCGCGGACACATTGAACTCGACGTCCAGGAAGTCGTGCACGACGCCGAAGTTGAGCAGCTCGCAGGCGCCACCCGCGATCTCCGCCTGGGAGTCGTCCACCCGCGCCCGCACCGGCGGGCCCGCGTCCGTGCCCTCTTCGGACTGATTGCAGCCGGTGAGCAGTGCGGTGGTCAGCAATAGGCCCAGCGTCGCCGCCGTGAACCGGTTGCGCACGTCCACTCCTCACAATCACGGTTGTCGCGGAAACCGTACGGGGTGCGCGGCCCGGACGAAAGTCCCGCCACTCCGCTAATTCGGCGAAACGGCCGCGAGCTGCGAAACAATGTGTTTTGCGATCTCAAGTGAACTTGTCGCGGCGGGCGACGGCGCGTTCAGCACGTGGACCTGCCCGCCGCGCGACTCGATCAGGAAGTCGTCGACAAGCTCGCCGCTGGGCAGGATCGCCTGCGCCCGGACGCCGGCCTCGGACGGCACCAGGTCCGCCTCGGTGATCTCCGGGACGAGCCGGGCCAGGCTGCGCGCGAACAGCGGCTTCGACAGTGACCGCCGCACCTCGGTCAGGCCGTACCTGAGGTGCCGGCGCGCGAGCCGCCACATGCCGGGGAACGCCGCCACCTCGGCCAGGTCGCGCGCGTTGATCCTGCTCCACGAATAGCCCTCGCGCGCGGTGGCGAGCACCGCGTTCGGCCCGGCGTGCACGCTGCCGTCGATCATCCGGGTGAGGTGGACGCCGAGGAACGGGAAGCGCGGGTCGGGCACCGGGTAGATCAGGCCGTTGACCAGGTGCCGGCGGTCTTCGCGCAGCTCGTAGTACTCGCCCCGGAACGGCACGATCCGCGCGGCGGGCCGGATCCCGGCGAGCCGGGCGATCCGGTCGGACTGCAGCCCCGCACAGTTGACGACGAAATCCGCGGCGATGTCGCCCTTGTCGGTGGTGACTGTGCCGCGCGATACACCTGTGACCGTGGCGCCGAGCAGGATCCGCCCACCGTTCGCGGTGATCAACTGTGCCAGCGTCTCGCAGACGGCGGTGTAATCGATGATCCCGGTCGACGCCACGCGCATCGCCGCGACCGCGGAGACGTGCGGCTCGAACTCCCGGGCCTCCTCGCCGGACAGCATCCGCACCGGCAGCCCGTTCTCGGTCGCCCTGGTGAACAGCGCCCGCAGCCGTGGCAGCTCGCCCGCCTCCGTGGCGACGATCAGCTTCCCGCAGGTCTCCACGGGAATCCCGTGCTCCTCCGCGAACGCGACCATCGACGCGCTGCCCGCCCGGCACAGCGTCGCCTTCAGGCTGCCCGGTTTGTAGTACACGCCCGCGTGGATCACGCCGGAGTTGTGCCCGGTCTGGTGCGCCGCGACCCGGGGCTCCTTGTCGATCACGGTCACCGTGGCGTCCGGGTACTCGATCGTCAGCCGGTGCGCGGTCGCCAGCCCGACGATCCCCGCCCCGATCACCACATACCCGGCCATGCCGCTCCTCGCGCCGAAAACAGGTCCCGGGCGACGCTACCCGGGCCGCCCGGCTCCGCTAACCCACCGGACGGCCCGTTCTACCAGGCAAAAGATCAAAATCAAGATCCGTCATCGGTACGGCAGCGCGCCCGACCGCCCGCTCGGAGCCCGTCCTCGTTCAGGAGTTGAGCACCGTCCACCCATGCCCCGGCACCAGATGCGGATCCGCGTGTGCCCCGGAGGACTCGGCCACGCTCAGCCCGCCGTCCACGCCCGGGAACCGGTAGGGCGCGTCATCGGTGTTCAGCAGCGTCACCACCACCGACCGCCCGTCTGTGGCGCGCAGCGCGATCTGCCGGTTCGTCAGGTGGGCCACCGTCGTCCGCGCACGGGCCAGCCACGGATGCCGCCGCCGCAGCCCGATCAGCCGCTGATGCGTGCGCAGCACCTCCGCCCCGAACGGCGCCAGCTCGTCCGGCGTCGACGGGAAGGCGGGCCGGATCTCGTCATCCCCGCCGGCCCGCTCCTCCTTGACGCCACGGAACGCCTGCTCGTCCCCGTAGTAGACGCTCGGCACGCCCGCAACTGTGAACAGCACCGCAAGCGCGTGCCCGATGTGCGCGGGATTCTGCAGCCGGGACGCGAGCCGGGTCACGTCATGGTTGCCGACGAACGTGAGCGTGTCCGGGATGTGCCGTTCAAGCGTCCAGGACAGCTCGAACATGTTCCGGTCGTTGAGCGAGCTCCAGATCGACTTCCACAGCTCGTACTGGGTGACCGCGTCCAGGCCGGCCTTCTCCCGGTACTCCTCAAGTCCGTGGATCACCTCGCCGACGATCCAGGCGTCCGGGTGCCGGTCGCGCACGGCCGGGAGCACGGCGCGCCAGAACTCCGGGGGTACCGCGTAGGCAGCGTCCAGCCGCCACCCGGCCGCGCCCCGGTCGAGCCAGTGGTTCATCACCTTTGTCACATGGCCGCGGACCGCCTCCGACTCGTGGTTCAGCGCGACAAGCGCGTCGTGCCCCTCGAACGTGGCCCACCCGTTCCCGTCGCGCCGGAACCAGTCCGCCGCGCCCGCCGACCCCGTCAGCGCGGCCTGGAACAGCGGAAAGTCCCGCCCGACGTGATTGAAGACGCCGTCGAGCAGCACGGAGATGCCGCGATCCCGGCAGGCGGCGATCAACCCGTCGAAATCGGAATCATCGCCTAAGCGGGGATCTATCAGGAGATGATTGACCGTGTCGTATCCGTGCGTGGACGACGCGAAGACCGGACCCAGCTGCAGGCCGTTGCAGCCCAGCTCGATCAGGTAGTCCAGCCAGCCCTCCAGGTGCCGCAGCCGGTGCACGACCTGTTCGCCCGGCCCGGCCGCGCGGGGTGCGCCGGTGAAGCCGAGCGGATAGACGTGCCAGAAGATCGCGTGCTCGACCCAGCCCATGGCGCCCTCTCAGATGTACCGAAGAAAGATTCACGATCCTACTGAGCCTAACTCAATAACGCGGTACGGTGGGTACCGTGACCCGCACCGATCGCCGTCCCCGGCAGCGGCTCGGCGAGGCGGCCCGCCGCGAGGCCATCCTCACGGCCGCCGGCCAGGCCTTCGCCGCCCATCCGTACGACCAGGTCGCCGTGGCCCGGGTCGCCGACACGGCCGGCGCCTCCGAGGCCCTGGTCCACCGCTACTTCGGCAGCAAGAGCGGCCTCTACCTGGCCACCGTGCGCGAGGCGGTCCGGCTGCTGCTCGACCGCCAGCGCGTGGCGGACGCCGCCCTCGCGGAGGACGCCACCCCACGCGAGCGCCTGGCCGAGAGCATCCGCGTCTACCTGGACACGGTCACCACCTGGGCGGTCGGCTGGGTGACGCCGCTGCTGTCGCCGGGCGGCGAGCCCCCGGTCGCCACCGAGCTGCGCGCGGAGAGCCGGGCCTACTACGTCCGGTTGATGCGCGCGATGCTCGAGACCGACGGTGACCGGCTCGACTACGCGCTGCACGGCTACCTCGGCTTCCTGGACACTGCCTGCCTGCGCTGGGCCGAGCGCGGCTATCCCGAGCAGGACCGCGCCGTGATCACCGGGCAGGCGCTCGGCGCGCTCGACGGCGCGCTCCGGGCCGCCGGTCATCGGGGTCTGTGAATCGGGCCGCCCGGCCCGTGACAGTGGACCCATCGAAGGAGTCGACACGCCCGCCGGGGGAGAACTGCCCGGCGGAAAGCTCACAGCTGGTCCGGCGCTCAGCTTTTCCCCGTGCGACGATTGCCGCATGGAGAGCCCGACATCAGGTTCAGCCGGCACGGCCGTCGTCTGGGACGAGTCCCTTCTCCAGTACGACCTGGGCGACCACCCGCTCAACCCGGTCCGGGTGGAGCTGACCATGGCGCTCGCCCGCGAGCTGGGCATCCTGCGCCGCCCCGGCGTGCGGATCATCGCGCCGGGCATCGCGGACGACGCGCTTATCGAGCGCGTGCACACCAAGGACTACATCGAGGCGGTCCGCACCGCCATCCACGACCCGTTCTTCTCCGGGTACGGGCTGAACAGCCCGGACAACCCGGTCTTCGAGAACATGCACGAGGCCAGCGCGCGCATCGCCGGCGCCACCGTCGCGGCTGCCGAGGCGATCTGGAAGGGCGAGGCGACCCGCGCGGTCAACGTGGCCGGCGGCCTGCACCACGCGATGCCCGGCCGCGCGGCCGGTTTCTGCGTCTACAACGACCCGGCCATCGCGATCGCCCGCCTGCTGGACCTGGGCGCGGAGCGGATCGCCTACGTGGACGCGGACGTGCATCACGGCGACGGCGTGCAGGCCGCGTTCTACGACGACCCTCGGGTGCTCACGATCAGCCTGCACGAGACGCCGCTCGCGCTCTTCCCGAACACCGGCTTCCCGGACGAGACCGGCGCGCCCGGGGCGGAGGGCTACGCGGTCAACGTCGCGCTCCCGCCCGGCACCACGGATCCCGGCTGGCAGCGCGCGTTCCACGCGGTCGTCCCCGGTCTGCTGCGTGCGTTCCGCCCGCAGATCCTGGTCACCCAGTGCGGTGCGGACGCGCACCGGCTGGACCCGCTGGCCGACCTGCGCCTGTCCGTGGACGGCCAGCGGGCCACCTATCAATCGTTCCGCCGGCTCGCCGACGAACTGTGCGGCGGACGCTGGCTGGCCACCGGCGGCGGCGGATACGCGCTTGTCGAGGTGGTCCCGCGTGCCTGGACGCACCTGCTGGCGATCGCGACCGGCGCGCCGCTTGACCCGTCCTCGCCCACACCGCCGGAGTGGCGCGCGTTCGCCCGGCAGCGCATCGCGCAGGGCCACCTGGGTGACGCGGAGATCCCGGAGACCATGACCGACGACATCGATCCGGGTTACGTGCCCTGGGAGCCGGAGGGCGAGCCGGACGCGGTGGACCGGGCCGTGATGGCCACCCGCCGCGCCGTGTTCCCGCTGCACGGCCTGGACCCGCACGACCCGAGGGACTGATGACCGACCCGGCCCGCGATGCGGATGTGCTGCTCAGCGACGGCAGCACCGCCCGCCTGCGGCAGATCAGGCCGGAGGACGGGCCGGCCATCGTGGCCATGCACTCCCGCTTCTCCGAGCGCACCCGCTATCTGCGTTACTTCAGCCCGTACCCCCGGATTCCCGAGCGGGATCTGCGCCGCTTCGTCACCGTGGACCATCACGACCGCGAGGCGCTGGTGATGACGCAGGGCGATCAGATCTTCGCGGTCGGCCGGTACGAGCGCCTCGGCGCCGACTCCCCGGAGGCCGAGGTCGCGTTCGTGGTGGAGGACGCGCACCAGGGCCGCGGCATCGGCTCGGTGCTGCTTGAACACCTGGCCGCGGCCGCCCGGCAGGAGCGCATCACCAGGTTCGTCGCGGAGGTGCTGCCGGCCAACGGCGCGATGCTCCGCGTCTTCGCGGACGCCGGCTACTCGATCGCGCGCAAGTACGAAGACGGCGTGGTCCACCTGACGTTCCCGATCGCGCCCACCGAACTCTCCGTCGAGGTGCAGGAGCGGCGCGAGCACCGTACCGAGGCCCGCTCGATCGTCCCGCTGCTCGCCCCGCGCGCGGTAGCCGTCTACGGCGCCAGCGCCAGCGGCCAGGGCATCGGTGCCGCGCTCCTGGCCCACCTGCGCGACGGCGGCTTCACCGGCCCGGTGCTGCCGATCCATCCGACCGCCGCGAAGGTGGCCGGGCTGCCCGCGCTGCGCAGCGCGGTGGACGCGGCCACCGAGATCGACCTCGCGCTGGTCGCGGTGCCACCACAGTCGGTCGCCGCGGTGGTCGCGGACGCGGCACGGGCCGGCGTGCGGGGACTTGTGGTGGTCTCGGCAGGCTTCGCGGAGACCGGCCCGGACGGCGCCGCCGCGCAACGGGACCTGCTGCGCGCGGCCCGGGACGCCGGCATGCGCCTGATCGGGCCGAACTGTCTCGGCATCGCGAACACGTCATCAGAGGTCCGGCTGAACGCCACGCTCGCGCCGCACCTGCCGACCGCGGGCCGGGTCGGCTTCTTCAGCCAGTCCGGCGCGCTCGGCGTGGCGCTGCTTGACGCGGCGGACCGGCGCGGGCTCGGGCTGTCAAGCTTCGTCTCGGCCGGGAACCGGGCCGACGTCTCCGGCAACGACCTGCTGCAGTACTGGCAGGACGACCCCGCGACCGACGTCATCCTGCTCTACCTGGAGACGTTCGGTAACCCGCGCAAGTTCGCCCGGCTGGCGCGCCGTACCGGCCGTACCAAGCCGGTGGTGGCGGTCGCGTCGTCGCGGCGCCCGCCCGCGCTCGCGCCGGACGTGCCGGGCCTGGACCCGGCCGCGGTCACCGCACTGTTCGCCCGCTCCGGCGTGATCCGGGTGGACACAGTCGCGGAGATGTTCGACGTGGGCGTGCTGCTCGCCCACCAGCCGCTGCCGGCCGGCCGGCGGATCGGCGTGGTCGGCAACTCGTCCGCGCTGACCGCGCTCGCGGCCGCGGCGGTGCACACGTCCGGGCTGACGCTCGCGGAGAGCTACCCGCACGACGTGCCGCCGGTCGCCGGCGCGCACGAGTTCGCGGACACGCTTGCCGACGCGGCCACTGACGACCGGGTCGACGCGCTGGTCGCGGTGTTCGCGCCGCCGCTGCCCGGCCAGCACGCGGACGAGGACGCGGACTTCGCCTCCGCGGTCGCGAGCGTGGCACTCGCGGGGGAGAAGCCCACGGTCGCGATGTTCCTCGCCGGCACGCTGCCGGCCCGCGTCCCGTCCTACCCGTCCGTGGAGGAGGCGGTGCGCGCGCTGTCCCGCGTCGTCACCTACGCGGACTGGCTGCGCCGCCCGCCAGGCGTGCTCCCCGAACTGCACGACATCGACCGCTCCAAGGCAACAGAGATGATCGCCGGGGGTACGCCGAGCGTGCGCGACCTGCTCGCGGCGTACGGCATCCCGCTGGTGCCGTCCGTCACCGCGCGTTCGGCGGCTGACGCGGTCGCGGCCGCGGGCCTGCACGGGTACCCGGTGGCGCTGAAGGCGGCCGGCGGCGGGATGCGGCACCGCATCGACCTCGGCGCGGTCCGGCTGGACCTGGGCTCCGCGGCCGACGTGGACCGCGCCTACCGCGAGCTGTCCCCGTTCGGCACGGAGGTGATCGTGCAGCCGATGGTGGCGCCCGGGGTCGCGTGCGTGGTCGAGGTGGTGGAGGACCCGCAGTTCGGCCCGATCGTCGGCTTCGGACTTGGTGGCGTGGCGATGGAGCTGCTCGGTGACCGGGCCTGGCGTGCCGCGCCGCTCACCGATCTGGACGCGGCCGCGCTTGTCGACGAGCCGCGCAGCGCACCCTTGCTGCGTGGTTTCCGGGGGGCCGCGCCGGTGGACCGGGCCGCGCTTGCCGATCTGCTGGTGCGCGTCGGCCGGCTTGTCGACGAGCACCCGGAGATCCGCTCGCTGTCACTCAATCCGGTGCTCGCCCGCCCGGACGGCTGCGCCGTGCTGCACGCGTCGGTGCAGGTCGGCAGCCCGTCGGAGCGCGGTGATCCGGGTCCGAGACGTCTCCGCGACGGATCTTGACACCCGGACGAGGTGCAATTTGCAACTTCCACGTTTTGTGTGCACCACGCGCTCAAAGTCGCATTGATCGACTCATCGTGACCACTTGTTTACGCGGGATAGTCAGTAAATAGTGGACGGAGAGACCCCCGTCGCGTTGTGACGTGTGGCGCAAACCGGCAATCCCGGCCCGCCCGGGTCTGAAGTCCACGACTGCATCAGCTGCATCGGCCTGCCTGAAGGACGACGCGATGATTGACCATGATGTCCGGATCGAGTTGGAGCTGCGCCTGCCGGCCGCCGATCATCTGATCGGCATGGGTGACGTCCTGCGCATCAAGCAGACGGACTACTGCTACGGCAACGGGCCGCTGACGCTGCGCATCACGCGGCTCGGCGCGGACCCGGCGGCGTATCCGGCGTTGGAGTGGCTCGGTCTGACCGGCGTCGAGCTCGATCCGTCCGGCGCGGAGGGCGAGGTCCGCAACGTTCTGGTCCGCGCGGAACTGGTCCGCGGCGTCCGTGTCCCCGGCCCGGCGCCGACCGGTTGATCCACAGTCCACACTCCCCGCAACCGCGGCCCCGGGCGACTCGCCTCCCCCCGCGACCTCACCCGGGAGCCGCACCTCGCGGCGGCCGCCGGCCCGATCACTCCCCCCGATCGGACCGGCGGCCGACGCGCATCAGCGGCGAGGCCGGTGGACCGAGCCCCCTCATCCACCGGCCTGCCGCCGTCTTCGGCCCGCTCAGCAGGCGTAGGCCTCCAGGCGGGAGGCACGGCTGGGGTCGCGCAGCTTGAGCAGTGTGACCTTCTCGATCTGGCGGATCCGCTCGCGGGACAGGCCGAACTCGCGGCCCACCTCGTCAAGCGTGCGCTGCCGGCCGTCGTCCAGGCCGAAGCGCAGCCGGATCACGGCCTGCTCGCGCTGGGACAGCGAGGAGAGCACGATCTCCACCTCGTTGCGCAGCTCGCCGGGAGACGAGCTCTCGCCGGGCTGGACGCTTGCCGCAGCCACGAAGTCGCCGAGCGCGCTCTCGCCGTCCTCGCCGACCGCCTGGTCCAGGCTGACCGGCTCCCGGTCGTACGAGATCAGCTCGATGACCTGGAACTCCTGCACGCCCATCGCAACGGCGATCTCGGCGACCGACGGCTCGCGGCCCAGCGACACGGACAGCTCGCGGCGGGCCCGGACCATGCGGTTGACCTGCTCGACCATGTGCACCGGGATGCGGATGGTGCGGGCCTGGTCGGCCATGGCGCGGGTGATGGCCTGTCGGATCCACCAGGTGGCGTAGGTGGAGAACTTGTAGCCCTTGGTGTAGTCGAACTTCTCGACGGCGCGGATGAGGCCGAGGTTGCCTTCCTGGATGAGGTCCAGGAAGGCCATGCCGCGGCCGGTGTAGCGCTTCGCGATGCTCACGACCAGCCGGAGGTTCGCCTCAAGCAGGTGGTCCTTGGCCTTGCGGCCCTCGGCCACGATGACGGTCAGCTCCGCGGCCTGCGCGTGCCCGGCGGTGGCGCCGAGCAGCTCCTCGGCGTATAGCCCGGCCTCGATGCGCTTCGCGAGCTGGACCTCCTGCACGGCGGTGAGCAGCTTCGTGCGGCCGATCCCGTTCAGGTAGGCGCGCACCAGGTCGGCCGAGACGCCGCGCTCGTCGGTGGCGTCCAGGTCGACGACCATGTCCACGACGTCCTCCGCCGCGGTGATTTTCTCACCGGCCGTGAAGACCGGGCTGATCGTGTTCTCCGTCATCATCTGCAGGACCACTGTGAGTCCCCTCCCCGCTTCCAACAAGTGGCGCGTTACCAACACGTCGTGCCGGTGAGAGACAGCTTTCTCCAAACCCCGTTAAGCGGAGGTAAGGCGAACCCCTTGTGGCACTAATCCGGGAGAGCTTCCCTGCGTTCGCCGTAGATGAGGAGTCCTCAGTCGGCTTTATGGCAGGGTGGCGGCCATGCGAGCGGTGATTCAGACGGTGAGTAGGGCCAGCGTGACTGTGGGTGGAGAGGTGATAGGCGCCATCGGGGAGGGGCTGCTGGTCCTGGTGGGGGTGACCCACACGGACACGCCGGCGGTCGCACAGGCGATGGCCCGGAAGATCCATGAGGTACGGCTGCTGCCCGGCGAGAGGTCCGCGGCCGACCTGGGAGCGGGGATCCTCGTGGTCAGCCAGTTCACCCTCTACGGCGATGCTCGGAAGGGGCGGCGGCCCACCTGGTCGGCGGCGGCTCCGGCCGAGGTCGCGGAGCCGATCTTCACCGCTGTGGTGGAAGCGCTGCGCGACCGGGGTGCCAAGGTGGAGACCGGGCGGTTCCGGACGCAGATGATGGTCGAGTCAGTCAACGCCGGCCCGAACACCCTGATCCTCGACCTCTGACGGGATCGTGGGCGCTCGGGCCGTACCGTGGCAAGATTTTGATCTTGTTTAGAAGAACAGGCCGCGGCGCTGGGCGGACTGACGCAGCCAGTTGTCCAACTGCGCGGCCCAGTTCGTCTGGTCCGCGGTGGCCCAGTCGACGGTGAACCGGCCGAACGCGTCGTGACCCTCGGTGAAGAGCCCGCCCCGCTTGTCGATCTCCAGCACCACCTGGAGCTGCCGGGCGGTGGCCACGAATGTCAGCTCCAGCTGGTTGATGCCGGACGCGTACTGCGGCGGCGGGTAGAACTCGATCTCCTGGTAGAACGGCAGAGTCTGCTCGACGCCGTGGATGCGGCCCCGCTCCACGTCCGCCCGGGTGAAGCGGAAACCGAGCTGCTGCAACGCGTCCAGGATGCGTTCCTGGGCGGGCAGCGGGAAGACCGCCACCTGGTCCAGGTCGCCCTTGTCGACCGCGCGGGCCACCTCCAGCTCCGTGCGCAGGCCCATGGTCATGCCGTGCAGGTACTGGTGGTAGACGTGCGTGATCGGCGTCTCCCAGGGGACGTCGAAGCGGAACGGGATGTCGTACCGCTGGCCTGCCTCCAGCCGGAACGGGCCGGTCAGCCGCTGCCTGTGGAACTCCTGCGTGGTGTCGTACTCGCTGTCGCCGCTCTCCACCTCGACCCGGGTGACCAGGCCGAGCGAGACGTACTCGATGTCGGCGGCGTGATCGCCGCCCTGGACGTGCACCTGGCCCTCGAGGTGACCGCCGGGACGGGCGTTCGGGTTGGCAAGCACCGTCTCGACCGATGGGCCGCCCACACCGAGGGCCTGCATGAACCGCTTGAAGACCACGACGTCCTCCGTAGGATCTGTGTCTGGCGGGGTCCGGGGTGTCCCCGGGCTGGCTCCGTCAGGCACAGTATCCGCCGGTCGCAAGGCTTTCGCTCGCTACGACTCGGGCACCACGATGCCGCGCTCCACCAGGTGACCGATCAGTGGCAGCACGGCATCGACGAGATCCTCTTCCGGGGCCTCGTGCGCGAGCGCCAGCACGGACAGCTGTTCGCGGAGCGGCACCCGGCCGTCCGCGCCGCTGACCAGCGCCAACACCAGCGGGTCCACCTCCTCGGACCAGCGCGCGCCCTGGGTCAAGCGCAGCACCTGGCGGTCCACCAGCCAGCCCTCGTCGCCCATGGTCGCCTCCTGGAGCAGCTGGGTGCCCTCGGCCAGCCGGTAGCGGGCGGCGAGCAGCCCGGCGCGGTCGTGGTCGCGCAGCCAGTCTTGACGGCCGAACCACTCGCGTACCCGCTCGCCGAGCGTGCCCTCGACCTGCTGGCGGAGATCCTCGATCCGGACCGCGGGAACTGCCGCGCCGGTGTGCCGCAGGCTGATCAGGCCGAACCCGACCGCCTCGATCCGCTGTGCGTCGAACCAGTCCAGCCAGGCGGCCTTGCGGTGCGGGTCGCCGCCGTCGGACGCGTCGGCCAGCCACAGGTCCACGTACGCCACCGGGTCCGCTACCTCGCGCTGGATCACCCACGCGTCCAGCCCGGTGCCGGCCAGCCAGCCCGCGACCCGGTCCTCCCACTCCTCGCCCGCGATGTGCTCCCAGTTCGCCAGGAACTGCATGGTGCCGCCCTCGTTGAGCAGGCTCGGAGCTTTCTCGGCAAGCTCCCGGCAGATCGCGTCGCCAGGACGGCCGGAGTCGCGGTACGTGTGGGTGGCCACGCCCGGCCCGACAACGAACGGCGGATTGCTGACGACCAGGTCGAATCTCCGGCCCTTGACCGGCTCGAGCATGTCGCCGCGGAGCAGCTCCCAGCTCTGGCCGCTGAGCGCCGCGGTGGTCGCGGCGAACCGCAGCGCTCGCTCGCTCAGGTCCGTCGCCGTGACGTGCTCCGCGTGCTCATGCAGGTGCAGCGACTGGATGCCGCAGCCGGTGCCGAGATCAAGCGCGGTGCCGACCCGGCGGCGCATGGTCGCGGCCGCAAGTGTGGTCGAGGCGCCGCCGACGCCGAGCACGTGATCGGCCGGTAGCGGGCGGCCCAGGCGCGCCGGCACGTCCGCGACGATCCAGTAGTCGTCGCCGTACGGCTCGAGGTCGATCCCCTGGCGGAGACCGTCGCCGTCCTTCTCGACGAAGCCGGCCCGCAGTGCCTCGGGCGGCAGCACCCGGGCCACGTCCTGCTCCGACTCGGTCTGCCCGCACACGAACAGCCGGATCAGCGTGGCCAGCGGGTCGCGGTCCTCCGTCACGCGCAACGCGGCCCGGAAGTCGTTGCGCCCCACCGCCGCGGTCGCGTCCGGCCCAAGCCGGTCCGCGATGCCACTGGAGGTGTAGCCGGTGCGGGTGAGCGCCTCGCGGAGCTGCTGGACGCCGTCGTCGGAAAGGAGCATGTCGGTCACGGCGCTCATTGTTCCTCATCGGCGTGATCGCTTAGGCGAGCCGCCAGTCGTCGAACTCGAAACCGGGCGCGACGATGCAGGTGACAAGCGCGGGCTCGTGCCCGGCCGGCGACGCCGCCTGCCATGTTCCGGCCGGCACGAGGCCCTGTGGCCGCTGGCCGGCGACCAGGTCCGAGCCCAGCACGAGCGACCTGACGAACTCGCTCGGCCCGTCGCCGGTACCGCCCATCCGCAGCGTCATCGGCCCGCCCGAGTGCCACAGCCACAGCTCGTCCGAGCGCACCTGGTGCCAGCGCGCCTCCTCGCCCGGGTGCAGCAGGAAGTAGATGGCGGTCGCGGACGCGCGCGGACCCGGATAGCCGGCCGGCGTGAACTCGTGCCCGCTGCGCCAGGTCTGCCGGTACCAGCCACCCTCCGGATGCGGCGACAGATCCAGCTCCGCAACGATCGACGACCTGCTCATTCCATCATTCTTCCCGTTCTCGGGGCTGCGCGCAGTTGATACCACCTGCCGCCGAGGCGATCCAGCGGGTCAGGAGCCCTCGGCCCAGAACCGGCCCAGGCGGGCGACGGCTTCATCCTTCGTCATGGCGGCCACCTCCGCTTCGGTGAGGCCGACACGGTTGATGAGGAGATAGACGAGTTCGAGGGGAAGGGACTCGGCTGGAGTCTCCGGGGCGCCGCGGGCGGGTTTTACGCCGTCCTGGACGCATTGCCAGAACTCGGCAGCCTTCACTTCCAACTGGTCGCGCAGGATGTGGTTCCAGATGCGCGGTCCGTAGGTGGTCCGATCGGCCGGGTGAGAGATTCTGGTGCGCAGGATGCGGGCGTCCCGAAGTCGCAACTCGTACGTGATGTGATGAGTGCCGGTCCGTCCGCGGGCGTCGCGGACGCGATCCCAGCCCTCGGTCTCGCAGAACGTCTCGTGCAACTGGCGTGTCGGCTGGGGCCAGGTCATTGTCCCGTTCCTACCAGCCAATGTCGCAGCTGCTCGTCGTTGCTGAGGCAGATCAGCTGGACCAGACCCCAGTTGGCGGCGTGGTTGGGTGCGTCCAGCAGGTGATCCTGCCAATCCTCGGCGTACTCGCGCAGGGCGGTGATCGTCTCGTCGAGAGCCTCGTCGATTGTCGATCCGTCGGCGGCCACGGGCAGGTCGGGCATGAGAACCGACCAGCCTCCATCCTCGGCCACAATCTCGGCCCGTGCGGGTGCCACGGACGCGAGAAAGAAGCGGAGTCGTTCCTGATCGACAATGGCGGTCGTCCGCGAATCTCGCCGGACCGTCGCGACACGCCCGCGCTCGGCGGCATCCAGCAGGGCCTTGAGGTGGGTCCGGGCTTGCGTGTAGCTCTCGTAGTGAACCGTCGGCATCTCGCCACCTTCCTTCGCCTCAAGTCTGCCCCTGTTGCGCGAAGTACGTCAAGTACGTCAAGTACTCACCGGTAAGCGGTGCTCATTGACCTATCGATCTTGGTGTGAGGGAGCTGGCTGGCAGAATGACGTCATGGCCCTCTCGCTGCCCATTGCCCCTGAGGCGAACAAGCTTTTAAATCGAAATGGCTTGATGCTTTTGACTGCGATGGTGCTGGACCAGCAGATCCCGCTGGAGAAAGCGTTCTCGTCGCCGTGGGTGCTTGTGGAGCGGCTCGGGCACGAGCCGACCGCGGCGGAGTTGGCCGGCTTCGAGCCGGAGGCGCTGGCCGAGATCTTCGGCCGGACGCCCGCGCTGCACCGCTTCCCGAAGGCGATGGCCGCCCGCGTGCAGGAGGTGTGCGCGATGCTTGTCGAGCGCTACGACGGCGACCCGGCGCGGCTGTGGAACGAGGCGGCGACCGGCAAGGACCTGGTCAAGCGGATCGCGGAACTGCCCGGTTTCGGCAAGCAGAAGTCGCAGATCTTCGCGGCGCTGCTCGGCAAGCAGTTCGGCGTCACGCCGGAGGGCTGGCGCGAGGCGGCCGGCGTCTACGGCGAGGACGGCTCCCGCCGCTCGGTCGCGGACATCGTCGACCAGGTGTCGCTGGCGCAGGTCCGCGAGTACAAGCAGTCGGTGAAGGCCGCCGCGAAGCCCTGACTCCCGTGGTCCCTAGATCAGCTCGATCATCGGGCCGTTGAGCAGCCAGGTCAGCGGACGTGGCTCCTGCTCCGGTTCGTATCCGCCGCTGGACAGGCGAAGCATCTGCACCGTGGTGGCCTCGTCGCGCTCGACCAGCCAGTAACGCGGGATGCCCGCGGCCGCGTACTCCCCGCGCTTGATCACGCGGTCGATGATCTCGCTGTCCGGCGAGATCACCTCGATGGCGACGAGTAGCCCGTCGATTCCGGCGTAGCTGGAGCGGGCGCGGCGTGGTGGTTTGCCCTTTGCCCAGATCGTCAGGTCTGGCTGGCCGCCGCCGCCGACGTCGATGCCGCAGTCGGAGGTGATCTCCTCGGGTCCGAAGCCGTGCAGGTAGAGCCAGTGCACGAGCCGGGAAACGATCAGTGCATGCTCCGGTGATGCGGGCGGCATGATCGACAGAACCCCCTCACGGCTGAGCTCATAGCGGTGGTGCTCGTCAGCGTCCGCCATCGCGGCGACGTGGGCGAGCGTGATGTCGGGTGGCATCTGGGCGCCGACAGTCGCTGCGCTCATGTGGGCCTCCGTTTCGCCGTGCACGCTACCGATGATTCCCTGTTTCGGCCGCCCCGTGCCACTTTCGGGGTGGGAATGGGCCGAGGGCCCGGCACTGGGAGTGCCGGGCCCTCGGTGGGGGATGCGTTGATCACGCGGGGGGAAAGTGCGTGATCAGTGCTTCTTGATCTTGAAGTTCTTGAACAGCGCGTTGTTGAGGATGGTGCTGCTGGAGGACGGCGAGCAGTCCGAGATCTGGTTGTTGTCGATGAGCTGCGAGAGCACGTTGACGTTGATCCCGCACAGGCCGGCCGCGACGGGCACCGACACGTTCTGCAGCAGGGTCACCTCGTTGCCGTTCAGGATGTTGATGCCGGAGATGTCGACAAGCGAGGTGCTGGTCGAGCCGCCGCCGCCGCTGCCGCCGGTGGCCATGGCCGGAGCGGCCAGAGCGAAGCCACCGAAGGTGGTGACACCGGCCAGAGCGACGCCAGCGACGATCTTCGAGATACGCATGTATTTCTCCCGGTTTAGGCGATAGCGAACCGATTGGCCGCTGCGTCCAATTAATGCCCATGGGCCCCCATGATCGGAACCCAGAAACGGTCCTAAATCGGGTGAGTCGTGTTTTATACATGCAAAAAGAATCGTGTTCGCAAACGCTGGAATGTGGCATGGAATGGAGAAAAGTTTCACGGCGGCGGCCCAGGCGGTGACCGCCCGGCAGAAGTGCAAGGATGGGATCGCGGGAGATGATCGCCCGCGGAATCGAGGGTTTCGGTGGGACGCTACGAGCGCAGGCCCAGCCTGATCACCGACGCACCGCCGAACCCCGCGGACGACCTGCGCCGCCGCCAGATCCGCTACGTCGTGATGATGTTGATCCGCACGTTATGCCTGGTGGTGGGCGGGGTCCTGATCAGCGTGCAGGCGCCGTGGCTGCCGCTCTGGCTCTCGCTCTGCGCGGCTGGCATGGTCATCCTGCCCTGGCTCGCGGTGATCCTCGCGAATGACGGCCCGCCCAAGGAGAAGCACCGCATGCGGCGCCCCACCGACCGCGTCGAGCCAAGCCAGACCGCGCTGCCCGCCGAGCAGGCCCCCCGCACGATCGACTACGAGCCCTGACGGTTCCGAAATCGAAAGGCAATTCCCGAAGGGCACGAGTTTCAAACCTTTTACCCATTCTGCGGGTGGTGCTGCCCGCACGCTCCCGCGGGCAACGGTCGTCGCTGACGCTCCTCCCTTCCGGACCCGTGCGTGGCCGGAACCCATATCGCGCCGATCGGGGGCGCTATCGGGGTGGGCGGGCGCCGATAGTGGTGACCGCGCGGGCGCCGAGCGCGTGGGCGGCGGCCAGCGCGTCCAGCGGGGATGCGCCGCGGAGAAGCGCCGCGATCAGCCCGGCGGCGAACGCGTCGCCGGCGCCGGTCGGGTCCACCGGATCGACCTCGACCGCGAGTGCGGGCGGCAACTCGACCACGGTGCCGTCCGCCGCCGCCCAGACCGCGCCCGCCGGTCCGCGCTTGACCACTGCGGTGCCGCCGGTCGCGGCCGCGATGGTCCGGGCCTGATCGGCCGGGTGGCCGGGGCCGGCCAGCACCGACGCCTCGTCCGCGTTCGCAAGCAGGAGCGCGCATCCGCGTACCCACTGCAGGAAGGTTGTCGCCCCGATCTCCCGGAGCGGCGCGGCGGAGGCCGCGTCCACGCTGGCCGGGACGCCGGTGCGGAGCGCGTGTGCCGCGGCCGGCCGCGACGCGGCGTCAAGCAGGGCATAACCAGACAGATGAAGGTGTACGACGTCCGCGCTGAGCGCCGCGTCCACGTCCGCGGGCCGGAGCAGCAGGTTCGCGCCCCGGTCGCTGATCATCGAGCGGTCCGCGCCGGTGCTGAGCACGATGATGGTGCCGGTGACCGCGCCGGCCGCCCGGCGCACCGCGCTTGTCACGCCCGCGGCGGTCAGCTCGGCCAGCCGCGCGTCGCCGGCCGGGTCGTCGCCGGCCACACCGGCCAGCGTGACCGGGGTGCCGGTGGCGGCCAGCCAGGCGGCGGTGTTCGCGGCCTGCCCGCCCCCGGCGACGCGCACGGCCGCCGAGGTGTCGGAGCCGGCCGCGAGCGGGCCGTCGAGCACGGCCACGACGTCGGTGATCACGTCGCCGACGACGAGGACGCGGCCCACGGTCAGGACCGGGTGGCGGCGGCGACCGCGATCCGGCCGGCCAGGTCCGCGTTGCGCAGGATGATCCGGACGTTGGTGGCCAGGCTGGCGCCGTCGGTCGCGGAGTGGAAGTAGGAGAGCAGGAACGGCGTCACGGCCTTGCCGGTGACCTTGTTCTGCTCCAGCAGCGCGAGACCGTCCGCAAGCGTCCGGTCGTGAAGCGCGGTGTCCAGCTGCTCGTCGGCGGGGAGCGGGTTCGCGACGACAGTGGCGCCGCTGGTGGCCCCGAGCGCGGACTGCGCGGCCATCATCTCGGCGATCTGTTCCGGCGAGTCGACGGCCCAGTCCAGCTCGTACCCGCTGTCGGTGATGAAGAAGCCGGGGAACCGGCGGCTCTGGTAGCCGACCACTGTCACGCCGAGCGTCTCCATCCGCTCAAGCGTCGCGGGCACGTCGAGGATCGACTTCACACCCGCACAGACCACGACGATGGGGGTACGGGCGAGCGTGGTCAGATCCGCGGACTCGTCGAACGTGATGTTCGCCTCGCGGTGCACGCCGCCCAGGCCGCCGGTGGCGAACACGCCGATTCCGGCCGCGGCCGCAATCGCGCTGGTGGCCGCGACAGTGGTGGCGCCGTCCGCGCGGCGGGCGGCAGCGACGGCCAGGTCCCGGACCGAGAGCTTCGCCACGCCCTCGGCGCTCGCCAGGTGGCTGATCTGCGCGGCGTCCAGGCCGACGACCAGCTCACCGCCGATCATGCCGATGGTCGCCGGCACCGCACCGGTGGCCCGGACCGCGTCCTCGATCTCGCCCGCCACCCGGATGTTGTCCGGATGCGGCAGCCCGTGCGAGATGATCGTGCTCTCCAGAGCCACCACCGGGCGGCCGTCGCGGAGCGCGTCAGCCACCTCGGCACCGTGGCGAAGTGATGAGTTTTTCACGATCACCACGGTACGGACCTGCGGTTGCGCGTAGTCCGGTGGACCGGGCCCGAGTGAGCTGTCAGACTGGGACCTTTGGAGGTGTGAGGCAAAATGACGACCCAGATCCTTGAGCGCCCAGAGATCAAGGAAGCCGATACCGGTCCGGAGATGTTTCACTATGTCCGGAAAGAGAAGATTGCGGAGAGTGCCGTGATGGGCACCTACGTGATCGCGCTCTGCGGTGAGAAGTTCCCGGTCACCAAGACTCCGAAGCCGGGCTCACCCGTGTGCCCCGCATGTAAAGAGATCTACGAGTCGCTGCAGGATTGACAGGAAGATCGAGTTGATCCGCGCCGGATCGCCGGGGGACGGTCACGTGACCGGCGCGGTTCTCTGGCACCGCCTTTGAGTTGATCTACTCTGCGGCGGTGAGCACCCCCAGCGCCCTGTTGATCGCCGACCTGGCCGGCGTGGCCGTCTTCGCCGCGTCCGGGGCTTCGGCTGCGGTGGCGAAACGCCTCGACCTCTTCGGCGTGATCTTCGTCGGCTTCGTGGCCGCGCTCGGTGGCGGCATAGTCCGTGACCTGATCATCGGCGCCGCGCCGCCACTCGCATTCGCGGACTGGCGGTACGCGATCACCGCCGCGATCGCCTCAGGCGCCACGTTCTGGCTGCACCCGCAGTTCTCCCGGCTCCGGTGGAGCGTGCTGCTGCTCGACGCGGCCGGGCTCGGGCTGATCACTGTGGCCGGCACGCTCAAGGCGCTTAACGCCGGGTTGCCGGCGGTCGGCGCCTGTCTGGCCGGCATGATCACCGGCATCGGCGGCGGCGTGGGCCGCGACCTGCTTCTCGGCGAGATCCCGGTGGTGCTCCGGCGGGAGATCTACGCGGTGGCCGCGCTGGCCGGCGCGGTGCTGGTGGCGGTGCTGGTCCGGACCGGGCAGCACGACGGCTTCACACTCGCCGTACCCGCGGTGCTGATCTTCGTGATCCGGGTGGTGGCGCTGCTGCGGTCCTGGTCCGCGCCGGTCCCGCCGACACTGGCCTGACCGTCGCGCGGCACGGCGGTGATCTGTCTCCTTCCGGCCAGCCCGAGGACCTCGCTCAGGGCTATGCTGGTCCGGGCCGCCGCGCCGGTTGACGCGGGGGCATTTTTGTGTAATCAGACGTTTGCTGAGCGTCAGTGTCAGGTGGGGGAGCGAGCGGGTTGAGTCCGAAGGCGCCGGTGCTGGAGACCTTCCCCCCGCTGCGAGCCTGGCAGCGCAAGGCACTTGTCAAATACCTCCGGCAGGGTTCCGAGGACTTCCTGGCGGTCGCTACGCCGGGCGCCGGCAAGACCACGTTCGCGCTTCGCATCGCGGCGGAGCTGCTCGTCGACGGCACGATCGACGCGGTCACGGTGGTCGCGCCGACCGAGCACCTGAAGACGCAGTGGGCGAATGCCGCGGCCCGGGTCGGCATCCAGCTGGACGCCGCGTTCCGCAACGCGGACCTGCACTCCGCCGCCGACTTCCACGGCGCCGTCGTCACCTACGCGCAGGTCGGCATGGCCCCGCACGTGCACCGGCGGCGCACCATGACCCGCCGCACGCTCGTCATCCTGGACGAGATCCACCACGCGGGCGACTCGCGCACCTGGGGCGACGGCGTGAAGGCCGCGTTCGAGCCCGCGGTGCGGCGGCTGGCGCTCACCGGTACGCCGTTCCGGTCGGACGAGAACCCGATCCCGTTCGTGCTCTACGAGCGCAACGACAGCGGCCTGCAGCAGTCCAAGTTCGACTCGTCGTACGGCTACTCGGACGCGCTGCGCGACGGCGTGGTCCGGCCGGTCATCTTCCTCGCCTACTCCGGCGAGACGCGGTGGCGGACGAACGCGGGCGACGAGCTGGCGGCGCGCCTCGGTGAGCCGATGACGAAGGATCTGGTCGCGCAGGCCTGGCGGACCGCGCTTGACCCGGCCGGCGACTGGATGCCGCAGGTGCTGCGCGCGGCGGACAACCGGCTCACGGTGATCCGCAGGCACGGCATCACTGACGCCGGCGGGTTGGTCATCGCGAGCGACCAGCAGACCGCCCGGTCGTACGCGAAGGTGCTGGAGAAGATCACCGGCGAGCGGGCCGTGGTGGTCCTCTCCGACGACCCGGACTCCTCGAAGCGGATCGCCACCTTCTCCGACGGCGACCAGCGCTGGATGGTCGCGGTCCGGATGGTGTCCGAGGGCGTCGACATCCCGCGCCTGTCCGTCGGCGTCTACGCGACCAGCGCGTCCACGCCGCTCTACTTCGCGCAGGCGATCGGCCGGTTCGTGCGCGCCCGGAAGCAGGGCGAGACCGCGAGCGTCTTCCTGCCCAGCGTGCCGCACCTGCTCGGGCTGGCCAGCGAGATGGAGGCCCAGCGGAACCACGTCCTCGGCGCGCCGAAGGAGGACGACGGGTTCGACGACGACGCGCTGGAGCGGGCGCAGAAGAAGGAGGACGCGTCCGGCGAGCTGGAGAAGCGCTTCCAGGCGCTCTCCGCCACGGCCGAGCTGGACCAGGTCATCTACGACGGCGCGTCCTTCGGCACCGGCGCCCAGGCGGGCACGCCTGAGGAGGAGGAGTACCTCGGGCTGCCGGGCCTGCTCAGCCCGGAGCAGGTCTCCACGCTGCTCAACAAGCGCCAGGCCGATCAGTTGGCCGCGCAGAAGCGCCGGAAGGCCGCGCAGAAGGACGACGCACCCGCGGCCCCGGCCCCGGTCGTGCCGCTCACAGCCGGGGAGCGCCGGGTCGGGCTGCGCCGGAAGCTCAACACGCTTGTCGCCTCGCACCACCACCGGACCGGCCTGCCGCACGGCAAAATCCACGCTGAGCTGCGGCGCCTCTGCGGCGGCCCGCCCAGCGCCCAGGCGACGATCGAGCAGCTCGAAGAGCGCATCGCGACCATCCAGACGATGTAAAGGTCTGTCATCGGGGCGGCGCTGAGGCGCGGACGCCCACTCTGTGAGGGCGTCCGCGCATCCGGGCGACCTTTGGCGCCCGGCGGGCCCGTCTCTCACTCGGTGCGGTCGGACTCCAGGGTGCCGCCGTTCGCCACGTCCTCGCGCTCGATCTCGTCGAAGCGGATGCGCACCGAGGCCCGACGCGCCTTGAGGATCTCGACCGCGGCCGCGGTGACGGCCTCGGCGAACTCGCGCCGTTGATCAAGCGTCCGGCCGGACAGCAGCTCCACCGTGATGTTGGGCATGGACCCTCCCTGTTTCGTTGGCGAGAACATTGTCCCGTACAACGGAACGCCGTCAAGAGGGCTCTCATCCGTACCCACGTCGATGTGTTGGGTATTGATCTAGATCTTTAAAACCTGCACAGGTTGGCTCGTTGCCGACTGCTGTGCGTCTCCATGCTGCCCATGTTGGGTGACCGCTGCATGCATGAACTCCGATGTGTTTCATGTATTGACAGCCTGTTCCGTGTAACGGAACATCGTGTAACGCCCGCGTTACAGCGCCGGAGGGAGCGCGCACATGACCACGCTCGATTGGATGATTCTCGGTGGGTACTTCCTGGTGATGGTCGGCATCGGCCTGTGGGCCAAGGGACGCGTCCACAGCGTCGCCGACTTCTTCACCGCACGAGGCATGATCCCCTGGTGGCTGTCGGGGATTTCGCACCACATGTCCGGATACAGCGCCGTCATGTTCGTCGCGTTCGCCGCGGTGGCCTACAACGTCGGCCTCGCGATGTACGTCTGGTGGGCGCTGACCATCGGGCTCGGCGTCGGGATCGGCGCGTTCGTCTTCGCCGCCCGGTGGAACCGGCTGCGCTCCAAGCACGGCGTGGCGTCCCCGCTCGAATACCTGGCCCGCCGCTACAACCTGCCCACCCAGCAGGCGCTGGCCTACAGCGGCGCGCTGCTCAAGGTGGTCGACATCGCGGCCAAGTGGGTGGCGATCGCGGTGCTGCTGCGCGGCTTCGCCGGAGTGCCGATCGTCTGGGGCATCCTGCTCACCGGCGCGGTCACGCTCGTCTACATCACGCTTGGCGGGCTCTGGGCGGACGTGCTCACCGACTTCGGGCAGTTCGTGATCCAAGGCGTGGCAGGTGTCGCGATGTTCGTCGCGTTCCTGTCCCACCTCGGCGGCGTCTCCACGCTGTGGACCATGTGGGACGAGCTGCCACCGGGGCACGGCGACTGGTTCAGCGGGCCGTACACGCTGACGTTCTTCCTGGCGCTGCTGTTCATCAAGACGTTCGAGTACAACGGCGGCATGTGGAACCTCGCCCAGCGGTACATGGCCGCGCCGTCCGGCTCCGCGGCCCGGCGGTCCGCGCTGCTGTCCAGCGGGCTCTGGCTGGTCTGGCCGCTGTTCCTGTTCCTGCCGATGTTCGCCGCGCCGCTGATCGTCCCCGGCCTGGCCGAGCCGGAACAGGCGTACGTCGAGCTGGCGAAGGTGCTGCTGCCGCCCGGCCTGATCGGGCTGGTGCTGGCCGGCTTCTTCTCGCACACGATGGCGATGGTGTCCTCGGACGCCAACGTGATCTCGTCCGTGATCACCCGGGACATCGCGCCGGTGCTGGTCCGCGCGGTGCGCACCCTCAGCGAGCAGGCGGAGCTGACCTTCGCCCGGGTCACCACGTTCCTGTTCGTGGTGATCAGCATGGTCATCGCGATCAGCACGAAGGGCCAGGGCGTGGTCCTCAAGATTGTCATCGATCTGGTCGCCGCGACCATGGGGCCGATCTCGATCCCGCTGATGCTCGGCCTGCTGCCCTGGTTCCGGCGCAGCGGCCCGACCGCCGCGCTCGTCTCCTGGGCCGCCGGGCTGAGCGTCTGGGTGGTGGTCAAGTGGGTCCTGGAGGAGACCAGCCAGACCATGGTGGTCGGCGTCCCGCTGGTCACCTCGCTCGTGCTCTACGTGGCGATCGGCCTGCTCCGGCCGGAGCGGACGCCGGACCGCGACGACCTGATCGACTCGCTTGAGGACGACCCGGAGCCGGTTCGCGCCGTTTGAGGAGGGTTTCATGGATTCACGCCACGCCACCGCCCCGGACCAGCTGCCGGGCATGGACACCGCGCAGCTGCGACGGCGGTTCCTGGTGGAGGATCTGTTCGCGCCCGGCGAGGTGCGGCTGACCTATACGCACGAGGACCGGATCATCGTCGGCGGCACGGACGGCGCGACGGAACTGCCCTGCCCGGACGAGCTGCGCGCGGAACACTTCCTGGAGCGCCGCGAACTGGGCGTGGTGAACATCGGCGAGGCCGGCGCGGTGACTGTCGACGGCGTCCGGCACGAGCTGACCGCGAAGGAGGTGCTGTACGTCGGCCGCGGCGCCCGCGAGGTCCGCTTCGACGGGCGGTTCTACCTGGTCTCCACGCCCGCGCACGAGAGCCATCCGACCGTGAAGGCCACGCGTGACGACGCCGAACCGGTCCGGCTCGGCACACCCGAGGGGTCCAACGAGCGGACGATCTACAAGTACATCCACGTCAAGGGCATCCGGAGCTGCCAGCTCGTCCTCGGCGTCACGGTCCTCGCGCCGGGCAGCATGTGGAACACGATGCCCTGCCACACCCACGAGCGGCGGACCGAGGTCTACTTCTACTTCGACCTGCCCGAGGCCGACCGGGTGGTACACCTGATGGGCCGCCCGGACGCGACCCGCAACCTGATCGTCGCGCCGGAACAGGCGGTCATCTCGCCGTCCTGGTCGGTGCACTGCGGCTTCGGCACCCGCAGCTACGCGTTCGTGTGGGCGATGGGCGGGGAGAACCAGGCGTACGAGGACGTGGAGCCGGTCCCGATCGGCGCGCTGCGGTGACCACACCCTTCGCGCTGCACGGCAGGACCGCGCTTGTCACCGGCGCCCGTACCGGCATGGGACGGGCGATCGCGGTGGCGCTCGCACAGGCCGGCGCGGACCTGGTGCTGCACGGCCGCACGGACGATCTCGGCGACACCGAGAAGGACGTCCGTGCGGCCGGCCGCCGAAGCACCCGGTGGGTCCTCGACCTCGCCGACACCGCCGTCATCCCGGACGCGGTGGCCGGGCTGCCGGAGGTGGACATCCTGGTCAACAACGCGGGCATCATCCGGCGGGCCCCGGCGGCGTCGCACAGCTGGGCGGACTGGCGCGCGGTGCTCGACGTCGACCTGGACGCGGTGTTCCTGCTCAGCCGCGCGGTGGGCGCGGGCATGCTGGCCCGGGGACACGGGAAGATCATCTCGGTGGCCTCGATGCTGTCCTTCCAGGGCGGCATGCGGGTCCCCGGCTACACCGCGGCCAAGCACGCGATCGCCGGGCTGACCAAGGCGCTGGCCTGCGAGTGGGCCGCCGGTGGTGTCCAGGTCAACGCGATCGCGCCCGGCTACATCGAGACCGGCAACACCGAGGCGCTGCGTGCGGACCCGGCACGGGAGGCCGAGATCAGAGCACGCATCCCGGCCGGTCGCTGGGGCCGCCCGGAGGACGTTGCCGGCGCGGCCGTCTTCCTCGCCTCGGACGCGTCCGACTACGTCAACGGCCACGTGCTCGCGGTGGACGGAGGCTGGCTGGCACGGTAACCACCATCCGGTCCTGGATCGAGGTGCACGGCCGGGCTGCGACGCGCCGCAGACGCCAGATTCGGGCGCTCGTGCCGTACACCCGGATGCCACCTGGACCGCGTCTCGCGCCGACCGTCCACCTCGATACAGGACCTAAGCTGAATCTCATGGCCAGGGAAGGCAGTTCCATCGACAAGACGCTTGCGGTGCTGGAGGCGCTCGCCGAGCATCACCGCGTCACCGACATCGCCGCGGCGACCGGCGTCTCGAAGTCGACCGTGCACCGGATCCTGCAGGCGCTTGTGCTGTGGGGATTCGCCCGGCCGGACGGCCTCGGCAGCTACGAGCCCGGGCCGCGCATCCTGACGCTGGCCGGCAGGGTGATGCACCGCTTCGACCCGGCCCGGCAGGCGTCCGGCGCGCTGCGGGCACTAAGTGAGGCCACCGGGTACACCACGCATTTCGCGATCCGCAGTGCGGACGAGGCGGTCTACGTGGACAAGCAGGAGGGGCGGCGGCCGTACCAGATGCCGTCCCGGATCGGGATGGGCGTGGCGCTGCACACGACCGCGATCGGCAAGGCCGTACTGGCCCAGCTGGGCGACGAGGACGTGCTGGCGATCTGCCGGCGCACCGGCCTGGTCCAGCGCACCCGGCACACACTGACCGGTGAGGAAGATCTGCTGAAACACCTGGCCCGGGTACGGGCGCTGGGATATGCCGTCGACGACGAGGAGAACGAGCCCGGCATCCGCTGCGTCGGCGCGGCCGTCTTCGACCACACCGGGCAGGTGCTCGGCGGCATCTCCATCTCCACGCTGGCGATGGACAGCACCATGAGCTCGCTCGAGATGCGCGCGCCCGAGGTGATCGCCGCCGCGCGGGACGTGTCGGCCGCGCTGGGCGCCGCCGACGCGCCGGGGCCGATGTCAAGGCCCGCGTAACTGACGACCCGCACGGGTCCAGGCGCTGTCGGTGTGACGCCTGGAGCCGGAAGTGGTAACGGGGACGCCCCACACCTGGGCGCCCCCGTCATCGGGTCGACTCGTTCGGTTGTGCCGGGCACCGCCGGGGGCGGCGGGACCGGTGTGACCTCGCCAGTCCTAGCGGCGCATCATGTCCGCGCCGCGCCAGGTGAATTCCGGCTCGGCCACGTACTGCACTGCGATCTTGACGAGATCGTCGGCGTAACGGTTCGCGTGGTGTCCGCAGAACACCAGCTCACTGCCGCCGGCAATGGTCACCCGCAACTTGCCCGCCGCGCTGCAACGATCGCAGCGTTCATCGGCGGCTGGGGGCGCCGCCGTTTCTGGCGGCGGCGTGAGGGTCGGGGTCATCGCCTACCTCCTCGGGTCGTCACCGATGAACAGGTTCTTCGGTTGTGCTTCACCCATTGTCCAACACCCTCGTCGGATGCGGCCTTCCCATGGTGCCCTCGGGGGACCGAGGTCACACCTGGTATGGACAGTGTGCCGTGCCCCAAGGGTGCCACGTCAACGATCACAACCCCACAACTCTTCGATCACCACCGAAGGATGTACGGGTGGTGGTCAAACAGGCACAGAAAGTTGACTCTGAAGTCAGCATCCGGATAATTGATCGTTGGGCGCACAGCTGGACCGGGCGATTTTTACGGTACTCCGGCATCTTATGCGCCCGATGGTCCGTTTGTCGCATTCGGGTCCTTCGCCGGTTCGGCCAGATGAAATCGCCCGTTCGGGTGTCCCCCGAAAATAGGCGGAAAACGGACGACGGCCGTACCCCGCGGGGCACGGCCGTCGGCTGAAACGGTCGGGCAGGTCAGTCCAGGTAGTCGCGGAGGACCTGCGACCGCGACGGGTGACGCAGCTTCGACATCGTCTTCGACTCGATCTGGCGGATCCGCTCGCGGGTCACGCCGTAGACCTGGCCGATCTCGTCGAGCGTGCGCGGCTGGCCGTCGGTCAGGCCGAACCGCAGCCGCACCACACCCGCCTCGCGCTCGGAGAGCGTCTGCAGGACCTGCTGCAGCTGATCCTGCAGGAGCGAGAACGAGACCGCGTCGACCGCCACGACGGCCTCCGAGTCCTCGATGAAGTCACCGAGCTGGCTGTCGCCCTCGTCGCCGATCGTCTGGTCCAGCGAGATGGGCTCCCGGGCGTACTGCTGGATCTCCAGCACCTTCTCCGGGGTGATGTCCATCTCCTTGGCCAGCTCCTCCGGCGTGGGCTCACGGCCCAGGTCCTGGAGCAGCTCGCGCTGGATGCGGCCGAGCTTGTTGATGACCTCGACCATGTGCACCGGGATGCGGATGGTGCGGGCCTGGTCGGCCATGGCGCGGGTGATGGCCTGTCGGATCCACCAGGTGGCGTAGGTGGAGAACTTGTAGCCCTTGGTGTAGTCGAACTTCTCGACGGCGCGGATGAGGCCGAGGTTGCCTTCCTGGATGAGGTCCAGGAAGGCCATGCCGCGGCCGGTGTAGCGCTTCGCGAGGCTCACCACGAGCCGAAGGTTCGCCTCAAGGAGGTGGTTCTTGGCGCGCTCACCGTCGCGGGAGATCCACTTGAGGTCGCGGGACAGCTGGAACGCCAGCTTCTCCCCGCCCTCGTCGACGACGCGCAGCTGCTCCGACGCATACAGCCCGGCCTCGATGCGCTTGGCGAGCTCGACCTCCTGCTCCGCGTTGAGCAGCGGAACCTTGCCGATCTGCTTCAGGTACGCCCGGACGGAGTCGGCGGACGCGGTCAGCTCCGCGTCGCGGCGCGCCTGCTTCAGCGCCTCGGACTCCTCGTCGTCCCACTCGAAGTCGTTGCTGTCCGCCTGGGCGTCGGCGGTGGCGGCCGCGACCTCGGCCGGCGCCGCCTCGACGACGACGTCCTCCAGCTCGGCGGCCAGCTCCTCGGGATCGATCTCATCCTCGAGCGGCTCACCGTCCGGCCCCTTGGCGCCGGTCTTCGCACCGGCCTTCTTCGCCGGCACCGCCTTAGCGGCCGGGCCGGTCTTCGGCGCGGCAGCCTTCGCGGCGCGCTTCGCCGGCGTCAGCCCGTTCGCGTCGGCGGGCGCAGCGGAGGGGGCGGCCTGCTTCGGGGTGGCGGCGGGCGCGGCCTTCTTGGCAACTGTTGACTTGGTGGTCTTGGCGGTGGTGGCCTTGGAGGCGGGCGTGGCCGAGCGGGCAGCGGCGACGCGCGGGCGGCGGGTGCTGGCCGAGCCGTCCACCACGACGGTTACGCCGGCCTCCGCCAGCGCTCGCAAGAGCTTCTTAGCTTGGGCCGGGGTCACCTCGGCAGCCTCGACGCTCCGCGCGAGCTCGGCCGACGTCAACTGACCACCGGCGTTAGCGGCGTTGGCGATCAGGGTGTCGGTGAGCGAGCGTACGTCGGCGCCGGTGTGGCGGGCTTCTGACACGGATGACCTTCCGGAGGCGAAGAACGAGCACGGCCGATCCGGCGGGCAGCGCGAGCAGACTGCAGGCCGGTGATGTTGTGGCCCCTGTGCCGCGGGCTGGTCGGCGTGGCGACCGTCCGTGTCACGTGGGCAGCGTGAATTGTAACGCTGTCTGAGGCAAACAGCTTGCGCCCCGCGCCGCCGGCGACGGCGTGAGGGGCAGGAAGTAGGTGGTGACGGGGTTTGCCAGCGATGCTACCCCGCCGGGCCGCCGCACGATCCGGCCGGGACGGCAGTATGGAGTGCGTGCAACAGACTTCTCCGGATTTCAGGGACCTGCTCAAGACCGCGGTCGAGATCGCCCGGCGCGCCGCCGAGACCGCCAGTCGCATGCGGGCCGAGGCGGTCAGCTCGACCATCGACACCAAGAGCACCGTGACCGACGTGGTGACCGCCGCCGACCGCGCCGTGGAGCGCCAGGTCGCCGAGGAGCTGCGCACGCTGCGGCCCGGCGACGCGCTGCTTGGCGAGGAGTACGGCGAGAACGCAGCGGACGCGGTGGGTTCCGCAGCCGGGGCCGCCTCCGGCGTCCGATGGATCGTCGACCCGATCGACGGCACCGTGAACTACCTCTACGGCCTGCCGCAGTACGCGGTCTCGCTCGCGGCGGAACTAGACGGCGTCGTGGTGGCAGGCGTGGTGCGCAACGCCGCGACCGGCGACGAGTGGACCGCCACGCTCGGCGGCGGCGCGTTCCACGACGGGCGGCCGATCCGCGGCTCCGCACAGACCGATCTGGCCCAGAGCCTTGTCGGAACCGGCTTCGGGTACGACGCCGCGCGGCGCCTGCACCAGGCTGGCGTGCTCACCGGCCTGCTGCCGCACGTGCGGGACATCCGCCGCTGGGGCGCCGCCTCGCTCGACCTCTGCTTCGCCGCCGAGGGCCTGATCGACGCCTACTACGAAAAGGGCCTGAACCCCTGGGACCACGCCGCCGGCGCCCTCATCGCCCGCGAGGCCGGCCTGACCGTCGAGGGCCTCAACGGCGCCGCCCCCGGCCTCCCCATGGTCATCGCCGCCCCACCCGCCCTCTTCCCCCCACTCCACGCCCACCTCGTAACCCTCAACGCCTCCGGCGGAGCCTGACCCTCCCCGCCGCCGGCCAATCCCCACACCCACCCGAGACTCAGCCGGCCAAACACCGCAGGCACACTCTCCGTCTGAACTCGGAAGTGACATCGGCGCGGGCGCGGGCTCGGGCGCGGCCCGCCGCCCAGGGTTGTGCTGCAGTTTCTCCGGTCCCCCCACAAACGGCACCGCCCACGTGAGGCGCGTTCGACCAGAGATGATGGGCGATTTTCAGACACGCTCTTCGTCTGAAAATCGCCCGTCATCGCCGGGAGTGGCGCCGAGCCCGGAGGAGCGAAGCGACGACCACAAGGCGAGCGCCGAGCCCGGAGGAGCGAAGCGACGACCAGCTACTCAGCGCAGCTGCCGGGCGGAAGCTTGGCCTGGCCGAGTTCTACCAGGGACTGGTTGACCTCGGTGGTGGTGGCGAGTTGCTCGAAGCGGGTGCCGATGACCACGTCGACGATGTCGTCCTCGCGGGCTTCGTCGTACTCGGTGCGGGCGTTGTCGAGGAAGTACGCCCGGAGCAGGTGGGCCGCGCCGACAGTCTTCGGGCCGTACCGCAGCGTGGCGACCGCGTCGCTTGTCTTGTCGCTGTTCTCCGGCTTCTCCACCTGGAATTTGCGGTTGGCGAAGTCGGTGCTGACCCGGCTGCCCAGACCGTCCGTGCCGGCCGCGTTGAACACCTTCAGCTTCACGTCCTTGGGCTCCGGCAGCGCGACGTTCGCGCGCACGAAGCCGGCCGGGCACTCCTCGGCCACGGTGGCCTCGGTCTGGCTGTCCCGCACGAACGCGACCGCGACGAACACGACGGCGGCGACGGTCAGCACGCTCAGGACGATGAGCGCCCGCATGCGCGCATAGCTCATGTTGGTGGAGGCTCCCCGCGGAAAGTCTGCGCCCGGTAGTTTCCGGATGTCCCGCTGAGGTTATCGCCTGCACGGCCGGCCCGGGAAAGTGATGAGCGGTCCCGGCGCGCCGACGATGATCGACGCGGACGACCCCCTACCTTGGTGTCGCCTGAATCACATTGGGAACATCTGGGCGGGCCGGGGCGTACAAGCAACGCACGAGAGCGGTAAGGTACCGCGCTCGCTGGGGGGAGTTTCTTGGAGAGCTGACGTCGTGGTGTCACTATCAGCATCGTCGCTGAGGGTGACGTCACAGTGGCAGTTCGTGCCAACGTTGGTCCCCAGGGAACCGAACATCGCCGTTCGGCGTTACAGACGCCGGACGACACATCGATACGGGAGAGTGACAACCGATGGCCACCGACTACGACGCCCCGCGTCGCGACGAGGTCGACCTCGGCGAGGACAGCCTTGAGGAACTCAAGGCACGTCGCGTCGACTCGCAGTCCGGCGCCGTCGACGTGGATGAGGCCGAGGTAGCTGAGAATTTCGAGCTGCCCGGTGCTGACCTGGCCGACGAGGAACTGACTGTCAAGGTGCTGCCGATGCAGCAGGACGAGTTCCGCTGCTCGCGGTGCTTCCTGGTGCATCACCGCAGCCAGCTTGCCATTGAGCGAAACGGCGAGCTGATCTGCCACGAGTGCGCCTGATCCCCTCAGCGGGGGATTGGACCATCAACAGCACAACCGAATAGGGCACACACCGCGTTGCGGGCCGAGGGTGGCGGTCCGCGACGCGGCGAGTCCTTCGCTTCTTCGGCCTCGCGGTGCGGGGCAGGGTTTTGCGACTCCGCGGTGTGGGGCGGGTTTTGAGGGGTGGCGGTCCGTGAGGCGGCGAGTCCTCGGTTCCGGCCGTGGGGCGGGGACTCAGAGGGATCTGTGGCGCGGATCTGTTTCACTCGATCCACCGCCGTGGCCGGTTGCCGCGCGCTCCGCGTGGGTAGTACCGGTCGACGGATCGAGGCAGGAGGCGAGATGACGGACGCCAGCCACCAGCAGCGCAGGGACACCGACGATCTTGAGCCGGTGACCGAGCCGGGCGTGCCGCCGGCCGAGACCGGCGACCCGGAACGGCTGAGTCAGGCCCTGGCGGAGTTGGCCGAGGAGGAGCTGCCGCCGACGGTCCGCCGCCGGCTGCTCGGCCGCCTCGTCCAGCAGGTGCGTACCGGCGGCGCCGGCCGGATGATCAGGCCCAAGGTTGCGATCCAGTGGATGATCGACACGGTCGGGCAGATTGCGCCGTACGTGCCGGTCCGCGACCTGGAGACGCTGCGCCGGCATCACCCGGGCCTGGACGACGAGGAGCTTGCCGACCGCCTGGTGCGCAACGCGTCCCGGGCCACGGCGAGCATCGGCGCGGCGGGGGGTGGCGTCTCCGCGATCGAGTGGGCCGTGCCGCCCACGCTGCTCACCACGCCCGTGCTGCTGGCCACCGAGACGGTCGCTGTGGTGTCGGTGGAGTTGAAGCTGATCGGCGAGCTGCACGAGATCTACGGGCAGCCGGTCGCCGGGAGCGCCAGCGAGCGCGCGGTCTCGATGTTGCACTCCTGGTCCACCCAGCGTGGCGTGAACCCGCTGCTGCCCGGCGCCGGTGTCGGCGCGGTGCTCGGCACTGCCGCGCGCCGCGAACTGCGCGAGACGCTGCTCAAGCGCTTCGGCCGGAACCTGACCACGCTTGGGCCGCTGCTCACCGGCGCGGCCGTGGCCAGCTATCTGAACCGGCGGGCCACCCGTGGGCTCGGCGACCGCCTCCGCGAGGATCTGCGCCGCCACCGCCCGGAGATCAAGGGCAGGCCCAGGTCGATCGAGGGTACGGACGGGAAGAAGCGCTCCTGACCCGTACCCCGGATGGTGGTCAGTGCTTTGGTTGTTCTTTGGCGTCGAGCAGGGCCTGCGCCAGTGCGATTGGGTGACGCGTGCTGACCACCCAGTAGGGGGTCGGGTCTGCCGGGTCGTCAAGCAGGACCTGCACCGCGCCCGGGATCCAGGGGCGCTGCACCACGAACGCCAGCGGGTCGGCGGCCACGCCGAGGATCTCGCGGCGGCCCTCCGCGTCCAGCGGGACCACCTCGGAGATGAACCGGACCGGCAGGCGTGCGTCGTCGACCTGCAGCTCAGGGGCACCGTCCGGGCCGGGGGCGACAGCGATCGGGATCCGGCCCATCGCCCACAGGCCGAGCGCGGTCAGCGGCAGGAGCACGGCGAACGGCAGCCAGGCGCGGATGCCTGACGCGCCCATCCAGACCTCGGTGGCCAGCGCGGCCGCGGCCGCGAGCGCGGGGATCCAGAGCCACCAGGTGACGCTCAGGCGCTCACGATGGAGGACTGTCTGCGGGGTGCGGGTGCCGGGGGGTGCCACGCCAGCCAGGGTACGAGTGCTTCGCGCGGGGCGGCACGGCAGGATGAGGGGGCCCGTGCAGTGCCGCCGACGATGAGGACCCGAACCCGTGACCGACACCGTGCCCGTGCCGCTGCGGCGGCTCGACCCGGATCTGCCGATGCCCGCCTACTCGCACCCGGGGGACGCGGGCGCCGACCTGTACGCCGCGGAGGACGTGGAACTGCTGCCGGGCCACCGTGCGCTTGTGAAGACCGGCGTGGCGCTGGCGCTGCCGGAGGGCTTCGTGGGGCTTGTGCATCCGCGGTCCGGACTGGCCGCCCGGCTGGGCGTGACGCTGCTGAACGCGCCCGGTACGGTCGACGCCGGTTACCGGGGCGAGATCCTGGTGAATCTGATCAACCACGACCCGGAGCAGACCGCGAAGATCGCGCGGGGCGACCGGATCGCGCAGCTGGTCGTGCAGCGGGTGTCGCGGGCCGTCTTCGAGGTCGTCGACGAGCTGCCGGACTCCGTGCGCGGGGCCGGCGGGCACGGGTCGACCGGCGGGCACGCGGCTCTCTAGGTTTTTTCGACAATCGGTTCATCCGGAAAGGTGATCATGGCGATCTTCTCGCGGGGCGGGCGTCACGCGCGTGCCGAGGAAACCCCGATTCCGACCGCCGTGGAGTCGGCCGCGACCAGCGGGCCGTACGACGTGAGCGACGCGCCGGACGGTGTGCAGCGCCTGGACCTGGGCAGCATGCAGATTCCGGCAGTGCCCGGCGTCGAGGTGCGCGTCCAGGCCGGCAACGAGGGCGTGGTGCAGCAGGTCGTGCTCGGCGAGGGGCCGAGCACGCTCCAGCTGATCGTGGTCGCGGCGCCGCGCAGCGAGGGCATCTGGGACGAGGTCCGGGAGGAGGTCGGCGCGTCGCTGACGTCGCAGGGCGGGCAGCTGCAGGAGACCGAGGGGCCGTACGGGGTGGAGCTGCTGGCCCGGGTGCCCACTCCGAACGGGCCGGTCGACCTGCGGATCGCCGGCATCGACGGGCCCCGCTGGATGGTGCAGGCCGTCTTCCAGGGGCCGGTCGCGATCACGCCGTCAAGCGCGCCACTGCTCGGTGAGTGCCTGCGCGGCCTGGTGGTGGACCGCGGCAACGAGGCGAAGCCGGTGAAGGAGCCGCTGCCGCTGCGGCTGCCGAAGGACGTCGCCGCACAGGGGGCAGCGGCCCAGGGGAGCGCGGCGGCGGCCGGAGAGGCGGAGCCGCCCACCGAGGAGCCGCGCCGGAGGCCGTCACCACGTCCGCGGTCGTAGCCGCGCGGTCGCGTCCCTGTCGCCGCCGCTTCCGGGGCGTACTCTGGTCGGACCAGCGTGCGCGCTGCGGGTTCATCTGACCAGGAGAAGGGGTGACACCCGCGACATGACGATCGATGAACGACGGTCGACGTTGCGCCGGTTCTTTCAGCGGCTCACGGCCTCGGAGGCGGAGCTGGATGCGGAGGAGCTGCAGCGGGAGAGCGCGGAGTGCGGCGCCACCCCGGTCGGGGTCTGCCACCGCGGCCAGACCGCCGCGGTCTCGGGCCGGCTGCGCACTGTGGTCTACACGCCCCGGACCAACCTGCCGACGCTTGAGGCGGACCTCTACGACGGCAGCGACGTGATCACGCTGGTCTGGCTCGGTCGCCGGCACATCGCCGGGATCGAGCCGGGCCGGCAGTTGACGGCCCGCGGGCGGATCGCCGTCCGTGATGACCGTAAAGTGATTTATAACCCGCATTACGAGCTGGAAGCGCCCAGGTGAGCATGACCGGTCCTGACAGAGCAACCGACAAGCAGGCCGCAGGCGAGGACGTCGCGGCAGCCGGTAGGTACTCGGCCACCGATCCGTACTCACCCGACGCGGTCCGGGCGATCGTGTCGGGCGCACCGGCGCCGGGCGCGGGCGAGCCGGAGCCGGAGCCGGACGAGGAGCGCATCCCGACCATCTCCGAGCAGATGTCGGAGCAGCTCGGTGGCATCCGCGGGCTGATCGAGACGAGCATTCCGGTCTGCGCGTTCGTGCTTCTCAACTTCGTGTGGGACCTGTACCCGGCGATCTTCGGAGCGGTCGGCACGGCGGTGGGGATCGCGATCTACCGGCTGATCCGCAAGCAGCCGGTCCGGCACGCGGTCAACGGGCTGTTCGGCATCGCGCTCGGCGCGTACCTGGCGGCCCGCTCCGGCGAGGCCCGCGACTTCTACCTGCCGGGCATCCTGCTGACGTTCGCGCAGGCCGCGGCGCTTGTCATCTCGGTCGGCGTACGGAAGCCGCTGATCGGCTACATCTGGGCGATCATCTCGGCCGGCGGCAAGCACGACTGGCGGCACAACCCGGCGCTGTTCCGCACGTTCCAGTGGCTGACGCTGGCCTGGGCCGCGTCGCTCGTGGTCCGGGCGGGCGTGCAGGCGGCGCTGTACATCGCGAAGCAGCCGGACCTGCTGGGCGTGGCGCGGCTGGCGGTCAGCTGGCCGATCTACGTGGGCATGCTTGCGCTTACCGTGTGGGCGGTCCGCCGCACGATGCGGGCCCATCCGGAAGAGGCACAGGCCGCCACCGAGGCCGCCTGACCGCCCACCTACGGCACGCCGGCCGGGTGTTGACCGTGCGCCGCGGAGCCGCGGCCCGCGGGAGCGTGCGGGCCGGACCCCGGCGGAAGCGGGAACATCGGTTTAAAGGTCTTGGGTGGGGTCCGGGGTGAGGATGACCGCGCGGACCGCGTCCTCGACCTCGGCGGTGCAGACGAAGATCAGCTCGTCGCCGGCCTCAAGCGGGTCGTCCGGCCGCGGGACGAGGACGCGCTTGCCGCGCAGGATCGCGGTGAGCGCGGAGTCGCGGGGGAGCGGGACCGAGTGGACCGGGCGGCCGACGAACGGCGCGTCCGGCGGGAGCGTGATCTCGACAAGGTTCGCCTCGCCCTGGCGGAACGTCATCAGCCGGACCAGGTCGCCGACAGTGACCGCCTCCTCGACAAGCGCGGCCATCAGGCGCGGCGTGGAGACCGCGACGTCGACGCCCCACTGATCGGTGAAGAGCCACTCGTTCTCGGCGCGGTTGATCCGCGCGACGACGCGGCCGACCGCGAACTCGGTCTTGGCGAGCAGCGAGACGACCAGGTTGACCTTGTCGTCGCCGGTGGCGGCCACGACCACGTCGCACTGGGCGATCTCGGCCTCCTCCAGGCTGGCGACCTCGCAGGCGTCCGCGAGCACCCACTCGGCCTGCGGTACGCGCTCGGGGCGGAGCATCTTCGGGTCCCGTTCGAGCAGCATGACCTCGTGGCCGTTGCCGATCAACTCCTGGGCGATGGACCGGCCGACGTTGCCGGCTCCGGCGATGGCGACGCGCATGTCAGTGCGCTCCTTCCGGGGCGGCGCCGGTGCGGCGGCGGACGTCAGCGGCGATCTCGTCGGTGACAAGCATGAACACCTGGTCGCCGTCCTGGACCATGGTGGACGCGGTGGGCAGGTGGCCGAGGCCGAAGCGCATCAGGTACGCGGTGCGCGCGCCCGCCGCTGTCTCAAGCGACGTGAGTTTGCGGCCGATCCAGCCCTTGTGCACCGGCACCTCGATGATCGAGACGGTGCTTGTCGGGTCGCGGAACACCTCCAGGTCGCCGGTGGCGAGCACCTGGCGCAGGATGCGGTCCGCGGTCCAGCGCACGGTGGCGACGGTCGGGATGCCGAGCCGTTCGTAGACCTCCGCGCGCTTCTGGTCGTAGATGCGCGCGGCGACCCGGGGTACGCCGAACGTCTCGCGGGCAAGCCGGGCCGAGATGATGTTGGAGTTGTCGCCGCTGGAGACGGCCGCGAAGCCGTCCGCGCGCTCGATGCCGGCCTCGCGGAGCACGTCCCGGTCGAAGCCGGCGCCGGTGACGATCACGCCGCCGAACTCCGGGCCGAGCCTGCGGAACGCGTCCGCATTCTGGTCGATGACGGCGACCGAGTGGCCGCGCTCCTCCAGGTTGTGAGCAAGGGTCGAACCGACCCGCCCGCAACCCATGATCACGATGTGCACCGAGGCCCCCTATCAGTGACGCGTCCGAGTGGAAGCGTGCCATGGGCGGTCTGCGCGGGCGCATCGGGCGCGCCCGTCGCCGCGATGATCCGGTGGCCGTACCCTTACCCGTTGTGGCCCGTCCCACCTCCCTCGTGAAGCGCCTGTTGCTGGGGCGTCCGTTCCGGTCCGACCGGTTGCAGCACACGCTGCTGCCCAAGCGGATCGCGCTGCCGGTGTTCGCCTCCGACGCGCTGTCAAGCGTGGCCTACGCGCCGGACGAGATCCTGCTGACGCTGTCGATCGCGGGCGCGGCGGCGTACCTGTACTCGCCGTGGGTGGCGCTTGCGGTAGTGGTCGTGATGCTGACGGTGGTGGCCAGTTACCGGCAGAACGTGCACGCCTATCCGTCCGGCGGCGGCGACTACGAGGTGGCGACGGTCAACCTCGGGCCGAAGTACGGCGTGGCGGTGGCGAGTGCACTGCTTGTCGACTATGTGCTGACGGTGGCGGTGTCCGTCTCGTCCGGCGTGGCGAACCTGGGCTCGGTCGTGCCGTACGTGGACACGCACAAGGTCGCGATCGCGCTGATCGCGGTGGCGGTACTGACCGCGCTGAACCTTCGCGGCATCCGCGAGTCGGGGAACGCGTTCGCGGTCCCCACCTACGGCTTCATGATCATTATCGTCGGGATGATCCTCACCGGACTGGTCCGGATCGTCGTGCTCGGACAGCCGCTCGAGGCGCCGAGCGCGTCGCTGACCATCGTTGCGGAGGAGGAGCACCTCTCCAACGTGTTCCTGGTGTTCCTGCTGCTGCGCACGTTCTCGTCCGGCTGTGCGGCGCTGACCGGCGTGGAGGCGATCTCCAACGGCGTGCCCGCGTTCAAGGAGCCGAAGAGCAAGAACGCGGCGACCACGCTGCTGCTGCTCGGGTCGATGGCGATCGTGATGCTTGTCGGCATCATCTGGCTGGCCCAGGCGACCGGGTTGCAGTACGTGGAGGACCCGACGCGGCAGATCGTCAGCGGCCCGTCGAACTACGTGCAGAAGACGGTGACCACCCAGCTGGCCGAGACGATCTTCGGTTCCGGGTCGGTCCTGCTGTACGTGGTGGCCGGCGCGACCGCGCTCATCCTATTCCTGGCCGCGAACACGGCGTACAACGGCTTCCCGGTGCTCGGCTCGATCCTGGCCCAGGACCGGTACCTGCCCCGCCAGCTGCACACCCGCGGCGACCGGCTGGCGTTCTCCAACGGCATCGTGTTCCTGGCGGTCGCGGCCGTGGTGCTGATCGTGGCGCTCCAGGCCGAGGTGACCCGGCTGATCCAGCTCTACATCGTGGGCGTGTTCGTGTCGTTCACGCTCTCCCAGGCCGGCATGATCCGGCACTGGAAGCGCCATCTGCTGACCGAGCGCGACCCGGCCGCGCGCCGGCGGATGCACAGGTCCAAGGCGATCAACACGTTCGGCATGGTGCTCACCGGTGTGGTGCTGATCATCGTGCTGATCACGAAGTTCCTGCTCGGCGCGTGGATCGCGATCGCGGCGATGGCGTTCATCTTCGTGCTCATGCTGGGCATCCGGAAGCACTACGACCGGGTCGCGGCCGAGCTGGCGCCGACCGCGGAACGATACGTGCTGCCGTCCCGCAACCACGCGATCGTGCTGGTCAGCAAGGTGCACATGCCGACACTGCGGGCGCTGGCCTACGCGCAGGCGACCCGGCCGGACACGCTTACCGCGGTGACCGTGGGCGTGGACCCGGACGACACCCGGCAGATCCAGGAGGAGTGGGACGCCCGGGAGATCCCGATCGCGCTCACGGTTGTCGACTCGCCGTACCGGGAGATCACCCGGCCGATCATCGACTACGTGAAGGGCGTGCGCCGGAACTCGCCGCGCGACGTGGTCACGGTCTTCATCCCGGAGTACGTGGTCGGCAAGTGGTGGGAGAACCTGCTGCACAATCAGAGTGCGCTGCGCCTGAAGACCCGGCTGCTCTTCGAGCCCGGCGTGATGGTCACGAGCGTGCCGTGGCAGCTGCAGTCAAGCGCCGGCCGCGACCTCAACCGGCTGGACCAGGCGCTGTCCCGCGGTCCCGCACGCGGCCCGCGGGCCGGCGCCACGACATCGTCATCGGATCCGGAGAACACGCAGTGACACAGCAGGTGGAGATGCCCGGCGAGGGCGAGCGCGTCGAGGTGTCGGTCGGCGCGGTGGCGCACGGCGGGCACTGCGTGGCCCGGGTCGGCGGCGACGGCGGCCCGGTGCTGTTCGTCAGGCACGCGCTGCCCGGCGAGCGGGTGGTCGCGCTTGTCACCGAGGTACACCGGGGTTTCGCGCGCGCGGACGCGGTGGAGATCCTGTCGCCGTCCGCGGACCGGGTCACGGCGCCCTGCGCGTTCGCCCACCCGAACGGCTGTGGCGGCTGTGACCTGCAGCACGTGGCGCCGCCGGCCCAGCTGGACTGGAAGGCGTCGGTCGTCGCGGAACAGCTGCTCCGCCTCGGCGGCATGCCGGAAGACCAGATCAAGGCTCTGGGGGTACGGGTGGAGCCGCTCCCCGGCGACGGCCTGGGCTGGCGCACCCGCGTCCGGTACGCCGTCGACGGCCGCGACCAGGCCGGCCTGCTCAAACACCGCTCGCACGAGGTGGTCCCGATCGACAGGTGCCTGATCGCGCACCCGGCGATCCAGGCCGCGCCGGTCACCTCCCGGACCTGGCCGGACGCGGACGAGGTGCACGTGGTCGCGTCCGCCGGCGGCGACCTGCTGATCACCCCGCGCCGCGCGGTGTCCCTCAGCGAGGAGACGGACGTGCTGGACGGCGCTGCCGCCTCCGGCGAGGTCCGCGAGAAGGCGGCCGGCCGCGAGTGGATGATCCCGGGCGACGCTTTCTGGCAGGTGCACCCGGCCGCCGCGGACACGCTTGCCGCGGCCGTGCTTGAGTTCCTGGCCCCGCAGCCCGGCGAGGCCGCCTGGGACCTCTACGGTGGCGCCGGGCTGTTCGCCGCCGCGCTGGCCGAGGCGGTCGGCCCGACCGGCCCGGTGACAGTTGTCGAGTCCGCGCCGCAGGGCGTGGCCGCGGCCCGGCGCAACCTGGCCGACCTGCCCGGCGTCGCGGTGGTCGCGGCGAAGGTGGAGACCGCGCTGCGCCAGAACCGGCTGCCGCGCCCGGTCGACCTGATCGTGCTGGACCCGCCCCGCTCGGGCGCGGGCGCCGCGGTGGTCAAGGCGATCACCCGGACGCCGGCGCGGGCCGTGGCCTACGTGGCGTGCGATCCGGCCGCGTTCGCCCGGGACGTGGCCACGTTCCGGGCGGCGGGCTGGCGGCTGGCGGGGTTGCGTGCGTTCGACCTGTTCCCGATGACGCACCACGTGGAGTGCGTCGGGCTGCTGGTCCCGCCGGAGCGGTGAGGTCAGCGGCGCCGGTCGCGGTAACGGATCCAGAGCACGACCGGGATCGCGATCGGCGCGAGGACGACGCACAGCACGCCGATCGCGATCATGCCGAGAAGGTGGGCGGCCGCGGGTGCGCCGCGCAGGTCGCGGGGGGCCGGGTGCGGGTCCCAGCCGGGCTTCTGATCAGACATGGAACGCGTCTCGTCGAAGGTGCGTGGCGTGGTCGGCCGGCGGTTGGGAAGTGGGAGGTTCGGTGAAGGTTGTGCGGACGACTGAGCGTTCATGAAACCGACCTTCTGGATAAAAAGCTCGTCTCATCGTACCCCCGTGGGTGTTTTGTGGGGTTTTGGTCATCCGGCCGGGTGATGCGTCTCGCCGTGTTCGTTGATCACGCGATGGTCTCGGATGACGGGACCGCTGGCGTCCGCCAGTAGACTGGCACGTCATGAGCGTTGAAGAGGATCAGGTCACGAACGGTCGGCTTCTCGGCACGATCGCAGGGCCGCAGGATCTCAAGCGCCTGACGGCCGAAGAGCTGTCGGTGCTGGCCGCGGAGATCCGGGACTTCCTGGTGGCCAAGGTTTCCCGCACCGGAGGGCACCTCGGGCCGAACCTCGGGGTCGTGGAGCTCACGCTCGGCATGCACCGGGTGTTCGACTCGCCGCGTGACCGGTTCCTCTTCGACACCGGCCACCAGGCCTATGTGCACAAGATACTGACCGGGCGTCAGGACGGGTTCGACCTGCTGCGGCAGCGCGGTGGCCTCTCCGGCTACCCGTCGCAGGAGGAGAGCGAGCACGACCTCGTCGAGAACTCGCACGCCTCGACCGCGCTCTCCTACGCGGACGGCATGGCGAAGGCGTACACGCTGCGGGGCGAGGACCGGCACGTGGTCGCGATGGTCGGCGACGGCGCGCTCACCGGCGGCATGTGCTGGGAGGCGCTGAACAACATCGCCGCCACCACGAACCGGCTGGTCATCATCGTCAACGACAACGGCCGCTCCTACGCGCCGACGATCGGCGGCTTCTCCGACCACCTGGCCACGCTGCGGCTGAACCCCGGGTACGAGAAGGTTCTCGACCTGGTCAAGGACTCGCTCGGCGCCACGCCGCTGGTCGGCAAGCCGGTCTACGAGGTGCTTCACGCGGTCAAGCGCGGCATCAAGGACGCGGTCGCGCCGCAGTCCATGTTCGAGGACCTCGGCCTGAAGTACGTCGGCCCGATCGACGGGCACGACCAGGCCGCCGTCGAGACCGCGCTGCGCCGCGCCAAGGGCTTCAACGGCCCGGTGATCGTGCACGCGGTGACCAAGAAGGGCTTCGGCTACCGCCCGGCCGAGGAGGACGAGGCGGACTGCCTGCACAGCCCGGGCGCGTTCGACGCGGAGAGCGGCAAGATGCTCGCCTCCTCGTCCGTCAAGTGGACCGGCGTCTTCGCGGACGAGCTGGTGGCGGTCGCGGACGAGCGGCCGGACGTGGTCGGCATCACCGCGGCCATGGCCGAGCCGACAGGCATCGCGAAGCTTGCGAAGAAGCACCCCGAGCGGGTGTACGACGTGGGCATCGCGGAGCAGCACGCGGCGACGTCCGCGGCCGGGCTGGCGCTGGCCGGCCTGCACCCGGTGGTCGCGGTCTACGCCACGTTCCTCAACCGCGCGTTCGACCAGGTCCTGCTGGACGTGGCGATGCACCGGCTGCCTGTCACGTTCGTGCTGGACCGGGCCGGCATCACCGGGCCGGACGGGCCGAGTCACTACGGCGTCTGGGACATGTCCGTGTTCGGCGTGGTCCCCGGCCTGCGGATCGCCGCCCCGCGCGACGCGGCGACGCTTCGCGAGGAGCTGCGTGAGGCGGTCGCGGTGGACGACGGCCCGACCATCCTGCGCTTCCCGACCGGCTCGGTCCCGGCCGACCTCCCGGCGCTGCGCCGGGTCGGTGGCGCGGACGGCTCGGCCGGCGGTGTCGACATCCTGGCCGAGCACGGCACCGCCGACGACGGCCGCAAGGACGTGCTGATCGTCGCGGTGGGCGCGTTCGCGCACCTCGGCGTCGAGGTGGCGGCGCGCGCGGCCGAGCAGGGCTACAGCGTCACAGTGGTGGACCCGCGCTGGGTCCGGCCGGTGCCGATCGAGCTGGTCGCGCTGGCCCGCGAGCACCGCCTGGTGGTCACGCTCGAGGACGGCGTGCGCAACGGCGGCGTCGGCGACGCGGTGGCCAAGGCGCTGCGCGACGCGGAGGTGGATGTGCCGCTGCGTGACATCGGCGTGCCGAACGACTGGCACTCCTTCGGCACCCGCGCGCAGATCCTGGCCGACCTGGGCATCACCGCGCAGGACGTCACGCGGGACGTGGTGGGCTGGGCGTCGCGGGTGGTTCCGGCACGCACCCACTGAGTTTTTCTCGGCCCCGCTCCGCTGGAGCGGGGCCTTTTCTGTACCTTCGTAACGTTCACATCCACTAATTTCGATGTGTTGTCATCTGCGGGCGGTACATTCGCCTCGTGCCGGCTGCGGTGACCATTGACCTGGGCTTTCCCATCGACGAGCCGGACGGCCCCGGCGGCGCCGGCGAGTCACCGCGGCCGTCTCGCGGGATGCTGGCGTTACTGCTCGCGGTGCTGGTCTTGCTCACCGTTGCGGGTTCCGGTCCGGTCCGCTCCACCGGGTGGCGCGCGGGCCAGCTGACGATCGCGGCCGGGGACGACTTCGCGCTTGCCGAAGACCTGCTTGTGGTGGCCGAGACGTCGTCGGTCACGGCGTACCGGCTGCCGGACCTGGATCCGGTCTGGACGCTGCCGGTGGCGCACGCCGAGGGGCACTCGCTGGCCCGCATCGGCGACCTGCTGGTGATCGGCACGCTCAACGGAATCGGCCGCGCGCTGGAAAGCACAGTGGTGCACGCCCCGACCGGGCGGATCCGGTGGCGCTACGACGGGCGGCTGATACCTGTGCCCGGCTCGGACGTGCTGCTTGCCGTCACGGACGTGGCGAGCGTCTCCGCGGCCGGCCAGCGGGTCACCGGGCGCATCGACGGCCTGGACGGGTTCGGGATGCGCCGCTGGTCGATTCCGCTTCCCTCGACGGCTGTCGCGATGCCGCTGCGGGACGGGCCGATCCTGCCGGACGGGCGGTTCCTGCGGGCCGGGCGGTTCCTCCTGGTGCGCGACGACGGCACGGTGGAGGTTCGGGAGGCGTCCGGGGCCGGGGTGCTGGTGGCCGGTGAGTTCCCGCCCGCCGCGTACGCGCCTGACAATCCGCTGCTCGTCGGCGGCATGATCGTGCTGCGGCACCCCGGCGACAACACCAGCCGGATCAGCGGGTACGACCTGGGCACGCTGGAACGCCTGTGGTCCCGTACGGTCGGCGGCCTGCAGAGCGTGGACGAGTGCGGCGGCCTGATCTGCCTGGGCACCACGATCGGCGTACGTGCGCTCCGCCCCGGCGACGGCACCAACGCCTGGGTCAGCCAGTCCTGGCGGCGCGCGCTCACCTGGGGTGACGTGACGGTCGCGTATGGACGCCCGACCGGGGTGGACGCGCAGCTCGCACTCGTCGAACCGATGACCGGTGGGTCACTGCTCGACCTCAGCGAGTGGCAGCAGGTAACCAGTGTGACCGATGCCGTCGTGTTGGCTCACCCTGATCCGGCTCGCGGCGATACGCTCGTCGCCACGGTGGCCTCCGATCGGCGGTCGGTGCGTGTCCTCGGCGCGATCCCCGCGGCGTCGGGTGGTTGTCGCGCCGGCGGCGGTGTGCTGGCCTGCCGTCAGGGGGGCGGGATCTTGGGGGTGTGGGCGCTTGACTGAGCGTGTGCTGGGCGTGGGGGCGCCGGCATGATCGAGCTGGATCTGCACGAGGAGCAGATGCCGGCTCCACGAGACGTGATACGTGGGTCACGCTGGGTTGCAACTGCCGTCACTCTATGTCTACTGCTCGGCCTGGCCGGCTCGGTGGCGATCGTCCGGCACCTGAGCCGGACCGCGGTGCTGCAGGTGCCGGCCGGCGCCTCGATGACGCTCAGCGACCGCCGGCTCTATGTGATCACCGGTGGTGACGCGCCCACGCTTGCCGCCTACACGCTGACCGGGCAGCGGCTCTGGCAGACCGCGTCCCGGTTCCGCGAGGGCGCGTACCTGCAGGAGGCCGGCGACACGCTGCTGATCAACGTGAACCGGTCCGGCACCGCACAGACGATCGGCGTCGACGCGCTCACCGGCGACGAGCGCTGGTCACTCGGGGCCCAGGTCCAGCCGCTGGCCGACGGCCGCACCGGGCTGATCACCACGACATCCTTCACCGGCACCGCTGTCGAGAACGCGCCTGAGTTCCTTGACTCCAACGGCAACAGGTTCTTCCCCGCGCCGGACTCCACCACGCTCAGCGCGGTCGACCTGGCCGGTGGCGACACGCTCTGGACCCAGGAGTTCGGCGGCAGCGCGCGGCAGGCGGCCCGGCCCGGCACCACCGAGGTGGTGGTCGCGGACCAGGCCGGCGTGCGCGTGCTGGACGGGCGGACCGGCGGCGTGCTGCGATCGGTCGCGCTCACCGGCGGGTTCGCCATCGAGGGGTTCTCGGTCTCCGACGAGCTGATAATCGCGCAACAGTCCGGGCGACGGGGCGGGCAGACGTACGCGTACCGGCCGGACACGCTCGCCGAGGCCTGGCACGTCCGGATGCCGGGGAACATGGTCGTCACCGGCTGTGCCGACGTGCCGTGCGCGACAGAGGTCTCCGAGCTGCGCATGCTGGACCCGGCGACCGGCGCGGTCTCCTACGAGGTGAACGCCGGCTCGGTGTACCGGCAGGGCGGCCGCACGCTGCTCGTGCCGTACTCAGGCGTCGAGGACCTGAGCATCGCGCCCGCCCCCGGCGGCACGCCCGAGGCGCTGCCCGGCTGGACGCTTGTGCCGGCCAGTCCCGCCGTCGCCGATCGCACGGCCGCGCCGGTGCTGCTCACCCGGGCCGGTGACGGCCGGGTCTGGCTGGCCGCGCTGTCCGGCTCCGGCGGGCCGCGGGAACTGGGCAGCCTCGCGCCGGCGGTGCTCGACTGTCAGTCCACTGTCGGCATGATCGCGTGCCGTACCGCGGTGGGGGAGATCAGGATCTGGCAGCTGGAGGGGGTGCGGCCGTGACCGTCACCGGCTCCCGTGCCCGCACCGTCGACGAGATCATCGACACGCGCGCGGTGACCACGCTCTTCCAGCCGCTCGTCGACCTTGACCGTCGCGAGCCGGTCGGCTACGAGGCGCTCAGCCGCGGCCCGGCCGGCACACCCTGGCAGGCCCCGATGGCGCTGTTCGAGGCGGCCCGGGAGCTCGGCCGCGCCGCCGAGCTGGACTGGATCTGCCGGGTCCGCGCCTACCAGGCCGCGCTCGCCGCCGGGCTCGACGACTCGATGACGCTGTTCGTGAACATCGAGCCGATGGCGCTGCGTACGCCCTGCCCGGACGACCTGTTCCCGGTCACGGTCGCGGCGCAGGGCCGGCTGCGGGTGGTCACCGAGATCACCGAGCGGGCCATCGCGGACGACCCGTCCGCGCTGCTCAGCACGGCCGCGGCCTGCCGGGCGATCGGGTGGGGCGTGGCGTTCGACGACGTGGGCAGCGACCCGGCCTCGCTGGCGCTGATGCCGCTGGTCCGGCCGGACGTGGTCAAGCTGGACATGGGACTGCTGCACAACCCGCACCGGGCCGAGGTCGCACACGTGGTCAACGCGGCCATAGCGTATGCGGAGCGCACCGGCGCGGTGATCCTCGCGGAGGGGATCGAGACCGAGGAACACCTGGAGATGGCCCGGACCATGGGGGCCACGCTCGGGCAGGGCCTGCTCTTCGGCGCGCCGGCACCGCTGCCGATGCCGTCCTCGGTGTGCGCCGGCGGGGTGCCGCTGCTCTCACCGGACGGGATCGGGCCGGTGTCCGTACCCCCGAAGACGCCCTTTGAGATTGTCGCGGCGTCGCGGCCGGTGCTGCAGACCACCAAGGCGCGGCTCGCGCCGATCAGCCGGTTCCTGGAGTCCAAGGCGCGCGACGAGATCGAGCCGCCGGTGCTGCTCGCCTGCTTCCAGGAGGCCCGGTTCTTCACCTCGGCCGTGGCGGAGCGGTTCGCGGCAACCGCAGGCACCGCCGCGTTCGTCGCGGTGCTCGGCGTCGGGCTGGACGAGCGGCCGGCGACCGGCGTGCGCGGCGCGCGGCTGAGCGAGGACGACCCACTGCGCGGCGAGTGGAACGTGATCGTGGTCGGGCCCTACTTCTCGGCCGCGCTCACCGCGCGCGACCTCGGCACCGGCGGGACCGAGCCGGAGCGGCGCTTCGAGTACGCGCTCACCCACGACCGTGAACTGGTGCTGGAGGCGGCGCGGGCGCTGATGCACTGGATCTCCCCGGCCGAGGCGGCCTGATGGTCACCATCGACCTCGGCGTGATGTCCGAGGAGCAGCCCCGGGAACCTCCGCGTTCTTCGCCGAGGTCGTGGCGCACCGCCGCGATCGTGGCCTGCCTCGCGCTGACCGGCGGGCTGCTCAGTGCGTCCGACCGGGTGGCGGGCGGCGCGGTGCCGGGCGTGCGGCTGTCGGTGACCGGCTCCGACCAGTACTTCCGGGCCGGAAAGAGCCTCCTGGTGCTGGCGTCGCCGGCCGAGTCGCAGACGCTCACGGCGTACTCCGTGCCGGGCGGTGGACAACTATGGCAGCGAGTGCTTGATCCCCGTCGCGGCGTCATGTGGGTGGAGGATCTCGGCGACGTCCTGCTGCTGATGATGCAGGACGGATCCAACGGGCAGCAGGCGATGGCGGTCGACCCGGCAACGGGCGAGACCCGGTGGACCCGCACATCCGGGTGGCCGATGTCCAAGGGCGACGGGATCGTCGTGCTCAGCGCGGAGAACGGAGACGAGCGGACGCCTGTCGTCTGGGAGGCGGTCCGGACCTCGGACGGCGAGCCGGTGTGGCGGCGCGAGTTCCCGCCGCTGTCGTACGGGGCGGGGCTGCCGGGCAGGCCCGGCCGGGCGCTGTTGACGCTTCCGGATCAGCAGGTCCAGCTCTGGGACGTGATGGCGAACCGGATGCTCTCCTCGGCCCGGCTCCCGGAGGACACCGGCATCAGCGTCGACGCGGACCGGGCGCTCGCGGTGAAGACCGAGCTCGGGCGCGTCGTCGTGACCGGATACACGCTGCCCGGCCTGGAACCGCTGTGGCAGCGCGAGTTCCCGCCCGGGCTGCAGCTGAACTCGCTGTGCGGTCCGGAGGTGCTCTGTACCGGGACGGACGGGCAGGACATGGTCCGGCTGCTTGACCCGGACACCGGCGACCTGATGTGGGAGTCGGACGCGTACTCCTGGGTGTTCCGCGCCGGGCCGGTGCTCCTCGGGGTCGGGGCGGACCCGGTCAGCGCGGGGCTCACCCTCAGCCCGCTTACCGCTGTCGATCCACGGACCGGGCGGGCGCTGAAGGACTTCGGGCGCTGGCAGATGATCGACTTCGAGACCTCGGACAGCGCGGGGGAATCGATCATGGTGGCGAGCTACGACCGCGCCCGGACCGGCGCGATCATCGCCGAGCTGGATCCGCGTGCGCTGACGGTGCGGGTGCTGATGCAGGTCCGCGACACCGACCAGGACTGCAGCGCGGTGGGCGACGTGCTGGTCTGCCGATTCACGGACGGCGCGATCGGGATGTGGGACCTGGCGGCGGCCCGCTGATCCGGTGGCTTTCTGCCGGGGGACACGGCACGCTGAGAGCGTGACGGTCTCTATCGATCTCGGTGTGATCTCCGACGAGCAGCCGGCGCCGCCGTCCTCCCGGCCCGGACCGGGGATCTGGCGCACCGTAGCGTCGGCCGCCGCCCTGCTGCTGGCCGGAGGACTGCTCGGCGCGTCCGGTGCGCCGGTGCACGAGCGGCCCGTCGAGGCACGGGTGCCGATGGGCCCGCACGACGCGCTCTTCGTCGCCGGCGACACGCTGTACGTGGTGGGGCCGGAGGCGGACTCCTACACGACACTGCCGAGGACGATCACGGCGTTCACAGTGCCCGGCGGCGAGCGGCAGTGGCAGCACCCGCTGGACACCTCCGCCCCGGTGATGTGGCTCACCGCGGCCGGCGACGTGCTGCTTGCGACAACCGGCGCCCGGCCGGACGACCAGAAGGTCGTCGCGCTGGACAGCCGGACCGCCAAGCCGCTCTGGGAACGCGCCGGCGCCTCGCCACAGTTGATCGACGACGACTCCGTACTGTTCGTCGCGGAGCCCGGCGTCGACAGCGCCCCGGTCGTCTGGGAGCGGGTGCGCACGTCGACAGGCGAGCGGCTGTGGCGGCGCGAGTTCCCGCCCGCCACGTCGTCGCAGCCGATGAACGTGTGGGACACCGGGGACCAGCGGATGCTGGCAACGCTGCCGGGCGGCCGGACCGAGATCTGGGACACGGCCACCAACCGGATGCTGAGCACCGCCGACCTGTCCCTGGAGACACCACTCTCCGTTTTCGAGACGGTCGGGCTGGCCTCGGACGCGACGGCCACGGGCACCACGCTGATCGGGTACTCGATGCCGGACCTGCGGAAGACGTGGACGCGCGAGTTCGGCAGCATTGTCGACATCGTGGGCCGCTGCGGTGCCGGCCTGGTCTGCCTCCGCACCGGCGAGCCGGCGGTGGTGTCCGCGCTCGACCCGGCGACCGGGGACGTGCTCTGGGAGAACCGGACGTACGAGTATTTCGAGCAGTGGGGCCCGGTGCTGCTCACCGACGGGCGGTGGAGCCCGGACCAGCGTGACGGACTGGCCGCCGTCGACCCGCGGACCGGGCAGACGTTGCGGGACTTCGGGCCGTGGACGCTTGCCCGTTACGAACCCGAGCCCGATCCGGCGTACACGGTGGTCACGTCCGTCGACGCGGAGCGCACCGCCGTACTCGTGGCGGAACTGGACCTGCGGGCGCTTACGCTGCGGGTGATCGGGCAGGTCGACGCCGTGAAGGACAGCTGCCACGCCGAGGGTACGGTGCTGTTCTGCCGCACGCCGGACGGCGCGGCCTTGATGCGGCGGCTGCCGGTGACCTCCTGAACCTCACCGTGGTTTAACACCGGGCCTGATTGGCTGCGGATCGGCGCGACTTCAGTGATTGGCGGAGGATCATGCGGGTTCTGGTCGTCGAGGATGAGCGGAACCTGGCCGACGCGATCGTGCGTGGCCTGCGCCGCAAGGGTATGGCCGTCGACGTCGCCTACGACGGGTCGGCCGGGCACGAGATGGCGTTCGTGACCCGCTACGACGTGGTGGTGCTCGACCGTGACCTGCCCGGCATCCACGGCGATCAGATCTGCGCCGACCTGGCCCGCTCCGGCGCGCTCACCCGGGTGCTGATGCTCACCGCAAGCGTCACCGTCGCGGACCGGGTCGAGGGCCTGCAGCTCGGCGCGGACGATTATCTGCCCAAGCCGTTCGCCTTCGACGAGCTTGTCGCGCGCGTGCAGGCGCTCGGCCGTCGCGCCACGCCACCGGCCCCGCCCGTGCTCAGCGTCGCCGACCTGGTGCTCGACCAGGCCCGCCGGGTCGTCACCCGGGCCGGCACGCTGCTGGAGCTGACCAACAAGGAGTTCGGCGTGCTTGAGGAGCTGCTCAAGGCGCGCGGCGCCGTGGTCTCCGCGGAGGAGCTGCTGGAGCGCGTCTGGGACGCGAACACCGACCCGTTCACCACCACCGTGCGGGTCACCATGAACACGTTGCGCCGCAAGCTCGGCGACCCGCCGCTGATCGAGACCGTGGTCGGCGCCGGGTACCGCGTCCTGCACGCGCCGGCCGCGTCATGAGCGGGTTCCCGCGGTCGATGCGGCCGACGCTGCGGCTGCGGCTGACGCTGCTGAACGGGATCCTGCTGATCGGTGCCGGCGCGATCATGCTGGCCGTCGCATGGCTGAGCATCGACAACGTGCTGCACCCGACCGGCTCGCTGCTGCCCGGCACCGAGGTGGAGCTGAGCGACGGCACCCGGCTGCCGGTGAGCGACTGGCAGGACCTGCTCGTCGCCGCGTCCCGGGCGGAACTGCTGGCCAAGGGGCTGGTCGCGCTGGTCGTCATCGGCCTGTTCGGCGCCGCCGCTGCCTACGTGGTGGCCGGGCGTGCGCTGCGGCCGCTGCACCAGGTCACCGCGATGGCGCAGCGGCTCGGTGAGGAGACACTGGACCAGCGCATCCGGTACGCCGGTGCGAACGACGAGGTAGCGGAGCTGGCGGCCACGTTCGACGCGATGCTGGACCGGCTGGCCGAGTCGTTCGAGGCGCAGAAACGGTTCGTGGCGAACGCGTCGCACGAGCTGCGGACGCCGCTCGCGGTGATGCGGACCGAGATCGACGTGACGCTGAGCGACGACGAGGCCGATCTCGAGGAGTTCCGCCGGATGGCGGGCGTGGTGCGTGACGCGTCGGAGCGGGCGAACGGCCTTGTCGACGCGTTGCTGGTGATGGCGCGAAGCGAGGCGCAGACCGACCGGCGGCTGGCCCGTCGGGTGCAGGCCGACCTGGCAGACGGGGTGCACGCGGCGCTGTCCGCGCAGAAGAACGAGGTCGGGCGGCTGAAGCTGGACGTCGACACGGAGCTGCGCCCGGCGGTGGTGCTGGGCGACCCCGGACTGCTTGAGCGACTGGCCGGCAACCTGATTGAGAACGCGGTCCGCTACAACCACCTGCACGGGCGGCTGTGGGCGCGCACTGAATCACCCGGCGGCGGCGTGGTGCGGCTTGTCGTGGGGAACACCGGGTTCGAGGTCGACCAGGTGGACGTGCCGGGCCTGTTCGAGCCGTTCCGGCGGGGCGGGCGGGAGCGTACCGGGGCCCGGGGCTCCGGGCTGGGGCTGTCGATCGTGCAGGCCGTGTGCGAGGCGCACGGCGGGACCGTGGCGGCAGTGGCCCGGCCCGGTGGCGGCCTCGAGGTGACGGTCACGCTGCCGGCGGCCTGATCCGTCACGCTGTTTCGCGGTTATCCACAGGGCTGGTGACACGCCCGGCGGGACCGGCAGCGTATGAGGCGTGTTCGATGAATGGAGTAGGCGGCAGCGCGGCGTGGTCGCGCGCTGGCAGGCGCTGGCCGGCGGCTACACCAGGTCGGCGATCGAGCGGCGGCTGGCCACCGGCCGGTGGCGCCGCCTCTCCTCCGGCGTCTATGCCGTCTCCCCCGGCCCGCTCAGCCGGATGGCGGAGTTGTGGGCCGCGGTGCTCGCGGCCGGCTCCGGCGCCATGCTCAGCCACCAGTCCGCGGCCGAGGTGGCCGGGCTCGCCGCGGTCGGCGGCCCGATCCACGTCACGGTGCCGGCCGGCCGGCACCCGCAGCGGATGCCCGGCGTCGTGGTCCACCGTTCCCGCCGCGCCCCCTGGATCCGCCGCCCGCACCGGGCGCTGCCACAGACCCGCGTCGAGGAGACGGTCCTCGACCTGTGGGAGGCGTCCGACGACCTGGACGAGGCGCTCGGCTGGGTCGCGGCCGCCTGCGGGCGTTCGCTGACCTCTCCGGACCGGCTGGTGCTGGCGCTGGGGCAGCGGGGGCGGGTGCGGCGCCGGCCGGAGCTGCTCGCCGTCCTGCGGGACGTGGAGACCGGCTGCCGGTCCGTGCTGGAGCTGCGCTACCTGCGTGACGTGGAGCGGGCCCACGGGCTGCCGGAAGGGGAGCGGTGGCCGTGCGGGCCGCCGTCGGAGCGCGAGGCGGACTGGGGCGAGGGCGTGGTGCTGTACCCCGCGTTCGGCACCAGCGTGCACCTCGGCGCGCGGCCGGTCTATCCGGGCGCGTCCGCACGCGCCTTGGGTGAGCTGAGGGAACGGGTGGCGATCGGTACCGCGCCGACGCCCGGGACGTTACGGGGAAGGGTGTTGCGCTATGACGGCGCCGACGTGTTCCGGCATCCGTGCGAGGTGGCCGATGAGGTGGCAGTGGCACTGCACCGGCAGGGCTGGCGGCGACATCCGCGCAGCTGTTCGCCGTCCTGCCGCGCCCGCACACCCTGAGCCCCCGGCCGGGCGGTTACTGCCCGGCCGGGGCGGTGCGTCAGGCGGGGAGCGTGTCCGTGGCGCGGCGGATGTCGCGCAGCCGGCGGGCCGTGATGCCCAGCTCGTCGGCGACCGCGGCCTCGGAGATCCCGGGGTTGCGGGCTTCGATCGCGGCGGCCAGCGTGGCGGTCTCGGTCGCGGACCGGCGGGTGCGCGTCACGCCGCCGGCCTCCCCGGCACCGCTTGTCTCCTCGGCGCCGCTGGTCTCCCGGGTGCTGGTCTCTGTCGTGGCGGGCCGGGCGGCGCCGGCCGGGGCGGTGACACGGCCGGTGGTGGTGCGGCGGGTGGTGGAGGTGGCGGCGGACGTGCGCGCGGGCCGGCGGGCGGCGCTGTCACCGGCTCCGGTGCGCTGGGCCGGGACGGGCGTCAGCGCGATCTCCGGGGCCGCGTCCGGCACCTGGTCCGGTTCGGGGCCCTCCTGCCCGGCCGGGCGACCGGCGAGCGAACCGCTGGCGGCGGAGATGCCGCCCCGGTTGCGTGGGCTGGCGCCGCCACGCACGCCACGGTTGACCTCCCGGCCGCTGAGCGCGGCCTCGATCGCCGCGGCCACGTCCGAGGTGATCATCGGCTGGGAGCCGGTGGAGGTGAGCGGGTCCCGGTCGCGGCGCTCCCCGGCGGCGACGGCCATCGCCCCGGCCGCCGCCGTGCGGTCCGCGAGCGAACGGCCGGCGTCGTACTCATCTTCCGCGGCGGTGAACTGCGGATATGCGTCGAGGTTCCCGGCACCGGCCTGGAGCGGGCGTGGAACCAGCGCCGCGATGCCCGGCACCTTGTCGTCGAAGAACTGGTCCTCCGCGCGCTGCGGGGCCGGGGCGGCGGGTGCCGGCGCCGGCGTGGCCGGGGTCTCGGCGGCCGCCCGTTTCGCGGCCTGCTCCAGGGCGATCCGGCCGCCCAGCTCGATCAGGCAGATCGAGGCGACCAGGATCAGGCCGTCGACCGAGATCGGGAGCAGGTAGGCGCTGGCGCCGGTCTCGCCGTACTTCGCGGCGACGCCGGCCATGTGCCAGTAGGAGATCCAGGCCGCGATGCCGGCGATGGCCGCGGTGGCGAGCACCCGGATGAACGCGAGGGACTTCCGATGGACCGGGACGCGTGAGATGAGCTCGACCGTGAGCAGCAACGCGAAGGGCGGCCAGGCCGCGATGACCTGGCTGATCGGGTTGTCGACCGCGTGCAGGACGTTGGCGACCACCGAGGCGGCGACACCCAGCAGCAGCGTGGCGCGGACCGCCCAGCGGATGCGGAGAAGCTGGGAGAGGGTCACCGGGTTCGCTCCGTTCGTCGGCGACAAGATCCGTCATTATGTCGGAGACATCCTGGACCGGGATTGTTTCCGAGCGAAGTACCTCCACGTCGTTCGGCGTGTCGCTCTTGACGAAACCGGAAAAAGTCACCCTCCGTTCCACCGTGGAGGCTTGTACCGGTCGCCGAACGGCAACCGCCCGTGCCCGCGCCGAGGGCGTGGGAACGGGCGGCCGGATGAGGCGTCAGACCAGCGAGGCCGTGCCCTTCGGCAGGAACCGCCGGCCGGTGACCGCCTCGGACGTGCCGGTGCGGTCCAGGTAGGGCGTGATGCCGCCGAGGTGGAACGGCCAGCCCGCACCGAGCAGCATGCACAGGTCGACGTCCTGTGCCTCCGCGACCACACCCTCGTCGAGCAGCGTGCGGATCTCCTGGGCGAGTCCGTCGAGGACCTTCTGGCGCAGCTGGTCGGCGGAGAGCGGCGCGTCACCCACGGTCAGCAGCGCGGTGACCTCCGGGTTGATCTCGTCATCCACAAGCAGCGGCAGCCGCGCGTCCGCGAGCGCCTTCAGGTTCGCGCTGAGCGGGAACCGCTCCGGGAACGCCGCGTGAAGCGTCTCCGTGACGTGGTGCGCGATCGCGGGCCCGACCAGCTGCAGCAGCGCCAGCGGTCGCATCGGCAGGCCCAGCGGGTCGAGCGCGGCGTCCGCGACCTCCAGCGGCGTGCCCGCGTCGATCGCGGACTGGATCTCCGAGAGGAAACGGACCAGCACCCGGTTGGCGACGAACGCGGGCGCGTCCTTGACCAGCACGCAGCTCTTGCGCAGCTGCTTGCCGACCGCGAACGCGGTGGCGAGCGCGGCGTCCGAGGTCCGCTCCCCGCGGATGATCTCCAGCAGCGGCAGCACCGCGACCGGGTTGAAGAAGTGGAAGCCGACCACCCGCTCCGGGTGCTCAAGCTCCGCGGCCATCTCGGAGACCGACAGCGAGGACGTGTTCGTGGCCAGCACCGCGTCCGGGGCGACGATCTTCTCCAGCTCGGCCCAGACCTGCTTTTTGACCGACAGCTCCTCGAAGACCGCCTCGATGACGAAGTCCGCGTCCGCGAAGACGGACCTGTCGACCGAGCCGGTGACCAGCGCGCGCAGCTTCGCCGCGGTGCCGGCGTCCATCCTGCCCTTGCCGACCGCCTTCTCGATCTCCGCGTGGACGTAGGCGACGCCCTTGTCGACGCGCTCCTGGTCCAGGTCGGTCAGCATCACCGGCACCTGCAGCCGGCGCGCGAAGAGCAGCGCCAGCTGGGAAGCCATCAGGCCGGCGCCGACCACGCCCACCTTGGTGACGTTCTTCGCCAGCGCGGACGACGGCGCGCCGACCGGCTTCTTCGCCCGGCGCTGCACCAGATCGAAGGCGTAGAGGCCGCTGCGCAGCTCCTCGCTGAAGATCAGGTCGGCGAGCGCCTGGTCCTCGATCGCGGTGCCCTCCGCGAACGTGGCGCTCTTCGCGAGCCCGATCAGCTCAAGCGCACGGTTCGCGGACGGGACGGCGCCGTGCAGCCGCTTGTCAAGCATCGCCTTGGCGAAGTAGAGCACGCCGTCCCACGAGTCACGGTCGACCTCGGGACGCTCGACCTTCACCGCCCCGTTCACCACGCCGGCCGCCCAGGCAAGCGAGCGCTCCAGGAAGTCGGCCGGCTCCAGCAGCAGGTCCGCGATGCCCATCTCGGCCGCCTGCTTCGGCTTGAGCATGCGGTTCTGCATCAGCGGGTTCTGGATGATCACCGTGGCCGCGTTGGCCGGGCCGATCAGGTTCGGCAGCAGCTGGGTGCCGCCCCAGCCGGGGATCAGGCCGAGCGAGACCTCGGGCAGCGCCAGCGCGGCCGCGCCGGAGGAGAGCGTCCGGTAGTGACAGTGCAGCGCCAGCTCCAGGCCGCCGCCCATCGCCGCGCCGTTCACGAACGCGAACGTCGGGACCGTGCTGTCCTTGAGCTTCGCGAAGACGCGGTGGCCGAAACGGCCCAGCTCCAGAGCCTGCGAGTGCGATTCCAGCAGCGGCACGCCGGTGAGGTCGGCGCCGACGCAGAAGACGTAGGGCTTGCCGGTGACCGCGATGAACGCCGGGTCCGCCGCGAGCGCCTCGTCGATCGCGGTCTCCAGCGACGCCAGGCCGCCGGGACCGAAGGTGTTTGGTTTCTTGTGGTCGAAGCCGTTGTCGAGCGTGATCAGCGCGACCTGGCGGTCGACGCCCGGCACCCGGATCAGCCGCAGCAGCGACTTCGTCACGACCTCGTTCGGAAAGGAGAGGGCTGTCATCTACTTGCCACCTTCCCAGGCGGGGTTCTCCCAGATAACCGATCCACCCATGCCGATGCCGATGCACATGGCGGTGAGGCCGTACCGGACCTGCGGGTTCTCGGCGAACTGGCGGGACAGCTGGGTCATCAGCCGGACGCCGGACGAGGCGAGCGGGTGCCCGATCGCGATCGCGCCGCCCCACTGGTTGACCCGCGGGTCGTCGTCCGCGATGCCGAAGTGGTCGAGGAACGCCAGCACCTGCACCGCGAACGCCTCGTTCAGCTCGAACAGGCCGATGTCCGCGATGTCCAGGCCGGCGATGCGCAGCGCCTTCTCCGTGGCCGGGATCGGGCCGACGCCCATCACCTCGGGCTCCACGCCGACGTACGCGTAGGAGACCAGCCGCATGCCGACCGGCAGGCCCAACTCGCGGGCCACGTCCTCGGCCGCGATCAGGCTGGCGGTGGCGCCGTCGTTAAGGCCGGCCGCGTTACCGGCGGTGACCTTGCCGTGCGGGCGGAACGGCGTCTTCAGCGTGGCGAGCTTCTCCAGGCTGGTCTCCCGCGGCGCCTCGTCGACGCTTGCCAGGCCCCAGCCGGTCTCCGGGTTGCGGACCGCCACGGTGACCAGGTCGGGCTGCAGCTTGCCGTTCGCATAAGCCTTCGCGGTCCGTTCCTGCGACGCCAGGCCGAACGCGTCCACCCGCTCCTTGGTGATCTGCGGCGCGCGGTCGTGCAGGTTCTCCGCGGTCGCGCCCATGACCAGCGCGGACGGGTCGACAAGCTTCTCCGCCAGGATCCGCGGGTTCGGGTCGACGCCCTCGCCCATCGGGTGCCGGCCCATGTGCTCGACGCCGCCCGCGATCGCGATGTCGAAGGCTCCCATCGCGATGCCGCCGGCCACGGACGTCACCGCGGTCATCGCGCCGGCGCACATCCGGTCGATGGAGTAGCCGGGCACGCTCTTCGGCAGGCCGGAGAGGAGCGCGGCGGTGCGGCCGATGGTGAGACCCTGGTCGCCGATCTGGGTGGTGGCCGCGATCGCGACCTCCTCGACGCGCTCCGGCGGCAGCTGCGGGTTGCGGGCCAGCAACTCCCGGATGCAGCGGATCACGAGGTCGTCGGCGCGGGTGTCGGCGTACATGCCACCCGCCTTGCCGAACGGAGTGCGGACACCGTCGACAAAGACGACGTCCCGAACTTGACGGGGCACAGCGGGCCTCCTCGCGAAATCACAACGTGTGCGGCAATGCTACTCGCCGGTAACGAAGGCTCGCAGGCCAACTCTCCTATGGTCAAGCCCACACCTCGCAACGATGGCGCCGGCGGCGGACTCCCGCCGCCGGCGCACCCGTCACTCCTGTGGGGGCAACGCCTCCGCCAGACCGGCCGCCAGCAGGCCGACCTGCCAGTTCCGCGCGTTGTAGCCGCGCAGCGTGTCACCGACAGTCGCGATGGTGACCTCCTCCGGCGGCGTCCAGGCGAGCCGGCGGATCGAGTCCGGCGAGATCAGGTTCTCCGGCGGCAGGTTGTGCTCACCGGCCACCTGAAGCACCACCTCACGGCAGCGGGCCAGCCGGGAGGCGGCGGCCGGGTCCCGATCCGCCCAGCGGTGCGGCGGCGGGGGGCCCTCGATCGGCGGCGCCACCGGCAACTCCGCCTCCGGCAGCTCGCGCGCCTCACGCAGCGCGTCCAGCCAGGTCTTCGCCAGCCGGCGTACCGAACGGCCACCGAAGCCGGGCACGGTGAGCAGCGTGCGCTCGTCCTGCGGGTCCAACTCGGCCGCGGCAACGATCGCGGCGTCCGGCAGCACCCGGCCCGGTGCGGAGTCCCGGCGGGAGGCGACGGCGTCCCGGGCGTACCAGAGCGCCCGCACCCGTCCCTGCGCCCGCTGACCACGGATCCGGTGGATGCCCGAGGTGCGCCGCCACGGATCGGTGCGCACCTTCGGCGGCTGCCCGCCGGACGCGACAAGTGCGGCGAACTCCTCCGCCGCCCACTCCGCCTTGCCCTGCCGCTGCAACTCGTCCGCGAGGACGTCGCGCAGATCGGTGAGCATCTCCACGTCGAGCGCCGCGTAGGTCAGCCACGACTCCGGCAGCGGCCGGCTGGACCAGTCCGCCGCGGAGTGGTGCTTCTCCAGCGAGTAGCCGAGCAGCGATTCGGTGAGCGCGGCCAGGCCGACCCGCTCGTACCCGCCGAGGCGCGCCGCAAGCTCGGTGTCGAACAGCCGGCGAGGACGCATCCCCAGCTCGGCAAGGCATGGCAGGTCCTGATTGGCGGCATGCAGCACCCACTCCGCGTCGGCGATCGCGGTGTCCAGGGTGCGCAGGTCGCCGAGCGGCAGTGGATCGATCAGCACGGTTCCCGCGCCGGCCCGGCGCAACTGCACCAGGTAGGCCCGCTGGCTGTAGCGATATCCGGACGCGCGTTCGGCGTCGACAGCCACGGGCCCGGTGCCGGCGGCGAACCGGGCGACGGCGTCGTCCAGCTCCTTACCGCTTTCCACGGGCTTGGGCGTGCCGTCGCGGGGCACGAGCAAGGGGACCGCCCCGCCGCTGGAGGGGTCGGGCCTCACGTCTGACTCCGCCACCGGGCGGTCGTCGGCTGGGTTGTGCGGTCCGTCCCCTGCTTGGCGTGGAGCGTCCCGACGGTGCAGGGGTGATTCGTCGGTCACCTTGTAACCCTACGGGTTGCCGGACGTTAACCCGCCTCTGCCTCTGCGTCGGCGCGTCGAAAACGCTCCCGGAAGCGGCGGATCAGCGGTTGAAGGGGGCGATAGCGGTCACACCGGGCGGCGGCAGACCGGCAGTTGAGGACAGCAGCGCGCACCAGGCGTAGAGATGAACGGAGAGGTCGTGAGCGGAATCGTCGAGCGGAGTCCAGGACGCCCGCAGCTCGATGTCGGCCGTGGCCGGTGGCCCGGCCAGGTCGCCGAACCGGGTGGACGTGGTCTGCGTGACCGTGCCGGCCAGCGCCGCATGCCCGGCGCCCTGCGTCTCAAGCGCGTCCGTCAGCCAGGTCCAGGCCACGGCCGGCAGCAGCGGATCGGCGGCCAGCTCCGGTTCGAGTTCCGCGGTGACGTAGCTGACCAGCCGCAGCCTGCCCTGCCATGCCTCGTGGCCGGCCGGGTCGTACAGCAGCACCAGGCGCCCGGTCGCCACCTCGTCGCCGTCGCGCAGCACGGTGGCGCTCACCGCGAACGCGTAAGGAGCCAGCCGCTGTGGAGCGGTGACCTCCTCCAGCAGGATCTCCGGGCGGGGGGTGGGGGCGCGCAGGCCGGCTACGGCACGCGCGAACGTCTCCGGGAGAACGGTCGAGGGTGCCATGCCCGCAGCCTAAGCGCGGGCCTTACCGCTTTGCGGTCCGGCGCGCCGGGGCCATCGGCGTCGATCACGTCGCACGAGTCCGTTGTACGCGGTCGGCGCACCGCCGGTCCGATCCCCGCGGCCGTCCACTGGGAAACGCCGGGCGTGGCCGGGCCGGTCACCGGGGCGTGCGAGCATGGAGGGGATGACGACCACAGCATCGGGCGCCGCCCACGCCTCCTCCCAGGTCCCGGCCACCGCAGACTCCGCTTTCGTGCGCGCGTGCCGGGGCGGGCCGGTGCCGCACACGCCTGTGTGGTTCATGCGCCAGGCCGGCCGCTCGCTCCCCGAATACCGCAAGGTCCGGGCCGGCATCCCGATGCTGGAGTCCTGCCGCCGCCCCGAGCTGGTGGCGGAGATCACGCTGCAACCGGTCCGCCGGCACGACGTGGACGCGGCCATCTTCTTCAGCGACATCGTGGTCCCGATCGCGGCCGCCGGCATCGACCTGGAGATCGTCGCCGGCACCGGTCCGGTGATCGCGGAGCCGATCCGTACCGCAGACGACCTGGAGCGACTGCGGCCGATCACGCCGGACGACGTCTCGTTCGTGGACCAGGCCGTCCGGCTGCTCACCGCCGAACTGGGCGCGACGCCGCTGATCGGCTTCGCCGGGGCACCGTTCACGCTGGCCAGCTACCTGGTCGAGGGTGGGCCGTCCCGGACCTACGCGAAGACCAAGGCCATGATGTACGGCGCGCCCGCGCTATGGAACGCGCTGCTCGACCGGCTGGCGGACATCACGCTCGAGTTCCTCCGCGTGCAGATCGCGGCCGGCGTCTCCGCGGTGCAGCTCTTCGACTCGTGGGCCGGCGCGCTCTCCGAGGCCGATTACCGCCACTACGTGCTGCCCAACTCCCGCAAGGTGCTGGACGGGCTCGCGTCCGCGGGCGTCCCCCGCATCCACTTCGGCGTCGGCACGTCGCTGCTGCTCGGCGCGATGGGCGAAGCCGGGGCGGACGTGGTCGGCGTCGACTGGCGTACCCCGCTGGACCAGGCGCTCACCCAGATCGGCCCCGGCAAGCCCGTGCAGGGCAACCTCGACCCGGCCGTCCTCTTCGCACCGTGGCCGGTCGTCGAGCAGCACGTGCGCCGCATCCTCGACGAAGGCCGCGCCGCGCCCGGGCACGTGTTCAACCTCGGCCACGGCGTGCTGCCGGACACCGATCCGGACGTGCTCACCCGCGTCGTCGAGCTGGTCCACACCGCCTCCGGCCGGTAGCCACGGCCATGGTCGAGTTGCCGCGGGTGCCCGGCGACGAGCCTGAGCTGCGCGCCGCCTACTCCCGCTTCCCCAGCGGCGTCGTGGCCGTGGCCGCGCTCGCCGACGGCCGCCCGGTCGGCATGTCCGCCAGCTCGTTCACGTCCGTCTCGCTCGACCCGCCGCTCGTCTCGGTCAACGCGCACGTCAGGTCCGCTACCTGGGCGCGCCTGGCCGGCCTGCCACGCCTCGGTCTCAGCGTGCTCAGCGAGGACCAGGCCGGCATCTGCCGCCGCCTCGCCACCCGCGGACTCGCCGACCGGTTCGCGGGCGTGCCCTGGGAGGCGTCGGCGAGCGGGGCGGTCTTCGTCGAGGGCGCGACCGCGTGGCTGGAATGCGAGGTCGTCCAGCGGGTGCCGGCCGGGGACCATGAGATCGTCGTGCTGCGGCTGCACGCGGTCGCGACCGCACCGGAGCGGCCGCCGCTGGTCTTCCACGCCAGCGGGTACCACCGGCTCGCCTGACCGTTTCGTCGTCCCGTTTCCACTGCCAACCAGGAACCGGTCTTCCCGCTCCCGCGGTGGTCCGGCCCGCATGCTCCCGCGGGCCAACCGGAGCGCCGGGCTCCGCTGGCGCTCCGCACGTCGCTCCGGAGCCGGTCCCGCCGTGGCAGGAACGACATGTGTCACGCCGTTCGGCGGCGTGCGGAGCGGCGCGATCGGTCACGGTGTTTCGCGGTTGTCCACAGGGATGGCGACACACCGGCCGCGCCCGGCAGGGTATGAGTCGTGGTCGATGAACGAAGCGGGTGGAGGCGGCGGCGAGCGGTCCGGATCTTGGTCGGGCCGGTGGCCAGCACGGTCCTTTGGAGGCGGCGGCGAGCGGTCCGGATCGTGGCCGGGCCGGTGGTCGGCACGGTCCTTTCGGTAGGCATGGGACGGCTGGCCTGGGTCCCGGTCCTGAGCGCGCTGGTCGTGCTGGTGAGCCGGCTGGGAGCTGTCCGGCCGGACTGGTCCGTGGGCGTTCGGGGCGGGGTCGTCCGGACGGTCGCGGGCCGAAAGCCACGGGGGAGATGGGTCACCCGGCCCGGCGGGTGGGCCGGACGAGGTGAAAAGCTGTGGAGCATGGGCGACGAGCGGGTTGCGGTGGTCGGGGGCGGCATCGCGGGGCTCGCGGCGGCGCTGCGCCTGCGGGAGCGGCTTGGGCCGGGCGCGACGATCACCGTCTTCGAGCAGGGCGCCGCGCTCGGCGGCAAGCTGCGGACCGGCGAGCTGGCCGGCGCGCCGCAGGAGTTGGGTGCGGAGACGTTCCTGGCCGGAGATCCGGCCGGCGGGGAGTCCGCGGCGATGTCACTGGCCCGGCGGGTCGGGCTCGGCGGCCGCCTGGTGCACCCCGGCACGACACAGGCCGCGCTCGTCATCGGCGGGTCGCTGACGGACATTCCGGCCGGGACGCTGATGGGCGTGCCCGACGACCCGGCCCGGGTGGCCTCGGTGGCACGCGTGACAGCGGGCCGCGACGCCGACTCCGGCCGCCCGCTGCTGGGCGACGACGAGGACGTGGCGATCGGCGCGCTGACCCGCCTCCGCTTCGGCGACGAGGTGGTGGACCGCCTGGTCGACCCGCTCCTTGGCGGCGTCTATGCAGGCCGCGCCGACGAACTGTCCCTGGAGATGACCGTCCCGGCCCTCGCCCGGACCGCCCGCACCGAGCCGACGCTGGCCCGCGCGGTCACGGCGGCGAAGGCCGCCTCCGCCCGCGCCCGCGCCGCACAGGCGTCGGCCGGGTCGGCACAGTCCTCCGGCCCTATCGGCGGCGGCCAGGCAGAGTCCGGGCCGGGGCCGCACGGTCAGAACGGCGCCGGAGCCGGAACCGGGGGCGGAGCTGGAGCCGGAGCTGGAGCCGGAACCGGGGGCGGAGCCGGAACTGGAGCCGGGGGCGGAGCTGGAGCCGGGGGCGGTGGCCGGGAGCAGGGTGGGCCGGGTGCGCGGGCGGCGGGAGCGCCGCCGGTCTTCGCGACGATCGATGGTGGGCTGAGTCGGCTTGTGGAAGCGGTGGCGGCCGCGGCGGGGGCCGAGGTGCGGCTGGGTCTGCCGGTGCGGGCGCTGGAGCGCGCCGGTGATCACGGCTGGATCCTGACCGTCGGGGCGGCGAACGCGGCAGATGCGGGAGAGCGGCTCCGGTTCGACGCGGTGGTGCTGGCGTTGCCTGCGAAACCGGCGGCGCGGCTGCTCAAAGAGGTGGAACCGGGGGTGGCCCAGGTGATCGGCGGGCTGGACTACGCCAGTCTCGCGCTTGTCAACCTGGCGCTGCCCGCTGCCGAGCTGCCAGGCCTTTCCGGGCTGCTGGTCCCGCCGGTCGAAGGGCTGTTGATCAAGGCGGCCACGTTCTTCGGCGTGAAGTGGCCGCACCTGCGGCGGGCGGACGGCGTGGTGCACGTGCGGGCGTCAATCGGGCGGTACCGCGAGGAGCACCTGCTCCACCGTGACGACGTGGAACTGGCGGGCGCCGCGCACGCGGAACTTTCGGCACTGCTGGGGACGCCTCTGCCCCGGCCGGTCGACACGATCGTGCAGCGGTGGGGTGGGGCGTTGCCCCAGTACACGCCGGGGCACCGGCAGCGGATCGCGTCGGCCCGGGAACTGTTGCGGGCCTCGCACCCGACTCTTGTGCTGGCGGGGGCGGGCTTCGACGGGGTCGGCATTCCGCTCTGCGTCCGGTCCGGGGAGACCGCGGGCGACGAGGTGGCGGACGAGGTGCGGCGAAGGCGCCAGGTGTAGCGAGCAAGCCCGGCGCGGGCAACGAGATTCGGTGCGGCAACGGGCCGGTGCTGATAGCGGGTCCAGCACGGGCAGCAGCCTGAGGCCGGGCAGCGACCCGAGGCAGGGCAGCGACCCGAGGCAGGGCAGCGGGACCGGCGCGGGGTGGTGGGGCAGTGCGGCGGTGGGGCAGTGCGGCGGTGGGGTTGGTGCGGACGGATGTGCAGGAAAGCATGATGAGCAGGGAGAACGCATGAGCGAGCAGACGAACGCGGGGCGGATCAAGGAGTTGAACGCCTCGATCCGGTACACGATGTGGTCGGTCTTCAAGGCCGACTCGCCGCTCCCGGCGCTGCGCGACGATCTGATCGCGGAGACGGACGAGCTGTTCGCGCAGCTGGAGGCGAAGGGTGTGGTGGTTCGGGGCACGTACGACGTGTCCGGGCTGCGTGCGGACGCCGACCTGATGATCTGGTGGCATGCGGAGTCGAGCGACGCGCTGCAGGAGGCGTATTCGCTGTTCCGGCGCACCGCGTTCGGGCGGCACTTCAGCGGGGTGTGGTCGCAGATGGCGCTGCACCGGCCGGCGGAGTTCAACCGCAGCCACATTCCGGCGTTCCTGGCGGGGGAGGAGCCGCGTCCCTACCTGTGCGTCTATCCGTTCGTGCGGTCCTACGAGTGGTACCTGCTGCCGGACGAGGAGCGGCGGGCGCTGCTCAAGGAGCACGGGCAGATGGCGCGCGACTACCCGGACGTGCGGGCCAACACGGTCGCGTCGTTCGCGCTTGGTGACTACGAGTGGATGCTGGCGTTCGAGGCGGACGAGCTGTACCGGATCGTCGACCTGATGCGTGACCTGAGGGCGTCCGGTGCACGCCGGCATGTGCGCGAGGAGGTCCCGTTCTATACCGGCCGCCGCCGCTCGATCGCGGAGATCGCCGCCTCGCTGCCGTGAGCCGCCGATAGGATCGGCACGGAGACGGGGTGGGCGTCCGGGCGACGCCCACCCCGTACCGTGGAAGGGTTCTAGATCTTGCCGGTGCCCGACTGCGCGGTGACGATGGACTTCACCGAGCTCGGGGTGTCGCAGGTGTAGGAGTAGGGGATCGAGGCGACGCTGCCGCCGGTCTGGCCGGAGCCGGAGTTGACCAGCTGGTTGTTGCGCGCCACCAGGGTGCCGGGGCCCGAGTCGCCCTCACCCAGGTGGTACGGGTCCTCGACGTTCTCGAAGTAGTTGCACTCGACGAGCACGCCCGCACCCTCGGTGGAGGCCACGCCGTAGGAGCCGACGTTGCTGTAGTAGTTGTTGAACACGTGCACCGGGTTGCCGAAGCGGACCCGCGGGTTGCGCTGGTTGGTGCCGTCGAACCAGTTGTGGTGGTACGTCACCTTCAGCTTGCCGTTGTCCTCGCTCGCGTTGTCGTCACTGTGCCCGAGCAGCATGTTCTTGTCGTGGTCGTGACTGTGCACGTAGGACACGGTGATGAAGTTGCTGGTCCGCTTGATGTCCAGCAGCCCGTCGTAGCCGTTGGCCATGTCCAGGTGGTCGAGCCAGACGTTCGTCGAGTACTGGACGTTGATCGAGTCGTCGGAGGCGTTCCGGAAGTTCAGGTTCTGGATGATCACGTTCTTGGCGTTGGCGATGTTCAGGCCGCCGCCGGTGATCGTCGCGCTGGAGCCGACTCCACGGATCGTCTTGTTCGAGGCGACCTTCTGCATGCCGCTGAGCGAGATCGTGCCGGACACGTTGATCACCGCGGCGCTGCTCGACTGCATGGCGCTGATCAGGGCGGACGACGAGGTGACGGTGACCGGGGAGGCGCTGCCGCCACCTGTGGTGCCACCGTTCTGCGTCGCCCAGCCGACCAGGGCCGGAGCCGCGAGGGTGCCCGTGCCGGCGTCGGCCTGCGGCGCTTCAGCCGCGTTGGCGATCGCGCCCATGCCGGTCGCGAGCACGGCGGCAGTGAAGCCGGCGCCGATCACGAGCGGAAGGGCGCGACGCCGCGCGGTGCGGTGCCGGACCGGAGTGTTGTCCTGCATGTGCCGTTCCTCCTTCGGTGGGATGTCCGCGGTGGACATCCCTCGACGGGAGGCGGTGACCCTGGGCGGCCGTGGGCGTGGCCGTTCCGGCCGTGGGCGCGGCCGTTCCGGGCGTTCGAGTGGTGCGGTCTCAGGGCCACCGCCCGGCGTGGGCGAGGGCCTCTGCCTGCCCGCCGCCACGCCATAGGGCGATATTTCCGATCTCGGAGTCTTGGGCCGTTGGCCGGTTGTGTTAACGACTCCGAAACCTTCTGGCCCCACCGTAGGCAAGCGCAGTGAAGAGGGTCAATGCGTATCGTGTGCAGATTTATTGCGACAAATACGGGCAAGGGGAAGTGGCCGGTGCGCGATTGATTCGTGATGCGCCCGGTTCGCTCCGGTTTCAGGCTAGCGCCCCACTCCCGGCTTTGCAGCTGATGCGCGTCGATATGTGCATGCGTGGCAGGATGCGGGCCATGCTCGACGGAATCGACGACATCGCCTGGCGGCGGCTCAGTCACGCCTACGGCTCGGCCTCCGACGTGCCGGGACAACTGCGCGCGCTGCTCTCGGACGACGCCAGCGACCGGAAGATGGCACTCTGGCAGCTCGGCGGCACGATCGTGCACCAGGGCAGCCGGTACCAGGCCAGCTCCTACGCGGTCCCGTTCCTGCTGGAGATCCTGGCCGGGCCGTCGCCGCTGACGCGATCGGAACGGCTCCGGCTGGTGGAGCTGCTCGGCGAACTGGCTATCGGCGACCCCTCGTTCTACGCGTCCGAGGAGTTTCCGCTCGCGGAGATCCGCGCGGAGGCGGCCGAGGGCCGGGCGTTGATTGACGCGTTCGAGGCCGGGGACTGGGACGGCGACGAGTTCGAGCACTACCTGTTCGGCCTGGCCGAGCCGGACCAGGAGCGGCTGGGCTCGGTGCTGCTGCTGCGCGTCTACGAGGCGGTCCTGACCGGCCGGCCCTTGCTGGAACGGCTGCGCGACGCCGATCCCGATCCGGATCTGCGCGTGGCCGCGGGCGAGGTGCTGACCTGGTTGTCGGCACCGGGCTGAGCCGCTGACCCGGTTGTCGGCACCGGGCTGAGTCGCTGACCCGCAGCTCAGCCGCAGTCCAACACCCGCACCGTCTGTGTGGACACCAGCTGCCCGCCCGGCGCGCCCACGTACGTCCCCGACGTCGGGGGAATGTCCGCATAGTCGCGCCCGGTCGCCACTGTCACATAGGAGAAACCGGCCCGGCGGTCGTTGCACGGGTCGAAGGCCAGCGCCACCGCCCCGTCCCCGGACGGCACCACCGCCTCCACCCACGCGTGGCTCGCGCCCTCGCCGATCAGGTGTCCCGAGACGTACCGGGCCGCGATCCCGGCTGCCCGGCAGACCGCAAGCATGATGTGCGCGTAGTCCTGGCACACGCCCGCACCAAGCGTGAGCGCCTGCACCGCGGTGGTGGTCACCCCGGTCGCACCCGGCCGGTAGACAAGCGTCTGCCGTACCGCGTGGTTGATCGCCTCGACGGCCGAGACCGGGTCGGCTGACGCGCAGGTGGCCGCCAGCTCGCGTACCCGGTCGTCCGGCGCCGTCAGCCGGGTCGGGAGGAGTAGCCGCGGGTCGCGAAGCGCTGACTCCGGCAATCGCGGCGGGCCTTCCGCCCGTACCCTCGAAAGCTCTGCGACCAGCCGGAACGACAGGGTGGACGCGACCGCCGGGACCAGCACCCGCAGCACCGAATTGCCGGCCCGGTCGCGGTCGCTGCGCCGTGGCACCCGCACGGCCGGACCGCCGTCACCCAGGTGCACGGAGAGACGGTGGCGACGGCGGCTCTGGTCGCCGTGCCGGGCCCGGGGGACGCAGACCAGCCGCTGGCGCACGGCCGTGACCGGGCTGTCGTAGCTGTAGCGGAACGTCTGCTCCACCCGGTACGTCACCCGTTCCGCGTCCTCGATGCCCATAGTTCGCAGGATAGATCACGCACGGCGGCTCCGGCGTTGCACGATCAGCAGCGCGACCAGGTAGACGCCGCCGAACACGCTTGTCACGATGCCGACCGGCAGCTGCACCGGCAGCGCGTGCTGTGCCGCGAAGTCGGACACCACTGTGAGCAGCGCGCCGATCACGGCCGCGGGCAGCACGTTCGGGCCGGGGTGGCGGGTGAGGCGGCGGGCGAGGTGCGGCGCGGCCAGCGCGACGAACGGGATCGGCCCGGCCATCGAGATGCCGGCCGCGATCAGCCCGATCGAGGCGAGCATCGGTACCAGCCGGGTGGCGAACACGCTGACGCCGAGCGCGGTGGCGGTGTCGTCGCCAAGCTCAAGCATGGACATCTGCCTGTTGAAGGCCATGATCAGCGGCAGGAGCACGGCAAGCACGATCGCGACCACCGTCACGTGGTCCCAGTCGCGGCCGGAGAGGTTGCCGACCTGCCAGGCGACCGCGCGCTGCGCGTCGCCGAGCGTGGCGCGGGTGAGCAGGTACCCGTTGACCGCCGCCAGCACGACGGAGATGCCGACGCCGACAAGCACCAGGCGGTACCCGTTGAGCCCGTGCCGCCCGACCAGCAGCAGGATGGTCAGCGCGGTGGCGAGCCCGCCCAGAAACGCGCCGATCGAGGTGCCGAGGGTGCCGCTCGCGGTGAGCAGGATGGCCGCGATGCCGCCGGTGGCCGCGCCCATCGAGAAGCCGATCATGTCGGGGCTGCCGAGCGGGTTGCGGCTGAGGCTCTGCATGACCGCGCCGGCCACGCCGAGCCCGGCCCCGGCCAGCACCGCGACAAGCAGCCGGGGCAGCCGCAGCGTGTTGACGACGAACTCGGCCGCGGGCGTGGCGTCGCCGACGATCGCGGTGATCACGTCGCCGATCGGCACCTGGAAGTCGCCTGTGGTCATCGTGAAACCGGCCATCACCAGCAGCGCGACTGCGAGCAGTGCCGAAACCAGAAAGGCCCGCGGGGGTACGACCCGGAACGGTTTCACAGGTGCACCACCCGTCGGGCGCGGACGATGGCGATGAACACGATTCCCCCGATGACGTCCATGACGATGCCGACCTGCAGTTCGCCGGGCCGGGACAGTACGCGGCCGAGGATGTCCGCGCCGAGCAGCACGACCGGCGCCAGCAGCATGCTGAACGGCAGCACCCAGCGCTGATCCGGGCCGGTGAAGGTGCGGACGATGTGCGGCACCATCAGGCCGATGAACGCCAGCGGCCCGCACGCCGCCGTGGCCGCGCCGCAGAGCAGCGTGACCGCGACCAGCGCGAGGATCCGGGTGGTGGCGACGCCGGCGCCGAGCGCACGGGCGGTGTCGTCGCCGAGCGCCAGCGCGTTGAGGCTGCGCGCGAGCAGCAGGCTGAGCAGGATGCCGGCGGCGAAGAACGGCGCGAGCTTCCACATGGTCCCGGTCTCGCGGTTGGCGAGCGAGCCGACGATCCAGAAGCGCATCTGGTCAAGCGCGCCGCGGTCGGCGAGTTGCAGCGCCTGATTCACGCCGGCCAGCGCGAACTGGACCGCGATGCCGGCGAGCGCGAGCCGGGCCGGGTTGGTGCCGCCGCGTCCGCTGCTTGCTCCGTAGGCGACAAGCGTGGCGAGGACCGCGCCGGCGAACGCGAACCAGACGTACCCGGCGGGCGAGGTGATTCCGAAGATGGTGATCGCCAGGACCACGCCGGCCGCGGCGCCGTGGTTGATGCCGAAGATGCCGGGGTCGGCGAGCGGGTTGCGGGTCAGCGACTGCATCAGCGCGCCGGCCAGGCCGAGCGCGGCACCGGCGACCAGGCCGAGGATGGTACGTGGGATGCGCAGTTCGCGGACGGTGAGCACGTCGTCCGGCCGGCCGGTGCCGTTGAGCGCGCCGAGCACGTCGCCGAGCGGGATGGTGCGGCTGCCGACCGCGATGCTCAGACCCACAGTGACCAGGAGAAGTCCTAAGACGAGTAGGAGGCCGACAAGGCGTCTTTTCACCAATGTCTCCCTGATCAAGGTGCGGGGCAGGGCGATCATAGTCACCCTGGGTTTCTCGTTTACTGAGGGAAGGCTAGCCTTACCGACCATGCGATACGACCTTGGTGCCCGTGCTTCGCGCCGGACTCTGCTCACCGGCGCGCTGGGCCTTGGTGCCACCGCCGTGCTCGCCGCCTGTGGCGGCTCCGATGACGACGCTCCGTCCGCGTCCGGCAGTGCCGCCGCCGCGGGCCCGTTCACCTACACCGACGGCCGCGGTAAGCAGATCTCGCTGCCCGCCGTACCGACGAAGATCGTCGCCCAGGTCGGTGCGGCCGCCGCACTGTGGGACTTCGGCATCCGTCCGATCGGCATCTTCGGCCCGTCCACCAAGGCGGACGGCACGCAGGACCCGCAGTCCGGAAGCGTGGACCTCGCCTCGGTGACCTCCGTGGGCAACGTCTACGGCGAGTTCAACGTGGAGAAGTACCTCACGCTCGCGCCGCAGCTGCTGATCGCCGGCATGTACGACCCCAAGCTGCTCTGGTACGTCCCGGAGGAGACCGAGCCGCAGATCGAGCAGATCGCCCCCACGCTCGGCGTGCAGCTGAGCGAGGTCCCGCTGGACCGGGCGATCGGCCTCTACGAGGACCTGGCCGGCAAGCTGGGCGCGAACACCGCGACACCGGAACTGGCCGCCGCGAAGGCCGCGTTCCAGACCGCGTCCGCGGCGGTGAAGACCGCCGGTGCCGCAGCGACCGCCGCCGGCCTGCGCGTCGCCGCGTTCTCCGGGAGCAAGGACGTGCTCTACATGTCCATCCCGAAGTACAGCCCGGACCTGTCGTACTACCTGGCCCAGGGCGTGCCGATGACCGTGCCGGCCAAGCCGGACAGCGCGGGCGCCTGGTGGGAGTCGCTGAGCTGGGAGAACGCGGCGAAGTACCCGGTCGACGTGATCCTCTACGACGCGCGCACGCAGGCGCTGCCGAGCGCCGAGCTGATCAAGACGCAGCCCGCGTTCGCCGCGCTCCCCGCGGTCAAGGCCGGTCAGATCGTCGACTGGTTCTCCGAGGCGCAGTACAGCTACCAGGGCTACACGCCGCAGATGACGGAGCTGGCCGCCAAGCTGGCCACGTTCAAGAAGGTCGCCTAACCCGTACCCCACCTGGCTCGTTGATCTTTGAAAAGCGAGCCAGGCGGGGGCGGGCACATGATCAAACGGAGCAGGCTTTTCGGCGGCAAGACGCGGGTGACGTTCTGCCTGCCGGCGGGCGGCCCGGGCGGCACCATCAGCGTGGTCGGCTGTTTCAACGGCTGGGAGCCGGGACGGCATGAGCTCGTGCCGCGACGCGACGGCACCCGCACCGTCAGCCTTCCCCTCCCGCCGGGGCGGTATCACTTCCGCTACCTCGCCACCGGCGGGATCTGGCTCGACGACGAGGGCGCGGACGCGGTCATCGACGGTCTCGGCGGCCGGCTGGATCTGTGACGTTCGCGCCAAGGCCGGTGAAACGGAGGAGCGTGCGGGAAGATCGAGGCTGACGGCTCGACAAGGAGATCGTGATGCTTCGGTTCGGATACAAGGCCTCCGCCGAGCAGTTCAGCCCGACGGAACTGCTCGACTTCACAGTCCAGGCGGAGGAGTCCGGTTTCGACTCCGTCTTCATCAGCGACCACCTGCAGCCGTGGCGGCACACGCACGGTCACGCGCCGGCCGCGCTGCCCTGGCTGGGCGCCGCGCTTGCGCGCACCCAGCGGGTCGCGATCGGGACGAGCGTGCTGACCCCGACGTTCCGCTACCACCCGGCGATGATCGCGCAGGCGTTCGCCACGCTCGGCCTGATCGCACCGGGCCGGGTGATCCTGGGCGTGGGCAGCGGCGAGTCGCTCAACGAGGTGCCGCTCGGCACTGCCTGGCCGGAGCCGAAGGAGCGTTTCGCCCGGCTCAAGGAGGCGGTCACGCTGATCAAGGCGCTGTGGACCGAGGACCGGCTCGACTTCGAGGGCACGTTCTGGCGCACCGAGAAGGCAACGATCTACGACAAGCCGGAGACGCCGGTCCCGCTCTACATCGGCGCGTCCGGCCCAGCCGCGACCAGGATGGCCGGGCGGGTCGCCGACGGGTTCATCACCACAAGCGGAAAGGGCCACGACCTCTACACGGGTACGCTGCTGCCCGCGCTGACCGAGGGCGCGGGCAAGGCCGGCCGTACCCTCGACGACCTGGATCTGATGATCGAGGTCAAGGTGTCCTTCGACCACGACGCGGAGCGCGCGCTCAACGACACGCACCACTGGGCCGCGCTCGCGCTCTCGCCGGAGGAGAAGACCGGCGTCGAGGACCCGATCGAGATGGAGCGGCTTGCCGACGCGCTGCCGGTCGAGCGGTCCGCGAAGCGGTTCATCGTCTCCACGGATCCGGACGAGCACGTCGCGAAGATCCAGGAGTACATCGACATGGGCTTCACGCACCTGGTCTTCCACGGCCCCGGCCCGGACCAGCCGCGCTTCATCGAGGTGTACGGCAAGGAGATCCTCCCCCGGCTCCGGGAGAAGAACGCGAGATAGGTACTCCTTCCGTGGCGGAGGGTGACCGCGGCCGCCGCTTCTGCCCTAGGGTTGGCCCCTGCACTGTGGCGCGCGCTTCGTGACGGCGCAGGGGTCACGGCCGGGCGAGCGGCCGTGTCGCCGACGCGGAGGCGCCCGAACGGCGAGGGAGGCCTTGCAGGTGTCGAGAACTCGCATTCTCGGAGTGTTGTCACCGTTTCTGGGTGGCTGGTACCACGGCGGTGTGCTGCGCGGCGCGGCCCGCGTCGCCACCCACGCCGGCGGTGGCCTGATCGTGGTGCAGACGCTTGACGCCGGAACGGATCAGGCCGAAGCCGCCGCGCCGGCCACGCTCGGCGGCCCGGTCTCCCGGGAGCTCGCGGACGGCTTCGTGGTCGTCATCAACGCGGTCCCGGAGGAGTACGTCGACGAGCTGCTCCGTACCGGCCGGCCGGTCGTGTCGATCAGCCGGAGCTACGCCGGTGCAGGGCTGATACGACCTGACAACCGCACCGGCGTACGCGCCGCGATCGCGCACCTGATCCGGCACGGGCACACCCGGATCGCGTTCGCCGGCTACTTCGGCGGCGCGGACGTGCGCGAACGGCACGCGGCCTACGTGGACGCGATGCATGCGCACGGCCTGGCGACCGGCCCGGCGCTCCGCTACGACCTGCCGGACAATCAGGAGCACGGCGGCGTGGAGGCGGCCCGGCAGATGCTTGCCGCCGGCCTGCCGTCCACCGCGGTGCTGCTCGGCACTGATGCGAACGCGCTCGGCCTGATGCGGGCGATGCGCGCGGCCGGTATGCGGCTGCCCCGCGACCAGGCCGTGATCGGCTTCGACGACCGGCAGGCGGCGTCCTACTCCCAGCCGCGGCTGACAAGCGTGCAACAGCCGATGGAGTCGATCGGCGCGGCCGCGGCCGAGGCGCTGCTGCGCCGGCTGGACGGTGAGCCGGTCGCGGAGCGGGTGGACGTGCCGACCCGCCTGGTGATCCGCGAGTCGTGCGGCTGCACGCCCGGCAGCCGGGTGCTCGACGACCCGCCGCTGCCGGACGACGTGGTCGAGGCCGTGGCCATGACCGCCCCGCCGGACCGGCTGCGCCGCCTGGCCCCGCTGCTTGCCGCGCCGGGCCGGCCGCCGGAGCTGCTGGAGGCCGCCCACCGGGTGAACGCGCTCCGCGCCGGCGACCCGTCCGCGCTGCTCCTGGAGCTGATGGAGGCGCAGGGCCGGGCCCAGTTCGAGGAGCAGACGCACCTGGAACGGGTGCTCGGCACGCAGTACGGCGTAAGCCTCGACCTGCTGCGCAGCCACCAGAAGGACCCCCGCGCGCTGGGCTGGCTGGCCCCCACCGGAGTTCGGGCCGGCTGCCTCGGCGTCTGGCGGGAGCGCGGGAAGACAGTGGAGATCGCCGGCGTGTTCGCGCCCGGCGACCCGGACGCGTCCGCGCGGATCGGCAGCGTGGTACCGGTCGGCGAGTTCCCGCCCGCCGCACTGCGCCGGGCCGCGGCCGCGCACCCGGACGGCACCGTGTTCGTGGCGCCGGTCCGGGCCGGCGACGAGGACTGGGGCCTGCTCGCGGTGGTGGACGCAATCGACGACCGGGTCGCCACCGGGCGGGAGCCGCTCAACCAGTGGTCCGCGCTGCTCACTGTGGCGCTGAAGCGCGAGGAGCTGGTCGCGGAGCTGCGCGCCCGGGAGCGGGAGCTGGCCCGGGCCGCGCACCACGACCACCTGACCGGGCTGCCGAACCGTACGCTGCTGCTGGACCGGTTGCGCGAGGCGATGGACCACGGCGACGTACACGCGCTGATCTTCTTCGACCTGGACGGGTTCAAGAAGGTCAACGACGACCACGGGCACGACGCCGGCGACGAGCTGCTGGTCGCGGTGGGGGAGCGGCTCACCGGCGCGCTGCGCGAGCGGGACGTGGCGGCCCGGTTCGGCGGCGACGAGTTCCTGGTGCTACTGGACGGGCTTGACCATCCGGCGCGGGCGCGGGAGGTGGCGCACCGGATGAAGGACGTGATCTCCGCGCCGTACGCGCTGCGCCGCATCTCCGGCCGGGTCACCATCGGCGCGAGCATCGGCGTCGCGGTGGGCGGCGCCGACTACGACGACGCGGAACGGCTGCTCACCCACGCCGACATGGCGATGTACGCCTCGAAGACCCACCGGAAGGGCTCGGTGACCGTCTATACGCCCGCGATGGGCCGGCGCCACGAGGAGCGCCGCCGGATCGAGCGGGAGTTGGAGCAGGCCTTCGACGGGCGCCGGTCCCGCCCGGCGGGATCGGCGCCGTCCTGAGCGTCAGACGCCCGGCGGGGTTTTCCGGGACCACCCACGGATCTGAGGCCGCGGGAGCTCGCGAAACCGGACCACCGCGGAGGCGGGAGAGGCTTCGGTCCTTCGGCTCTGTGGGCTTCAGGCCTTCGGCTGTAGGCGCACCGAGATCGAGTTGACGCAGTGGCGGGTGTTCTTGGCGGTGTAGCCCTCACCGTGGAACACGTGGCCGAGGTGCGACTGGCAGTTCGCGCAGCGGATCTCGGTGCGGCGCATGCCGAGCGTGCGGTCCTCGATCTCGATGACCGTGCCCGGGAGGGCGTCGTCGAAGGACGGCCAGCCGCAGTGGCTGTCGAACTTGGTGTCGCTGCTGAACAGTTCCGCGCCACACGCGCGGCAGTGGTAGACGCCCTCGGTCTTGGTGTCGACGTACTCACCGGTCCACGGTGCCTCCGTGCCGGCCTGGCGGAGGACGCGGAACTCCTCGGGGTTGAGGCGGACGCGCCACTCCTCCTCGGTGACCGGCAGGACGTCGTTCTTCTCGATGGTCATGCGATCAACGGTACTCCGGCAGCCGGTCGTCGCCTGTCGACCAGTGTCCTGACGCTCGTCTGCCCCGTTAGGCGTGGAGTGCGCGTGTTGGACCGTTTTGCGCCTAACGACAGTTAGGATCAACGCAAAACGGTCTTTAACTGTAAATATCAACTTAAGCCTCCCCTGCCACCCACCCTGAGGAGAACACAGCGTGACGAGCATGAAACGGCGCATCATCGCGGCGGCAACGCTGCCGGCCGCCGGGTTCACGATGTTCGCGGCGGCGCTTGCTTTCGGCGCCCAGCCGGCGAGCGCGGCACCGGACGACACCAACGGCATCCTGAACGGTGCCTCGATCGGCCTGCCGATCAACGCTCCGGTCAACGTGTGCGGCATCGCGGCCGGTGTGCTCGGTGACGCGACCGCCAAGTGCGCCGCCGCAGCGCCGCGCGTGGCCTCCACCCCGGGGTACGGCGACCAGGCACCCACCCGTGGCCAGAGCGGATACGGCACGCCGGGCGGCCCGAGCGACGAGACGCCGCCGGAGAGCCCGGGCGGCCCCGGCAACGAGACCCCGCCGGAGACCCCGTCCGACGTCCCGACCCCGACGCCGACCAGCTCGGTGCCGGGCGCGGGCCAGCAGGAGGTGCCGCCGGGCGGTGGCGTCTCGGCCGGTTCGCCTGAGGCGCCGACGCCGACCGCAGGTGAGCAGGACGTGCCGGAGACGCCGGGTGGCGAGCTGCCTGTCACCGGCCTGCCGCTGGCCGGGATGGTCGGCGCGGGCGCGCTTGTCACCGCGGGTGGCGCCGCGCTGCTCTACGCGGGCCGGCACCGGCGCCGCTTCGAGGTCTGAGCATCTGATCGGTAGCCGCCCGGGGTCCACATCGGCCCCCGGGCGGCATTGTCGTCACGTAGGGTCCGAGCATGGCGTCAAAAGCTGAGGAGATCGAGGTTGCCGGCCGGGCCGTGCGGCTGACCAGCCCGGACAAGATCTATTTTCCCAGCCGCGGGTTCACCAAGCGGGACGTCTTCGAGTACTACCTGGCTGTCGGCGACGGCATGATGCGCGCGCTCGGCGACCGGCCGACGACGCTGCAACGCTTCCCGGACGGTCTGGACGGGGAGACGTTCTTCCAGAAGCGGGTGCCGACCCGGGGCGTGCCGCCGTGGATCGAGTCCGCCACGATCACGTTCCCGAGTGGGCGGGCCGCGGCCGAGCTGTGCCCCGCTGACCTGGCGCATGTGGCCTGGGCAGCGCAGATGGGCACGATCGTGTTCCACCCGTGGCCGGTGCGGCGTACGCACGTGGACCAGCCGGACGAGCTGCGCATCGACCTCGACCCGCAGCCCGGCACCGACTTCGCGGACGCGGTGACGGTGGCCGGCACGGTTCGTGAGGTGCTGTCCGAGCTGGGCGCCACCGGCTATCCGAAGACCTCCGGCGGGCGCGGCGTGCACGTCTATGTGCGGATCGAGCCGCTCTGGTCGTTCGTGGAGGTGCGTCGCGCCGCGATCGCGCTGGCCCGTGCGGTGGAGGCGCGCCGGCCGGACCTGGCCACCACGAACTGGTGGAAGGAGGAGCGCGGCGAGCGGGTCTTCCTCGACTACAACCAGATGGCCCGGGACCGGACGATCGCCTGCGCGTACAGCCTGCGGGCGAACGCCCGCGCCACCGTGTCCACGCCGGTGACCTGGGACGAGCTGGCCGACGTCGAGCCGGACGACTTCGACCTGCGCACGGTTCCGCCGCGCTTCGCGAAGATCGGTGACCCGCACGCGGCCATCGACGACGCGGCGTTCGACATCACGCCGCTGCTTGAGCCGGACGACCGCGGTGACCTTCCGTATCCGCCGGAATATCCCAAGATGCCCGGAGAGCCGATGCGGGTGCAGCCGTCCCGCGCGAAGGGATCAGGTAAAGACTAGGTAAGACCGCGTCCTCGGTTTCAGGCGATCGTCTTCGTCAGCCGGCCGGGCAGCGCAGGTCCCGGGCCGGCGCGGTGAGATCGATGAGATAGCCGTCCACCGCGCGGGTGATGCACGACGTATTCGGGTACGCGGTGTGGCCCTCGCCCTCCCAGGTCAGCACCTGGCCGGTGCCGAGCATGTTCGCAAGCACCGCGGTCTGCTCGTAGGGCGTTGCCGGGTCGCCGACCGTGCCCACCACCACGATCGTCGGCGCGCCCTGGGCCGGCCCGGTCGGGTACGGATCCCGCGCCCCCGGCCAGAACGCGCAGCCGAGCATGCCGAGCGCGAGCGGCGCACCGAACAGCGGGTACTTCTTCTCCCAGTCCAGCTGCAGCGCCCTGACCTGCTCTGCCGTCACCGTCTCGTCGCTGTCCGCGCAGTTCACGGCCAGCAGCGCGTCCGCCTGGTTGTCGTAGGTGCCCCGGTCGGTGCGGCTCGTGTACGTGTCCGCGAGCGCGAACATGTCGTCCGGGTCGCCGTCGCGAAGCGCGCCGAGCGCCTTGCCCAGCTCCGGCCAGTACAGCTCCGTGTAGAGCGCGGCCACCGCGGCGTAGAAGATCCAGCCGGCCGTGGCCTTCCGCCCGCCCGAGCCGGTCAGCGGTGTGGCCCGCGCCTTGTCCAGCAGTCCGGTGAGCGTGGCCCGCGCGTCCGGCCCGATCGGGCACTGCGCCGGCGTGCTCCGGCACCAGGCGGCGAAGTTGTCGAACGCGCGCTCGAACCCCTTCGCCTGCGACTCCGAGCCGGCGACCATGCCCTGCTGCGGGTCGACCGCGCCGTCCAGCACCATCGCGCGGATGTTCTGCGGGAACAGCTGCGCGTACGTGGCACCGAGCAGCGTCCCGTACGAGTAGCCCAGGTAGGTCAACTTCTCGTCGCCGACCGCGGACCGGATCGCGTCGATGTCCCGCGCGGCCTGCTCGGTGGAGAAGAGCTGCAGTTCGGCGCCGTACTTCGCGCCGCACTCCGTGCCGATCCGCTTGTTGAGCGTGACCAGCTCCTCGAAGTCGGCAGGTGTCTCCGGGTCCGGCTCCGCGCCGTAGCTGGCGTCCAGGTCGGTGTCCGAGATGCACTTGACCGGCGACGACCGGGACACGCCGCGCGGGTCGAAGCCGATCAGGTCGAAGCGCTCCAGCACCTCGGACGGCAGCCCCTGCGCCTGCGGCCCGAACGACAGGTACGCCGCGGTGTCGATTCCGGAGCCGCCCGGCCCGCCCGGGTTGATCAGCAGCGAGCCGATCCGGTTCTTCTGCTGGGTGGACCGCACCCGCATCAGCGCCAACTCGAACGTGGCGCCGTTGCCCGCCGCGTTCCAGTCCTTCGGCACGGTGATCTCGGCGCACTCGTAGCGCATCCGCGGCGCCTTCTGCCCGAACAGGTCCTGCGGGATGTCCGCGCAGTTGCGCCAGGCCAGGTTCGCCGGGCCGGGGCCGCCGGGGCCGACGCCGTCCGGGCGGGTCGCGCCGGAACCGCCGCCCGGTGCGAAGACCGGCAGCGAGCAGCCGGACACCGTGAGCACCGTGGCGACCAACGCCGCCAGCACGCGGTGAGGTGTACGCAGCACTGCGAGTCCCTTCGAGCGTCGACACAGGCCCACTGAGACTATCCGGTCACATCCGGTGCGCCGGAACCGCAGTTACCCGGCATGATCAGGTGAATGCGCGGAGTACTCAGCGGTTTCGCGGCTATCTGGGCCATCGCCCTGCTCGGCTACCTGCTCGCGCGCGGCCGGGTGCTCGGCGAACACGCGCCCACTGTGCTCGGCCGCCTGGTCTTCTTCGTCGCCACGCCCGCGCTGCTGTTCGTCACGCTCAGCCGTACCAGCCTGGACCGGATCGTCACCGGCGCGCTGCTTGTCTTCGTGGCCGCCACGGTGCTTGTCGCGGTGATCTACGTGCTTGTCGCGCGCCTGGTCTGGAAGCGTGCCGCCCGGCGGACCACGATCGGCGCGCTCGGCGCGTCCTATGTGAACGCGGCGAACCTGGGACTGCCGATCGCTGCCTACGTGCTCGGGGACGTGTCGCTCGTCGTACCCGTGCTGCTCTTCCAGGTCCTGCTCGCCGCGCCGTTCGCGCTTACCGTGCTCGACCTGGCCAGCGGGCAGGGCCGGCCGTCGGTCAGGGACCTGCTGCTCCTGCCGGCCCGCAATCCGATCATGGTGGCGTCCGTGGCCGGCATCGTGGTGGCCGTGTCCGGGTGGACGCCTCCCGCGCTGCTGCTGCAACCGTTCGAGCTGGTCGGGGCCGCCGCGGTGCCGGCCGCGCTGCTTGCGTTCGGCATGTCGCTGCCGGGCGCGCGCCCGCTGCAGTCCGGCCCGGAGTCCCCGGACCGCTACCTCGCGGTGGCGCTCAAGGTCGTGGTGCAGCCGGCACTGGCGTACCTCATCGGGCGTTTCCTTGTCGGCCTCCCGCAGGATCAACTGTTCGCGGCAGTGGTGACCTCCGCGCTCCCCGCCGCGCAGAACGTGTTCGTCTTCGCGCTGCGCTACCAGGAGTCCGAGACGCTTGCCCGCGACGTGGTCATGCTCTCCACGCTCGCCTCCGCCCTGTCCATGATCGTCGCCGCCGTCTTCCTGACCTGACAGATCAAGATCATGCCGGGGTACGCCGTGCGCCGGCCTTGACCAGGGCACGTACCGTGAGCCGGCGATGGACAGTGACGACCTCTTTGCCGCCCGCGACGCCGCCCGGCGCCGGGAGCTGGCACACCGGCCCCCGGCCGACGACGACGTGCCCGCGTGGATCAGCTACCCGGTGCGCGCGATCGCATTCGTCCTGGTTCTGCCGTTCCGGCTGCTGTGGGAACTGGCCCGCCGCATCGCGGCCGCGCTGAGCTGGGCCGGCGTCTACCTGGTCTGGCTGCCGCTGCGCTGGATCGCCGTGAACCTGATTACGCGCCCCGCGCGCTGGGTCTGGCAGCGTGTCCTGCGGCCGCCGCTGCGCTGGATCCTGGTCTACCTGGTGATCACGCCGATCGCCTGGGTGACTGTCACGCTCATCTACGAGCCGCTGCGCTGGGTGTGGCAGCACGCGGTCAGGCCCGTGCTCCGGGCGGTCCGGCCGCTGATCACCGGCTTCTTCACCCTGCTCGGCCACGTCCTCTCGGCAATCCACCGCTGGGTTCTCCGGCCGATCGCGGTCGCGGTGGGCTGGATGTTCCACGTGATCGAGCGAGCGCTGGCCGCTGTGTGGCACGTGATCGCGAGCGCGTTCGCCTGGGCCTGGCGGTACACCGCGGTGCCGGTCGGGCGGCTGATCGCCTGGCTGTGGCGGTACCTTGTCTGGACCCCGCTGCGCTGGCTCGGCCTGGCCGTCGCCTGGACCTGGCGGCACACGGTGGTCCCGGTGGCGCGGGCGGTGGCCTACCTCTGGGCACACACTGTCACACCGGTGCACCACTGGCTCCGCGACTCGATCTGGCGCCCGGCTGCCTCCGCAACCCGCGAGATTCTGACCAGCCTCGGTTTGCGCCGCTACTGATCAGCGGGTGCTGCGTGGGTCCTGGTCCGACGCCACGTACTGACCTCTTGGCGTCAAGGTTGAAACTCGGGCGCCTTATGCCGAAATTTCGCCATAAGGCCGCCTACTGAGATGTCCATCCTGACCACAGTTTATTTTGATCTTGAAATGGCTCGGGTCTGGCTGCGAGCTTCTGGCCAGCGCCGATGCCTCCTGGTCCGGCAGGCGGATAGCAGGCGGAGCTGGGCGCTTCGCGAAAGACCAGGTCGGATTCCTTGATCAACAGGCCACGTGGCATTGGTCTCGCTGGTCGGTCGCAAGAACCGGCACCGAAGTCGGAAGTCTCGCGGGTGGTCCGGCAGGTAGGGCTCTCACGAGAGCGCGGGTGGGGTGCGGTTACCGCGTGAGTGCCGGCCGGCCGGGGCCCGCGGCTCGCAGGGCTGCTGGCGCCGGCCCCGAAGCCCGGGGTGTCGCAGGGATGTCGCTGGTCTCGGCTTGTGATTCTTCGAGGGCGCTTCGCGCCCACGGCTTTCTGCTTTTCTCATCCCATTAACGGAGTTCGTTGCTCCGCCTGCAGCGCTGGTCTCGCCCACGATGCCCGGCGCGCCGACGGCCCCCGCAGTGCCCGGCGCCACCCGGCGCGGCGACGCATGCTGGTCTGACGACCTTGTCTACCGCCTGCGGCAGACTGCGATGCATCCGCTTTCGCACGTGCCTCGGCACATGGATCGTTTCAGGAAGGTCCCGACTGCGGTGTGTTGCGTGCGTAGCACGGAGGGCTCTGGTGAGCTTCCACGCGCGCAGCGCTCGGACCCGCGGATCGCGCGTGGGGTCGGCTGGATTCCGGGAATCGGCGTCCATTTCTCGGGATGCAAGATCCTTGCGTTCCTGGTGGCCCTTATTTGACTGGAATTAGGGCCACCAGGGTCGCAAGGATCTTGACTTCGCCTCCGGCGGATCAGTGAGTGACTAATTTGTCCGACATGTCGGGAGTGGTGGTGCTCCATCCCCGAGAACCGGACGGAGACGGATCCCGAGAGCCACGTGGGCTTGCCCATCGCGGGATCCTCAGCGTGTCGATGCCGATCCTGGCGGCCAATCACGCTGCGGCGGCCCTGCGGACCGCCGTTGAGGCGGCAGCCGCGCCTCACACGGCCTCCGCAACAGCCCTGACCTACCGGAGCCGTCCCGCTTCGGTGCCGGTCTTTACGACAGCTCCGGCTGCGCTGCCGCTCCGGGCGCTGCCGCTCCGGGCGCTGCCGCTCCGGGCGCTGCCGCTCCGGCCGATCGCCGCTGACGCGGCGGCCGCGCGACACCCGTGCTCCGTAAAGGCCCTGACCTACCGGAACCATCCGCGAGATTTCCGGCGTCGGTCGCGTGCCGCGCGCATCCTGGTCAGCGTGCCGCGCGGGTCCTGTCGGGCGCGTGCCGCGCGGGTCACGGTCAGTGCGTGCCGAGCACGTCCGCAAGGTTGAACCGAACGGGCCGCTCCAGCTGCTCATACGTGCAGCTCTCCGGCGTGCGGTCCGGGCGCCACCGCTCGAATTGCGCGGTATGCCGGAAGCGCACCCCCTCCATGTAGTCGTAGCGGACCTCGACCACCCGCTCCGGGCGCAGCGGCGTGAAGGACAGGTCCTTGCCTGCGTTCCATCGACTCTGCTCGTTCCGCCGGGGCGTGCGTTCGCCCTGCTCGTGGGCGGCCCAGTTCCACGGGTGGCCGTCGAAGTCGGTCACGAGCGGCTGCAGCTCCTGGAACAGCTCCTGGCGGCGGGCCATCGGGAACGAGCCGATCACGCCGACCGAGACCAGCGCGCCGTTCTCGTCGTGCAGGCCGAGCAGCAGCGAGCCGATCCGGTCCGCGCCGGACTTGTGCACGCGGTAGCCGGCCACCACGCAATCCGCAGTGCGCTTGTGCTTGATCTTGGTCATCACCCGCTTGTCCGGCTGGTAGGTGAGCTCCGGCCCCTTGGCGATCAGCCCGTCCAGCCCGGCGCCCTCGAACTCGGCGAACCAGCGCCGCGCGGTCTCCAGATCATCTGTGAGCGGCGTGACGTGGACCGGCGGCGCCGAGTGCGACAACGCCTCCTGCAACCGCCGGCGGCGCTCCGCGAACGGCAGCGCGGTCAGATCCTCATCGCCGAGTGCCAGCAGGTCGAACGCGACGAAGCTGGCCGGCGTCTCGGTGGAGAGCAGCGTGATGCGGGACGCGGCCGGGTGGATGCGCTGCTGCAGCGCCTCGAAGTCGAGCGTGTTCCGCTCGGTGTCCGCGACGATTATCTCGCCGTCGATCACGGCGCGGTCCGGGAAGTTCGCCAGAACCGCCTCGACCACCTCAGGGAAGTAGCGGGTCAGCGGCTTCTCGTTGCGGCTGCCGATCTCGACCTCGTCGCCGTCCCGGAAGACGATCGACCGGAACCCGTCCCACTTCGGCTCGTACAACTGCCCGGCCGGGATCTCGCTTATCGGCTTGGCCAGCATCGGCGAGATCGGCGGCATCAGCGGAAGATCCATGAGCCTATGCATACACCCTGATCACAGTCCGTTAAAGAAACACGTCCGCAAAGATCGCCACAAGCCACATCTTCCCGCTCTGCGGGTGGTCACGCCCGCATGCTCCCGCGGGCAACGGTCGTCGCTGGCGCTCCTCCCTGCAAGCCTCGCGGTGGTCCGGAAAGACCCGTCCGGCCGGACTTGTGCGGACTGGCCGAGCCTCCCGGGCGCCGGCCCGGGGTCTCCCACGCCGCCGCCGGGTCAGCTCCTCCAGCGGACCCGGCGGGTGAAAGAGAGCGGTGCGAGTACGGCGAAGAGCAGGGCGAGGGCGAGAAGGAGCCAGGTGACCAGGCGATCGGGGCCGTTGCGGGCGTCGGTGACGCTTCCGGCCGGGTTCAGCGGGTCGTAGACGACCTTGGCGGTGCCGCCCGTTACCGGGGCCGGGTCCCAGTCGAGCGCGCCCACCTCGGCGGTGATCTCCTGGCCCTTCGCGGTGGTGAACCGCAGCAGCACGCTGCGGTCACTGCCGGCGCGCAGGACGTCCGCCTGCGCCTGGATGCCGCGGTCACGAAGCGTGGACGTGTGCCGGTGTGCCGCAACCGCGCCGGTCAGGCAGAGCAGCGTGGCGAGCAGGCAGAGCGCTCCGGTCACCGGCGCGCTGTTCGCCCAGGCCAGGAAGCCGTCCCGGGTGGTGAACGGATTCCGGTGCAGTCCGCGGGGGCGACGCCGCTTCGCTGACATGCGCCTCCCTCCGAAACGACATCACTTAGTCCTTGATACATCGACCGCCGGTGGCCGGGGCGGCGCTTTCACCGAATCAGTGGCGGGGCGCGGAGCCCGGCCCGCCGTCTCGGGGTCCCGCTGTGCCGTCTCGGGAGGCGGCTGCGCCGTCTCGGGGTTCGGCTGCGCCTGATCAGGGTCCGGCTGCGCTGTGCCAGGGTTCGGCTGCGCCGTATTGGGGTCCGGCTGTGCCGTCTCGGGAGTCGGCTGCGCCACGCTGGGGTCCGGCTGTGCCGCGCCGGGGTTCGGCTGTGCTGTCTCGGGGGCCGGTCGCCCGGTCATGGAGTCGCTGCCTGGCATGTCGGCGGTCACCGGCGCGGCCGCTCGACGGCGGGTCTGCCGGAACCGGAGCAGGAGCAGGAGCAGGAGCAGCGCACCCGCGATCAGTCCCCAGAACGCGGATCCGATGCCCAGGAACGACACCCCGGACGCGGTCACCACGAACGTCACGACGGCCGCCTCCCGCCCGTCCGGCACGGCCACGGCGGAGGAGAGCGCGGACGCCAGTGCGGACAGCAGCGCCAGCCCGGCCACCGCCTCGATCAGCACTGGCGGTGAGAGCAGCACAAGCGCGGTGGCCAGCCCGGCGCCCAGGCCGAGCAGGATCATGAACCCGCCCGCGCTTACCGACGCGATCCAGCGCCGGGCGGGATCGGGCGAGGCGTCCGGCCCGGCGGCGAGCGCTGCGCTGATCGCGGCCAGGTTCACCGCGTGCACGCCGGCCGGCGCGGTGACCGCGGTCGCGACGCCGGTGGTCAGCAGCAGCGGCCGCAGCGGTGGCCGGTAGCCGAAGCCGGACAGCACCGCCATCCCCGGCACGTTCTGCGAGGCCATCGTGACCAGGAACAGCGGCACGGCAAGCGAGATCAGCGCGGAGGGTGTGAACGCGGGCGCGGTCAGTACAAGCGTCGGCCACGGGTCGACGCCGCCGAGCCCGCCGGGCGGCGCGGTCAGTGCGATGCCTACGGCGGCCACGGCGAGCGCGACCGGGACGGCCCACAACCGTGCGAATCGGAAGAGCACCGCCCAGACCACGATCACGGGTACGGCGAGCGCCGGCACCTCCGCGGCGGCGCGTACCGGGGCCAGGCACAGGTCGAGCAGCACGCCGGCCAGCATGGCTCCGGCGATCGGCTGGGGGATGGCGGAGATCGCGCGCCCGAGCGGGGTGAACAGGCCGGCAAGCACAATCAGCGCGCCGGTGACAAGGAACGCGCCGACCGCGGCGGGCCAGCCGCCGTCGGGAACTCCGGTGGCGACAAGCAGCGCGGCGCCGGGGGTGGACCAGGCGATCGCGATCGGCATGCGGTGACGCACCCCGAGGAGGATCGCGACCAGTCCGACCGCGACGGACGCGGCGAGCAGCCCGGACGAGGCCTCCGCCGGGCTTGCACCGGCCGCGCGCAGGCCGGCCAGCACGACCGCGAACGAGCTGGCGAAGCCGACGACGGCGGTGACCGCCCCGGCGATGATCGGTTGAAGTCGCGTGCTCACGGCGTACCCCCGGATGCTAGTGGTGTTTCATAAACGGAACGCCTAGGGCATCGTGCACCATGGGGCGGTGACCACGCCAGGGGGAATCGGCCCGCGCCTGCGCGAGCTGCGGGAGGCGCGCGGGCTGTCGCTGTCCGAGGTGGCGCGCCGGGCCGGGATCGGGAAGGCGACGCTCTCCGGGCTGGAGACCGGCGTGCGCAATCCCACGCTCGAGACGCTCTACGCGGTGACCGCGCAGCTCGGTGTGCCACTGAGCGCGGCGCTTGCGGCGGACCCGGCGCAGGAGGTGAGCGGCGCGGCAGTGACCGCGACGTTGCTGCGCACGTTCGAGGAGCCGGGCGTCACGTTCGAGCTGTACCGGCTTGTCGTCGCCGCGGGTACCAGGCAGTCGTCACCGGCGCACCAGCCCGGCGTGACCGAGGACCTGACCGTGTTCGCGGGCGTGCTGCGGGCCGGCCCGGCCGATGCTCCGCTGCTTGTCGGCGCGGGTGGGTACGTGTCCTGGCGGGCCGACGTGCCGCACGTCTACGAGGCGGTCGGCGGGACGGACGTGCAGGCGTCGCTGTTGATCCGGACGCCGCACCTCCGGTAACGGAACGGTCACGGTCGCGGTGGCGACCTTGAATGCCCGGCACGCGTTATGAATAGTGAGAAAGCCCCGATCGAACGATTCTTTTCGCTTGATTAAGGAGTGCTTAGACGACTTAATGTTCCTCTGCGAAAGCATGCCAGAATTACTGTGGTAGTGCAGGCTCCCGGATCGGCGCAGGCAGCGACCGTGCCGCTCACCAGCCCAGTGAGCTGCGACAACGACGGTCGTCCCGGATATCGCCGGCGCACGATTGAATCGGCCGGTACGGCAGTGTGCCCACGCTGTCGTACCGGCCGATTCGTGTTTTTGGAATGTGCCGGGAGTGGGTGTGCATGTTGTTGCCGGGGTCGCCCGGTGCCCACGAGCGCGCGGCGGAGGGGGCCGTCCGGCGCCGTCGCACCGGCCTGCGCCCGGAATCAGTCCCAGAATGTGAAATGTGACTTAATGCACATCTGTGGGTGACATTTCGGAAATGTTGGGTCGTCACCCGGACGAGTGACCGAGGCCACACAGATTCACGGATTTCTCCTCGTCAGATTGATCCAACGGGCCCTGCCACCGCGTACCTACTTGCGATCGAGTCGAGCAGCGACCGTAACCGTACGAGGAGGTGGCGATGCAGCAGGTAGCCGGCGGTGGTCGTGGAACGGACACACTGTGTGCCCCTGGGCAGCCGCGATCAATAAACCGGTGGCTGACGCTCGACGGCAGCTCGATCAACCGCAATGATGGGCCGGTGACGCCACGACCGGCTCCCCGGCACGAGGCCAGGCCTGCCGCGCACGAGGCAACTCCTGACTTCTCGCGCCCTGCCATGAACCCAGCACCCGCACCTCGCATACCCGGCGGCCCCACCGGACCGGTCGACCCTCGCGGAAGAGGGCGACGCGGTGGAGGCGACGACGGCGAGAGCACCGGCGGCTTCGGCCCGACCGGCTCCGCCAAGAGCGAGGACGCGCTCGTCCGCACGCTGTACGACGAGCACGCGGGACCCCTGCTGATGTTCGTGCTGCGGCTGACCGGCGGCGACCGGCAGCGCGCGGAGGACATCGTCCAGGAGACGCTGCTTCGGGCCTGGCGCAATGCGCACCGGCTGGGTGCACAGGGACAGACCTCATTGCGGCCGTGGCTGGTGACAGTCGCCCGGCGGATCGCGATCGACGATCACCGGAGCGAGAAGGCCCGCCCGACCGAGACCTACGACCGCGAGCTGGAGACGTTCCCCACGACATCCGATGAAACCGATCGGCTGTTGCAGGAGATGACCGTCTCCGACGCGATGCGCACGCTCACCACGGCGCACCGGGAGATTCTGGTGGAGACTTACTTCAAGGGGCGCACCGTGCAGGAGGCCGCACATGCGCTCGGGCTGCCGCTCGGCACCGCCAAGTCGCGCGTCTACTACGCGCTGCGGGCTCTGCGGTCGGCGCTTCAGGAGCGGGGGGTGACGGGGTGAGCGACCGATTCTCGACGGCTGCCCCGGAAGGGTCAGCGCCGCACACGGACGTCGGCGCCTATGCGATCGGCGCGCTCGACGAGTACGAGACCGCCGCGTTCGAGGAACACCTGATCGACTGCGACGAGTGCGCGGCCGAGCTGGAGTCTCTGATGCCAGTGGTCGACGTGCTCAGCCGGGTGGACCCGCCGAGCTACGTGGCCGCGGAGCAGACGCACCGCGAGGGCCGCGTGCTGCAGCGGATGATGGGCACTGTCGGCAAGGAGCGCAAGCGCGCCCGGCGCCGCCAGTTGGTCAGCAGCGCGTTCGCACTCGGGATCGTGGCAGTGGTGGCGAGCCTGTCGCTCTTCGCCGGCGGTCAGTGGTTCGGCGGCGACGGCACCGGCGGGGCGCTGGCGGTCCCGTCCCAGAACGGCCAGCTGCCTCCGGACCCGGACGGTCCCGGGCTCGGTGGGCCGGACGGCGGCGAGCAGTACCGCGCCACCGACCCGCGCACCGGCGTTCAGCTCCTTGTGGACTTCCAGGAGAAGGACTGGGGTACGCAGGTCAACTTCATGGTCTCGAACATCACCGGGCCCGAGGAGTGCCGCCTGGTCATGGTCAAGACGGACGGCACAAGCGAGACCCTGTCCGGCTGGCTCGTCCCGGACAAGGGCTACGGCACCACCGCGAACCCGAACCCGCTTGAGCTGTCCGCGCAGACCGCGGCCAAGCGGGCCGAGATCGCCCACGTGCAGGTGCAGTTGGTCGGCTCGGACGGCAAGCCCGGCGCGACGCTGGTGACCGCTCCGGACTGATCCGTACCAAAGCATGAAACGCGCCGGGGCCTGTGCATTCACGGGCCCCGGCGCTTTTTGGTTCAACGTTTCGGTGTGAAATTGTCCACCGCCGATCTCCGATCCTCTCCGCGTTGTCGTGCGTATTCACCGGCAGAACCGAAAAGCGGACGAACCCTCAGGGAGATCAACGTGGTTACCCAGAAGCGAACCCTCCTCGCCATGAGCGGCACCATGGGTGCGCTCGCCGCGGCGCTGATGTTGGCGTCGGGTTGCGCGCCGGTCAGCTACGACACCGCCGGAGACTCGAACCCCGTGCCCGCCGCGGCCGAGGTGAGCGGGTCCCCGGACTCTGAGGCGAGCGCTGACCCCGACGCCTCTGCCGCGCCGGCCGGCGACGACGAGGTCGAGCTCGCGCCCGAGCAGCTCACCGAGAAGCTGATCGCCAAGTCCCTGGACCAGATGGGCAACGTCGTCGCCAACGAGGAGGGCTTCCTCCTCTACCGCTTCGACAAGGACAGCAACAAGCCGGCCATCTCGAACTGCAACGGCGACTGCGCCATCATCTGGCCGCCGGCGCTCACCGACGGCGAGCCCGCGCTTGAGGGCGTCGACGAGGAGCTGGTCGGCACCGTGCTCCGGTCCGACGGCACCCGCCAGATCACGCTTGACGGCTGGCCGCTGTACACCTACCTCGGCGACGAGAAGCCCGGTCAGTGGAAGGGCCAGAAGGTCGGCGGCACCTGGTTCATCGCGGCGCCGGACGGCAAGAAGAACCTCGAGTGCCTCCCGGAGGGCACCCCGAAGGCCGTGCCGCTCCCCAAGAAGCAGGAGTCCGGCAAGGAGTCCGCTCCCGAGGCGAGCTCGTCGGCCAAGTCGAGCGACTACGACTACTGATCGCAATTAAGCGATAACTGAAAGGGCCGACCGCGGCGAAAGCGGTCGGCCCTTCGCATTGGCGGGGTCCCATCACCCGATCGGGTGATGATCCAGGTTCAAAACAAATTCGAAGAACCTTTTTTCGATGGCTTGAACCCTCTGAACCCTCAAATCCGTGAGACGTGATGTGTCGACTAATGGAGGTGAAGTGATGGTGGCTGTGCGACTCCGGCAACGCGGCGTACGCGCGGTTTCCACCCTTGCTGTCCTGGGTGCGGTCCTCTTCTCCGCCCCCGCGGTGGCGTTCGCGGCGCCGACACCCGGCGTGGTGGACCCGGCCGCGCAGGACGCTTCCGGCCCCGTCACGTCCGCGGACGAGCAGTTCGTGATCGCGGTACGCCTCGCGGGCCTGTGGGAGATCCCGGCCGGCGAGATGGCGATCGAGAAGGGCGAGTCGCAGCGCGTCCAGGAGGTCGGCGCCGCAATCCGCGAGCAGCACGTCGAACTCGACGAACTGACCCGGAACGTGGCCGAGAAGCTGAACGTTCAGCTCCCCGACCAGCCGAACCAGGATCAGCAGAACTGGCTGGCCGAGATGGAGGCCGCCGAGGGCGCCCAGTTCGACGAGATCTTCGTGGCCCGGCTGCGCGCCGCCCACGGCAAGATCTTCCCGGTCATCGGGACGATCCGCGGCTCGACCCGCAACGACGTGGTCCGCGCGCTCGCGCAGCAGGCCAACACCTTCGTGCTCACTCACCTGACGTTGCTGGAGAGCACCGACCTCGTGAACTACGCGGCCCTTCCGGCCGCGCCCAACGCGCAGGCCGACCCGGTCACCGGCGCCAACGCCCTCCTGGCGGCGGCACAGGCACGCGGCGCCACCGGTGGCTTCGACACGACCGCCATCTGGCTGGTGCTGGTCGTGGCCGTGGTAGCCGGCGCGTTCGGCGCCGTCCGCATCATCCGTAGTCGATAAGGCGCTGACCACCCCAACCCCGTCAGCGCTCGATCTGTTGTTAAGGAAGGTTGCCCGTCATGCCCAGGTGGACGGATAAGCTCAGGTACTCCCTGGCCTCACGGAACAGGAAGATCGTCGCGGCTGTGGCGACGGTTGCGGTGTTCGGCGGGATCATCGCCATCACCCAGGTGTCGAACGCGGCGACCAACCGCCGCGGCAACAACCGCGGCAACGCCTGCCAGGCAGCCCCGCAGCCGCAGGTCTCCGCCACGACGTACCCGCGCAACGGCCGGGGCACGTTCATCGACGAGAACGGCCGCCGGCAGAACGTCGGTGACGGCCAGGCCTCCGAGCAGGAGATCAACGAGGCGCGCGGACGTAACCGCCGCAACCGTGGCTGCAAGCCGGCCTCGCTGCCCCCCACCACCCCGGCCGCGAGCACGCCGGCCGCCAACCCGTCCAGCACCACCGGCGGCGGCAACAACGGTGGCGGCAACAACAACGGTGGCGGTAACAACAACGGCGGCGGCAACAACAACGGCGGCGGCAACGGCCAGAACCCGGGCGCCGGCGAGGGTACGGTCCGCGAGGACACCAACGGTCTCGCCATCCTGGGCGACGACTGCTCCGAGAGCCGCCTGCAGCCGCACACCGGCTTCCAGGAGGGCAACCGCTGCGTCGACACCGAGTTCGGTGAGGTCGCCAGCGCCGCAAACAACGCGTCGCTGCTGATCACCGACATCCCGGACAACGTGGGCGTGAACCAGCCGTTCACCATCGCGGTCAGCACCCGCAATCTGGTCCGTGACCGCTTCCTGGGTGCCGCTGCCGGCGGTTACTACCTGGAGAGCTCCTTCCTGAACAACGACGGCCTGGTCCGTGGCCACTTCCACACCGCGTGCCGGGTGCTCGCGAACAACAACGAGGCCCCGGACGCCGCTCCGGCCCCCGCGTTCTTCGTCGCCACCGAGGACGGCGGCGGCGGCCGTCAGGCCGACACCGTGCAGATCAACGTGCCGGGCCTCCCGGCCGCAGGCGAGTTCCAGTGCACCGTGTGGGCCGGTGACGGTTCGCACCGCACCCCGATGATGGAGCGCGCCAACCAGACGCCCGCAATCGACTCCGCGCGGGTCCAGGTCGGCGGCTGACACTTCCCGCGGCGCCGTCCGCCGTCGCCGGACCTACCCCCCTGGCGACGCCGGACAACGCCAAGGGTTCTGAAAGAGGCGGCGCCGGGGCATTTTGAAGGGATGCCCCGGCGCCCCGCTTTCACGATCCATCCCGTGGGTACGGGGAGCAGCCGCTCCCCGTACCCACGAGTCTTTCCAGCGTGTCTTCCCAGGTGGCACACTTGCCGCGTGCCTCACGAACGCCGGCTGACGCTCCCGCCGGGTTACCACGTCTCGGGCACATTGCGCCTGCTCGGGCTCGGCCGGTTCGACCCGGCCGCCCGTTTCGTCGACGGCGTCTTCTGGTGCGCGGCGCACACCCCTGACGGTCCCGCCGCACTGAGCCTGACCCGCACCGGCGACTGCCTGACCGCTACCGCGTACGGCGACGGCGCCACCTGGCTGCTCGACCGGTCGGACGCGATCGCGGGCCTGCGCGACGACGTCTCCGGCTTCCCCGCGCTGGCCGCCGCCCACCCGGTCGTGGCGGACCTGGCCCACACCCACCAGGGCATCCGCTTCCCCGCCACCGGCCTGGTCTTCCCGCGCCTGGCCCGCGCGATCCTGGAGCAGAAGGTCACCGGCAAGGAGGCGTTCCACGCCTGGTCCGCGCTGACCCGCCGCTACGGGACCCCTGCGCCCGGCCCCTGTCCGGACCTCTGGGTGCCGCCGCCGGCCGAGGTGGTGGCCGGGCTCGCCTACTGGGCGCTGCACCCGCTCGGCGTCGAGCAGCGGCGCGCCCAGACCATCCTCCGCGCGGCGGCGCTGGCCGCGACGCTCGACCGCTGCGGTGACTCGGCGTCGCTGACCCGACGCCTGCTGAGCATTCCCGGCATCGGCCCGTGGACTGCCGCGGAGACGGTCCGCACCGTCTTCGGCGACGCGGACGCGGTAAGCGTCGGCGACTTCCACGTGCCGAACACTGTCGCCTGGGGCCTGGCCGGCGAGGCGCGGGGTGATGACGCCCGCATGCTTGCGCTGCTGGAGCCGTTCGCGGGCCATCGTGGGCGGGTCTGCGTGCTGCTTGCCGCCGGTGGGATCGCCGCGCCCCGGTTCGGGCCCCGGACGCCGATCCGCTCCTTCGCCCGTTTCTGACGCGTCCCGGACCCGCGGGGAGCATCACCCTGACGGTCTCCGGGTCTGCCGGGGCCGGCGCGCTGACGGTCCCGGGTGTTGCCGGACCACCGCGGAACCGGAAGCCCGCGGGAGCGTGCGGGCCGGACCACCGCGGGTGTGGGTAAATGTGCTTGTCAGCGGTTCTGGGTTGCGGCCTCGTAGGCGGCGCGCGCGGCCGACTGGGTCAGCGCGCGATGAAGCAGCCGCGAATCGCCGAGCATCGACCGGAGACGGCGTTCCAGCCCTGCGATCGGGATCAGATTCTGCGGGGCGCGCGGGTCCTTGTAGGCGGTGGACGCGAAGCGCGGCAGCGTGACAAGCGACAGGTCGGCAAGCGCGAACGCGGCCGCCGGCGCCAGATCGGACGAGCACTCGGCGCGGATGATGCCGGCCCACGGCGCGCCCGGCCGTCCGGGAAGCCGGATGTACCAGGAGTACCCGCCCCAGGTCGTGCCGGTCAGGAAGACCGGGGACCGCTGGCCCGGCTTCAGCGACGTGACGACCGCGGAGAGCCGAGGCGGCAGGTACTGCCGGTGCTGGGTCTTGATGTAGCCGATCGTGCGCGCCAGCTGGCGGCGGTTGCGCAGCGGCCCGTCCACGATCAGCAGGTCGTCGTCGCCGGCGTCCGCGCGGGCCTCACCTGACACCTCGACCTCGAGCGCGGTGAGCGGCGCCTGGATCGCGGCCGGGAGCTTGCTCTGCTCGCCGGCGCCGCTGACCCGGTGCACCTCGTAACGGATCGAACCGGCGACCGCGTCGGCCGCGCTCGGGCTGGCGGTGAAGAGACCGCGCCGGACCCGTGATCCGGCCAGCACCGCGACACCCTGTTCCAGGTCGCAGCGGACCACGCCGGCCGCGTAGGAGGCGGCGAGGCCGGGATAGGACGCGCCGTCCTCCTCCTCGGTCCACAGGCCGGCGTCGATGCGGCGCACGCCGTCGACGAGCAGGACCACCCGTGGCGGGCGCAGACCGGACGGGGGCAGGAGCGGCTGCCACTGCTCGGACGGGACCTCCAGGTCCGCGTCGACCTGGACGGTGCTCTGCTCGGACGGGCCGGCGAAGCCCGCGGAGCCGTCGGTCTCGATCGACGACCCGTAGGCCGGGTCCCACGCGTCGATGAAGTAACGGGTCACAGGCCGCTCCGGGTCACTCGCGCGCTACGGGCATCCTTGCGCACCTCGAAACGGACCGGGATCCGCTCGGCGAGCGCGCTGACATGGGTGACGACGCCGACCATCCTGTCCCCACGGGCGGCCAGGTTCTCAAGCGTGGCGGCGACCGAGTCGAGCGTGGCGGCGTCAAGCGTGCCGAAGCCCTCGTCGAGCACGATCGACTCCAGGCTGGCAGCGGTGGTGGACATGCCGGCCAGCTGCTCGGAGAGCGCAAGCGCGAGCGCGAGCGACGCCTGGAACGTCTCGCCGCCGGAGAGCGTGCGCACGCCGCGGCGCAGGCCGGCGTCGTAGTGGTCCACGACCCAGAACTCGCCCTTGTCGTGGACCAGCTCGTACTGACCGCCGGACAGCTCGCGCAGGATCCGGGAGCCGCCGTCGACAAGCAGGTCCAGCGCCTCCTCAAGCAGCCAGCGCTCGAAGTTGTTGGCCCGCAGGTGGCCGGCGAGGGTCTTGGCGACCCGGCCGGTCCGCTCGTGTCCGGCCCGCTGTTCGCGCAGCGCCGCGGCCTGTTCGCGCCGCTCCTCGATGCGCCGGAGCGCGCCCTCGGCCCGCTCGGTGGCGACGGCCGCGGCCCGCAGGTAGTCGGACTCGCCGCGCTTCGCCGGCGCGGACACGCCGACACCGTCGAAAAGAGCCTCGATCCGCAGGTGTACGCCGTCCGCGCCGCCCCGTGCGGCCCGCAATTCCGCCTCGGCCGCGGTCCGGGCCTCGGCCCGCCGGGTGACCTGCTCCCCGGTCCAGCCGGTGAGCCCGGCCCAGGCCGCGGCCACGTCCTCCCGGTCCGGCGCGGGCGGCCCGAACGGCGCGACCGCGTCCCGGGCGGTGTCGAAGCCCTGCCAGGCGGCCCGCAGCCGTTGCTCCGCGCGCTCCGCCTCGGCCTGGGCGCGCCGCTGGGCCTCGCGGGCCCGGCGCACGGCGACGCCCGCGCCGTCCAGCTTCGCCTGCAGCGCGGCGATCTCGTCAAGCTCGCGGCGCAGCGCGGCGGGGCCGGGCGAGCCGGCCACCTTCGCGGTGGTGGCCGTGAGCCGGTGCTGCAGGTCGTCGTGGCGGGCCCGCGCGCGGTCGAGCGTGCGCTCCAGCTCGCGGGCGGCCTGCTCACGGGTGGCGACGAGCTTCGCGGCGCTGTCCGCGGCCGCGCGGGCGGCCTTGCCCTCGGCCTCGGCGGCGGCGACCGCGGAGCGTCCGGCGGCGCGCCGGGCGGCGGCGTCGGTCTGCGGCTCCGCCTCGCCGCGCGGGCGGGGTGCGCCGGCCCGGCCACGGCTGTCGGCGCCACGGCTGTCGGCGCCGCGTCCGGAGGCGCCGGCGGGTGCGCCCGGCCGGCCGCCCGCGTCGGAGCCGTGCCGGTGCCCGACGGCCCGTCCGGCGCCGTCGACCGGCACCGCCTGCCCAGCACCGGTGTTCCCCTGTGCCGGGGCGTCCTCCGGCAGCGCCGTCACCGTCTGCGCGCACACCGGGCAGGCGTCGCCGACAGCCAGGTGCAGGCGCAGCGCGGTGGCCCGGTCCGCGTTCTGTGCGTCCTGGTAGGCCTGGCGGGCCGCCTCAAGTGCCGCGATCGCGCGCTCGTGCCCGGCCCGTGCGTCCGCGACCGCACCGGCTGCCGCGCCGTGCTCGGTCTCGGCGGAGGCAAGCATCGCGGTCAGCTCCGCGGCCTGCGCGGTGAGCTTGTCCAGGTCGGCGTGGGCCTCCAGCAGCAGGCGGAGCGCGGTGGCGTCACCGGCGCCGGACACCTCGCCGCGAACCTTCTCCTCCAGCTCCTCGGCCGCGTGGACCGCGCGGACCGTCTCCGCGGCGGCGGTGCGGGCGTCGGCTGCGGCGCCGGCCACCGCGGCCACGTCCGCCGGCGCGCGCACGCCGCGCAGCTTCGCGATCTCGGAGTCAAGGGTGGCGAGCGCGGCGCCGGCGGCCTCGGTACGGGCCGCGGCGGCGCGCAGGTCCGGGAGCGCGGTCTCGACGCCCTCGGTGAGTCCGTGCACGAGCGCGACGTGCTCGGTGGCGGCCGCGAGGTGCTCGTCGTCCGTGTCGTCCAGGTTGGCCAGCAGCTGGTCGACGCCTTCGAGTTTCGCGTCGGCGGCGCCGGCCCGGGAGGTGGCGCGCCGCTGGACCTCCTCGTAGACGCCGAGGTCGAGCAGGTTGACCAGGATCTGCTGCCGGGTGGCCGGCTTGGCGTGCAGGAAGTCGGCGAACTGGCCCTGCGGCAGCACGACGCACGTGGTGAACTGCTCGTACGGCAGCCCGACCGCCTCCTGCACCGCCTTGTCCATCTCCGCGGGTGTCCCGGCCAGCACCTCGCCCAGATCCTCCGGCGAGAGCCCGGTGTCCAGCTTGGACACGTCGAAGCCGCGCGGCATCAGCTGCAGGCCGGCGCCGCTCGTGGCGACGCGTCCCTTGCCGTCCCGGCGGACCACCCGGGTGGCGACGTACCGCTCGTTTGCGGACTCGAAGACGAGCCGGACGCGTGCTTCGGCCGCGGACGGCGCGAGCGCGTTGACGATGCCGCGGGCCGTTCCCCAGCGCGGGACCTGGCCGTAGAGGGCGAACGTTATCGCGTCGAGCACAGTGGACTTGCCGGAGCCGGTCGGCCCGACCAGCGCGAAGAAGTCCGCGTCGAGGAAGTCGACAGTGGTCGGTTCGCGGAACACGGTGAAACCGGCCATGTCGAGTCGCAGCGGCCTCACGACGTGCCTCCCGGAATCTCCTCGTAGATCTCGTCGAACAGGTCCTTGATGCCCTCGTCGTCGTGCCCGCGGACCTTCAGGTAGTCGGCGAACAGCGTGCTCGGGGAGCGGCCGGCCCGCTGCGCCGCGGTGGGGCTGGTACGGGTCGGCAGCATGTCCGGGTCGATGCGCACGTCAAGCGCGTTCGGCAGCAGGTCCTGGACCTCCTCGCGCAGGCCGGCGCGGGGCATCTCGCGCACGTAGACGCGCAGCCAGCCGGACGCCGCCGGGTTGCGCTCGGCGTACCGCTGCAGGTCGGCGACCGTACCCCGGAGGGTGCGAAGTGGGGTGGCGGACGCGATCGGCATGGTGCGTGGGCGGGCCGCGGTGGTGGCCGTGACCTCCACGATCGTGACGGAGGGCTGGTTCTCCTCCTCGCCGAAGTCGATCGCGAGCGGGCTGCCGGAGTAGCGGACCGGGCAGGGGCCGAGGATCTGCTGGGTACGGTGCAGGTGCCCGAGCGCCACGTAGTGGCACGACGACGGGAAGACGCTTGCCGGTACCGCGTAGCCGAGCACCGTGTGCGCGTCCCGCTCGCCGCCGCCCATCTTCGCGCCGACCACTGTGAGGTGGCCGGTGAGCAGGTTGACCGCGTCGCGCTTGGCGAAGTCCTCGGTGAGTTTCGCGATCAGCCGGCCGATGTGGTCCGCGTAGGTCTGCTGCGCCTCGGACGCGGTCAGCTCGTACATCTCCACCGCGCGCACCGCGTAGCGCTGGGAGAGGAACGGCAGCGCGACCAGCCGCCACGCCTCGCCGCCGGCGGTGGTGCCGGTGAGCACGTGCTCGGACGCGTTCTCCCGGACGGTGCCGCGCAGCTGGATGCCGGCCGCGTCCGCCCAGGGGCGCAGTGCATCGAGGGCGGCGCCGTTGTCATGGTTGCCGCCGATCGCCACTACCTCGGCGCCAGTGGCCCGCAGCGCGGTGAGCGCGCGGGTCACGATGCGCGTCGAGTCGGGCGTGGGGGAGGCGGTGTCGTAGAGGTCGCCGGCCACGATGACCAGATCGGGCCGCTCCTTCTGGGCGATCTCCACCAGGTCGCGGAGCACGGCGATGTGCTCCTCCACCCGGGCGTGGCCCTTGAGGACCTTCCCGACGTGCCAGTCCGAGGTGTGCAAAATCTTCATATGTCGCGTCCTCAGAAGGGGATGTCGTCGTCGGAGATGCGGGCCCCTGTCACTCCCCGGCCGCCGACGACCGCGAACGGGTCCGAGGCCTGGACGATCGAGCGGAGCGAGGCCGCGGGCGCCGCGCCGGCCTCGGAGACCCGGGTGGCCCAGGCCGGGAACGGGAACTCGACGCAGAGCGGTACCGGGATGTCCGGCTGGTTGACGAACATGGTGCCGGGCTTGGCGAGCAGCACGCGCTGACGTTGCGCGGGCGGGAGGAACCCGTACTCGGGGCGGCCAGCCTCGGCCGGGTCGAGCCGGCCGACCACCCGGATCGCGGAGTTGGTCACGATGCGCCGCTCGACCTCGCTCGCGGTCTGCTGCGCGCCGATCAGGATCACGCCGAGCGACCGGCCGCGCTCCGCGATGTCAAGCAGCACCTCCTTGATCGGCGAGGTGCCGTCGCGGGGTGCGTACTTGTTCAGCTCGTCCAGGACGACGAAGAGCAGCGGCTTGGCGGTGCCGGCCTTCTCCTTGCGCTCGAACTCGGCCTTGAGCGTCACGCCGACCACGAAGCGCTGGGCGCGGTCCGGCAGGTTGTGCAGGTCGACCACTGTGACCTGGGCGCTCTCCGAGGTGTTGATCGAGTGTGGGCGGCGCTGGGCGAGGTCGCCGCGGATCAGCCGGGACAGGTCCTTCTTGCTGCTGATCAGGCGGCGGGCGAACGCGTTGGTGGTGCCGATCCCGACCGCGGAGCCGGCCCAGTCGCGGCGGGTCTCCTCGTCGCTGAGCTGCTCGACAAGGAAGTCGACGAGGTCGCCGTAGGACGAGATGCGCTTGCCCTCGATGCTCACGCCGCCCTCGGCCGGGACCGCGACGCGCTGCAGGTGGGCCGCGACCGCGTGGACGACCATCGTGTACTGCTGGCGTTCGTCGTCCGCGTCCGCGAAGACGTACGGCAGCAGGCCGGTCGCGCAGAACTCGGCGAGCGTCCAGTAGAACGCGTCGACGCCGGTCAGGCGGCTGCTCACGTCGGGCGTGCCGGAGGCGTCACCGATCCGCGGCGGCGCGTAGACCCGGACGTCCGCGAACGGTGCGGCGGGCAGCCCGAGCCGCGAGTAGGCCTCGGTGGTCTTCTCGTCCAGCCGTGCGTTCGGATAGTCGAGGAAGAGCAGGTCCTCGCCCTTGACGTTGAAGATCAGCGCCTTGGAGTTGACACCGTCCGCGCCGAGCACGCCGGAGCGGAACACGGAGTAGAGCAGGAACGTGGCGAAACTGGTCTTGGTGGCCACGCCGGAGATGCCGGAGATCGAGACGTGGGCGCCGCGGGTGCCGTCAAGAAAATCCGCATTCAGATACACGGGTACGCCGTCGCGGCCGGAACCCATCGGCACCGGCCGTTCCATCCGGTCGAAGTGCAGCGCCTGGGCACGGGCGACGCCCTCGGCGCGATGCACCGGCGCGCCGGGCGCGGGCGGCACGTAGAGCTCCGGGTCGACGCGGGTGGTGGTGATCTCCGCGGCCTCCTGGATCAGCGCGGGAAGCGTGCCCTCCGCGATCGCGAAGACGTCGGAGTCGAACTGGGCGCCCTCGTGCCGCGCGCGGACCTGGGTGACCACGCCGGCGATCGTCACCGGCTCCCGGCCCGGCAGCTCGCGCCGGGTCACGACCACGTCGTCGAGCTGCAGGTAGGCCCCCGGGGTGACGGCGGTCCAGAACTGCAGCGGCGTGGCGTCTTCGGTGCCCAGCACGCGGCCGACGACGGGGCCCGGGTCCTGGGTGTCTACTGGCACCCGATCATCGTGCCCCACAGGTACGACAACAACGGAAGCCACGCCGCGGCCGGCACCCTCTGTCCCCAGGTTTTCCACAAGATATTGTGGTTGCCCACAGGGTTATCCACAACCAGTGGATCTTAAAGACCCGATCGGGTGACAGGTCTAACTCGCCTTGACATACCTGATCATCAGGTGGTCACCGCCCCGGAGCACGTGCGCCGCGCGCATCCGCCGGGCGGCCGCGGGGAGCCCGGCCGCGATCCGGGAGGCACCGGCGCCGGCCAGCAGGGGTGCGACGGTGAGGCAGAGTTCGTCGACCGCGTCCGCGGCGAGCAGCGTGCCGAACAACTGCGGGCCGCCCTCGCAGAGGATGTGGTCGAGCGCTCTCGCCCGTACCCCCGCGAGAAGTTGATCTGGATCTTCGAAACGGATCACGTCGGCCACCGCCGCGAGATCGGGGCGGTGCGCGCCGGACGAGGTGAGGATGAGCGGGCGGGCCGGTGCGTCCGCGAGCGCGGGCATCGCCGGGTCGAGGTCGAGCGAGCGGGAGACCGTGACGAGCGTGGGTACGTCCGGGAGGCCGTGCGCGCGGCGCCACTCGATGCGCGGCGGGCTGAGGCGGATCGGGCGGTAGTTCTCCCGGCGCAGCGTGCCGGCGCCGACAAGCACCGCGTCCGCGAGCATGCGCAGCACGCCGAAGACGCGTTTGTCGTCCGGGCCGGAGAGCGCGGTGGAGAGGCCGCCGATCTCCATCGCCCCGTCCGCGCTCGACACGAAGCTGACCCGGAGCGTCGGCCGATTCGGGCGCGCGTAGTACGCGATCAGCGTCTCATCGTCCAGGTCAGGGCCGGTCAGCAGCTGTTTCACGGTCAAAGCCTAGTGCCGGCACGGTTTTTGTAACCGGCTACATAGAGGGCGGTAACGAAATGGGAACGCTCCCATCGGCCCCTTGACACCTTCGTAACGTGTCGGCAATCTCATGGGAGCGCTCCCGGATTGCGGTGTCGGGCACCACACTTCGCTGTCAGCGGAGCGCGTCCGCCGGTCTGCACATCGACCGGCTTCACCGGCATACCCACACTTCCACCACTTCAAAGGGGTCAGGATGAGCGTTCCGAGGCGCCGTCTGCGCGGCATCGCGGCGGCGGCTCTCGCCGCCGGCATGGTCTTCTCCGCCGCGGCGTGCAGCGCGAGTGACGGCGACGAGGGCGGCGAGGGCGGCGGGGGCACCGTCACGCTGCAGTACTTCGGCAGTCCCGGTTTCGACAAGGCCGTGGCGGCCTTCCAGACCGCGAACCCGGACATCAAGGTCGACGCCCAGAACATGGGTGAACTGAAGGACTTCACGCCGAAGCTGAACCAGTGGCTCGCCACCGGCCAGGGCGCCGGCGACGTGGTCATGCTCGAGGAGGGCACCCTCCTCGGCTACCTGGAGACGCCGGACAAGTGGACCAACCTGCTCGACCTGGGGGCGGCGTCCCTGGAGCAGGACTTCCTGCCCTACAAGTGGGCCAACGGCTTCACCTCCGACAAGTCGAAGCTTGTCGGTCTCGGCACCGACATCGGCGGTCTGGCGATGTGTTACCGGTCCGACCTCTTCAAGGAGGCCGGCCTGCCGACCGACCGCGCCGAGGTCTCCAAGCTGTGGCCGACGTGGGAGGAGTACGCGGCCACCGGCAAGCGCTTCAAGAGCTCGCCGGCCGGTAAGGACGTGGCGTTCATCGACACCGCCACCGCGGTGATGCAGCCGTACATCATGCAGAAGTCGAAGACCTGGTTCTACGACACCAACAACAACTTCGTCGTCGAGCAGAACCCGGTCGTCAAGGAGGCCTGGGACTTCGGCCTGCAGATGGCGGCCGACGGTCTCACCGGCAAGCTGCAGCGCTGGCAGCCGGACTGGAACGCCGCGTTCGCCAACGCCGCGTTCGCGACAGTGCCGTGCCCCGCGTGGATGACCGGCTCGATCGCGGAGCGGGCCGGCGCGGCCGGCAAGGGCAAGTGGGACATCGCCACGATCCCGGGCGGCAGCGGTAACTGGGGCGGCTCGTACCTGGCCATCCCGGAGCAGAGCAAGAACAAGGAGGCGGCCTACAAGCTGCTGACCTACCTGACCGGCAAGGACGGCGAGCTCTCCTCGTACGCGGAGAAGGGCAACATGCCGTCGAACGTGAAGGCGCTCGACGACCCGGCGTTCAAGGGCTCGACGAACGAGTACTTCAGCAACGCCCCGACCGGCGAGCTCTTCGGCGCCAGCGCCAAGAGCCTCCAGCCGATCTACCTCGGCCCGAAGCACCAGGCGATCTGGGAGAACTACTTCGAGACCGAGATGCGCAACGCGGAGCAGGGGAAGAAGACGTCCGCCGAGGCCTGGGCGAAGGCTGTCGCGGACGGTAAGAAGCTGGCCGAGGGCTGATCGACCGGTACCGGCGCGCGGTGGCGCTCACGCTCGACGCGTGGGCGCCACCGTCACACGGTCAGGAGTCACCGGCCGTGGCGGCCGGGGAAGGAACCCCACCACATGAGCGTCAATACTGAGGCCGCGGGACACCCGCGGCACGCGGCGAGCCCCCCGCCGCTGGACCCCGGGCAGCTCCGCAAGCAGGCGCGTCAGGCGCGGCGCGGGCGGCTCGACATGAAGGCGTCGCCGTACCTCTACGTCGCGCCGTTCTTCGTGCTCTTCCTCGTCTTCGGCTTCTTCCCGCTGCTCTACACCGGCTGGGTGTCGATGCGGGACTGGGGCCTGATCAAGGGCGACCAGGGCTTCGTCGGCCTGGAGAACTACCAGGAGGTGCTCACCGACGCGAACTTCTGGAACGCGATGTACAACACGGCGGGCATCTTCGTCGTGTCGACAGTCCCGCAGCTGCTGCTCGCGCTGATGCTCGCGAACTGGCTGAACCGTAAGCTGCGCTTCCGTACCGCGCTGCGGATGGGCATCCTGCTTCCGAACATCACCTCGGTCGCCGCGGTGGGCATCGTCTTCGGCTTCATCTTCGCCGACCGGTACGGCCTGGCGAACTGGATCCTGCAGTCGCTGAGCCTGGACCCGATCTCCTGGCGGGGCAGCCGCTGGGCGTCCTGGACCGCCATCTCGTTCATGGTCGACTGGCGGTGGACCGGCTACAACGCGCTGATCTACCTGGCCGCCATGCAGGCCATCCCGCGGGACCTCTACGAGTCGGCCTCGCTTGACGGCGCGTCCCCGACCCGGCAGTTCTGGCAGATCACCGTGCCGCTGATCCAGCCGACGATCCTGTTCACGGTGATCATCTCGACCATCGGCGGGATGCAGCTGTTCACCGAGCCGCTGATGTTCAACTACGGCGCGGCAGGCTCGGGCAGCGGTCTGGAGGGCTTCCAGACGATCGCGATGTACATCTACTCCACCACGTTCGAGGGCAACTTCAAGTATGGAGTCGGCTCCGCCATGTCCTGGCTGCTCTTCATGTTGATCATGCTGTTCGCGCTGATCAACTTCCTGATGGTCCGCCGCTCGCTGAAGGGGTCCGTCCAGTGACCACGCTGACCGTCCCGCCCTCGCCGCAGGCCTCGCAGGTCCCGCAGAAGCCCGCCCGCCGCAGCCGCCGCCCCGGTGCGCGGCTGTGGGAGGCCAGCCCGCTCACCTACGTGGCGCTGATCATCGCGGTGCTGCTGGCGATCTTCCCGATCGCCTGGTCGTTCATCGTCGCCTCGCGCGACAACTCGGCGGTCTACAAGATCCCGCCGCCGCTCGTGCCGGGCGGTGAGTTCGTCGCGAACACACAGCGGCTGCTCGCCAACGACCAGGCGCACTTCCTGATCGGCCTGGCCAACTCGATCTTCGTGTCGAGCGTCGTGACGATCTCCGTGGTGCTCTTCTCCACGCTTGCCGGCTTCGCGTTCGCCAAGCTCAAGTTCCGGGGCGCGAACGCGCTGCTGCTGATCATCATCGTCACGATGATGATCCCCACCCAGCTCGGCTACATCCCGCTGTACATCATGATGATCAAGCTGGGCTGGCTCGGATCGCTCCAGGCCGTGATCGTGCCCTTCCTGGTCAAGGGCTTCGGCGTCTTCATGATGCGGCAGTTCGCGATGTCCGCGATCCCGGACGAGCTGATCGAGGCGGCCCGGATGGACGGCTGCTCCACCTGGCGCATCTACTGGAGCGTCGTGCTCCCCACGCTGCGCCCGGCCGCGGCCGTGCTCGGCCTGCTCACGTTCATGGAGACGTGGAACGAGTTCCTCTGGCCGTACCTGGTTCTCGACGGAGACACCCCGACGATCCAGTACTCGCTTAAGATCCTTGCCACGGGCAACTACACGACCGACTACGTCCAGGTCTTCACCGGGACCGCGCTGGCCATCGTGCCGCTGCTCCTCGTGTTCCTCGCGTTCGGCCGCCAGATCATCGGCGGCATCATGGAAGGTTCCGTCAAGGCGTGACGACTCAGTTGTTTCCTCAGGACTTCCTGTGGGGCGCCGCGACCGCGGCGTACCAGATCGAGGGCGCGGTCACCGAGGGCGGCCGCGGCCCGTCGATCTGGGACACGTTCAGCCACACGCCCGGGCGGACGCTCAACGGCGACACCGGCGACGTGGCCTGCGACCACTTCCACCGCTTGCGGGAAGACGTGCGCCTGATGGCCGAGCTGGGCCTGAAGTCGTACCGGTTCTCGCTGGCCTGGTCGCGCATCCAGCCCACCGGCTCAGGCGCGGTCAACCAGGCCGGCCTGGACTTCTACCGCAGGCTCGCGGACGAGCTGCTCGAGGTCGGCATCCTGCCCTGGGCGACGCTCTACCACTGGGACCTGCCGCAGGCCCTTGAGGACGCGGGCGGCTGGCCGGCGCGGGACACCGCGGCCCGGTTCGCCGATTACGCCCAGCTGACAGTGGCAGCCCTGGGCGACCGGGTCACCAACTGGACGACGTTCAACGAACCCTGGTGCTCCTCCTTCCTGGGGTACGGGTCCGGCGTGCACGCGCCAGGCGTCCAGGACGGCGCCGCCGCGGTCAAGGCCGCTCACCACCTGCTGCTCGGCCACGGGCTGGCGCTGCAGGCCGTGCGCGACACCACGCCTGCCGCGCAGCTCGGCATCACGCTCAACCTGTACTCGATGGCGCCCGCCACCTCCTCCGACGCGGACGCGGACGCGGCCCGCCGGATCGACGGGCTCGCCAACCGGTTCTTCCTGGACCCGGTGCTGAAGGGCGAGTACCCGGCGGACGTGGTCGAGGATCTGGCCCACGTCACCGACTTCACCCACCTGCTCGACGGCGACCTGGCCACGATCAACCAGCCGCTTGACTTCCTCGGCATCAACTACTACAGCCGGCACGTGGTCGCCGCGCCGCTGCCTTCTGCCGTAGCCGAGCCGTCCCCGTGGACGGGCAGCGAGACGGTCCGGTTCGTGCACCGGGACGGCGTGCCGGTCACCGACATGGACTGGGAGATCGACGCCCCGGGGCTCATCGAAACGCTTCGCGGAGTTGCGGAGAACTACCCGCCGGTGCCGCTCTACGTCACCGAGAACGGCTCCGCGTTCGTGGACAAGGTGGTCGACGGCGAGGTGGACGACCCGGGCCGGGTGGACTACTTCGACAAGCACCTGCGCGCCTGCCACACCGCGATCGAGGCCGGCGTGCCGCTCAAGGGATACTTCGCCTGGTCACTCATGGATAATTTTGAGTGGTCGTGGGGCTACGCGAAGCGGTTCGGCATGGTCTACGTCGACTACGAGACGCAGGAGCGCATCCCCAAGAGCAGCGCCAGGTGGTACGCCGACGTGATCCGACGTAACGGTCTGGCCGCACAGTAAAGCGTGGTCGTACCGTAGCGGGGCGTGCCTCCACCGGCACGCCCCCGGGCCTTTGGAGCAGAGATGACAACCCAGCGCACGCGATCGCTCGGCCGGCCAACCCTCGATGCCGTGGCCGCGCGCGCGGGTGTCGGGCGCGGCACCGTCTCCCGCGTGGTGAACGGCTCCCCGCAGGTCAGCCCGGAGGCCCGCGCGGCAGTGCAGGCCGCGATCGACGAGCTCGGCTACGTGCCGAACCGGGCGGCCCGCGCGCTTGTCACCCAGCGGACCGACTCGGTGGCGCTTGTCGTCTCCGAGTCCGAGGAGCGGGTGTTCGGCGAGCCGTTCTTCGCCGGGATCGTGCGCGGCATCAGCTCCGGCCTGCTGGAGACGCAGATGCAGCTGTGGCTCGCGATGGCGCAGTCGCCTGCCGAGCGGGAGCGCGTCGAGCACCACCTCACCAACCAGCACGTCGACGGCGTGCTGCTGCTCTCGCTTCACGACTCCGACCCGCTGCCGACGCTTCTCGAACAGCGTGACCTGCCGTCCGTGCTCGGCGGCCGGCCGGCGCGCATGCTGCAGCCGGGCGCGCAGGCGGCCTACTTCGTGGACGTGGACAACGCCGGCGGCGCGCGGCTCGCCACCGAATATCTCATCGCCGGCGGGCGGCAGGTGGTCGCCACCATCGCCGGGCCGCAGGACATGGGCGTGGGCGTTGCCCGGCTCACCGGCTACCGCGAGGCGGTGCAGCTGCGTGGGCGGCCGGCCGACGAGAGCCTGATCGCGTACGGCGACTTCTCCGAGGGCAGCGGCACCGCGGCCATGCACCGGCTGCTCGAGCTGAACCCGGATCTGGACGCGGTCTTCGTCGCGTCCGACCTGATGGCGTGCGGTGCGCTGCGGGCGCTGCGCGACGCCGGGCGCCGGGTGCCGCACGACGTCGCGGTGGTCGGCTTCGAGGACTCGCCGATAGCGCGCCAGGCCGACCCGCCGCTGACCACGGTGCACCAGCCGGTCGAGGAGATGGGCCGGCAGATGGCCCGGCTGCTGGTGGCGCGCATCCGGCACGAGCCGATGGAACGGCCGTACATCCTGCTCGACACGCACCTTGTTCGGCGGGCGTCGGCGTAACCGGTCCCATCTGTATTTTTATGCACGGACATGGGTCAGCAACGACCACGAAACGGACACCCGCCATGCTTGTCCCGTACGGAATTTCTCTGAAGTTCAGAGGACCGAGGGGGAGCGTCAATGTTGCTGCGGGTCCGGGTCACGCTTCCTGACCGTCCTGGCGCGCTCGGCCAGGTGGCACGCACGCTCGGCGTCGCCGGTGCGGACATCGTGCAGGTCGTGGTGCTGGAGCGGCTCGGCGGCCGTGCCGTCGACGACTTCACAGTGGTCTGGCCCGGTGCGGCGCGCGTCGAGCGTCTGATGGCCGGCCTGGCCGCGATCCCCGGCGTGCAGGTCGACGGCGTCTGGCGGGCGATCGGCGCGCCGGTGGCCGGCGGTCACGACGCCGAACTGCTGGCCCAGGTCGCCGCGAACCCGGCGGACGGCCTCGCCACGCTTGTCGACGCGGTCCCCGGCCTGCTTGCCGCGGACTGGGCCGCCGCCGCGGTGGTCCCGGCCGACTGGGCTGCCAGGTCTGCCGCGCCCCGGCCGCCGGCAGCCGACACGGAACAGGCCGAGCCCGCGGTGGCGACCGGCCGTGAGCCGGACGTGGCCTACGCCAGCTGGCGCGCGCCCGCGCCGCTGCACCTGCCCGAGGTCACGCCGCTGCGGGCCCGCTCGCTGACAGGTGTGGACGGCACCCGGTACGCGGTCGCGCCGTTCGGCCGGGCCGGCCTGGTGCTTGTGGTGGCGCGGATGGACAGCGACGGCCTCTCCGCCGCGTCGTTCCACGTCACCGAGGTGGACCGGATCTCGCAGCTGGTCCGCGCGGCCGCCGTGATCCTCGGCGACCGCCTCGACCTGGTCACGCCGCGCGAGCCGTCCACTCTCTAGAACGTCTCAGAATGTGAAGGACCGCGGGAGCGGCAGGGTCGCCAGGCCGTGCTGCTCCGCGTACATGTTGAGCCACTGCTCGACCGGCGGCGCGGAGTTCGCGATCCACACGTCGCTGCCGTCCTTCAGCACGATGATCGGGCCGGCCGGCACCATGTCCGAGAAGTGGTTCGTCTCCAGGTAGCGGGCCGCGTTGTAGGAGAACGCCCACGCCCAGGGGTACTCGCGCGGCGCGTCCGGCGCGGTGAGCACGAGCGGCGTGGCAGGCTCCTCGATCTCACGGACCTTGGCCTCCGCGAGCGCACGCGCCTGGTGGATGTCGATCATCGGTCGCTCCTCGTCACGGGATCCGGGTGAACCACAGCTCGCTGCCGGGATTGGTAAGCGGCGGCAGGTGCCCGAGTCCACCCGTCTGGCCGTCGACGAACATGATCCGCCCGTCCTTGTTGAACACGTTCATGACGTGGCCGTCAGTGGTCCCGCCGATCTTGTACCCAATGATGCCGACCGTACCCGGGCTCGCCGCCGCCATGTCCGCCACCACAGTGGCGTAGTTCGCGCCCGGCACCTGCTGGAACTGCATGCCCGGGTAGTTGGCCTCGATGGTGTGCAGCGGCCGGGTGGTGGGGATCTTCGGGGCGATGGTGATGGTGTCCGTCTTGACGTAGTCGTCCACCCGCTGCACGCAGATCGTGCAGTTCACGTCCGTCGGCATCTTGTTCGGGTTGATCTGGTCGAGCTTCGGCAGGTTCTTCTCGATCACCGTGCCGAGATCGCCGGGCATCCCGTACGGCGAGCCCCCGTGCAGCACCTTGACAGTGCCGACGTTCTCACCGAGTGAGTCAAGCATCTGGTGGTTGAGCTGCATGTTCGCGGTGTCGAACTGCAGGTCCAGGTCCTTGGTGAACGCGTTGATCTCGGTCAGCTCGTCCGCTTGATGCATCTGGAGGTTGTTCGCGAGGTCCAGGTTCTTCGCGGCGTCCACCTGGGTCTCCGCGGTCTTGATGTCGCCGAGCCGGGTGTTCTCGATCTGGTTCGTGAGGTTCTGCACGTCCAGGTCGCGCTGCTGCTCAAGGTTCTTCGTCAGGTTCTCGATCTCGGCCTTCACGCCGTCCGCGGACGTCTTCTCCGCGACCGTGATCTCGTCCAGCTTCTGGATGTCAAGCTCCTTGAGGGCGGCGGCCTGGTCGCCGGAGAGCTTCGCCGCGGTGTCCGTCCGGAGCTTGCCGAGGTCGGCGGCGAGGTCGGAGGGCAGGTTCGCCTTGGCGTCGAGGAGCCGGATGTTCTCGGCGTCCAGGTGCTTCATCGCGCCGCCGTAGACCTCGTTGAACCGGACCATGTCGGCCTGCGCCGCGGGCGACTGCATCACCGCCTTGATCTCGTTGGCCTGATCGTTGATCGCCTTGAGTTCGACGTCGATCTGGGCACCACGCTCGGCGGACGCGTTCTTGACGGCCAGTTCGTCCGCGCTGAACTTCGCGTCCGACGCGACCTTGATCTCATCAAGCTTCGCCGCGCGCAGGCCGTCGAACGTCAGGTCGAGGTCACCCTTGGCGATGCTCAGGTCCGCCGCGGCGTCGACCTTCACCCGGTCCGACTGGGCCTTGAGATCGACCTTGAAGTCATTCTCGATCTTCAGCTTGTCCACCGCGAGCTTCGAGGCGGCATCCGCGTCGATCTTGCTGACCTTGACCTGAAGATCGGCCGCGTGCACGCCTTCGATCTTCAGCTTGTCCGCGCTGATTCTGCCCGCGATGTCGTTCTTGATCGCCTGGACGTGCGCGTTGCCGGTCTGCGTCTTGACCGCGGCGAGATCGTCGAAGTGCTGCTTGAACGTCTTGCCCGGCGTGACCGAGACCGGCGGCAGCGTCGGCGTCGGCAGCGCGCCGAACCCGGGGCCGCCGCCCTTGGGCAACCCGGCCGGGATGAAGTCGCCGACCTTGCCGGTGTCGATCGCGCCGGTCACCACCTTGCCCGCGTTCTTGAGGCCGGCAAGCGCGGCCGCCGAGCCGTCGCCGAGCGCCTTGACCACAGTCACCGCGCCCTGCCCGGCCGCCTTGACCAGGTTGACCATGTCCTTGGCCATGATCTTCATGCCGTTCAGCGCGGCCTTGCCGATCTCCTTCATGCCGCCCGCCTTGTAGAGCGCGGACAGCTTGGAGAGGCTGGTCAGGCCCTTGACGCCGGGGATCACGCCGAGGAGCCCGAAGACCAGGTCCATCACGGACCCCTTGCCCTGACTGAAGTCGACGATCGCCTTGATCAGCAGGATCGCGCCGGCCGCGAGCGCGATCCAGGCGAGCGGGCCGCCGAGAATCATGCCGATGATGCCGGCGACGAGCGCGACCCACTTCGCGACCTCGCAGATGATGTTCCAGATCTCCTTGAACGCGTCGCCGAGCTTCTGCCAGAAGTTCCGGGGCTGGATGCCGGCGTCCGAGGCCTCGTCGATCTCCCGCACGCAGGCCCGGGACGCACCGTCGCGCATCTCCTTGGCCTGCATCGCCAGCTGCTTCGCCAGATCCAGCTCGCCCTGCGCGCCGTCGACCTGCCCCTGCGCGGCGCTGAGCCGTTGCTGCGCCGCGGTGGCGTCCCGGACCGCCTGCTTGACCTGGTCCGGGTCCGGCTTGACCGTTTCCGCCTGCGCCGCCTCGGCCGCCTTCGACGCGCCGGTGAAGTCCAGCTGTGCGACCGACAGCGAACCCTTGAGGGAGGACACCTTCTCGGCCGCGGCCCGCCCGTCGGCCAGCGCGCGGTCCGCCTGCGCCTGGGCCCGTTCCAGCTCCGGGGCGAACGTGTCAAGCGCGTCGCCGACCATCAGGTGCGAGCGGTAGAGCTTGGTGACCTGGTTCGGGAAGTCGCCGAACTGCTCCCGGAACGCGTCGCCGGACTTGCCCACCCAGGTCAGCAGCGCGCCGTCGCCCTGCAACGACTCCACGGCCAGCTTCGCGCGGTGCGCGGTCTCCGCGAAGTCGTGGAACCGGGACGCCAACTGCCGCACACGTACCGGATCGCCGGGTGTCGGGTCACCGTCCAGGTCGAGGACGTGCCAGTCGGTCGGCCGTGTCATCCGCTCCCCAGGTCCTGTGGTGACTGTACGTATAGTGGGAGCCAACGGTACCTTCGGGTACCGTCGTGGTCAACGTTGAGGGTGATTGTGTGCGCGCCCTCTACGGTCGCCACCGGCCCCGTGTCAAAGGCAGAGACGGAAATCTATGGCATCCGATCGTTTGACAGTCAATCTGGACGGATTGACGGAGTTCGCCAATCAACTGGAGACGATCCGCAGCGGCATGGACTCCGCACGCTCGTGGATGAACGAGTTCTCCGGAGACCTCGGCGGGCCGGACGTCGACGACGCCATAGGTAACTTTGAGTCACATTGGCGGGACGGCCGGGGACGGGTCGACAAGAACTGCGAACAGCTGATCGGCATGGCGAAGCAGGCCGTCGAGGGCCTCCGCAAGGCCGACAACGACCTCCGCGACCAACTCCGCACGGACGGCCAGGCCTGATGCCCGCCGCCGGATTCTCGATCACCATCCCCGACTCGTGGTTCGAGATCGAGCTGCACCCCGACGCGCGCAACGCGGCCATCGGCACCCTCGTCGAGGAACGCCTACGCGACGTCCCTGAGCTGCGCGAACACCGCAGCGCGCTGGCCAAGGTGCTGCGCGAGACAGCCCGCCGCGCCTACGACAGCGGCGCCCGTTTCTGCGGCACGCTCGTCACCGGCCTCGGCGGCGCCGTGATGACCGCCACCGTGACCGTGACCATCGTGGACGCGCCGAATCAGGACGCCGCCGTCGCGGACCACCTCACGGCCGTACCCAGACGCGGCCCCGACTCGCTCTGGCGCCAGGCCGAGTCCACCGAACTCCCCGGCGCCGGCCGGGTGCCACGCACGCGTGGCGTCGACGACGTGACGCTGCCCGACGGCGCCGGCTGGGTCCGCGCGCTTGTCATGCAGACGTTCGTGCCGTTCCCGGGCCCCGACCCCACCCGGGTCGCGCTCATCACCGGCAGTTCCCCGTTGCTGGCGCTGGAGTCGGAGCTGTTCGACGTCTTCGACGCCATCACCGGCACCTTCCGTTTCATCACCGACGACCAGGAGGCATGACATGGCGAACGTCAATGTGACGTACCAGGAGATGCGCGACGCGGCCAACCGGCTCACCCGCGGCAAGGAAGAGATCTTCAGCAAGCTCACCGAGCTGCAGAACATGGTCAACAACCTGGTCAACGGCGGCTACGTCACCGACGCCTCGTCGAAGCAGTTCGACGAGTCCTACCGCGAGTTCAACGAGGGCGCCCAGAAGATGGCCGAGGGCCTCGAGGGCATGGGCAAGTACCTCACCGCCGCCGCCGACACCTTCCAGCAGGCCGACGACGAACTGGCGAAGGCCCTGCGCAAGTAGGCGCTCGCGCAAGCAGGGGCGGTCACCCGGTGGCCGCCCTTTTCGCTGCCCGCACGCCACACAGGTGCAAAAGCTGAAATTCCAGATATACCCGCTTCCGCCGGGCTCCAGCCCGTTTGCTCCCGCGGGCACCGGTCGTCGCCCAAGGGGCTCCTCCCTGCCGGCCCCGCGCACCACGACCAACCCCCGATCGCCGCATCGCGCACTTCGACATGAGTCACCGGCATTCGGGCGCGCGGGGTTGCTCGTGCGACCACGGATCGCGCAGGGAGGAGCCCCTGGGCGACGACCGTTGCCCGCGGGAGCAAACGGTCTGTGCCCCGGCGGAAGCGGGTATATCGCTTGAAGGGTTTTACTCCGGGACCTGGATCGTGATCGGCTCTCCGTCTCCGAGGTGCAACAACGCGCGTCCCGGCCGCACCGGCTGGCCGACCGCGGTGCGGGGCAGGCGCAGGCCGACCAGGTCGCCGTCCGTGCGGTTCTGCGGGGAGAGCAGCGCGCCACGTCGGCTGCGGCGGGCGTCGACGAGCCATCCGCTGAAGCCGACGCTCAGGTCCTCCGGGTCGCCGGCGTAGATCAGCGAGAGGTGCCGGGCCTCGCCGTTGCGCACCACATCGCGCAGTTCGGCGGAGGCGGCGGCATCCCGCAGCGTGGAGGCGTCGTCGACGACAAGCAGCGCCCGCCCGGTGACCTCGGCCAGCGCGGAGTTCAGCTCGTCCGGCGTGATGTCACTTCCGGTGAAGACCGCGATCACACCGGCCCGCCCGGCCAGGTCGCGCACCGGGGAGGTGCGCGGCGCCAGCGCGATGATCTGCTGCCCGGCGTCGAGCGCGGACCGCGCCATCGCCACAAGCATCGTGCTGCGCCCGGACTTCGAAGGCCCGCCCACCGCGAACGCGGGCACCCCGGCGGCCATGTCCGGCCCGTAGGCCTCCATCTGCTCACCACCGACGCCTGCCAGCAGCCAGCCGGCGCCGGCACCACCGGTGCGGGGGAGCGCCGCGGCCTGTTCGTAGCCGATCTGCTGCGGAATCTCGCCCAGCCGGAACGCGCGCTGGGCGGCCGGGACATCCGCGTCCCGCTCGCCGGCCCGGCGGCCGATCTCGGTAAGCGCCGCCGCCTGGGCCGCGCCGCTCGGGTCCGCGGTAAGCAGCGCCACCTGCACCTCGATCCCGGTTTCGGCCCGGAACGCCCGGCCCGGCGCCGTGTTCTCCGGCAGATTGCGCGGATGCAGCCCGATCATCGCCAGGTCGCCGCGGTCGGCCAGCCGGAACGCCAGCTTGTCCTCGGTGAGCGTGGCGATCCGGCCGCTGAGCACGGACCTGTCGCCGGTGATCACCACGTGCACGCCGACGCTTGCGCCTTCGCGCAGGAACGTGAAGATCTGGTCGGCGAGCGTGCCCGCGTCCAGCTCGCCGAGCGAGGTAAGGAAGCCCTCCCACCGGTCAAGCAGCAGCACGATGTGCGACAGCGGCGCGCGGCCGGCGCGGCGCTGTTCGGTGACGTCCGCGAAGCCGCCCGCCGCCAGCACTGCCTGCCGGCGGCGGATCTCCTCGCCGAGCCGGCCGATCAGCCGGACCGCGCGCTCCACCTCGGTACGTTGCACGACAGCACCTGTGTGCGGCAGCGCGGCCAGCGGGAGCAGCGCACCGTTGCCGCAGTCCAGCCCGTAGAGGTGCACGTCGGCGGCGGAGTGCGTGCGCGCCAGCGCGCCGGCAAGCGTGCGCAACAGCTGCGATCGTCCGGTCCGCGGCGCGCCCGCCACGATCAGGTGGCCGAAGGTCTCCAGCCGCAGTGCCGCGGTGCGCTGTTCCTGCCGTTTGGGCAGGTCCTCGATGCCGAACGGGACCGCGCCCGGCTCGGCCGGCAGGTCGTGCAGAAGCACCGAGTCCGGCAGCGGCGCCAGCCACGGGCTGTGCTGTTCCGGCACGCCGGCCAGCTCGGCCGCACCGCGCAGCGCCTCGACAAGCACCTGGAGGTCGGTGACCTCGTCCTGGACCGCGTGCGGCCGGTGGGCGTTCCCGGCGTCAAGCGGCCGGACCAGGTCGGCCCAGTCGAGCACGCGCATCTCCGGCGGCGCGGTGAACGGGACGGCGCCGCCGTCGGTGCCCGGCCGCCGCCCGCCGACCCGCCCGGCCTGGAACGGCACCAGCGACGCGTGGCCGAGGCGCACGTAGGCGCGACCCGGGGTGCTCTTCGCGATCCGGGCGGCGTCCGGCGCGTTGAGCACGTCCTGGCTCTCAGCCGCGTCGGTGACCCGCAGCGCGATGCGCAGGTTCGTGTTGGCGCGGATCTCCGGCGAGACCACACCGCTGGGGCGCTGCGTGGCCAGCAGCAGGTGGATGCCGAGCGACCGGCCCCGCTGTGCCACGTTGACCAGGCCTGTGACGAAGTCGGGCAGTTCGCGTGCCATCGACGCGAACTCGTCGATCACGATCAACAACCTGGGAAGCCCGCCGCCGGTACGGGTGAAGTCCTCGATGTCCTTCGCCCCGGCCGCGGCCAGGATGTGCTCACGGCGGCGCAGCTCCGCGCCGAGCGACTCAAGCGCGCGCCGGACCAGGTGGTCGTCCAGGTCGGTGACCATGCCCACGGTGTGCGGCAGCCGTACGCAGTCCCCGAACGCGCTGCCGCCCTTGTAGTCGACGAGCACGAACGTCATCGCGTCCGGCCGGTTCGCCGCGGCGAGCGATGCCACGATGGTCTGCAGCAGCTCGGACTTGCCGGAGCCGGTGGTGCCGGCGATCAGGCCGTGCGGGCCGTCGCGGCGCAGATCGATCTCGAACGCGCCGTCGAACGACTCGCCGACCACGGCAGAGGTGGTGGCGCCGCGCAACGCCCACCGGGCCACGATGTCCTCCGCGCGTGGCGGGTCGAGCGACAGCACGTCGAGCAGCCGGCTGGCGGCGGGCAGGGCCGCGTCCTCCTCGTCGTCGCTGACGTCCCGGATCGGGGCCAGTGGCCGGGCGACGCGCGCACACCAGGCCGGGCTGACGAAGTCCGGGCGTACGCCGTAGAGCTCTTCCGCGCCGGTGCGGGAGATCCGCAGCGTGCCGCCCTCCACCACGGCCACGGCCTGGCACTCCGCGGGCAGCAGGCGTTCGTCCGCGTCCAGGCAGATCGCGTAGACGCCGACCGCCGGGCCCTCACGCAGCAGTTGGATGACGCCGGGCAGCGAGCGCAGCCGGCGGGAGCCGTCCAGCACGACGAGCTGGTCCGGTTCGCGGAAGCCGGCCTCGCCGGTCTCCTTCCGGACGACGAGGCGCTGCTCGATCAGCTCAAGCAGGCTCGCCACCCGCCGGCCGACCGACTCCGCGTCCAGGCCGATCAGCACGGCTGGTGCGCCGGCGCCGCCGGGGCGGGTGTGCGGGAGCCAGCGGACCCAGTCCCAGCTGGAGTTGCCGGCCGGATCGGTGAGCACGGTGATCTGCACGTCCGCGGGGCTGTGCAGCACCGCGGTCTGCAGCACGGCCCAGCGGCCGAGCGCGCGGGCGGTGTCGCCGGGGCCGGCGAAGCCGATCACGCCGTGTTCGCGAAGTGGCAGCGTGACAGGCACGTCCGGAAGGGACCGGTGCACGGTACGCCGGTGTTCGTCCTGCTCCGGGTCGTCAAGCGCCACCTCTGCGGGCAGGTCGCCGGCGCCGGCGCGGATCAGCAGGTGGTCCTCGTCCCGGCGGCGACGCTCCCAGAGCCGGCGGCGGGGCCCGGTGGCGATGACCGCGATCAGGCCGGGGTCGGGCGCGGCCGTGCGGCGGTCCGACTTCTCGACCTCGAGTGCGGCCGCGGCGTCGTTCTCGATCCGGGCCTTGGTCTCGGCGTATTCGCGGCGCAGGTCGGCGAACGTCCGCTTGCCCTGCCGCCGGGTCCAGAAGTGGTTCGCGACAAGCGACAGCGGGCTGAGCAGCGCCAGGAACAGCATGGTCCGGTTGCCGGTGAGAAGCATCAGCGCGAGCGCGCCGGCCAGCGGAACCAGCGCGATGAGCCACGGCAGCGGGTTGCGCGGCGGCTCCTTGGGCGGCATCGGCAGCCGGAAGCGGGTCTGCCGGCGCGGCGCCCGGATCCGCGGCGGCCGGTTGTAGTCGAGGCCTGCGCCGTCCGCCGACGGTTGCAGCGCCGCGTCCGGGCGGGTGTACTCGGCCAGTTCAAGCACGCTGCCGCCGAGGTGCAGCAGCTGGCCGGGCGACCAGCTGACCGGGCCGGTCACCTCGTCGCCGTCGAGCCGGATCTGTGTGCCGCCTGCTGGTGCGACCCGGCAGCGGGCCTGGATGTCCACGCTCACCGTGGCGGCGGCGGGCGGCAGCGCCGGGTCCGCGACCGGCACCCAGCAGCGCGCGTCGCCGCCGATGTCACCGCTGCCCGCACCGAGCCGGACGAACGCGCCCGCGGCAGGTCCGCCGGCCACCCGGATCTCCAGCAGCCCGGTCTGTTCCGGGGGTGGCCCGGCCGGGCCGCCGAGGCTGAGCACGCTGCCGTCGCGGATGCCGGAGTCGGCGACGGAGAGCCCGGGGTCGATGGCCCGCCCGTTCGCGAAGAGCGTCGCCGAGTCCGCCCGGTTACCGGCGTCGCGCATCAGCCGTTGCGCTGCGTAGCCGACGGAGGCGACTGTGGCTTGGCCGTCGACAGTGAGAGACACATTGGCTGCGTCGTTGTTCACAGTATCGACAACGGTAAGTATTAGCTGCACTATGCCTCCGCCGGGGGGTAAATCCGTCCGGTCGCGACCCCGCGTTCGTGGATTTCAATGTTGAGTCGGGCGCGCGGACAGTGCGCCCACGTTATCGCACCGCGTAAGGTGGCCGTGTTTTCAGTGATCTTCGTGCGAGGAAGTAGGCCGATGTCCCGTCACGTCCGTCGAGTCAGCACCGTCGTGCTGGCGCTGCTCCTCGCCGTCTCGCTGACCGGCGGCCCGGCCCTCGCGGCGCCCCGGGAACCGCTTGGCGCCGCCACCCCGTCCGCCCCGGTCGAGCAGCGGGACCTGATGAAGTGGTACCAGGTCCAGCCCTCCTACAACGGCGAGCCGGAGTTCCTGTTCGCCATCGCGGAGCGGCTGCTCGGTGATGGCAACCGCAACGCGGAGATCTTCGAGCGGAACAAGGGCAGGGTGCAGGCGGACGGAAAGGCGCTTGAGAAGCCGGAGGTGCTCGCGCCCGGCTGGGTGCTGTTCCTGCCGGCCGACGCGAAGGGCGAGGGCGTCCAGACCGGCGAGCTCTGGTACCGGGTGCAGAAGGAGTTCGGCGGCGAGCCCGAGTTCCTGCACGCGATCGCCACCCGGTTCCTGCGCGACGGCAACCGCTACACCGAGATCTTCGAGCTGAACAAGGGCCGCCGGCAGCCGGACGGCACCGCGATGACCACACCGGACAAGGTCGCACCCGGCTGGATCCTGCTGCTTCCGGTGGACGCGAGCGGCGTGACCGTGAGCGCCGGCCCGCTGCCCGCCGACGCGATCGCCGCCGCGTCCGCCGCGCCGGCCACCCCCACCTCCGCCGCGGCCTCCCAGCCGGCGCCCGGTGCCGGCTTCCCGGTGCTGCTCGTCGTGCTGATCGTGCTCGGTGCGCTGCTCGTGGCCGGCGCGGTGATCGGTCTCCTGCTCCTCCGCCGGCGTCGTGCCGCCGCGGCTCCCGCGCCCGGGACGGCCGCGCCGACCCGCACGTTCGACACCGCCGCGTCCTGGACCGTCGACCGCGCGCTGAGTGTGCTGGTCGCCGGCGCGCGGTCGGCCGGCCGCCCGGTCCCGCCGATCTACGGCGTCTCGCTCGACGAGCAGAACATGGCGCTGCGCCTCGCCGCGCCGGACACCGACCCGGTCGCGCCGTGGGAGCCGGCCGAGAACGGCCGCGTCTGGCGGGCGCAGCTGCGGGACCTGCAGGCGCTGCCCGCGGTGAACGCCGCCAGCCCGACCCCACGCCTGGTCACGCTCGGCACCGCGGGCGGCACCCGCGAGCTGATCGACCTCGGCCAGGCCACCGGCGTGATCAGCCTCAGCGGGGACGCCGCCGCCTCGCGCGCGCTTGTCGCGGCGTGGGCGGAGGAGCTGACCGGCAGCCCGTGGTCGACAGGCGTACGCGTGGTGGCCGGCGACATCCGCCCGCAGCTTCCCGCGGGCGACCGGCTGGCCGTGTTCGGAAGCGTGCGCGACGCGATCGCCGAGGCCGAGGGCGAGCGGCCGGAGGAGTCCTACGCGTTGCGCGGCACCTCGTCCGGCGGGCCCGGCGTGCTGATCCTCGGCTCCGCGCCGGGCAGCCGCGACCTGGAACGCGTGCAGGCGCTGCTCACCGGCCCATGGGTGGTGGTCGTGCTCGGCCAGACCCGGTACGACAGGTGGCGTTTCACAATCGCGGCGGACGGGCGGCTTGAGGCGGGCGCGCTCGGGCTGACGGTCTACGCCCGGTCGCGCTGACCTCCGTACCCCCGAGGCGTCTTGTTTTTGTGGTTTTGACTGTGATGCCGGCGTGACGATCGGCACGCGGCACATCTTGCGCTGAGCAATAGGTCAGTAACAGGAGCGTGCGACGCTAGGACCAGCGGAAAGGAGCTGGTGCGGCGTGGGACTGTGGCGAATCAGGGCGACTGTGGATGACCGCCCCGGGTACCTGTCGGTGTTGACCGCGAGCCTCGCGCTCAAGTCGGTGAACATCCTGGCCGTTCAGGTGCACACCACCGAGGGCGGCGCGGTGGACGACTTCCTTGTCGACGCGCCGGACGCGATGACCGGCCGCGACCTGCTCGCGGCCGTCGAGAAGGGGCGCGGCCGGGACCCGTGGGTGGCGCCGGCCGAGGCGCAGGCGCTTGCGGACGCGCCGACCCGTGCGCTCGGCTTCGCGGCCCGGCTGGTGCGCGATCCGGACTCGCTCGGCGGTGCGCTCGGCGAACTGCTCGGCGCGACCGAGGTGACCTGGCGGGCCGAGCTGCCGCGCACCGTGCCGCCGACCCGGTTCGGGCTGGCCCGGTCCGCGATGCGGCTTGAGGATCCGGCCGGCGGCGTCTACGAGATCGTGCGCAACGAGCCGGCGTTCACACCCGCCGAGTACGCGCGGGCCCAGGCGCTCGTGGAGGTCGCGACGGCCGCGCTGCGTGCCGCGGAGGAGCCGGTCACCCTGCTGCTTCCGGACGGCGACGAGATCACGATCCGCAGGGCACAGACCGAAGACCTCGCCGCGGTACGCCGCATGCGCGCGGCACGCCTGACAGCAGGTGCTGCCCGGCCGCACGGCCTTGTCGCACACGGCCTGGTCGCGGTCGCCGGGGAGCGGGTCGTCGGGCTGGCCGGGTTCGCGCGGGAGGGCGAGATCGCCGAGGTGGCGCTGCTCGTCGACGACGCGTGGCGCGGGCGCGGGATCGGCGCGACGCTGCTGCGGCGGCTTGTCGCGCAGGCCGGGAGCGCGGGGCTGGCCGCGCTTGTGGTGCACGTGCGGGCCCGGGAGCGGGCACTGCTGTCCACCCTGGAGCGGCTCGGCCCGGTGGTGTCGACGGAGCAGGACGCGGATCTGGTGACGGTGACGCTTCCCATCACGCCGACCAGGGCGACGTCGCCCGCGTGATTGGGCTCTTCACAAACTGATTGCGGCGGGGTTAAATCGGGTATTCGCTTCCATCGATGGGAGCGCTTCCATGCCCGTGCTTTTCCGTGTGGTCGAGATGTAGACCTCGATGGAGATGTAAGCCTCCAGAGGTGAGGGGACAGGTGCGCCCACACCCGTCCCCTCGGTGTCCTCCACTACGCGTAGTCGCGCGCGGCTCCACGGACAGGAGCGAGTCTAGTGCTTCCGCGCAAGAAATCGTGCCCGCCTTTCGGCCGAAGAGTCGTGGCAGGGCTCACGGTCGTCATTCTCGGCCTCGCCGGAGTATGGCTGGCACCGCATTCACAGGCCGCGGCCGCGCCGTTCTCCTATGGTGAGGCGCTGCAGAAATCGCTGTTCTTCTACGAGGCGCAGGTGTCCGGGCGTAAGCCGGCGACCAACCGCGTCTCCTGGCGCGGCGACTCCGCGCTGACCGACGGGTCGGATGCCGGACTCGACCTGACCGGCGGCTGGTACGACGCGGGTGACCACGTGAAGTTCGGTTTTCCGATGGCGTTCTCCGCCACCATGCTTGCCTGGGGCGCGGTCGAGTACCGGGACGCGTACGTGTCGTCCGGGCAGCTGCCGTACCTGCTCAACAACCTGCGGGTGGCGAACGACTGGTTCATCCGGGCGCACCCGTCCGCGAACGTGCTGTACGGGCAGGTCGGGCGCGGGGACGACGACCACCGCTGGTGGGGCCCGGCCGAGGTGCTGCCGATGGCGCGGCCGGCCTACAAGATCGATGCGAGCTGTGGCGGGTCGGACCTGGCGGCGGAGACGGCCGCGGCGATGGCGGCCGGTTCGATCGTGTTCCGGCCCAGCGACCCGGCGTACGCGGACCTGCTGCTCGGGCATGCGCGGCAGCTCTACACGTTCGCTGACACGGTGCGGCGGATGTACCACGAGTGCATCACTGACGCGACCGCGTTCTACAGATCGTGGAGCGGGTACGCGGACGAGCTGGTGTGGGGCGCGATCTGGCTCTACCGGGCCACGTCGGAGGCGTCCTACCTGGCGCGCGCGGAAGCGGGGTACGACGCGCAGGGGAACGAGAACCAGACCGGCACCAAGATGTACAAGTGGACGATCAGCTGGGACAACAAGCAGTACGGCAACTATGTGCTGCTCGCGAACCTGACCGGTAAGCAGAAGTACATCGACGACGCGAACCGGTGGCTGGACTGGTTCACCGTCGGGGTCAACGGGGAGCGGGTGCGGACCTCGCCCGGCGGCATGGTGGTGGTGGACAGTTGGGGTGCGCTGCGATATGCCGCCAACACCGCCTTTGTCGCGCTGGTGTACAGCGATAAGACAACCGATGCCACGCGAAAAGCGACATATCATGATTTCGCGGCACGGCAGATCAACTATGCGCTCGGGGACAACCCGCGATCATCGAGCTATGTGATCGGCTTCGGGGCCAACCCTCCGCGCAACCCGCACCACCGCACCGCGCACGGCTCCTGGTGGGACAGCCAGCAGGTCCCGGAGGCGACCCGGCACGTGCTCTCCGGCGCGCTCGTCGGCGGGCCGTCCGCACCGAACGACGCGTACACGGACAGCCGCGGCGACTACGTGATGAACGAGGTCGCGACCGACTACAACGCGGGCTTCACGTCCGCGGTCGCCCGCCTCTACCGCGAGTACGGCGGCGCGCCACAGGCCGGGTTCCCCGTGCCCGAGCAGCCGGACATCCCGGAGCTGACCGTCGAGACCACTGTCATGCAGAACGAGACCCGGTCCACAGGCATCAAGGCGATCATCTACAACCGGTCGGCGTTCCCGGCGCGGGCGCTTACCGCGGGCCGGTTCCGCTACTACTTCACCCGCGACTCGGACGCGGCGCTGACCGTGGAGAGCCCGTACACCCAGGGCTGCCCGAAGCCGGCCACGGCACACCAACACTCCGGCGCCGTCTGGTACGTCGAGGTCGACTGCACCGGCTACGTGATCGCGCCGGCCGGTCAATCGCAGCACCGGATGGAGGTCCAGATCAAGATCGGTGTCGCCGAGGGCGGCCTCTGGAACCCGGCGAACGACCCCTCCTACCAGGCCGCGTCCGGACCGAACCCGCACGTGCCGCTCTGGAACGGCAGCACGCTGGTCTGGGGTGCCGCCCCGTAATCCTCCACCGGCGAGCCGGCCGAACCGTCCATCGGCCGGCCGCGCGCCGGTCGCCGGGGAGAGTCACACTCTCCCCGGCGACCGGTTTGACCAGGTCCGGGCCGGGTAGGGGTACACGCGTTCGAGAACCTCACGGAAGGGCCGGTCATGACCGAGCAGCACAACACGGCGGAGAAGGACCCGGCCGAGTGGACGACCGGCGACGAGCCGGCGACCGGCGCCCAGGAGTCCTACCTGCACACGCTGGCCACCGAGGCCGGCGAGGAGGTCCCCGACGGCCTCACCAAGGCCGAGGCGTCCGTCCACATCGACGAACTCCAAGAGAAGACCGGCCGCGGCCGCTGACGGCTCAGGCCGGACCGGCTGTTCCGGTTGGCCCGGCCGTTCAGGCCGGCCTGGCCGCTCAGGTCGGTCCGGCGCCGTTCAGATCGGTCTGGCCGTTCAGGTCGGTCCGGCCGCTCAGGTCAGCTCCTCCGCGAGCAGGTCCATCAGCAGTCCGTCGTGCCAGGAACCGTCCGGGGACCGCTCGTAGCGGCGTAGCACGCCGACCGGGCGGAAACCGACCTTGGCGTAGCTGCGGATAGCGGCCTCATTCCCGGCGGCCGGGTCGATGACCAGGCGGTGGTGGCCGTGGGCGTCGATGACGTGCCGGGCAAGCGTGCGGACCGCGTCGGTGCCCAGGCCCCGGCCGCGTACCGCCGGATCCAGGAAGATGTCGATGCCGGCGTGCCGGTACATCGGGTCGGGCTCCTCGTGCCACTGCACCATGCCGATCACGGTGCCGGCCAGCACGATCGCGAACGTGGGCGTCTCCGCGTCCAGATGGTCGTCGGTGACGGCCGCGGCCAGGTCGTCACCGCCACCCCACCAGCGCCAGACCTCCGGGTGACGGCGGATCACGGCCAGCGCGGGGATGTCCGCGGCCGCGGTCGGGCGCAGCAACACGGCCGCGCCCGGCAACACGGGCGCGCACGGCGGTCCGCACTCCACGGTGACGTCCACGACGTCATCATGCCCGTCGGTACGGCCCGGGGCGGAACGAATTCGCTCAGCGCGGGGAGGACACGCCGTGCTCGACGCACGACGCGGTCCAGCCGGTCGGCAGGACCTGCACCTTCATCCGGCGCCGGCAGTCCGGGCAGTAACGTGGCGGCTCCAGCTCGCGGGCCGCCGCGCAGGCGGTGTGGTCACCGTCGGCACGCGCCGCGCCGCACCTGTCACACCACGTCGCGGTCATCGGCACACCCTCACAGCGGTCGGGGACGGGTAGGACGGGACTTCGGCGGATGCGTGCCCGAGGGGCGGGTCGTGTCCGGGCGCGGATTCGGCGGTCGCGGTCTCAGCGTGCTGTCTTCGGGCGAGGCGCGGGATCGTCAGCGCACCGTCTACAGCGTCGCGGAGAGCGCCTTGACCGGCATACTCAACTCGTTCAGCAGGTCCAGATCCGCGGTCGCCGGGCGGCCGAGCGTGGTCAGGTAGTTGCCGACGATCACCGCGTTGACGCCGCCGAGCAGGCCGTCGCGGGTGCCCAGATCGCCGAGCGTGATCTCGCGGCCCCCGGCGTACCGCAGAATTGTCTTCGGCATGGCCAGCCGGAACGCGGCGATCGCCCGCAGCGCGTCCCGCGGCGCGAGGACCGGCTGGTTCTCCAGCGGTGTTCCCGGGCGCGGGTTCAGGAAGTTGAGCGGCACCTCGTGCGGGTCGAGCGAGGCGAGCTGCGCCGCGAACTCCGCCCGCTGCTCCACGCTCTCGCCGAGCCCGATGATCCCGCCGCAGCAGACCTCCATGCCGGACTCGCGGACCATGGTCAGCGTCTCCCAGCGCTCCTCCCAGCTGTGCGTGGAGACCACGTTCGGGAAGTACGACCTGCACGTCTCAAGGTTGTGGTTGTACCTGTGCACACCCATCTCGACCAGGTCGTCGACCTGCTCCTTGGTGAGCATGCCGAGCGACGCGGCGACCTGGATGTCCACCGCCGCCCGGATCGCGGCCACGCCCTCGCGCATCTGCTTCATCAGCCGCGCGTCCGGCCCGCGAACCGCCGCCACGATGCAGAACTCGGTCGCGCCTGTCGCGGCCGTCTGCTTCGCGGCCTCCACCAGCTGCGGGATGTCCAGCCACACCGCGCGCACCGGCGACGTGAACAGCCCCGACTGCGAGCAGAAGTGGCAGTCCTCCGGGCAGCCGCCGGTCTTCAGCGACACGATGCCCTCGACCTCGACCTCCGGGCCGCACCACCGCATCCGCACCTCGTGGGCGAGTTGCAGCGCGGCGGTCAGGTCCTCGTCGGGAAGGGTGAGCACCTCGAGGATGCCGCTCTCGTCAAGCCCGATGCCGCGCTCCAGCACCTGGGTCCGGGCGCGATCGAGGATGTCAGCCATGGTCCGTACCCTACAAGGCGGTTCGGTGCTGCTTCACGAGACGCAGGGGAGTGTGCGGTGACTCGCTGGCTGGACGCGCTCGACCGCAAGGCGGGCCTGCGCGCACGGGCCGGGCTCACCCGCCGGTTGCGCCCGCGCGGCGCCGCCGAGGACGTGGTCGACCTGGCCGGAAACGACTATCTCGGCCTCTCCCGCCACCCGCGGGTGATCGCCGCGGCGACCGAGGCCCTTCAGCGGTACGGCGCCGGCGCCACCGGATCCCGCCTGGTCCGCGGCTCGACAGACCTGCACGCCTCGCTTGAGGCCGCGCTGGCCGGCTGGCTCGGCACCGAGTCCGCCCTCGTCTACTCCTCCGGCTACCTCGCCAACCTCGGCGCGATCCGCGCCCTCGTCCAGACCTCCACCCGCCTCCTCTCCGACGCCCACAACCACGCCTCCCTCGTCGACGGCATCCGCCTCACCGGCACGACCCCGACGATCACACCCCACAACGACATCCCGGGGGTACGCGAGGCGCTCGCGCTGTCACCGGGCGGGAGCGCGGGGTCGGGGTCGGCGTCAGGCGAGCCGGGTTCGCGCACGGATTCGCACGCGGTGCCGGGTGCGCACGCGGGGCCGGGTTCGGGCGCGCACGCGGGGCCGGGTGCGCACGCGGGGCCGGGTTTGCACGTGGCGCCGGGTTCGGGCGCGGCCCTGCGGGCGGGGCCGGCTCCGGCGTTGGTGATCACGGAGTCCGTCTTCTCGGTGGACGGCGATCTCGCGCCCCTGTCCGAGCTGCATGCGCTGGTCCGTGCACACGACGCCCTCCTGCTTGTCGACGACGCACACGCGCTCGGCGTGCTCGGCCCGTCCGGCGCCGGGGGAGTGGCCGCCGCGGGCCTGGCCGGCCTGCCCGACGTGGTCGTCACCGCCACGCTCTCCAAGGCGCTCGGTGCCGCCGGCGGCGTCGTCGCCGGCCCCGCCGCGCTGATCCGCCACCTGGTCGACACCGGCCGCACGTTCATCTACGACACCGCGCTCCCACCCGCCACCGCCGCCGCCGCGCTCGCCGCGCTTGAGTTGGCCCGCTCCGACGACGCCCCCCGCGTGGAACTCGCCGCCCGCGCCGCCCTCGCCCACGCCCGCCTGACCGACGCCGGACTCTCCTCCGCCCGCCCCTCCGCCGGCGTCGTCTCGGTCACCGCGCCCGGCCCGTCCGAGGCCGTGGCCTGGGCCGCCGACTGCCGTGAGCAGGGGGTGGCCGTAGGCTGTTTCCGCCCACCGACCACACCAGACCCCCGGTCCCGGTTGCGCCTGACCATCAACGTCGGCGTTCCGCGGCCGGACTTCGAGCGAGCGTTAGACGTGATCGTGAAGACAGCCCCCCACCCGGACCCCGCCCCATGACCACCTCCCCCACTCCACCCGACCCCACCGAGCCGCGTCCTTCCTCGGCGACCTCGGCGACCTCGGTGATCGAGCCCGGCCCGGTGTCGGTGACCTCGGTGCCCGCGGTGACCTCGGTGCCCGCGGTGACCTCGGTGCCCGCGGTGCCCGCGGTGACCTCGGTGCCCGCGGTGACCTCGGTGCCCGCGGTGACCTCGGTGCCCGCGGTGACGTCGGTGGCCTCGGTGACCGAGCCCGGCCCGGTGTCGGTGACGTCGGTGACCTCGGCGACGTCGGTGACCGAGCCCGGCCCGGTGTCGGTGCCCGCGGTGTCGGTGCCGCTGTCCGACGAGTGGCGGGGCGCCGTGCTGGTGACCGGCACGGACACCGGCGTCGGGAAGACCATCGCCACCGCCGCGATCGCGGCCGCCGCGCAGGGGGCCGGCCTGCGGGTCGCCGTGATCAAGCCGGGTCAGACCGGCACCGCCACGGACGATCCGCCCGACGCCGAGGTGATCACGCGGCTCGCGGCCCCGGATACGGTACGCACGCTTGCCTCCTTCCCCGACCCGCTGGCCCCGCTCGCCGCGGCCCGGGTCGCCGGCCTGGAGCCGATCGAGCTCTACACGGTCGTCGACGAGATCCGCGCCGAGGTCGCCCGCCACGACCTTGTCCTGATCGAGGGCGCCGGTGGCCTGCTGGTCCCGATGGGCTTGCGCCCGTCCGGCGAGCCCTGGACCGTCGCCGACCTCGCCGTCACCCTCGACGCCAAGGCCGTGGTCGTCTCCCGGGCCGGCCTCGGCACGCTCAACCACACCGCGCTCACGCTCGAAGCACTTGACCGCCGCGGCGTACCCGCAAGCATCGTCATCGGCGCCTGGCCCGCCACCCCCGAGCTGGTCCACTGGTCCAACCTCACCGACCTGATCCCCCAACTCGCAGGTGTCATCCCTGACGGCGCCGCCACCATCGACCCCGGCGTCTTCCGCCGCTCCGCCTCCGGTTGGCTCACCCCCACCCTCTACGGCGTCCTCGACGACTGGCGCACCTGGGCCGAAGAGCTCTGACCGGCTCTCCGCCCCAACCCTCAACCCAGCTCAAGCCCCGAGTGTGTGCCGGGCTCCGAGTGTGTGCCGGGTCCCGAGCGTGGGTCGGGTCCCGAGCGTGGGTCGGGTCCCGAGCATGGGCCGGATCCCGAACGTGGGAAAAGTCCGGTGGCATTGCGGCCGGCCGCCTACCGGCTCGGCGCGGCTTGAGCCGTGGGCCTGAGTCCCGCTCCCTGCGGGTTACCTACGGCGAAATGTCGGGTGGGTGGCGCCCGGCGTGGCCGGCCCTGCGGAGACGGTCCAGAGTTCGGGAACTGGCGTCCAGAGAGTGGGATCCATGATCCTTGCGTCCCTGGTGGCCCTTATTTCGGACTTGAAAGGGCCACCAGAGACGCAAGGATCATGGGTCCGCGGAAGAGCCGCCGTAGGCAAGGCTCGTGTCCTGACATGTCGGATTTGTGGGTCGCTGTGGCTGTTGAGCCGGGCCCCGGCGACGCCGGAGTGCCACGATCGACCGGTGCGCCACAGGTCTCCGGCTTCGATGCCCGCTCTTGTGAGCACCGAGGCGACACCCGCACCTCCCACCCGCCGCTGACGCGTCACCCGCGCCGCACTTCACCCTGCCACCCGCGCGCGTGACGGGGGCGGCGCGTGACGGGGGCGCGCGTGACGGGGGCAGCGCGTGACGGGGCCGCGCGTAACGGCCGCGTGTGACGGGGTCGCGCGTGACAGGGCTGCGTGTGACGGGGTCGCGCGTGACAGGGCCGCGTGTGACGGGGCCGCGTGTGACGGGGTCGCGCGTGACAGGGCCGCGTGTGACGGGGCCGCGCGTGACAGGGTCGCGTGTGACGGGGCCGCGCGTGACAGGGTCGCGCGTAACGGCCGCGTGTGACGGGGTCGCGTGTGACGGGGTCGCGTGTGACGGGGTCGCGTGTGACGGGGTCGCGCGCGACGGGGCCGCGTGTGACGGGGCCGCGTGTGACCGGGCCGCGTGTGACCGGGGCGCGCGTGTCGGGGCCGCGCGTGACGGGCCAGAGGGGGACCGGCGACGACGTGACGACGGGGCTATGTCGAGGCGAAGTGGTCGTGGTCGACGCCGATGATGACGGCCGCGCAGACCGCCGGCACGTCGCCGTCGTTGATCCATCGATGCTTTGTCCCGTTCTGGACGATCGTCTCGCCTGCCTTCAGCGTCTTCCTGGCGCCGTCGTCGAGTTCGAGGGTGAGTTCGCCGGACAGGACCACCATCAGGTCGATGCTTGCCGACTTGTGCATTCCGCCGCCTTCGGGGAAATTGCCGTCGAAGCCGTACCGTATCTGCCGCCGCGGGGTGAACGTGCCCGGTGCCGGCTCCGGCAGGGGGTCTGCGCCGTTCGGCGCCAGCGTGACCATGACGAAACGGAACCCACCGGGCTTGGGGAAGTATTCGTCCTCGCAGACCGGCTCCGCGCCGTCGTCAGGCAGGTGCACGAGCTTGTAATCGGCTCCCCAGATCTGGTGGATCGGGCCGCCGCCCCCGTCGTGCTCGAGTTCCACGTCGGAGGCGAAAGCGGCCTTGCCGTTCGCGTCGTGACCGGTGGCCACTCGTCTCACCGTCATGCTGTTCTCCCTGAAGAGTCATTCCCGCCCGATGAAGCGGAGGCACCCCTCCACTTTAATGGAGGCTCCTCCGGTTAGTCATCGAGTGCCCCGTGACGAGCGTCTCCGTGCCTGTGGCCGTCCACGGTGCGCCGGCGCCCGGCGGACCTCGACGCGTGCGCAACGGCCGTGGGGTCGGCGGGACCACGACGGGGCCGCGGCCCGCGGGAGCGTGCGGGCCGGACCACCGACCAGGTGGGAAAATTCAGCTCTTGGGGCCTATGAGGAATGTGTCAGGCATGCGGAAGGTCAGGTTGTCCGGCGACCACGGCGCCCGCAGCACCTCCACCCCGCCCAGCAGGTCGCGCGTCTCGGCCGTGACGACCTCCGCCTCCATGCGGGCCAGGCTGGCGCCGGCGCAGCGGTGGGCGCCCGCGCCGAACGCGAGGTGACGCCGGCTGCCGCGCTGGCCGGGCACGAAGTCGTCGGGCGCGGCGACGGCGGACGGGTCCCGGGCGGCGGCGGTGAGCCAGAGCAGCAGGCTGGTGCCGGCCGGGACGGGAACGTCACCGAGCGTGGTGTCGCGCGCGGCTACCCGGCGCCAGGTGACGATCGGGGTGTCGAGGCGCAGCGATTCCTCGACGATGTCGGCGGGGCGGGCGGCGGCCGGCACTGCTGTGGTGGCGAGCCTGTGCATCAGCAGCGTGAGGAACTGTGACGTGGTCTCCTGGCCGGCCACGAGCAGGAAGAACAGCGCGCCGGCGACCACGTCGAGCGGGTGACCTGCGGCGCGGAGGCGGGCGGCCAGGCCACCGCCGTGAGCGGCGAAGTCACGCAGCGTGAGGTGGAATTCGCCGACGATCGTGGCCAGGTGATTCTGCCGGTCGGTGGAGAGCGGGGCCCAGAAGAGTTCGAGCGCGGCGCGGGCGAAGCGTTTGACCGCGTCGGTCTCGGCGGCGGGCAGGTCGACCAGCCGGGCCAGGACCAGCAGTGGGAGGTCGGCGGCGAGCGTCGCGTGCAGGTCGACCGGGCGTCCACGATCAAGATCTTCACGAGCCGACACCACGCGGGTACGCACGAGCGCGGTCAGCCAGGAGCGCTGGGTCTCCACCGAGCGCGGGTGCAGCAGGTCCGCGACCTCGGCCCGGATGGCGGGATGGCTGACGCCGCCGTTGTTGGCGAGCGTGGGCGGCAGCCGGAAGCCGTGCCGGACCAGGATGCGCAGCGCACTCGCCGGGATCGGTGTGACCGCGTCGAGCGCGTTGTCCGGCCGGTACGTGTCCTGGTCCGTGAGCACGGCCCGCACCTCGGCATGCTGGGTGACAAGCAGGTGCTCGCCGCCGACGCCGTCGGCGACGAGACGGGCCGTCCCAGGCGCGGCGGGGGAGTCCCAGAGTCGAAACAGCACGGCGACCACGCTACGCCTGGCGCGGATCATGACCGCCTGGTGCGGTTTCCCTCATCCGGGCCGGAGACGCGCCGATTGTCCGATAGGCGGGAAAGGGACCGGTGGGGGGATCTGCATGTCGGCACGGCGGGTGGGCTTCGGCTACACCGTCTGGTTGGTCGTGCTCACCGTGCTCTTCTACGCGTTTCCGCAGCAGAGGATGCTGTTCTGGGTGCTGATCGGCCTCTCCGGCGTGACAGCGACCCTGGTGGGCACGTGGCTGCACCGGCCCCGGAAACGACTCCCGTGGTACCTGCTGGCCGCCTCGCTCGCGGCGTTGTGCGCGGGTGACACGTACTACAACTGGATCGTCGATGTGTCGCACGTCGCCGATCCGTTCCCGTCGTACGCGGACGCGATCTACCTCTTCGTCCCGGTGCTGCTTGCCGCCGCGCTGCTCGGGTTCATGGCCGCGCGCACTGTCGGCCGGGACCGCAACGCGCTGCTGGAGGCGCTGCTGGTGACGGCCGCGCTCGCGCTCGTGGTCTGGATCTACCTGGTCGCGCCGCTGCTCCACGACTCGGACCTGACGCTCACCGAGAAGCTGGCGTCCATCGCCAGCCCGGTCGGCGACGTGGTGTGCCTGGCCGCGCTGCTGCGGCTGCTGGCGATCGGCGGCCGGCGTCCCGCTTCCGCGAACCTGCTTGTCGTCGGCGTGCTTGCGCTGCTTATAACGGACTGCGTGTACTCGGTCGGCCTGATGTTCGGCGATTGGCAGGTCGGCGGCCCGGTCGACCTCGGCTGGGTGGTCTTCTACGGTGCGCCGGGCCTGGCCGCGCTGCAGCCGTCGATGCGGTGGCTTACCGAGCCGATGCCCAGACTCCCCGGGTACGCGTCGAAGACAAGCGCATTCCAGGGCATGATGCTGCTGGCCGTGAGCCTGGTCGGCCCCGGCATCCTGCTGATCGAGTCGCTGCGCGGGCAGACGCCTGACGTACCGCTGATCGCCTGCGTCTCGCTGCTGATCTCCCTGCTCGGTGTGGCCTGGTCCGGCGGCTCCCGCCTGCAGTTCACGGCCACGCTCAACCGGGAGTCGGCGCTGCGCGAGGCGGGTGCCCGCCTGGTGTCGGCCACCACGGTGGCGGATGTCCGCGAGGTGGTCCGCACGGCCGTGGCCCGCCTGCTGCCCCCGGAGACTCCGCACCTGGCCGTGCTCGCCGAACTTGTCGTGACCGACCACGACGCGGACGGCGAGGTCGGCGACCTGGACCGGGAGGTGCTGCCGCCCGGCCGGCGACCGTGGCTTGCGGGCCCGGCCGCGCTGCTCGTGCCCGACCTGGCCCGCTTCGACCGGGTGCTGTGCTGCCCGCTCGGCGTGGACCGCGGCATGCTCTACCTGGGCGCGGCGGAGGAGCAGTTGCGGCTGCTCGCCGGCTCGATGGAGGTGCTGGCCTCGCAGACCGGCCTGGCGCTGGCCCGGATAGCGCTGAACGAGGAGGTCAACCGCGCGCAGAGCGAGGCCTACTTCCGGACGCTGATCATGCACACCTCGGACGTCATCCTGATCGCCGCCCAGGACGACACCATCCGGTACGCCAGCCCGTCCGCGACCACTGTGCTGAACCTGCCGGAGCTGATCGGCGCCACGCTCGACACAGTGATCGATCCGGCCGACCGCACCCGGTTCCGCCACATGCTCGCGCAGGCCCGCGCCGGGGTGGGCCGGCACGACGGCATGGACTTCACCGCGGTCCGCGGCGACGGCGCCCGCGTGCAGATCGAACTCGACTGCCGCGACCTGCGCGACGAGCCGACCGTGGACGGCCTGGTCCTGACGCTGCGTGACGTCACCGAGCGCCGCAAGCTGGAACGCGAACTGACCCACCAGGCGCTTCACGACTCGCTTACCGGCCTGGCGAACCGCGCGCTCTTCACCGACCGTGCCCAGCACGCGGCCGCCCGGGCCGGCAGGGACGGCGAACTGGTAGGCGTGCTGCTGATCGACCTGAACGGCTTCCGCCTGATCAACGAGGCGCTCGGCCACACCGTCGGCGACCAGCTGCTTGTCGGCGTGGCGGCACGGTTGACCGAGGTGCTGCGGCCCGGCGACACAGTGGCCCGGCTGGGCGCGGACGAGTTCGCCGCGCTGATCGAGGACGTCAGCCACATCACCGAGCTTGAGGAGATCGCCGGCCGGGTCACCGAGGCGCTGTCCGCGCCGTTTACAGTCGAGGGCGAGCACATCGGCGGCGTCGCAAGCGTCGGCGTGTCCACCACCGCGGAGGCCCGGGACGCGAAGGAGCTGCTCCGCCAGGCCGACCTTGCACTCAACGTGGCGAAGGCAGCCGGCCGCGGGCAGTGGCGCCGGTACCAGGCCGAGGTGCACTCCGCGCTTGTCGCCCGCCTGGAACTGCGGGCCGCGCTCGAGCAGGCGGTCAGCGGCGGCCACTTCGTCCTGCAGTACCAGCCGATCGTGGACCTGCTCACCGACGAAGCGGCCGGGTTCGAGGCACTGGTCCGGTGGAAGCACCCCACCCGCGGCGTCATCCCGCCCGACCAGTTCATCAACCTCGCCGAGGAGACCGGCCTGATCGTGCCGATCGGGCACTGGGTGCTTGAGGAGGCGCTGCGCTCCGCCGAACGCTGGAACCGGCTGGTGCCCTCCGACCGCCCCCGCTACGTGAGCGTGAACGTGTCGGCGCGCCAGTTCCGGCACCCCGGCTTCATGGACTCGGTGCGGCAGGTGCTTGCGGACTCCGGCGTACCCCCGCGGGCTCTGCTTTTGGAGATCACGGAGAGCCTGCTGCTGCGCGAGGACGAGCAGGTGTGGGCCGACATGGCAGCACTGCGCCAGACGGGGGTACGGATCGCGATCGACGACTTCGGCACCGGCTACTCGTCGCTGAGCTACCTCCGGCACATGCCGATCGACGTGTTGAAGATCGACAAGTCGTTCATCGACGACATGGTGCACAGCCGCAAACAGCGCGCCCTGGTGGCCGCGATCGTGCAGCTCGCGGACACCCTCGACCTGCGGGTGATCGCCGAGGGCATCGAGGAGCCCGTGCACCGCGAGATGCTCGCGAGCATGGGATGTCCCTACGGGCAGGGATATCTGTTCTCACGGCCGGTGAACGCGGCGGAGATCTACGGGTGGCTCGCTACCCGGGGGAAGCCGGCGAACACGACCGCCTGAGATCCTTCCCAGGAAAAGCACCCGCCCGGCTGCCCGCGGGGGGAGCGGTCGAAGCCGGGCGGTGCGGCATGGGAGACGGTGCCGAGGATCTGGGGCCAGGTCCCCTCGCGGGGTAATCCTCCCGGTCCGTACTCGGGGTGTTGGACGGACACGCGGGCGGATCCGGCTACTTGTCGCGACCGGCTCCGGTGACCGCGGGGCGGCACCTCGTCTTCGTGCTGCCCACCACGCTATGCACTCCACCCCCGTGCCGAATCGGGGAAAACCCTTGCGGTCAGTGGTTTCCCGCGCCGGCCGTCGGTGCGGCTGTCGGTGCGGCCGTCCGTTGCCGGCTGTGGGGGCAGAATCGGGCGTCGTCGAAGGGGCGGTGGCTGTGCAGCTCGGCGAGACGTTGCGGGGCTGGCGGCCCGGCTGAACATCCCGGTGCCGGACGGCCTCTGGCCGGACCTGGTGGAGGCCGCGACCTTCACCCGCATGCGCGACCTCCCCTTACGTAGCCGCACCGCCATCTTCCGCGAAGGCCGCTCCGGCGGCGGGGCTGCGCTCGTGACGGCGACGGACCTCGCCCACTTCCAGGGTCGGGTCCGCGCCCTGGCCCGGCGGACCTGGGGGAGTGGCTGCTGCGCTGATCCGGCAGGGTGAGGCCCGTGCGCTCCCGCCGGGCCGCGGTCGCCACGTGCCCGGCGGCGGCATGCACGCCTGAGGCAGCGGGGACCACCTGCTCCGGCGTCAGGCCGTCACGAGCCTGAGGCGCGTCTCCACGACCACCTCATCGAGCTTCTCGAGGGTGGCGATGAGTTCCGCGGCCTGCGCCCGCAGCCGGGTCCGCTCCTCCTCCAGGCGTGCGACCATGGCCGGCGTCGTCATCCCGGTGTCGGCGCAGGGCAGGATCTCCGCGACGTGCCGGGCGGGAACACCCGCGGCGAACAGCAGCTGAATGGTCCGGACCCGGTTCACCGCGCCGTCGTCGTACTCCCGGTGCCCTCCACTTGTGCGCGTCTCCCGCAGCAGTGACAGCTCGCCGTACCAGCGCAGCGACCTTTGGCTCACCCCGGTCACCCGGGCCAGTTCACCGATCCGCACGATCTGGTACCTCCGTGGCACACGTCTCACGACAAGGAGTTGAAACTGACATATATGTCAGATCCTACGGTCGGATCATGAGAATCGAAAACTCCACCGCACTGGTCACCGGCGCCAACCGCGGGCTGGGTCGCGAGTTCACCCGCCAGCTGCTCATGCGCGGCGCCGGCCGGGTCTATGCCACCGCCCGCAACCCGCGCTCGATCGACATCGCCGGAGTCGTACCGCTCGAGTTGGACGTCACGGATGCCGCCAGCGTGGAAGCTGCGGTCCGTGCGGCTCCCGACGTCGACCTGCTGATCAACAACGCCGGAATCGCCACCCTGCAGCCTGTGCTCACCGGAGACCTCGACACCATCCGGCGGGACGTCGAGACCAACGTCTTCGGCATGCTCCAGGTGACCCGCGGATTCGCCCCCACGCTCGGCCGCAACGGTGGCGGCGCCATCGTCACGGTGCTGTCAGCCGCCTCCTGGTACGCCGTACCCGGCAATGCCGCCTACTCGGTGAGCAAGGCCGCCGCCTGGAACCTGAACAACGCCTTCCGTGTCGAGCTCGCCGACCAGCACACCCAGGTCCTGGGCGCCCACGTCGGCCTGGTCGACACCGACATGAGCGCGGGGTGGGACTTCGCCAAGATCAGTGCCGAGGAGTTCGTGACCACCGTGCTGGACGGGCTGGCCGCCGGCGAGATCGAGGTCGTTGCCGACGACCTTGCGCGACGCGCCAAGGCCGCGCTGTCCGGCCCCCCTACGACCTTGAGCCTCTAGCTCGCCGACCAACATGCCGCGGGTCAACCAGCGCAGTTGACGGCGGCAAGTAATTGATCGGTCCGAAATGATGCAGTTCCGACTCCGGCTAATCGATTCGGAGTTCCATCGAAAGAATCATCGATATCTGACCGATCATGGCGAAGCTTTCACCCGGACTCGGATCTTCGCGGAGACTGCTGACACTCGGAAGGTTTGATACTGGGCAAGCAAAAGGCCCCATCTTCAGCGATGAAGATGGGGCCTGACGTGGTGGGCGATACTGGGATTGAACCAGTGACCTCTTCCGTGTCAAGGAAGCGCGCTCCCACTGCGCCAATCGCCCTAGGCAAAACTACTGCCGAGGTGGAGACGGGATTTGAACCCGTGTACACGGCTTTGCAGGCCGTTGCCTCGCCTCTCGGCCACTCCACCGAGGTGACCCCCGTGTTGGTGGCGGCCTTCTCCGAGCGGACGACGGGATTCGAACCCGCGACCCTCACCTTGGCAAGGTGATGCGCTACCAGCTGCGCTACGTCCGCGTACTGCTTACTTCTTTGTCCGCTAAGTCCCGTTTCCGTTCCTCGCTGACGAAGAGAACTTTAGCGGACCGTCACGCCCGCGCCAAATCAGGGTCCCCCCGCGCGTCGCGGCGGGGGGACCGGGGAGTGGGGGGTCAGCCGCCGAGCAGGGACAACGCCTCGGCGGCGCCGCGGTGCAGGGGGACGGGGGCGGTATTGCGGGCGTTGGAGACGGCCAGTTCGGCGGCGGCGGGGGAGGCCTGGGCGATCTGGTCCTTGCGGTCGAAGAGGGCCTTGGTGAGGGCGCAGGCGACGTTGGCGTCGAGGTCGTTCTTAACAAGCAGGTAGTTGGGGACGACGATGGTCGGCACGTCGGCCGGCAGCCGGTACGCCGAGGCCGGGATCGCGCCCTGCTCGTAGACCGGGTTGAACTGGCGCATGGCGGGGAGCAGCGGGGTGATGTCGAGGAAGCTGATCGACGACGCGGAGGTGGTGAACAGGTCGGTGAGGTTGGGGGTGGGCAAGCCGCCGGACCAGAAGAAGCCGTCGATGCTGCCGTCCTTGATGCCGTCGATCGTTTTGGTGAGGTCGAGGCGCTGGGCCTGGATGTCGGTCTCGGCGTTGAGGCCTGCGGCTTTGAGCAGGCGGTTCGCGATCACCTCGGTGCCGGACTTGGGGGAGCCGGTGGAGATGCGTTTGCCGCGCATCGAGGCGACGTCGGTGATGCCGGCTGAGGTGCGCACGATGACCTGCGTGTAGTTCGTGTGAATGCGGGCGAGCGCGGCGACGGGTTGCGGAGCGGTGAACGAACCCGTGCCGTTGACCGCGTCGGCGGCGGTGTCGGCGAGCGAGAACGCGACCGCGTACGTACCCGCGACGAGTTGCTGGATGTTCTGGACGGACGCCCCGGTCTCGGCGGCGGTCGCCTTGACGGTGCCGCCGGTCGCGGTCGCGACCTGCTCGGCGAACGCGTTTCCCATCGTGTAGTAGACGCCGCCGACGTTGCCGGTGGCGATGCCGACCCGGGTCTCGCCGCTCACCTGGCAGGTCACGTCGCCGCCGGTGTCGGTGTCGGCGGTGTCCTGCCGGCCCCCGCATCCGCTCACCGCCCCGGCGGCAAGTACAAAGACAAGACCAACAGCTCCGAGGGTACGCATTACGCCTCAACTCCCCGTTCGGACGATTCGGACATCGGTGCGGCGGACGACTCACCCGACGCCGCAGAAGGCGCCACAGAAGGCGCCACAGAAGGCGCCACAGAAGGCGCCACAGTGGGCGACGTGGAAGATGCCGTGGAGGACGCGCGGGCCGAGATCAGCGTGAGCGCCACCGCGGCTGCCACAAGCGCCGATCCGCCCGCGATCCCCACCGGGTCGAGGTAGAGCAGCAGCAGCCCGCCCAGTGCGGCGCAGACCCGCGCGGGCGTCCCCGCCTCTCCGACGCCAAGCACCCACCCGCCGGTAGCGATCGCCAGCGCGCCCACCCCGGCCATCGCGGCGGCGGTGGCCCACGCGATGTCGAGCACGGGACCGCGTCCGAGCAGGTACGACCCGGCCGGCGTCAGCACGAACGCGATCGGTGCCAGGAACGCGGGCAGCGCGTACCGCAGCGCCTGCCACATGGTCGGCACGATCCGCCCGCCGGTGATCGAGGCGGCGCCCACGGCGGCGAGCGCGGTCGGCGGCGTGACCTCGGACAGCACCGAGTAGTAGAAGACGAACATCGCGACGGCGGGTCCGGGCACACCCAGATCCAGCAGTGCCGGCCCGACGATGACCCAGCCGATGATGAACGACGCGGTTACCGGCACCGCGAGGCCGAGCAGGCTCAGCGCCACCGCGGCCGCGAGCACGGTGAGCGCCAGCACCACCTGCGGGTTGTCGGACAGCGCCCGCGCGCCCCTGATCAGCAGCGACGCCAGCTGCGTACCCAATCCGGTCTTGGTGGTGGTGGCGGTGATGATCCCGGCGGCGGCGCAGACGGCGGCGACGGGCAGCACACCGCGGGTGCCGGCGGCGAGCGCGGCGGCGGTGGAGGAGAGGGTGGGCCGGGTCCGCCGGTCGAGGAACGCCAGCGCGAACGCGAGAAGCGTGGCGTAGACGACGGCCCGGGTGGCGCTGACGCCGACCGCGAGCAGCGCCACGATCACGATCAACGACGAGAAGTGGTAGCCGAAGCGCGCAAGCAGCCGCCACGGCGAGCCGGCCTCCGGCGAGACCTGTCGCGTGCAGAGCTTCCGCGCGTCGATCTCGACCGCGAGCAGGATGCCCAGGTAGTACAGGATCGTCGGGATGGTGGCCCAGCCGAGCACGATCAGGTAGGAGACGCCGAGGTACTCCGCGACGATGAACGCGGCCGCGCCGAGCGTGGGCGGGGACAGGATCGCGCCGACGCCTGCCGCGGCGAGCATGCCGCCGGCGCGTTCCGCGGGATATCCGGCGCGGCGAAGAATCGGCCAGGTGACCGCGCCGACGCTTACCGCGGTGGCGGTGCCGGAGCCGGAGACGGTGCCGAGCAGGAATCCGGCGGTGACCGCGGTGCGGCCGGCGGCGCTTCGGGAGCGGCGGAACGCGGCGACGGACAGGTCGACGAAGAACCGGCCCGCGCCGGAGAGGTCGAGCACCGCGCCGTAGATGGTGAACAGCACGATGTAGGTGGCCGCGACGTCAAGCGGCGTGCCGTAGAAACCGCTGCCGGAGTTGTAGAGCGCGTCCACGATCTGCGAGAAGTCCAGCCCCGCGTGGGCGACGGACCAGTCCTGCGGCAGCAGCCCGCCGTAGTAGCCGTAGGCGAGGAAGGCCAGGCACACCAACGGCAACACCCATCCGGTGGTACGCCGTGCGGCCTCCAGAACCAGGAGCAGCAGGAACGCGCCGAGCAGCACGTCGACCGGGTCGAGCAGGCCCTGCCGATCGAGGAATCCGTCGTAGCCGCCGCGGAACGGCAGCACCGGGTAGAGGCAGACGGCGGCGGTGAGTACGGCGAGCGCCCAGTCCGCGAGCGCGGGACGGTCGCCGCCGCCCAGCACGGGCAGGCGTGCGCCGGACCGGTAGGCGAGGAAGACCAGCGGCAGTGCGCCGGCCAGGAAGAAGATCAGGTAGTACTGGCTGCCCTGTGGCAACGGCCGGAAGACCTGCCAGAGCGCGAGCAGCGTGATCGTCAGCGCGACGCCGCCGACGATGCGCGCGACGCCGCCGGTGAGCTCGCGGGAGGGCCGTTCCTCGTCGTCGTAAACGGGCTCGGGGACGTCCACCGTACGCGTGGCCCGGGCTGCACCGTCCAACATGATCGGACTTTACCGCGCTATTTTCCGTTTGTAACGGTCAATCCGCGACGTCAATTCTCGACCGTGGTAATCCCATCGTGGGAATTTGCAACTTCGAGTCGTCCGAAAGCGACTTCGCGCTCATATGAGTGACGCAACCAGGGCATCCGTGAACTGGTATTCATCGGCTACGGTGTGTTTCGTGACCAGACGCCTTGCCGAGGTACGGCTCGACGCACTCCTGCGTACTGCCTGTGATGTCATCGCCGAACGCGGCCTCGCTAACACGCGGACCGCCGATGTCGCACGCGCCGCCGGCGTGAGTCAGGCGCTGGTCTTCTACCATTTCGCCACAAAAGAACGCTTGCTCGCTCAGGCATTCGCCTATGCGACGGAGCAGGACCTTCAGAAGCTCGACGCGATCCTCAAATCGCCCGGTTCTCCGCTCGACCGGCTGCGCAAGCTGCTGCGGCACTACACGCCGACCACGCGCGTCAAGGCCTGGACGATGTGGATAGACGGCTGGGCCGAGGCGCCGCGCGTGCCCGAGCTGGAGAAGATCTCCCGCCGCCGGGTGCTCCGCTGGCGTGAGGCGCTGCGCGACGTCATCTCCGACGGCGTGCGGGACGGCTCCTTCGAGTGTGCGGACGCGGAGGCGGCGGCCTGGCGGATCGCGTCGCTCATCGACGGCCTCGCCATCCAGTCCTCAGCCCATCCGCGAATAATCGCCCGCACGGCGATCGGCGGCTGGGTCAGCGAGGCGGTCTCCCGCGAACTGTCCCTCAAGCCGGAGCAGGTCGCCTGAGTGACAGGACATTCCGGCGAGCGCGGGCCGGACGGGTAGGTAACCGGCAGCCGAAGTGGCGACATCGCTCCTGCCTGGGATAACGATGGAGCGGTGACCCTCACTCGTACCCGCAGAGGCGTGGTGGTGGCCTGTTCCGCAGCCGTCGTCGTGATGCTTGCCGCGGTGATCGGGCTCGCGATGATCAACCGGCCGGGCGACGAACCGGCGGTGGCGGAGACGCCGTGGGAGTCCGCCGGGCCGGCCGTGCTCGCCGCGCCTCCGGACGGAGCGTTTCGGCATCCGGGCGTGCTGATCGGGGCGGACGAGCTGGCCCGGATCAAGGAGCGGGTCGACGCGGGGACGGAGCCGTGGGCGTCCGCCTTCGCGCAGATGGCCGGCACCCGGTACGGCAAGGCGGACTGGCAGCCGCGGCCGCGCGCGGTGGTGGAGTGCGGGCCGTACTCGGATCCGGATCTGGGGTGCACCGAGGAGGCGGAGGACGGCGTCGCGGCGTACACGCAGGCGTTGCTCTGGAATCTGACAGGCGACCGGGCGCATGCGCAGGCCGCGATCCGGATCATCGACGCGTGGGCGGCGGTGCTGGAGAGCCACACGAACGTCAACGGGCCGCTGCAGTCGGCCTGGTCCGCGGTGCCGATGGTGCGCGCGGCCGAACTGATCCGCTACAGCTACGACGGCTGGGATCCGGCGCCGGCCGAGGCGATGTTCCGCGACGTCTACCTGCCCGAGGTGATCGGCGGCGCGACCTGGACGAACGGCAACTGGGAACTGATCATGATGGAGGCGGCGACCGGGATCGCGGTGTTCCTGGACGACCGGGCCTCGTTCGACCGGGCGGTGGCGCGGTTCCGGGAGCGGGTCAAGGCCTACATCTACCTGACGAGCGACGGGCCGCTGCCGGTCGCGCCGCCCGGTGAGACGGACGTGCCGGAGGGGCGGCTGATCGGCTACTGGCAGGGGCAGGAGACGTTCGTGGACGGGCTCACGCAGGAGACCTGCCGCGACTTCGGGCACACCGGCTGGGGGCTGTCCGCGGCGTCGCACGTGGCGGAGACCGCGCGGCTGCAGGGGCTTGACCTGTGGTCGGAGATCCAGCCGCGGATGGTGGCCGCGCTGGAACTGCACATGCCGTACGCGCTTGGCGAGAAGGCGCCGTCCTGGCTCTGCGACGGCGAGCCGGACACCGAGTCGTACGCGCCGCTGCCGGAGGCGGCCCGCCATCACCTGGTCGACCGCCTCGGGCTCGACCTGCCGGGCACCACTGCCTATGTCCGGAAATACCGCCCGGCGGAGGCGGCCTACTTCTTCGCCTGGGAGACCGTGACCCACGGCGGGTGATTCACGAGCAGATCACGCAGCCGGTGTACGGCCGGGTTCGTACTGTCGCCCAGGAACGCCAACCCCCACGATGAGCTTATGACGGATGTGACTGTGGTGGGCGGCGGCGTGATCGGGCTGACGGCCGCGCGGCGGCTGCACGAGGCCGGCGCGCGGGTGACGGTGATCGCGGCGGATCCGCCGGAGGACACGGTGTCGGCGGTGGCGGCCGCGGTCTGGTACCCGGCGCACCAGGAGGCGGATCCGCGTGTGCTGCGCTGGTCCGCGGCCGCGTACCAGGAGTTCACCCGGCAGGCGCACGACGGCGTGCCGGGCGTGCTGCTGCGCCGGACGCGGATGCTGCTGTCCACTGTGCCCTGGTGGGCGGCCGCGGCAGGCGACGTGACGCTCCTCGACGACGAGCTGCGCTTCACCGCCCCTTTAGTGGAGATGCCGGTATATCTCGCCTGGCTGGCCCGCGGTCTGACGATCGAGCGCCGCCGCATTTCCGCCCTCGACGAGCTGCCCGGCCTCGTGGTCAACGCGACCGGCCTGGCCGCCCGCGAGCTGGCCGGCGACGACGCGGTGGAACCGGCCCGCGGCCAGATCGTGCTTGTGGAGAACCCGGGCCTGGACGTCTCGATCCGCGACGAGTCCCGATCCCTCTACATTCACCCACGCAGCCGAGACGTGGTGCTGGGCGGCACGTTCGAGCAGGGACGCGGCGATCTGACAGCCGACCCGGCGGGGGCGGAGGCGATCAGGGCGCGGTGCGTCGAGGTGGAGCCCCGGCTGGCGGGCGCCCGGGTGCTCGGCTCGCTCATCGGGCTGCGACCCACCCGGCGCGGCGGGCCCCGCCTGGAACGGCAGGGAAACATCATCCACTGCTACGGCCACGGCGGCGCCGGGATGACCATGTCCTGGGGCTGCGCGGACGACGTCATGGAGCTGGCTCTCAGAGTATCCTGACGATTTCCCCAGGCAGGGCGGTCGATGCAGGTGGCGACTCCGACGATCAGCATCCGTGACGTGGCGACCCGGGCGGGCGTGTCAGTCGGCACCGTCTCCAATGTGCTCAATCGTCCGGACATCGTCGCACCGACCACGCGCACCCGGGTGCTTGACGCGATCACCGCGCTCGGCTTCGTACCGAACGAGTCGGCCCGCCAGCTGCGCCGCGGCCGTGGCCGCACGCTCGGACTGGTCGTGCTCGACGTGGCCAACCCGTTCTTCACCGACGTGGCGAAGGGCGTGGAGGACGCGACCGGCCCGGCCGGCCTCCCGGTGATCTTCTGCAACTCGGACGGCGACGCGGCGAAGGAGTCCGCCTACCTCGACCTGCTTGAGGAACAGCGGGTGCAGGGTGTGCTGATCACGCCGGTCGACGACACCAGCGCCCGGCTGCTGCGGCTGCGCGAGCGCGGCGTGCTTGTCGTGCTGCTCGACCGGGTGTCGCCGCGCGCGGAGATCTGCTCCGTCTCGGTCAACGACGTGCACGGCGGCGAACAGGCGCTCCGGCACCTGATCGAGATGGGCCACAGGCGGGTCGCGTTCGTCGGCGGCCCGTGGGGGCTGCCGCAGGTCCGCGACAGATACCGGGGCGGCGTGCGGGCGCTTGCCGAGGCCGGGCTGCCGGAGGAGTCGCTGCGCCGCTGCGAGACGCCGAGCCCGACAGTGGCCGCCGGGCGGGACGCGGCCGCCCGCCTCCTCGGGCTGCCCAAGGGGACGCGCGCGACCGCGGTGTTCTGCGCGAACGACCTGCTCGCGCTGGGCATGCTTCAAGGACTGACCATGCAGCGGGTACGGGTGCCGGAAGAGATCGCGCTGGTCGGGTACGACGACATCGACTTCGCGGCCGCGGCGGCGGTGCCGATCACCTCGGTCCGCCAGCCCCGCCAGCGACTCGGCCGGGCCGCCGCGGAGCTGCTGCTCGACGAGGCCGCCGATCCGCGGACGCACATCCACCGCCAGGTGATCTTCGAGCCGGAGCTTGTCGTACGCGAATCGAGCCAGTTCACCCGCGGATCCGGGACGGCGTAATCGCAGGATCAACGAGTAAGCTGGGGGCAGCTCCCAGATCGCCGGCACGTGCCCAGAAGGCCAGGTCGGCCGGTAAGCGCCGGAAACATCGGCTCCGCCGGACGTCTGCGTGCGAGTCGGTCGCCGTTCGGCGGGCCGGCCGCTGACAGTGATGCCATCGGTGGCGTGCCGCCGATCAAGATTGAGGGCGCCTGCCTGGTGGGGACGGGCGCCGACAGTTCGGAGATCACGCTGACTACCGACGTCTCGGCCCACGGCGTACCCCTGGTAGGGCGTGCGGCACTGCTCGGTGCGATCGAGAGCCGGCTGCGGTCCGGCGGTGGCGTGGTGCTCACCGGCCCGAGCGGCATCGGGAAGACCGCCATCCTGGAGGCGGTGGCGTCCGCCGCCGTCCAGCGCGGCGAGCGTGTGCTCCGGCTGACCGCGACAGTCGCCGAGCGCTTCCTGCCGTTCGCGGGCATGGCCGAGCTGCTCGCCCAGGTGCCGGACGAGGTGGTCGAGCGGCTGCCCGGCCCGCAGCGCGCCGCGTTCGACACCATGCTTGTCCGCCGCGGCGACTCCAAGGGCCGCGGCGGCCGCGCCGAGCTGGCCCGCCGTCTCGCCTGGCAGGCCTGCCTGGAAGCCGCCGCCGATCCGGTGCTGCTGATCATCGACGATGCACAGTGGCTGGACGGCGCGTCCGCTGACGTGATCGGGTACGCCAGCCGCCGCCTCGCCGACCGCCCGGTCCGGGCCGTGGTCGCCCAGCGCTCGCCGGACAGCCCGGCCGTCCGGACCCGGGTCATGCACCTCAGCCCGCCGCCGGTGCAGGAGCTGACCGTGCCGCCGCTTGCCGCGGAGGACCTCACCCCGCTGCTTGACGCACACGGCCTCACCTACTGGGCCGCGGCCCGGCTGCACGCGGACAGCGGCGGCAACCCCTACCTCGCGCTCGCACTTGCCGGCGCGTTCGCGTTCGACGACTCCCCGGCCGGGAGCACCCGCACCCGGCTGCCCGAGCAGGTGCGCGCCGCGCTTGTCGACCGGCTCGACGCGCTGCCCGGCGCGGTCCGCGAAACGCTGTTCGCGGCCGCGCTCGCCACCCGCCCCACCGCCGCCCAGCTGCGGATGGCCGGCCGCCCGGACGCCGACCGGGAACTGCGCGCCGCCGCCACCGCCGGGCTGATCTCCATCGACCACGGCACCGTGCGCTTCACCCCGCCCGCGATCGCGATCGTGCTCGCCGAGGAGGCGCCGGCCGAGCGGCGGTCCGCGATGCACAGACAGCTTGCCGCGACCGCGTCCGACCCGGTCGAACGCATCCGGCACCGTGCACTGGCCGACGAACACCCGGACGCGGAGATCGCCCGGTCGCTTGTCGCCGCCGCGGAGACCGCGCTGCAGCGGGGCGCACCAGGCCTTGTCGCCGACCTGTATCTGCTGGCTGCGGACCGTACCGGCGGAGATCTTGAATCGGAACGCACGGAGTGGCTGGTCTCCGCCGCCGAAGCCGCAGCCTCCGCCAGCCGCCGGGAACTCTGCCTGCAGGCCGGCGAGGCCGTGCTCGCGGCGGACGCGTCACCGGCCCAGCGGGTCCGCGCGCGAATCGCCATGCTCGACGTCCGCGGCCAGCAGCTCGGCGTGATGGAGGAGGCGCTGTCCACCGCGCTCGTCGAGGCCGGCGACGACGCCGCGCTCCTCGCGCCGCTGCGCCTGCGCCTCGCCTGGCAGCGCATCCACCAGGGCAAAACCGACCTGGCCGAACGCGAGGCGAACGCCGCGGTACGCCTCGCCCGGCTCGTCGGCGACACCTGGGTGGAGAGCATGGCCGGCGCGATCGTGGCGCAGGTGACACGCGCCTCCGGCCGGCCGGACTACCTCCAGGTGCTGGCCGAGGCGCTCGACGTGCCGGCCGAGGAGGGCCGCGGCATGCTGAACCTGACGCCGCGCTTCCTGGCCGTCCGCTTCGCGCTCTTCGACGACCGGCTCACCGAGGCCCGAGCCGAACTGCTCCGCATGCTGCCCCAGGCGGAACGCAGCGGCCTCGACGAGCTGCTCGACATCCTGCGCAACCTGGCCGAGGTGGCCAGCCGGGACGGCCACACCCGGGACGCGCTGGAGTACGCGTACCGCGCCGCCCGCCTCTTCCAGGAGAACGAGCTGTCGCTCGGCCCGAGCTGGTACACGCTGGCGATGGCGGAACTGGCCGGCGGCAGCCCCGCCCGCGCGCTCTCCTACGCCGACCGCGGCGTCCGATCCTCCGAGTTCGACATGGACATGGTCTACCTCGCCCGCAACCTGCACGTCCTCGGCCAGGCCCAGCTGACCACAGGCGACAACGGCGCCGCGCTCACCACCCTGCGCCGCCTCCAGACGCTCGAGGCGGACCGCGGCACCGCCGACCCGTCCACGCTCCGCTGGCACGGCGACCTGGTCGCCGCCCTGGTCAACGCGGGCGAGGCGACCGCGGCCGCCGAGGTGATCGCGGAGGCCCGGGACGCGGCCCAGCGGCTCAAACGGTCCCGTGGCGTGCTCGCCGAGCTCGACCGAGCCGAAGCGCTGGTGCTTGTGCATCAGGGCGAGGCGGCGGCCGCGGCCGCGCTTGCCACCGGCGCGGCGCAGACGTTCGCGGACCTGGGACAGCCGATCGCCCAGGGCAGCGCCCTGCTTGTGCTCGGCACCGCCGAACGACGCCGCCGTCGCTACGCGGCCGCCCGGGCCGCGATCGAGCAGGCCCGGGACATCTTCGCGCAGGCGCAGGCGACCCCGTGGACCCAGCGGGCGCAGCGGGCGCTTGGCGCGCTGACCGTCGGGGCGCAGCGGCGCTCGCCGGAGTCGGACCCGCCCCCGTCCTCGTCGACCACCTCGGTCTCCGAGGCGGGACTGACCACGACGGAGGCGCGGATCGCGGCCCTGGTCCGGCAGGGCGCCAGCAACCGCGAGATAGCCACCCAGCTGTACCTGAGCGTCAAAACCGTCGAGGCGACGCTGACCCGCATCTACCGGAAGGTGGGGGTCCGGTCCCGGACGCAGCTGGCGTCGCGTCTGACGGAGGGCTGACGCCGGCGACCCCACCCGGTTCAAGCGGGACAGGCGCGGTGCGGTTGGTCCTTCTCGAGCGGGTGGACCTCGTGCTTGGCGTCCTACCAGTACACATAGGACCCACCGGCCGCGCTTCTTGTTACCGATCCGGAAACGGAAGATGTCCGGGTCCCTCGCGCGATTTTGCGGCAATCGGCGTCGATCAGGACATCCTGCGGAGGAGTGACACCCGCGTGTGGTGGATGCGCTCGACAGCCCCGGGTCCGGCAGTGCCGTCGCGTCGTGGACGTGATCGGGCGCCCCCGTCAGACGAGGGCGCCCGATCATCAACCACACGGTCGCGACTGCCATCACGACCCGGCGACGTCATGTCAGAGGGCGAGGCCCAGGGCCGCCAGGATCTGGTTGAGGAGCGCGACGATTCCGCTCAGCGGGCCGAGCGGGTCCAGCAGGCCGACGACCGCGCACAGGAGGTTGCCGAGCAGGTTGCCGGCGCCCGGGACGGCGGTGATGTTCAGGTGCAGGTAGTCCAGGTGGACGACCAGGCCGAGCAGGTCCAGGTTGAGCGGGGCCAGCCGCAGGTCGAGAACCTCGCAGCTCGCGCCCGGCAGCAGCTGGGTGACCTGTGTGGTTGCCGGCGCGGAGGTGGTGCCGAGGGAGGTGCCGGCCGAGTCGATCAGCTCGCCGTCGACGAGGCCGGTGGCGGAGATCGTCTCGCCGTCCTCGGTGAACTGCGACGGGGTGAACGTGCCGGTGAAGGTGCCGATGCCGCCGGTGGCGTCGGTGAAGGTGCCGGTGACCGTCGAGGTGAGCGTGCCCAGGGGCTCGGCGGGGGCGGCAGCTGCGGGGGCGGCGGTGAGGCCGGTTGCCGCCATCGCGAGGACGCAGGCCGCAGCGAGTGTCCGCATGGAGAGCTTCGTCATGCTTCATCCCTATCTGTTGGTTTTGCGTACGCGAATACTCATCTCCTCGATAAAGATCACAAAACTTAAATATGTCTAGATTTATTGGTAGCGCTCCCATGAGCGCGTCACTGAATCGTCACGCAGAGCTGTCGAGCCTGACCGGGGGCGGCCGGCACGCGATGCAGCCGGGACGACCGCCGGAAAAAACCGAACGGTTCGACCGCGGAGATCTGGATCGGGTGAGTATGAGGGCTCAGGACCGGTGACCGGCGGCTCCACGAGACTGGCGCCATGGAGATGGAGACGAAGCTGGCCGGCCTGGTCGCGCGCGGCGTTCTTGACCAGGCGCAGGCCGAGGCGGTGGCGGCCGAGTTCACGGTTCCGGTCCGGCGTGTGGAGGGACTGCGCAAGCGGCTGGCGGAGGTCGCCGGATATCTTGGCGCCTCGCTGGTGCTTGGCGCGACAGTGCTGATCGTCGGCGAGCACTGGGAGGAGCTCGGGAAGCCGGGCCGGGTGGCGGTGCTCGCCGCGCTGGCGGTCGTCCTGTTCGGCAGCGCGCTGCTGGCCCGTCGCGGGGCCGACGCGGTGCGCCGCCGCCTGGCCGCCACGTTGCTGACCGGTGCCACGATCGCCGCCGCAGCGGCCGCGCACGCGGCCCTGGACCTGACCGTGCTCACGGCCGGGGACAAGGACATCGCGACCTGGTTTGCCGCGCTGGTGGTGGCGGTCGCCGGCTACCTGCTCGCTCGCGGAGCGCTCGGCCTGCTCACCGCGGCCGTGGCGGTCTGCGGACTCTACGGCGCGCTGCTGGACCGGTTCTTCGTCGACGAATCCGGTGCGTGGGGCTTCGGCCTGGTGGCGATGGCCGCGCTCTGGGCCGCGCTCGGCTGGTTCGTGCTCCGCGCGGATCGCCGCCCCGCCCTCGCGATCGCTGTGATTCTCGCGTTCGCCGGCGGCCAGATCGTCATCTTCTCGATGGACAACCTCGGCCGGTACGCCGTGCCCGCGCTTGTCGCCGCCGCCTGCTTCGCCGCCTACCTCCGCACCCGGGAGTGGATCCTGCTGGCCGGCGGCGTCGTCGGCGCGACAGTGCTGGTCCCGGAGTTCCTCTCTGACCTCACCGGCGGCTCACTCGGCCCGAGCGGCGTCATGCTCGCGGCCGGCCTGACACTGCTTGCCGCGGGCCTGACCAGCCTGCGCCTGCACGGCAGGCCGACCCCAGCGGTCTAGAGCTCCCGCTCGAAGAACCGCCAGTACTGCCGCATGTGCGCCGGGATCTCCGTCTCCTCGTACGGCTCGCGCTCGATGAAGCCGCGCGAGCCGTACAGCCCCTGCGCCTCGGCCATGAACCGGACCGTGTCCAGCCGGATGATCTTCGCGCCGAAGGTCTCCCGGCCCTCCTCGATCAGCCGGTCCAGCAGCGCGGACCCGGCTCCCGTCCCGCGGGCGTGCGGCGCCACATACATCCGCTTGACCTCGACGATCCCGGGGCCGATCGTGCGCAGCGCGGCGACGCCGACGGCCTCCCCGTCCGCCTCGGCGACGAGCAGAAGGCCTTTCGGGGGTACGAACGAGGGCAGCGATTCCCGGATCGTGCCCAGATCGGTGGGCGAGTCGGCCAGCCCGTACTCCTCGCGCAGCCGCCCGACCGCCCAGGTCAGGTAGTCGCTCAGCAGCCCGGCAAGCGCGTCGGAGTCGGCGGGCAGGTCGGCGCGGCGCAGAGAGATGTTCATGATCCGACCTACAGCTCGTACTCGAACCACAGGCGGTGGGTGCCGTCCTCGTCGATGGCCAGTCCGCCGCCGCCTGTGATCGTGCCGAGGTCGCCGGTGCCGCTTGTCGGCACGATCGTGAAGAACTCGGCCGCGCGGTCGCTGCCCCGGGTGGTGGCGGAGTGGGCGAAGTTGAAGGTGCCCGCGCGCCCGTGCAGCGAGCCCTCGAACGACTCCATCGCCACGTAGGTGCCCACGCCTGTCCCCTGGTCGAACGCGGCGGTGAACATGGTGGCCGACCGCCCCTCGATCTCGCCGGCGAAGACCTTCTCAAGCCGCGCGACGCCGACCGGGAGCGCGGTGGCGATCGGCGGCTCCTGCGCCAGGTCGGTGGGGACGAAGGACGTCACGGTGAAGATGCCATCGGCTCTCATCCGCAAGACTGTAACGGCCCGGTGGGATGACCTGTGGGATCGGTGGCAGGTGCCGCGGGGGCGTGCCCACCCACGGATCCGCCGGCCCGCGGGAGCACGCGGGTCCTGACCACGGCGGAAGCGGGAATATCGGTTATGGAACGACAGTGACCGGCCAGCGGGCCGCGCGCACCAGGCGGATCGCCAGCGAGCCGGCTATCTTGTGGCCGAGCCCGGCGGACGCGCCCACGATGATGCCGCTCGCGCGCACCTCGGTGGCCACGTCGCCGAGCACGCGCAGCGGGTCCCCGGAGCGCACGACCAGCCGCGCGTCGACGCCCCACTCGCGGGCCTGCTCGTCCAGCATCCCCAGCAGCTGCGCCTCGACCTCGCCCTGCGCCTCGACGATGGCCTGCACCGCGGTCCCGCCGAAGGTGAGGAAGCTGCCCGGCTCGCGGCGGGCGTAGACCGCGACCAGCCGCGCGCGTTGCCGTCGTGCGAGCCCGAGCGCGTAGGCGGCCGCCCGTAACGAACTCTCGGACCCGTCCACGCCGACGACGAGGGCCGCGGGGCCGTCGGTGCCGAGTTCGAAAGCGCCCACGTCCGGGCCTCCTGCATCTGCCGTGCGTGGGCGAGATTGTTTCAGGATTCGCGGTGGATGGCGACCAGGCGGGTCAGCGCGGGCAGCGCGGCGTCGAGGGCGGCGCGTTCGTCAGGAGCGAGTGCGGAAACCAGGTCGTGGAGCGCGGCGGCGCGTTCGGCGCGGCGGCGCTCGACAAGCTCCAGGCCGGCCGGTGTGGCCTCGACAAGCACGACGCGACGATCAGAGGCATCGGGGGTACGCCGGGCGAGGCCCTCGCGTTCGAGGCGGGTGACGAGCTGGGTCATACCGGGCTGGGAGACGCCTTCGCAGACCGCGAGCTCGGTGAGGCGCTGCGGGCCGTCGCGGCGCAGCCGGGCCAGGACGGCGGCGGCGGTCATGTTGAGCTGCCCGGCCGTGGAGAGACGGCGGACCATGACCGCGAGTTCGTCGAAGACCGTGCCGAGCTCGGGCCTGTTCATAAGTAAATTATGCACAGGCCCGAGCACGTGCGTTACAGCGCGCGGGCCAGGCGGTAGTAGGCCGAGTTCCACCTGATGCGGTCCGCGAACTCGTGCGTGGTGGTCTTGCCGTCGATCAGCAGCAGCTCGGTCTGCAGGATCGTGGCGAAGTCGCGAAGCGTCTCGGTGCCGATCGCCTGGGTCAGCACCGTGTGGTGCGGGCCGCCCGCGGTCAGCCAGCACTCGGCGGACGTGGAGAGCGACGGCGCCGGCTTCCATACCGCGCGCGCGACCGGCAGGTTCGGCAGCGGCTCGTCCGGCTCGGTCACCTCGATCTCGTTCGCCACCAGGCGGAACCGGTCACCCATGTCGGCCAGGCCGACCACGATGCCGGCGCCGGGCTTGGCGTCGAACACCATCCTGACCGGGTCTTCGCGGCCGCCGATGCCGAGCGGGTGGATCTCCAGGCGCGGCTTGCCTGACGCGATGGTCGGGCAGACCTCAAGCATGTGCGCGCCGAGGATTTTCGGCTCGCCCGGTCCGAAGTGGTAGGTGTAGTCCTCCATGAACGAGGTGCCCCGGCCCGTGCCCTCGCCCATCGCCTTGAACGTCGCGACAAGCACGGACGTCTTCCAGTCGCCCTCGCCGCCGAAGCCGTAGCCGTCCGCCATCAGCCGCTGCACCGCGAGGCCGGGGAGCTGGCGCAGACCGCCGAGATCCTCGAAGTTCGTGGTGAACGCGCCGAAGTCACCGTCGGTCAGGAACGTGCGCAGACCGGCCTCGATCCGGGCCGCGTACCGCAGCGACTCGTGCCGGTCGCCGCCCTTCGCGAGTTCGGGTGCCAGCTCGTAGGCGTCTGTGTACTCGTCGATCAGCGCGTCGATCGCCTTGTCCGAGGCCGCGTCGACCACCTCGACCAGGTCGTTCACGCCGTACGTGTTGACCGAGACGCCGAACTGCAGCTCCGCCTCGACCTTGTCGCCCTCGGTCACCGCGACGTTGCGCATGTTGTCGCCGAACCGGGCCAGGCGCAGGCTGCGGATCCGGGCCACGCCCGCGGTCGCGCGGATCCAGTCGTTGACCCGGGTGACCACCACCGGGTCGGACGCGTGCCCGGCGATCGTCTTGCGCGGCACGCCCAGCCGCGCCTGGATGAACCCGAACTCCCGGTCGCCGTGCGCGGCCTGGTTGAGGTTCATGAAGTCCATGTCGATCGTCGACCACGGCAGCGAGACGTTGTGCTGCGTGTGCAGGTGCAGAAGCGGCTTGCGCAGCGTGTCCAGCCCGGTGATCCACATCTTGGCCGGGGAGAACGTGTGCATCCAGGTGATCACGCCGATGCAGTTGCGGTCGGCGTTCGCGTCGAGCATCACCTGCCGGATCGCGCCGGAATCGGTGAGGACCGGCTTGCCGACCAGCTCGGCGCTGAGTCCTCCGGCGGTCAGCTGGTTCTGGATGTCCCGGCTCTGCGCCGCCACCTGCTCCAGCGTCTCGGGTCCGTAGAGATGCTGGCTGCCGGTGAGAAACCAGATCTGGTGCGTCATCGCAGGTTCCTGTCTGCCGTGATCGCGGTGTCGCGCTCGGTGGGTTGTCTGCACTCACCGTCGTCGCCCGTGGGGCCCGCCGGCGGAGGACACGCCGATCTCCCCACGGCGAAAGTGAGCGCTCACATCCTGGATCATGGCACAGCCCGGTCCCCCGTCACAGGCGCGCCCGATGGGCGATCACGGCTAATTGGGTACGGTCCCGCGCCCGCCCGCCCGTAGCGCTGCTGGTCTGGATCGTGCTCCGCCGTGCTCAGCGCGGGCCGCCGAGCGCGGAGCCGGTGAAGAACTGGAGGCGCTGCAGGCCGTCCTCGCTGAACAGGTTGTGGCAGACGACGTCCACGAGGCCGCGCTCCGGGTGCACGATCCGCTTCCGGTCGCCGCGCCGGACCGCCACGTCGCCGGTGGCCCAGAGCGCGGCGAACTCCGGGCTGTCCCGGCGCAGGCCGGCGACCAGGTCCGCGGCCCGGCCGGTGCCGCCGCGCCGGGCGAGGGCGGCCCGCAGATCCGCGGTGAGCACGCGCGAGTGGTGCGCGTGGTCCTCGGCCGGGTAGAGGTCGCGGCCGGCCGGGTCGGTGAACCAGCGGTGCGGATGGTCCCGGTCCGGCGGGCCGAGCAGCGCGGTCATGGCCGCGTTCTGCGCCAGCGTCTCGTGCAGGTCGGTCATGATCCGGGCCGGGTCGTCCAGCCGGTCGAGCAGCGCCAGCATCGCGTCCGCCGGCGGCGTGTCGTCCGGCGGCGGCGCCTGGCGGCCGGCCAGCGCGAACAGGTGGTGCCGTTCGTCGCCGTCCAGCTGCAGCGCGCGGGCCAGCGCGGTAAGCATCTGCGCGGACGGCTGCACGCCACGGCCGCGCTCCAGCTCGATGTAGTAGTCGGTCGACGCGCCGGCCAGCGCGGCAACCTCGTCACGGCGCAGGCCGGGCACCCGGCGTCGCGGCCCGGCCGGGATCCGCGCCGCCTCGGGCGTGATCCGGCCGCGCCGCGAGGCCAGGAAGAGTCCTAACTCCGCGAGATCCACACGTCCTAGTGTGACAGCTTCGCGAGTGTGAGCACGGTGTCGCCGATGCCCCAGCCGCCGTCAGCGACCTCCTCGACCAGCACCATCGTGTTCGGCCGCACCTGGTCGCCGTAGATCTCGGCGTAGAGGTCGGTGGCGCGGTGGACGATCGTCTCCTTCTGGTCCGCGCTGAGCGTTCCGGCGGGCACCTTGAAGTTCGCGAACGGCATGATCTCTCCTTCGTCGTTACTGCGTGCCGTTCGATCGTCGGCGCTGCCGGCCGGCGGAACCAGTGGCCGCTCACCCGGGGGTCAGCAACCCCTCCGTGTAGACGCGCAGCCGCTCCGCGTTGCCCGGGTCGAGCGTGGGGTACGTGAGCGGCAGCTCCTTCCCCCGGTCGACCGCGGTCAGCCGGGCGGCAGGCGGGTGGTCGACCCAGCCGACGACCGGCCGGACCGACGCCTCGACCGGGCGCGCCGCGACCAGGCCCAGCGCGCGGATCGCGGCGCCGAGCACCGGGTTCGGACTCGCGCCGGACCTGGTGAAGCCGGGGTGGTAGAGGACATAACGGGCCGGGCCGGCGTACGCGGCGCCGAGCAGGTCGTTCGCGCGGCCGGCCTGCAACTGCGCCTTGATCGCGCCGTATCTCGTGGTCGTGAACTGGGGATCGTCCCAGATGATGCGGCCCGCGGTCGTGCCCGTGCCGGAGACGTTGACGATGACGGGATTCCCGGCCGCCTCCAGCTGTGGCGCCAGCAGCTCGGCGAGCAGATACCGGCTGAGGTAGTAGAGCGCGAACGTCGACTCCAGGCCCTCGGGCGTCGGCGTACGGCGGGGGTAGATGCGGTTCGCGAACAGCAGCAGCGCGTCCACCACCGGGTGGTCCCGCACGATCTCCGCCGCCACCCGCCGGGTCTCCGCGATCGAACTCAGGTCGGCGCGGTAGGGCGCGCCGGGCCGGCTACCGATCACGACCACCCGGTCCCCGCGCGCGGTCCGGGCCAGCGCTGTGGCACGTCCCATTCCGGTCGTGCCCCCGCTGATCACCACGGTCTTCGTCATGATGGACATCGTCCGGCGTCGCCCCGCAGCGGGAAAGAAGGCACATCAATGTCCGTACCCTCGGTCGTCAGCCACCGCCTGCCCAGCCCGGTGCCGCTCGCCGAGTTCGACACCTGCCCGGTCAGCGACGTGTTCCGCCGGGTCGGCGACCGGTGGAGCATGCTCGTGGTGATCCTGCTCGGGACGAGGCCGTACCGCTACAACGAGCTGCACCGGTCGATCGAGGGCGTCAGCCAGCGCATGCTTACCCGCACGCTGCGCACGCTTGAGGCCGACGGACTGATCACCCGTACCGTCTTCGCCACGGTCCCGCCGGGCGTGGAGTACGCGCTGACGCCCCGCGGCCGTTCGCTGCTGGTGCCGCTGTCCGCGCTCGCGGACTGGGCGGTCGCCGACGCCGCCGGGTGAGTGGTCACCACTCGGACCTCTCGATCAGCGCCCACTCGTGGTCGTTGTCGGTGCCGCAGGTGACGAGCGTCAGGACGAGGGCCGGGGCGGGGTCGCGGTTGCCGTACACGTCGATGCACATGCCGGAGGCGGCGTTCCGCAGGTGGTAGTACTCCCAGCCGCCGGAGGTGAGCCGCGGGACCAGGGTGTAGTCCTGGTTGTCCTGCTCGATGCAGTTCATCTCGGTGACCCGGGTGGCGGTCGGGACCGCGCCGGCGCCGGGGACGTCGAGGCACAGGTCGTCGGCGGTGTTCCGGATCCAGTAGAGCTGGTTGCCGGCCGCATCGGCGCCGTGCGGTATGAACAGGTACTCCTGGTTGTCGTCCGCAGCGGTGAGGCAGACGTCCTGCTTCACCTGCTGGTTGACGGCGCCCGCCCCGGTGCCCGGCACGTCGATGCACCGGCCGGTGTGCAGGTTCTGGACGAAGTACGGCCCGTACGCGGCGGCGCCGTTCCGGTCGGCAGCCTTGATCGCCGGCTGGTTCTTCCGGCCCGCGGGCGGTGTGGGCTTCGGCGGCGCGCTGCTCGGCTTCGCTGCGGACGACGGTGGCCGGGCGGCCGGGGTCGAGGCGCTCGGCGTGGGAATCGCGCTGGCCGGGATCGAGGAGAGCGGCGGCGCGTTCTGCGGGGTGGAGTAGCCCGGGTCGACGGACTGCAGCCCGGAAACCGGGTCGGTGTCCGCGCGCGCTTCGGCCGTGCCGCGATAGGCCAGGAAGCCGATGCCACCGGCCAACGCCAGCGCCAGTACGGCGCCCAGCACGGTGACCACCGGACGGCGGCGGTCCGGGCGTGCGGCGGGCTGCCGGGCCGGCACGTCAGCGGCCTGGGTGGGCGCCTCGTCGCCGGCCTGAAGCGACGGCATGCCGGCGAGCGACGACGGCGGCACCTCAGCGGCACGCGGCACGCTCGACGAACCTGACAGCAGCGCCGCGTGTAATTCCCGCGCGCTGGGCCGCTGGGCCGGATCGGCGGACAGTGCCCGCTCGACGAGCCGGCGCAACGGCCCCTCGGCCAGCCCGTCGAGCGCCGGCGGCTGGGTCAGGATCCGGGCCAGCGTCGCCACCGGCGTGTTCGCGTCGAACGGCGCCCGCCCGGTGCCGGCGTAGGTGACCACGCACCCCCACGAGAACACGTCCGCGGCAGGCGTGAGCGCGGACCCCTCGAACCGTTCCGGCGCCATGTAGCCGATCGTGCCGACGAACTGCCCGTTCCGCGTCTCCTGGTGAGGTGCCTCGAGTGCCCGTGCGATCCCGAAGTCGATCACCTTGGGGCTACCCGGCGCGAGCAGCACGTTGCCGGGCTTGAGATCGCGGTGGATGACGCCGGCCTCGTGGATGGCGGTCAGTGCGGTGGCGATGCCGATCGCCAGCCCGTGCAGGTTCGCCGCGCTCATCGGGCCGCGCGCCGTGACCTCCTCGGCAAGCGTGGGGCCTTCGACGTACTCCACCACCAGGTACGGCCGGTCCGCCTCCGGGTCGGCGTCGATCACCTCGGCCGTGCAGAACGGCGGCACCTGCCGGGCGCGGGTGACCTCGCCGCTGAACCGGCTGCGGAACTCCGGGTCCCGGGCCAGCTCCGCGTGCACCACCTTGATCGCGACCGGCCGGCCCGTGGCGGACCGGGCCAGGAACACGACGCCCATGCCACCGGCCCCGAGCCGGCCGATCACCTCGTAGTCGCCGATCCGTCGTGGGTCGTCCTGCTGTAACGGCATCGTCTGAGCCATGGAACGCAATCCCGGGTGTCGATGGGCCGGAGGCCGCGGATGTCAGTCGCCAGTGTGGACGGTCGACGCCACCTCGCCCGGCGTCAGGGCGCCGTCCGCGACGATCACTGTGTGGCGACGGGACAGGGTACCGCCCGCCGGAACTATCAGTGGCTTCTCCCAGGCGAGCGCGACGCAGACGCCCGGATAGATGCCGGTGCGGGCGAACCAGTGGTCGCCCTCGCCGAGCCCGCTGAAGATCAGTGTGTGGTCGGCCGCGGCGAACGCGACCCAGTCCGCCGTGCCGCCGTTGACAGTGGCCTCGCCGTGCGCGCCTGATGCGTCGAACACCTCGGCGGGCCCGGGGGCGCAGCGCCAGAAGAAGCCGCCGTACCCCGCGGCGTCCGGGCGGCCGTTCGTGGCGGGGCTGCCGAGTGGAATGTCCCGGTCCGCGGGCGCGGCGAGCGTGTAGGCGACCTCAAGTGACCACGCACGCGCGGACAGTGGCCGGGCTGCGAACGTGCGGTCCTCCGTGATCAGCAGCGCGCCGTCCGGATCGAGCCAGTGCAGCGTCTGGACAAGCGCGTCCGACGCCGCGGTGGGGGAGAGGCGGACGTCGACGATCCGCCCGTGGTCGTCGAGCCAGGTGTAGCCCCGGTCGCGTACGTAGGTGCGGCCGCCCCACAGATTGGTCCCGGCCACGTCCTGCATCGCGACGGAGACGCCGAGGTGCCAGCGGTGGTCCTCCGGGAACGCGTCGGTGACCGGCACGCCGGCGAGCGTGGAGACCGGGTGCAGGTACGGGCGCGGGCCGAGCGTGTGCTCCACGTCCGTGCCGTCCTGAAGCCGGGCGACGACTATGCCGCCGACGGTGAGGCGGGCTGTCTCGGCCATGTGCGGCACCTCCGGGTGATCGGGGAAAGCGCTTGCCCAGCCTACCCCGTCGATTGTTCTCAGCGTCGTCACAGCGGGGTCCGGACAGGATCGGCCCATGCTGCAGCGGTCACGGGTGCGTACACATCGGGCGGTCGTGCTTGCGGCCGTGTCCCGCCCGTGGTTCTGGCCGGTCTCCTGGGTGCCGGCCTACCTCGGCCTGGTCCTGGCGGGCGGGTCGCTCACCCCTGCCGACTGGGGACGGGCGGCGCTCACGCTGCTCGTGCTCGGCCCGCTGATCTGGGGCGCGGTGCTGGCCCAGAACGACCTGCACGACCTGCCCACCGACCGGCTGAATCCGCGGAAGACCGGCGCCGGCGCGGTAGCACCGGCCACGTTGCGGGCCTACTCGCTGATCGCCGGAGCGGCCGCGCTGGTGACCGCCGCGTTCATCGGCCCGCTCTTCGTGCTCGGCGTGGCCGCGGTCCTGGCGCTCGGCTGGGCCTACAGCGCCCCGCCGCTGCGGCTGAAGACCAGGCCCGGTGCGGACGTCCTGGTCAACGCGCTTGTGGTGGGCGTGGTCGCCCCGCTCGGTGGCTGGTCGGTGGCGCGCGAGCCGTGGGACTTCCCGTGGCAGATGGGGGTTCTCGGCCTGCTCTTCGCGGCCGCGTTCTACCTCCCCACCACGGTCGTGGACCGGCCCGCTGACCTGCGGGCCGGTTACTCCACGATCGCGGTCCGGTACGGCGCCGCCGGGGCGTACCGACTCGGGCTCTCGCTCTGGTCCTTCGCTCTCGGCCTGTCGCTCGCCTGTGCCAGCGCGGGCGTGCTCATCCCCACGTCCACGCTGCCGTATCAGCTGGGGCTGGCGCCGGTGCTGCTCGGCGCGTACGCCGGGCTGACCTGGAGGCCGTCGATTCCGAGGCTTGCGGTGCTGGCGCTGCTGTTCGCGCTGCCGTCGGCCGGGTTCGTGGTGTCGGTGGCCTGATTGACCGCCGCGATCCCGGCCAGGATCAGCACGCCGCCGGCCAGCTGCATGAGCGTGAGATTCTCACCGAGCAGCAGCCAGGCGAAGATCGACGCGAACACCACCTCGAGCAGCCCGATGAAGGACGCGAGGCGCGAGCCCAGCCGGTTGGCACCGAAGATGCCTGTGGCGTAGGCGATCGCGGTGCCGAAGATCGCGACCACGGCCAGCGGCACCCACCACGGCGCCGGCGTCCCGAGCAGCGGCACGTCGTCGAACGTGGCAGTGAACGGCAGCAGTCCGGCCGCACCGATCAGGCCGAGCAGCGCGCCGCCGGCAAGCAGTCCCACGCCGGCCAGCGCGACCGGCGGCAGCCCGTCCGCCGGGCGGGCGCCGACCACGAAGTAGATCGCGCAGCCGACCGCGGCCGCGACCGCGAGCAACAGACCGGCCGGGTCGACGGCCTGCACCGCGCCCGGGCCGATCACCAGCACCAGGCCGCCGATCGCCAGCACGGAGCCGAGCAGCACGGCCGGGCGTGGCGCGCGCCGGGTGCTGAGCCAGGCCCAGAGCACGAGCAGCAGTGGCGCCAGGTATTCCACGAGCAGCGCTGTGGAGACCGGGATGCGGGAGATCGCCGCGAAGTAGGTGACCTGGGTGAACGCGACCGCGACCACGCCCATGCCGAGCACCCGCCAGCGCGCCCGCCACAGCGCGTGCCAGCGCCCCCGCAGCGACCAGAGCACGAAAGGCAGAAGCAGAAGACCTGCCGAGAGGGTACGGGCGGAGACCGCGGCCGCAGGTGACCAGCCCGCTTCCAGAAGTGGTTTGACGAAGGCGCCGGACGTGGCGAAGGACGCGGCGGACACGAACGCGGCGACCAGGCCTGTGGACTGCTTCACGGTGCCTCCTGTCATGGGCTAAATTACTGTCACCCCTGACGCTAGGGCGACCCACGTGAGGAGTCAAATTGCTTTTCGCCCCTGACACCGAGGAGGCGCTCGAGTTCGTGGTCGCGCTCGTCAACACCGAGCCCGGCGCCTCCCGCTCCGGCGCGGACGAGCTGACCTCGATCGACGACCTGCGCGCGCTGATCGGCCGGTTCACCTACTCCGGCCGCTTCGACTGGGACGAGCCCGAGCTGCACGCGGTCCGGCGCACGCGGGACCTGCTGCGCGACCTCTGGACACTCGACCGGGACGACGCGGTCGTGGTGATCAACCGGATGCTGCGGGACGGACGCGCGCTGCCCTACCTCGCCCGCCACGACGACTACGACTGGCATCTGCACGCCACCGACCCGGACGCGCCGCTCGCGACCCGGATGGAGGTCGAGGCCGCGTTCGCGCTGATCGACGTGGTCCGGACGAACGAGACCGGGCGGCTGCGGGTGTGCGCGGCCGACGACTGCACAGGCCTCTTCGTCGACCTCTCGAAGAACGGCTCCAAGCGCTTCTGCACCGTGCGCTGCGGAAACCGGATGAACATGATCGCCCATCGCAGCCGGAAGCACCTCAACGGCAACCCCTGACCGCCGGTTGCCGCTCCGCCCGGGGCGGAACGTGGTCCCCGCACGTCCGCCGAGCCCGGGAGAAGGCCAGATGACCCATGCCCCCGCCACCGACCTCGTCCTCATCGCCGAGGACGACCCCGACCTGCGGGAGCTGATCGCCATGTCCGTCGAGGCCGCCGGGCTCCGCACGATCTGCGCCACGGACGGGATCACTGCCGCGCGCATCCTCGAGTCCGTGCGGCCACGGGCGATCGTCACGGACGTGGGCATGCCGGCCATGACCGGGCTGGAGCTGTGCCGCCTGGTGCGCTCGCAGGCGCGACACCGGGGCGTGCCGGTCATCATGGTCTCGGCCGCGATCAACGCGGACGACATCGAGGCGGGGTACGCCGCCGGCGCGGACGAATACCTGGCCAAGCCGTTCTCGCCGCGCGCGTTCCGGGCCCGGCTGACCGCGCTGCTCGGACGGCACTCCGGGAGGAGCGTCCCGGCCCACGCCCGCAAGCACCGCTTCGCCAGCCCGTCCGGACCGCGGAACATGCGCGGATAACCAGAGGCCGACAACCCGCCCGGCCGCGTAACCTCTTCGCCATGGTCCAGCGCAACGTGTCGCCGAAGGCGAAGAGGGAGAGCCCGGACGGGCGGACGCTCGTCGCCTCCAACAAGAAGGCCCTGCACGAGTACACGGTGCTGAAGACCTACGAGGCCGGGCTGGTGCTGGCCGGTGCCGAGGTCAAGTCGCTTCGCGCCGGGCACGTGTCGCTCAAGGAGGCGTTCGCGCAGGAGCGGGACGGCGAGCTGATGCTGCACAACCTGCACATCGCGGACTGGGGCTTCGGCGACTATTCGCTTCACGTGCCAAAACGCACCCGCAAGCTGCTGCTGCACCGGGTGGAGATCGACCGCATCGTCGCGAAGCTGCGCGAGGGCGGCGGAACCACGCTGGTGCCGCTGTCGCTCTACTTCTTCAACGGCTGGGCCAAGGTCGAGCTGGCACTTGCGAAGGGCAAGCGCGCCTACGACAAGCGGCAGACGCTCGCGGAACGGGATGCGAACCGCGAGATCGCCCGCCAGATGGGCCGGCACCTCAAAGGTCAGAAACCCGCATCGCGTCCTCGATGATCTCCAGCGTGGCGAGCGGGCCCGCCGGGTCGACAGGCACTGGCGCACCCTCGAGCAGCGCGGCCGCCACACCCGCGTAGAAGGCGGGATAGGCGCCCGGCTCGGTCTCGACCGGCTCCACCGCGTCACCGGCGCCGAGCAGACCCGGCGATCCCGCACCCCAGCCGGGCGCGGCCGGGTCTCCACCGGCGGCGAGCGCCGCCTCCTGGCCGTCCAGCCCGTGCTTGACGTAGGCCGCCGCCGAGCCCAGCACCCGGAACCGCGGCCCCGGCTGCGCGGCGAGCCGGCTCATCCACAGATGTGAGCGCACGCCGGTCAGGTGCCGCAACGCCACGAACGCGTCGTCCGGGACGGCCGAGCCGGACCGCACCACGCCCAGTTCCGCGTGCTCCACCTCGGCCGGGCCGAACAGCAGCAGCGCCTGGTCGATCACGTGCGCGCCGAGGTCGTAGAGGACGCCGGCGCCAGGCGCGGACTCCTCCTTCCAGGAGCCCTCCTTCAGTGCCGGCTTCCACACCTCGAAACGGGACTCGAACCGGTGCACGCTGCCGAGCACCCCGTCGTCGAGCAGCTTGCGGACGGTGAGCAGATCGCCGTCCCAGCGCCGGTTCTGGAACACGGTGAGCGCCACGCCCGCGGTCTGCGCGGCCTCGATCAGATCGCGGCCCTCCGCGGCGGTCGGCGCGAACGGCTTGTCCACCACCACCGGCAGCCCGGCGTCGATCACGGCGCGCGCCTGCGGCACGTGCTGCGCGTTCGGCGTGGCGACCACGACCAGGTCGATTCCACCGCCCGCCAGCAGCGTGTCCAGGTCCCGGACGATCGCGGCGCCCGGGTAGGCCCCGTGCGCGGCGGCCTGCCGGTCGGCGTTGCCAGTCACGATCGCGGACAACTCCAGGCCGGGCGTGGCCGCGATCAGCGGGGCGTGGAACACCCGGCCGCCGAGGCCGAAACCGAGCAGACCGACGCGAACAGCCATGAAAATCCGCCTTTCCGGGGCGTACCGTGGCGATTTTTTGATCTTAAAGGGGGAATTCCTGGGCCGTGCCGGAACCGGCCCCGGTCGAGTGCGGGGGCGGCGGCCGCTCGGCACCCCTGGCGAACTGGCCGGGACGCGGCCGGGTCACCGCGAGCGGAACCAGGTGCACAGGCGGCCCGGGATCCGCGATCTTCCCGGGCGACCAGCGGACCCAGAGCGCCACCCGGCCGGCCGCGACCTCCTCGACAAGCTTGTCCACGGTCCGGCGTCGGTCCGTGTGATCGACCTCGATCGCGATCGGCGGGGCGCCGCCCGGCCGCGCGCACGCCACGTCAAGCACCGACTTCTGCCGGTCCAGCGGCGGCGGCAACGACACCACGCTCGGCGCCCGGCGGTAGACGCGCCACCCCTGCCCCTGCGCCCAGCCCGCGATCTCGTCGATGACAAGCGCTGTCACCTGATCCGCACCGAGCCCGGTGAAGGCCAGCCCGTCCAAGTGGGCGGCGAGCGCCGCGGCCAGTTCCGCACCGTCGTCCATGAGGGAGAGCGTAGTTTCCTCGCCGCCCGGTGAAGCGTTCACCCATACGTGGACGAGACCTACACGGTACGGGTGGGACAGTTCGGGCATCCGGCGCACGCGCTGCACCTGGCGCTGTCGTTTCTGACGCTCGGCTGGTGGGTGGCGGTCTATGCGATGCACGCGCTGATCTGGTCGCGCCGCCGGGACATCGTCACGATCAGGGTCCCGGCCGACTACCGGGTCGAGTGGCGCGGCGGATATCCGGAGGTGCTCGGCCCGGACGAATGGCTGGAACCGGTCGCCGTCCCCGAACGCCTCCGGACCCTGCGCCCCTACCTGGTGCCGGGCGTGGTCGCGGTCGTCGTGATCGCGGTGCTGATCCTCCGCTGACGGTCGTGCAGGAGGTCGCGCTCACGCTCGGTGGGCGCCAGCGCGGCCGCGCCCGCCAGCTCGTCCACCGCCTCCGCATTCCGGCCCAGCGCGATCAGGATGTCCGCGCGCACGGCGCCGACCAGGTGATGCCGCGCCATCCTCGGGTCCGCGCGCACCGCGTCCATCGCGTTCAGCGCCGCCTCCGGCCCGTCCGCGTAGAGCACCGCGACCGCGCGGTTCAGCAGCACCACAGGTGACGGCGCGATCTGGGCGAGCGCGTCGTACAGCGCCACTATCGCCTCCCAGTCCGTCGTCTCGAAGCTGCCGGCCCGCGCGTGGCAGGCGGCGATCGCGGCCTGCACGGAGTACGGCCCGAGCGGGCGGCCGAGCGCGATCGCCCGGTCCAGCGCGGACAGTCCGTGCCGGATCAGCGTCCGGTCCCAGCGGGCGCGATCCTGGTTCTGCAGCAGCACCTGCTCGCCCTCCCGGGTGACGCGCGCCCGGAACCGGGAGGCCTGCAACTCCATCAGCGCCACCAGGCCGTACGGCTCCGGCTCGCGCGGCAGCAGGCCGGTCAGCATCCGCCCCAGCCGCATCGCCTCCTCGGCCAGGTCCCGCCGGATCCAGCCGTCGCCGCTCGTCGCAGCGTGCCCCTCGGTGAAGATCAGATAGACCACCTCGAGCACCGCGGGCAGCCGCTCCGCCTTGTCGGCAGGCGTCTCGAACGGCACCTTCGCCTCGGCAAGCGTGCGCTTCGCCCGGGAGATCCGCTGACCGATCGTGGCAGGCGGTTTCAGGTAGGCGCGGGCGATCTCCTCCGTGCTGAGCCCGCCGAGCAGCCGCAGCGTGAGCGCGGTCCGCGCCTCCCTGGCCAGCACCGGATGACACGCCGTGAAGATCAGCGCCAGCAGGTCGTCATCCGACGTGCCGGACACTGTGGGATCGCTCGCGGCGAGAAGCTGCCTGTCGTCCCGCATCCGGTCCCGCCGGATCCGGTCGATCGCCTTGTGCCGCCCGGTCGTCTGCAGCCACGCGCCCGGATTCGGCGGTACGCCCTCCACCGGCCACTGCTCAAGCGCCGCCACGAACGCATCCTGCGCGATCTCCTCCGCCACCCCCACATCCCGGGTCAGCCGGGCGAGCGAGGCGATCAGCCGGGCCGACTCCATCCGCCAGATCGCCTCGATCCGTCGCTCCACGCTCACGCCCCCGGGTGCTGTTCCCGGATCTGCCGGGCGAGATCCGCCTCCTTCGACAGCAGCTCCGGCGTCATCTGATCAGCGAAGTCCTCCGGCTCGAAGAACGGCCGCACCTCCAACACCTGCTCCGCCCCGTAGTAGGCGTCATGCGGACACCGCTTCGCCCACTCCACAGCCTCCGCCATCGACGACACCTGCCAGATCCAGTACCCGGCCACGATCTCCTTCGACTCGGCGAAGGGCCCGTCGACCACAGACGTGTCACCACCCGCCGCGAAGACCACCCGCGCCCCGGCCGAGGTCGGCTTCAGCCCATCCCCACCGAGCATGATCCCCGCCTTGACCAGCTCCTCGTTGTACCGCCCCATCTCCTCGAACATCTCAGTCGTAGGCGCGATCCGCTCCTCGTCGACCCCATGCCCCTTGATCATCACCATGACCCGCATCCCGCTGCTCCCTCTCCCGTGACTCTCTCCGCTCGGCGACCCTAACGGCCCCCAAGCCCTTCTCACCTGCTCCTCGATCCAGCCCTCCCCGTTTTCGACACCGCCCGCCACTTTCTTTCTCACCCGTTCTTCCACCGAGGCCGCGGGTTCCGTAGGCGTGCGGGTCAGTCGTGGCACTTCGGCAGGTCTCAGGGTCGGGGTCACCGATGCGGAGCCATACCGGATCCGCATATGTCAGGACACAGCTCGCGCTCATGGCCCGGGCCAGGTGGAGGCCCCGCGGTCAGTGCTCAGGTTCGAGCCCTACTCGCCCGATATTTCGTTATATGAGTGCCTGCCTTGGGTTCTTCCTGACGCCGAAGGTCAAGGAAGGCCTACGTCAAGATCCTTGCGGCTCTGGTGGCCCTTATTCGAGCGCGATAAGGGCCATCAGAGCCGCAAGGATCTTGCATCCCGTCAGATGGACGCGAGATCCCGAACAACGAACCCATCTCGGCGCGGCGCGTCCGGGCTGCCGTTGCCCTGGCGCGGCGACACGCGAGAGCCAAGATCGACTGGCGCTTCGGCAGGCTCTCGGCTTCGGTGCTGGCCCTTGCAACCACCCAGGCCAAGATCAACCGACCCTCCCGGCCACATCGCTCCCTCGGTGCAGGTCCTGGCCGCAGCGGTCCTGGCCGCAGCCGTCCTGGCCGCAGCCGTCCAGACAGCAGTCGCCCTGACCGGCCGCCGCTTACTAACCTTCCGCGGTCAGGGTGAGGGCGCGCCAGGGTTCTATATGACGAAATTTCGGGCGGGGAGTGCCCGACTCGCACCCCGACCGCGAAACCTTAGTAGATGATGGCCGTGCTGCCCCCGCGTGCCGCGAGACCGCCGACCAGCCGGAACAAACCGCCACGCTCCCGGCCTCGATGCCAGCCTTCGATCCGTCAGGCCCCAGGCCGCCGGACACGAATGGGCAACAGAGTCGCTCCCGCGGCAAATCTCGCGCCGGGCTCCGCTGGTGCTTCCCACGTCGCTCGGAGCCGGTCCCGCGCTGCTCCCGAAAACCCAGCGGCTGCCCCCGATCGCCGCAACGCTCAACGAGCGGCCAGTGTCGTGGCGCAACGCTACTGACCTTTCGCTGTCAGGGTGAGGGCGCGTCAAGGGCTTCTATATACCGAAATTTCGGGCGCGGAGTGCCCGACTCACACCCCGACCGCGAAACCTCAGTAAGTGGGCGGCGGTGTCGTGGCGCAACGCTCAGTGGGTGGCCGGTCCTGGCGGGCAACGATCAATGAGTGTCGCGAAAACGGCCCCGATTTCGCTGATCGACCCTCTTTTCGCGACACTCATTGATCGTTCGGCGATCGCGTTACCGAGCGGGCCGACGCAGTGCGGCCGTAAAACCCTACAAATCGCCCACCGGCTAGTGGTTCATCCCCACCCGCCGATGATCTGCTCCCCTGGAGGGCAGGTCGACGGCAGGCGGGGCGGTCAGGCGGTCACCGCTGGTGTGCTCCGCACATCGAGGAGAACCAAAACGGAAGGTCCGATTTTCCGGGGTCAGAGCGTGTCTCGGTGGGCTGCTTTATGCCGGAATTTCGAGCACGGAGCGCCTGAGGCTCGACCTCCGGCGCCGAAAGGTCAGTAGGTCACGAGTCCTGACCACCGGCGGTGGAGGTCCGGCGGGCTCCCGCCCGGGGCGCCGAAACGGTGGGAGGCGAGGCGGCGGGGGCCGGGCTACGCTGCGGCCATGAGTGAGGGGGAGTGGGCTGAGCAGCGGCGTCGCGCGATCGAGGCGCACGCGGCCGCGCGGCAGGAAGTGCGTGACGGCGAGGCGGCTCGGGCCAGGGAGCTGCTGCTGGGGTTCGTGAGGGAGGCCGGCAGCCGGGGTATCGCGGCCGAGAAGCTGACGGCCGAGGCCTACGGGGGTGGCGGTCGACTACGGACGGGCCTGCGTGGTTGGTACCTGCGGGCGGACCGTTCGGTGGCGGTCGGAACGGACGGGCAGTTCTACGCGCTCAGCGCGCCGGGCGGACTGTGGGCGCGGCTCGCCGGCGTCACTGTCCTGCCTGCGACGCCTCGGATGACTGTGGGCGAGGGCGGGCGGGACGGGGACTCGATGCCGCTTGCCGAACTGCTGCGGCGGCGCCTGGGGGACGGGGCCTAGATGATCGAGTTGGATGGGGGGCCGCCGCCGGAACGGGCCCGGCCGCGGCGGGTGGCGCTCTGGGCGTACCCCCTGGTGGTGGTGCTCGGGGTGGTGGTGTGGCTTGGGGTGCGCGGGCCGGTGATGGGGGAGGAGTTCACCGCGCACGTCTCGGTGGGGGACGAGGTGCAGGTGGGGGCGGCCGAGGTCCGGGTGCGGGGGATCGCCACGGTGACGAATGTGGATGACGAGGCGGCGGTGGTGCACGCCGTGCGTGCGGACTGGCCCGGGGTACGGATCGCGGCGAACGAGGAGCGACCGCATCGGATGGTGCCGGGCGGGACGGCGCCGATGGGGGTGACGATCACGTTGAGCTGTGCGGCCGGCGAGTTGAGCGGGACGGTCGGGCGTGCGGTGGTGGACCGGGCGGGTGGGCGCCGGGGTGAGGTGGATGTGCCGATCACCGCGGTGCGGTCGTGGCCGGCGATGCGGATGCGCGCGTGCGAGATGCTCCGGAACGGCTCCGCCGGCTGACCGTGGTGGCGGTAGGGTGTCCCGGTGTCGCAGACCATCGAGCTGGACGTGGCAGCACAGCCGCCGGAGCAGGCGGGCGAGGGCTGGCTGGCCTTTCAGCGGCGGAGGCTCCGGGCGTACCCGCCGATTCTGCTGGTGATCGTGTTCTTCGCCGCGGGCACGGTGACGGGTGGTGGCGGCGTCTATCTGGCGTTGCGGCCGGTGGAGGCGCAGGCGGGAACGGCCGAGCCCGAGTTGACGATCTCCCGGGATCCGAAGTTCTTCACCGTCGACCGCACGGGTACCGAGGCGCGGGCGTACGGCCGGATAGTCGTCTCCAACACCGGGCGCGCCGAGGTTGTGGTGCACGCGGTGTCCGCGGAGGCGAACGGGCTGCGGATGACCACCGTGGAGGAGAAGCCGCGCTGGCTGCAGCCGGGTGGCACTGTCGAGATCGATGTGACGATCCTGTTCGACTGCGGGTCGGAGACGCCGGTGCCGGCGTCGACGCGCGTGCTGATCGAGTCGGCTGACGGCGTGCGCAGTGAGATCGGTTCCTCGATGGACCTGGCGGCGGCGGGCTGGCCGGCCACCTACTCGACGTCCTGTGAACCCGGATGACGTTCGCGCTTACCCTCGACGGCGGCCTCCGGCTGGTTCTCGCCGAGCCGCATCACGCGGAGCCGATCGCCGGCCTGATGCTTCGTAATCAGGAGCGGCTTGCGGTGTGGCAGCCGTGGGCGGCCTACCGGCCGTCGGTGGAGAGCACCAGGTCGTACATCCGCGGGTGTCTGGACCGGTTCGCGGAGGGGCGCGAGCTGTACCTGATGATCGAGCACGAGGGTGTGCCGGTGGGGGCGTGCGGGATGCGGCGTGATCCGCAGACGCTGATCGCGGACATCGGCTACTGGCTGGACGCGGCCGCGGAGGGGAAGGGCCTGGTCACCCGCGCGGTGACGGCGCTTACCGAGGCGGCGTTCGACGTGTACGGCATGCGCCGCGTGGAGATCCGCACGATGGTGACGAACAAGCGGGCGCGGGCGGTCGCGGAGCGCTGCGGCTATGAGCTTGAGGGCGTCCTGCGGAAGGCGATGCGTTTCGCCGACCGCAACGAGGACGTGGCGCTCTACGCGGTGGTAGAGCGCCACGGCCGACGTTAGGCTCCCCAGCCCGCCTGCTCGCCGCCGACCCGGTCCGCGACGATCTTCTCTTGGTAACCGCTGCGCTTGTATGCCGCGACCGGGTTCGGGTCGAGGCCGAGTTCCTCGCGGACCTCGCCGAGCAGCGGCCGGACGTCGGTGTTGTAGGCGTCCATCAGGATCGCGTTCGACTCCAGCACGTCGCCCTCGGCCTGCGCCTTGAACAGCGCGTCCCGGTCCACGAGCAGCGCCTTCGCGGTCGCCTCCTGGATGTTCATCACGGACCTGATGATCGCCGGGATCTTCGCCTCGATGTTGTGGCACTGGTCGAGCATGAAGTTGATGCCGTAGGCCGGGTTCAGCGCGTCGGCCCGGACGATCTCGTACATGATCCGGAACAGCTGGAACGGGTCCGCCGCGCCGGCCATCAGGTCGTCGTCCGCGTAGAACCGGCTGTTGAAGTCGAACGCGCCGAGCTTCCCCTGGCGGAGCAGGAACGACACGATGAACTCGATGTTCGTGCCGGGCGCGTGGTGGCCGGTGTCGATGCAGACGGTCGCCTTCGGGCCGAGCTCGATGCAGTGCGCGTAGGACGTGCCCCAGTCCGGCACGTCTGTGGCGTAGAACGCCGGCTCGAACAGCTTGTACTCGAGCAGGATCCGCTGGTCGTCGCTCAGCCGGTCGTAGGCCTCGCGCAGCGCAAGAGCGAGCCGGTCCTGGCGGGACCGCAGGTCGTCCTGGCCCGGGTAGTTGAGGCCGTCGGAGAACCAGAGCTTCAGGTCGCGCGACCCGGTCTGATCCATGATGTCGACCGCTTCGAGCAGGTGATCGGTGGCCTTGCGGCGCACGGCCGGGTCCGGGTTGGTGACGGAGCCGAGCTTGTAGTCGTCGTCCTGGAAGACGTTCGTGTTGATCGCGCCCAGCCGCACACCGAGATCAGCGGCGAACCCGGACAGCGCCGAGTAGTCCGCGACCTTGTCCCACGGGATATGGAGTGCCACCGAAGGCGCCACGCCTGTGAACCGGTGGACCGTGGCCGCGTCCGCGATCTTCTCCTCCGGCGTGCGCGGCACCCCGGCCTGCGCGAACACCTTGAACCGGGTGCCCGAGTTGCCGAACGCCCAGGACGGCGTCTCGATCTGCTGTTCGCGAAGCGCCTGCTTCACCGCGTTCAGGTCAGCCATGTCACTCACTCTTCCGTAGCTGGTCGTCCAGGTTGAACACCTCGGTCAGCTGCACGAACCCCTCGTCCGGCGGGCCCCCGTCGATGCCGGTGAAGAACTGCGCCATCTCCGACTGCCAGCGTGCGTTGACCTCGGTCCGGGCCATCGCGGCCTGCGCCGCGGCCAGGTCGTCCGCCTCGACGTATCCGATGAGAAGCCCGTCCGGGCGGAGGAACAGGGAGTAGTTGCGCCAGCCGGTGTCGCGAAGCGCCGCGAGCATCTCCGGCCAGACGGCCTTGTGCCGCTCGACGTACTCGCCGAGGCGATCCGGCCGGACCTGCAGTGCAAAGCAGTACCGAGGCACAACCACTCCCTGTAACAGCCTCTAGAAGTTGAACTGATCGATGTTCTGCGCGGTGAACTCGGTCGGCGGGCCGAGCACGATCTCGCCGTCGGCCTCGATCGTGTACTCGCCGAGCTTGCCGGCAGTGAACTTCTCGCCGGCCGCGCCGGTGATCTGGCCGGAGGCGAGCGCGGCGCCGGCGTACGCCGCCAGGTAGCCGATGTCCGCCGGGTTCCACAGCGCGAACTTCGAGACGGTGCCGTCCTTGACGTACTCCCGCATCTGGTTCGGCAGGCCCAGGCCGGTGATCGCGACCTTGCCCTTGTAGTTGGAGGAGGAGACGTACCGGGCGGCCGCCGCGATGCCCACTGTGGTCGGCGAGACGATCACCTTCAGATTCGGGTACGACTGCAGCAGGCCCTGGGCCTCCTGGAACGACTTCTGGTCGTCGTCGTTGCCGTAGACCGTCTTGACCAGCTTGATCTTGCTGTACTCCGGCTTCTTAAGCTCCTGCTCGACGACCGCGATCCAGGCGTTCTGGTTTGTCGCGTTCGGCGTCGCGGACAGGATGGCGATCTCGCCCTCGCCGCCGGCCAGCTCGTTCGCCATCTTCGCAAGGCTCTCGCCGATGCCCTGCGTGGTGGCCTGGTTGATGAAGACGTCGCGGCAGTCCTTCGACGCGTCCGAGTCGAACGCGACGATCTTGATGCCGGCCTGGCGGGCCTGCTGCAGCGACGGGCAGACCGCGTTCGGGTCGTTCGCCGCGATCGTGATGACGTTCTGCTGCTGCTGGATCAGCGTGTTGATGTAGCTGACCTGGCTGGACGCGGACGCGTCGTTCGGCCCGACCAGCTTGTACTCGCCCTTGAGCTCGCCGACCGCCGCCTCGCCGCCGCTGGTCTCCACGTCCGAGTAGGGGTTGTTCAGCTGCTTCGGCAGGAAGGCGATCTTCAGGCCCTCCTTGAGCGCGGCATTCGGGTCCGCCTTCGCGGTGGAGGCGGGCCCGGCCGCACCTGTGTGGTCGCCCTTGCTGGTGCCGCCGCACGCGGCTATGCCGAGCGTCAGCAGCGACGCGGTGGCCACGGCCAGCGCGCGCGTGGTGTGCATCTTCATGGGTGCCCTTTCAGTGTTCGCCACGGAATCACAAGATCAAATACTCTTCGCGGGTACGGCCCGGAGCCGCCGTTTCTGCACCGAGTTCCGGACGCCGGTGATCAGGTTGGGAAGTAGCACTGACGCGATGAGCAGCACGCCGGTCACGATGTTGAGCGCCTGGCCGGACACGTCCTGCAGGCGCAGCGCGTTCTGCAACGTGGCCAGCAGCAGCACGCTGGCGAGCACGCCCCACAGGCTGCCCTTGCCGCCGAAGATCGAGACGCCGCCGAGCAGCACGGCCGCCACGACCGCCAGCTCCAGCCCGGCGCCGTTGTCGGCCCGCGCGCTCGAGTAGCGAAGCGTCCAGAGCACGCCGGCCAGACCCGCGATCGCGCCGCTGACCACGTACAGCCAGAACTTCGTACGGGCCACGTCGATGCCGGAGAAGCGTGCGGCCTGGTCGTTCGCCCCGATCGCGAACAGCGACCTGCCGAACGGCGTGGCGTGCAGCACCACCCCGAAGATCACCGCGAGCACCACCAGGATGATCAGCACGTTCGGGACCGCGCTGCCGCCTATCGTGCCGGTGACCCAGCCGGTGTAGACCCGCGGGAAGTCCGCCACCGCGGCGTCGCCGAGCACCACAAGCGCCAGGCCCCGGTAGAGCGCAAGCGTGCCGATCGTGACCGCAAGCGACGGCAGCCCGAGCCGGTTGATCAGCGCGCCGTTCACGGCGCCGAGCAGCGCGCCGGCCACGAGGCAGAGCGGCATGATCGTCTCGATGGTCAGGCCGCGGTTCCACAGGTCGCCCATGATCGCGCTGGTCAGGCCGAGCGTGCTTGCCACGCTCAGGTCGATCTCACCGGTGATCACGATCATCGTCATCGGCAGCGCGATCAGCGCGATCGGCAGCAGATCGAGGATCAGGAACGTGAAGTTCGTGCCGTTGCCGAAGTTCTCCACGCCGACGCTCGCACCGGCCAGCACCACCACAGTGATCAGAATGATCGCGCTGTCCCAGCCGGCGAGCCGCCCCTTCAGCTCAGACATGGGAGTCCTTCTTCCTCAGCGAGCGGGCGATGCGGACGGCGACCAGCCGGTCCGCGCCGATGGCAAGCACGATCAGCGCGCCGACGATGGCCTGCTGCCAGAACTGGTTGATGTCAAGCACCGCGAGCGCGCTGCCGATGACCGTGAGCAGCAGCGCACCGAGGCCCGCGCCCCAGATCGTGCCGCTGCCGCCGAACACCGCCACGCCGCCGACCACCACGGCCGCGACGACCTGCAGCTCGTACCCGTTGCCGGAGGCCGCGTCGACGGTGCCGAACCGGGAGGCATAGAGCACGCCGCCGAGACCCGCGAGCGCGCCGCTGATCACGAACGCGACAAGCGTGTTCCGGGCGACGGCGATGCCGGCCAGCGCGGCCGCCTGCGGGCTGGAGCCCATCGCGTACAGCTCGCGGCCGATCCGGTAGTTGCGCATCATCAGGCCGACGCCGGCGATCACCACCAGGGCGATGATGACCAGCCACGGTACGCCGAGCACGTCGCTGTTCGCGAAGCGCAGGAAGTGCCGGGGCACCTCGTCCGCGGTGACCTGCTGCCCGCCGGCCCACGAGTAGGTGAGACCGCGGTAGGCGTACATGGTGCCGAGCGTGACCACCAGCGCGGGCACGTTTCCGAAGTGGACGAGCGCGCCGTTGACCACGCCGGCCACCGCGCCGATCAGCAGGCCGAGCGCGAGCGCGGCCACCACCGGCAGGTCCTGGTTGTTCTGCATCACCGTCGCGACGGTGAACGCGCTGAGGCCGAGCACGGAGCCGACGCTCAGGTCGATGTGCCTGGTGATCACCACGACCGCCATGCCGGACGCGAGCACCGCCAGGATCGCGGTGTTGAGCAGGATGTCCGTGATGCTCTGCGAGGACAGGAAGCGCGACTGGTTGATCGCGGTGTAGGCGACCAGGATCGCCAGCGCGAGCACGATGCCCATCTCGCGCTGGCGGAAGACGTACCCCAGGCTGCGCTGTTGCCTGTGATCCTGCTTGTGGGCCTCGACGGTGGCGGCGGTCATGCCGTCTCCCCCGCTGCGCTTCCCGACTCGCTCATGCGGCTACCTTCTGTCCCATCGCGGCATACATCACTGACTCCTCGGTGGCCTCCGCGCGGGAGAGCGCCGCGACCAGGTGGCCCTCGCGCAGCACAAGCACCCGGTCCGCCATGCCGAGCACCTCGGGCAGTTCGGACGAGACCATCACCACGGCCATCCCGTCCGCGGCCAGCTCGGACATCAGCCGGTGCACCTCGGCCTTGGTGCCGACGTCGATGCCGCGGGTGGGCTCGTCGACGATGAGCAGTTTCGGGCCGGTGGCCAGCCACTTGGCGAGCACGACCTTCTGCTGGTTGCCGCCGGAGAGGGTGCCGACCGCGTCGGAGAGCCGGCCGAACTTGGTCTGCAGCTTCCGTGTCCAGGTGGTCGCCTCGTCCCGCTCGGCGCTGCCGAACAGCAGGCCGAGCCGGGCGAGCGCGCCGGAGCGGGGGAGCGTCACGTTGCGGGCGATCGACAGGTCCATGATCAGGCCCTGCTGGCGGCGGTCCTCCGGGACCAGCGCCATCCCCGCGTTCATCGAGGCGCGCGGGTTGCGCGGCTTGAGCCGTTTGCCGCGGAACGTGACAGTGCCGCTGTCGTAGGGGTCGACGCCGAACACGGCCTGCATCACCTCGGAACGGCCGGCGCCGACCAGCCCGGCCAGCGCCACGATCTCGCCGGCCCGGACCTCGAAGCTGATGTCGCGGAACACGCCCTCCCGGGTCAGGCCCTCGACCTGAAGCACCACGTCGCCGGCGGTCACGTCCTGCTTCGGGAAGAGTACGGAGAGGTCGCGGCCGACCATCCGCCGGATCATGTCGTCGACCGAGAGGTCCTCGACCTTCTCCGTGCAGACGTGCCTACCGTCCCGCATGATCGTGACGCGCTGGCAGAGCGCGGTGATCTCCTCGAACCGGTGCGAGATGAACATGATCGTGGCGCCCTCGTCACGAAGCGACCTGACCACCGAGAACAGCCGCTCGACCTCCACCCCGGAGAGTGCGGCTGTCGGCTCGTCCATGATCAGCACGCGGGCCTTCGTCGCCAGGGCCTTGGCGATCTCGACGATCTGCTGGTCCGCGATGGAGAGGCCGCGGGCCGGCCGGTCCGGGTCGATGCGCACGCCGAGCCGCGCGAACAGCGCCTCGGCCGTGGCCCGCATGGACCGGCGGTCGATCTGGCGCAGCCGGGTCAGCGGCGCGTTGCCCATCGCGATGTTCTCCGCGACCGACAGGTCCGGGAAGAGCGTGGGCTCCTGGTAGATGACCGCTATGCCGGCGGCCTTCGCGTCGGCGGGGGAGCCGAACATGACGTCCGCACCGTTCGCCCGCAGCGTGCCGGTGTCCGGCCGGTGCACGCCGGCGAGCATCTTGACGATCGTGGACTTGCCCGCGCCGTTCTCGCCGACAAGCGCGTGCGCCTCGCCGGGGAAGAGCGGGAAGGACACCCCCTGCACCGCGGCCACGGCGCCGAAGGACTTGGAGACGTCAAGGACCTCGAGCAACGCCGGGCCTGACGACACGCTTCGAGCTGTCGTCACGGGCCACCTCCGCGTTTGAGTGGGTTCGTTGAAACATTTCAAGGTGTGTACGGCGACGCTAGGTGGCCCCGGTCACACGTGTCAAGCAGCGGAGAGAAATCGTTAGGAAACACGTCGTTCGCACGGGTGTGCGTACCGTAGGGTGTCTCTACAACGTTTCAAAGTGTCAGGAGTGCCCCTTGGTGAGCCAGCAGCATGCCCGGCCGGGCTCCCGGACGCCCTCGGTCAAGGACGTGGCCGCCGCCGCGGACGTCTCGCTCGGCACCGTCTCCAACGTGCTCAACCGCCCCGAGCGGGTAAGCCCCACCACCCGTGAGCGCGTCGAGCGGGCCATGGCCGACCTGGGCTTCGTGCGCAACGAGTCCGCTCGCCAGCTGCGGGCCGGGACCAGTCGCACGCTCGCGTACGTGATGCTTGACGCCACAAACCCGTTCTTCAACGACGTGGCGCAGGGCATCGAGCTGGCCGCGGAGGACGCGGACCTGTCGCTGTTCATCTGCAACAGCAACGGCCGCGCCGCCCGCGAGGAGGCGCACCTCGACCGGCTGCTCCAGCAGCGCGTCCAGGGCATCCTGATCACCCCGGTGAACGCGGACGCGCCGCACCTGGACGAGATCGCCCGCCGCGGCATCCCGATCGTGATCGTCGACCGGCACCGCGACTCCGGCGCGTTCTGTTCGGTCGGCGTCGACGACGTGCTGGGCGGCCGGATCGCGGTCGAGCACCTGATCGAGCAGGGGCACTCGCGGGTGGCGTTCGTCGGCGGCCCCGACTCGATCGGCCAGGTCCGCGATCGGCTGGAGGGGGCGCGCCGGCTCTGGGCCGAGTTCGGCCGCAACCCCGAGGACCTGGTCTGGCTGCCGACTGATGCGCTCACGGTGAGCGAGGGCCGCTCTGCGGGGGAGCGCCTGGCCGGGATCGCCGGCCGCCGCCGCCCGACCGCCGCGTTCTGCGCGAACGACCTGCTCGCGCTGGGCCTGCTGCAACAGGCGGTGAGTGCGGGCGCGCGTGTCCCGGAGGATCTGGCAATCGTCGGCTTCGACGACATCGAGTTCGCCGCCGCCGCAGCGGTGCCGCTCACGTCGGTGCGGCAGCCCCGCCAGGAGCTGGGGCGCGCGGCCGCGAAGCTGCTGCTCGACGAGGCGACGAACCCGCAGCACCGGCACGAGCAGGCGACGTTCATCCCGGAGCTGGTGGCCCGCGCCTCCACGGCGAACCGGCCGGGCGCCTCGGCGTGAGTCCCCGGGACTCCCGCGGGCGGGGGCGCACGATCGGCCGCATCATTGAACGTTTCAGTGGCCGCGCCGGGTCTTGACCCGGCGCGGCCACTCGCCGTAACCTGTCCGACGTTCATGAAACGTTTCAGGTTAGCCTGCAGTCCCGTCCCCCGCGCGAGAAGGACACCATGACGAACCCCGCAGTACGTGACCTGCTTGATCGCAGCAACCGGCTGGGCGCGGATCCGCGCAACACCAACTACGCCGGCGGCAACACCTCGGCAAAGGGCACGGAGACCGACCCGGTGACCGGCGCGCCGACGGAGCTGCTCTGGGTGAAGGGGTCCGGCGGCGACCTCGGCACGCTTACCGAGGCCGGCCTCGCGGTACTGCGGCTGGACCGGCTGCGCGCGCTTGTGGACGTGTACCCCGGCGTGCACCGCGAGGACGAGATGGTCGCGGCGTTCGACTACTGCCTGCACGGACGTGGGGGTGCGGCACCGTCGATCGACACCGCGATGCACGGGCTTGTGGACGCGCCGCACGTCGACCACCTGCACCCGGACGCGGGCATCGCGATCGCCACCGCGGCGGACGGGCCGGCACTGACCAAGGAGATCTTCGGGGACCGGGTGGTCTGGGTGCCGTGGCGGCGGCCCGGCTTCCAGCTGGGCCTGGACATCGCGGCGGTGCAGGCGTCCAACCCGCAGGCGATCGGCGCGATCCTCGGCGGCCACGGCATCACCGCGTGGGGCGCCACAAGCGAGGAGTCGGAGCGCAACTCGCTCGCCGTCATCGAGGCCGCGGCCGCCTACATCGAGGCGAACGGCCGGCCGGACCCGTTCGGCGCCACTGTGGTCGAGGCGCTGCCCGAGGCGGAGCGTCACGCGCGCGCCGCGGCCCTGTTCCCGGTGGTCCGGGGCCTGGCGTCGACCGACCGGCCACAGGTCGGCCACTACACGGACGTGCCCGAGGTGCTTGACTTCGTGGGCCGGGAGCGGCTCGGCGAGCTTGCGGAGAAGGGGACGTCCTGCCCGGACCACTTCCTCCGTACCAAGGTGAAGCCCCTGGTTCTGGATGTCGACCCCACCACGCCGCTGGACGAGACCGTCGAAAAGCTGAGGGAGCTGCACGAGCGGTACCGCGAGGACTATCGGGCCTACTACGAGCGCCACGCCACCGCGGACAGCCCGGCCATGCGCGGCGCGGACCCGGCGATCGTGCTGGTCCCCGGCGTGGGCATGTTCTCCTTCGGTGCGAACAAGCAGACAGCGCGCGTCGCAGGCGAGTTCTACGTCAACGCGATCAATGTGATGCGCGGCGCGGAGGCGCTCTCCACCTACGCGCCGATCGACGAGGCGGAGAAGTTCCGGATCGAGTACTGGGCTCTGGAGGAGGCGAAGCTGCAACGCCTCCCCAAGCCGAAGCCGCTCGCCACCCGCATCGCGTTCGTGACCGGCGGCGGCTCCGGCATCGGCCGGGCGATCGCGCTCCGGCTCGCGGCCGAGGGCGCCTGTGTGGTCGTCGCGGACCGCAACTTTGACACCGCACAGACCGTGGCGAGCGAGATCGGCGGCACCGACCAGGCCATCGCTGTCGAGGCGGACGTGACGGACGGCCAGGCGGTGGCGCAAGCACTGCGAAAGGTCACGCTCGCGTTCGGCGGCGTCGACCTGATCGTCAACAACGCCGGCCTCTCCGTCTCCAAGCCGCTGCTGGAGACCACCGAGGCGGACTGGGACCTGCAGCACGACGTGATGGCCAAGGGCTCGTTCCTGGTCTCCCGCGAGGCCGCGAAGGTGCTTGTCGCGCAGGGCCTGGGCGGCGACATCGTCTACATCTCGTCGAAGAACTCGCTCTTCGCCGGGCCGAACAACGTCGCCTACGGCGCGGCAAAGGCCGACCAGGCGCACCAGGTCCGGCTGCTCGCGGCCGAGCTGGGCGGCCACGGCATCCGGGTCAACGGCATCAACCCGGACGGCGTGGTCCGCGGCTCCGGCATCTTCGCCGGCGGCTGGGGCGCCAAGCGGGCCGCGGTCTACGGCGTGCCCGAGGAGGAGCTGGGCGCCTACTACGCGCAGCGCACGCTGCTCAAGCGCGAGGTGCTGCCGGAGCACGTGGCGAACGCGGTGTTCGTGCTCACCGCGGGCGAGCTGTCGCACACCACAGGCCTGCACATCCCGGTCGACGCGGGCGTCGCGGCCGCGTTCCTGCGATGAGGGTTTTCGCGGCAGTCGACCTCGGCGCCTCGTCCGGGCGGGTCATCCGCGCCACCCTCGACGGGGCGGAGCTGCGCCTCGACGAGGTGCACCGCTTCCCGAACGAGCCGGTCACAGTCAACGGCACGCTGCACTGGGACGTCCTCGCGCTCTACCGGGGCGTGCTCGAGGGACTGCGCCGGGCCGGGCCGGTGGACAGCATCGGCATCGACTCCTGGGCCGTCGACTACGGACTCATCGACAGCACCGGCGCGCTGCTCGGCAACCCGGTGCACTACCGGGACGCGCGTACCACGGACAGCTGGCAGCAGGTGGCCGCGCGGATCGGCGAGGAGCGGCTCTACGCGACCACCGGGCTGCAGCAGCTGAGCTTCAACACGCTCTACCAGCTGGCGGCCGCGAAGGGCACGCCACAGCTCGGGGCGGCCCGGCGGCTGCTGATGATCCCGGACCTGATCGCCTACTGGCTGACCGGTCAAATCGGCGCGGAGATCACCAACGCGTCCACCACGCAGCTCTACGACCTTCGCGCACGCCTATGGTCCGCGGAGCTGATCGCCGAGGCGGGCCTCGACGCCGCGCTCTTCCCGCCGTTGCGCGAGCCAGGCACGATCATCGGCCGCGCGCGTGAGATCGACGGCAATCCCCCGGTGATCGCGGTCGGCTCGCACGACACCGCCTCCGCGGTGGTCGCGGTGCCGGCTGCGGATGCGCACTTCGCCTACATCTCCTGCGGCACCTGGTCGCTTGTCGGCGTGGAGCTGGACGCGCCCGTGCTCTCCGAGGCGAGCCGCGCGGCGAACTTCACGAACGAGGGCGGCGTCGACGGCACCATCCGCTACCTGCGCAACGTGATGGGCCTCTGGCTGCTCCAGGAGTCCTGCCGCACCTGGGGCGACCCGGACCTGCCCACGCTGATCGCGGCGGCCGGCGACCGGGAACAGTTCGTCTCGGTGATCGACCCCGACCACCCGGACTTCCTCGCCCCCGGCGACATGCCGGCCCGCATCGCCGAATTCTGCCGCCGCACCGGCCAGCCCGTCCCCGCCGACGCGCCCGCCGTCACCCGTACCATCCTGGACAGCCTCGCCCTGGCACACCGCCGGACGATCCGGGAGGCGGCCGCGCTCTCCGGCAAACGCGTCGACGTGGTGCACATCGTCGGCGGCGGCGCCCGCAACACGCTGCTCTGCCAGCTGACCGCGGACGCCTGCGGCCTCCCGGTCCTGGCCGGCCCGGTCGAGGCGACCGCGCTCGGCAACGTCCTGGTCCAGGCCCGTGCCGCCGGCGCCACCGGCCCGACCCTGACCGACCTGCGCACGCTGCTGCGCGACACCCAGTCCCTCACCCGCTACCAGCCCACGGGTGACCAGGCACCGTGGGACGCGGCGGCATCGCGCCTGGGCTGGACAAACATCTAAGAGCATCACACGGTACGACCGGGACGGCGGCCCTCTCGACCATGAGCCCGAGCGGGCCGCCGTCCGTTCCGACACGCGCCCCGCCCCGGCACACCTCGCTCGGCCGGCGGCCCTTCCGGGCTCGGTTCATCGCGCCGAGGAGGCGCGATGAACCGGGGTGATGTGCTGCCGCGGGATACCTCCAGGTGCTGTCGGTGTTAGGGCAGGAGGACCGGGCCGACGCCGGGGAGGTGGTGGCGGCGGGACCTGGCGAGGAGGCGGCGGGCGGCGCGCTCGCCGTTCTCGCCGGTACGGGACATGCGGGAGGCGATCAGGCCGGCGACAAGCGGTGCGGCGAAGGAGGTGCCGCTCCAGCGGGCCAGGCCGTCGAAGTCGCGGGCGGTGCCGCGGTTCTTGGGCTCCTCGTAGGTGTAGTTGCCTCTCGGGAACGCGTTGACCAGGCGTTCGCCGGGGGCGTAGACGTCCACCCAGCTGCCGGAGTTGCTGAAGTCGGCGCGCCGCCGGCGGTTCTGCGCGAGCGCGCCGACGCCGACCGCCCACGGTGCGGCGGCGGGCCAGAAGCGCTGTCGTATCCCGTCGTTGCCGGCGGCGGCGACGAGCACCAAGCCCTTCTGGTGACGCAGAACCTGTTCGTGGAACGCGGTGAGGATCATCGGGCCGGAGGGTTCGCCGGAGACGGTGCCGGCGGAGAGGTTGATGATGTCCGGCTGGTCGAAGAGCAGGCCGCGCCGGATCGCATCGGCCAGGTCGCCCTCCCACATGGTGCCGGCCGGGTGGGTGTGGCCGTGCACGGGCGCGGGCACGCCGAGCCGGACGACGACCTCGGCCGCGGGAGCCACCGTGCGGATCAGGCCGGCGATGAAGGTGCCGTGGCCGGCGTACCGGCTGATTGTGGTCTTCGAATTCGTGGTGATCAGGCCGGGGTCGGGGTCGCCGCAGACGCCCTTCATCCACGGCAGAGACGTCGCGGCGGGGTCGAGGCCGGTGTCGATGACCAGGACCTTGACGCCGAGTCCGGCCTGGTCGTCCGGCACGACCGGCGGGTCCGGGCGGTCGTCGCAGCAGACCGGGTGCGGCTCCTCGGAGGGGCACACCGTGCCGTGGTCGTGTGCGACGTGCACAAGCAGCTCCGGGCCGGCGACGCCGGCGTATCTCGGGGTGCGGCTCGCGTCGCCGGGCTCGATGATGTCCCGATTGACCGTGCGGCGGAGGCCCTCACGGATGCGCTTCAGCGCGGTGAAGACTGTGATGTCCTCGGTCTCGACGATGCGGATCCACTCGATGCCGTAGGCGACGTCTCCGTCCGCGGGCTCGCCTGGAAGTGGATCCGCGTGGGGCGGTGCGAGCAGCGGGGGATCGTGCCTGAGGAGATCCCGGGCCGCGGCGGCGAACTCGCTGCGGACCAGCACGAACCGGCGTCGTACGAAGTACTTGATGCCCACCTCCGCCCAGTTCTCCGGTCCGGGGGCGGCGTACAGCCCGTAGTCGTGGAGCAGCAGGCCGACCTGGGTGTCGGCCCGCAGTTCGGAGTCGGGACTCGGGCGGTCGTGGTTGCGGGGCATGACAACCTCCTGTGTGGGCGAGGACACTTGGCGCGTGCCCGATGGCGACGAGTTGCTTCGGCTTGCGTTGTCCCGGCCGGTTGAGGCCCTTGCGGAGGCCTCCCGGCTGATCGCGGGCGGGGTGGGCGGCGCGGCCGGGTCGGTGGCGTTTCAGGCGCGCGCGATCGTGTTGCGCGACGAGGGCAGGTTCGGCGAGGCGATCCGCGCGCTGCGGACCGGGTTGCGGCTGGCCAGGGCGTCCGGGGACCGGGACCGCGCGCTGGACGTGCAGGCCACGCTCGGGGTCACGCTTGCCATGTCGGGGCGGACCGCGACCGGGCTCGCGGTGCTTGACGAGGTGGTGGCGGCCAGCCGCGGGCAGCTGGCCGGGCGCGCGCTGATGCGGCGCGGCTACCAGCTGGCCGCGATGGGCCGTCGCGAGGAGGCGCTGGCCGACCTGAACCGGTCGATCGCGTTGCTGCACCGGGCCGGCGACGGCGTGTGGGAGGCCCGCGCGCGGACAAGCAGATTCGGCGTGTACGCCACGTTCGGCCAGGCGGCCCGCGCGCACCGGGACCTGGCCGAGGCGGACCGGCTGTTCCGGGCGGCCGGATCGGAGCTGGAGTCGGTGACCGCTGTGCACAACCGGGCCGACCTGGCCGCGCAGTCCGGTGACCTGCCGGCCGCGCTTGCGTTCCTGGACGAGGCGGAGCAGCGGTACTCGACGCTCGGGTCGTACCCGGCGGATCTGGTCTTCGATCGGTGCAAGGTGCTGCTCGCGGCCGGGCTCGCCGCAGAGGCGCTGGAGGCGGCGGACGCCGGTCTGGCCCGGCTCGGCCGGCGCACCTCGGACACGGCGGAGCTGCAGTTCGTCTCCGCGCGGGCGGCGCACCTGGCGGGCCGCCCGGACGAGGCGGCACGCCGCGCGGCGAGGGCCCGTGACCTGTTCCGTGCGCAGCACCGTCCATGGTGGGCGGCGCGGGCCGCGTTCGTGCTGGTCCAGGCACGGTACGACGGTGGGCGCCGGGACGGCCGGCTGCGCGCCGCCGCCGGCCGGATCGCGGACCGGCTGGACGCGCTCGGTGCGGAGGAGGCGCCGGCCGCGGACCTGCTCGCTGGGCGGCTCGCCGCGGTCACCGGCCGCCTCGCGGACGCGGAACGGCACCTGGAGCGGGCCGCGCGTTCCCGGAGCCGCGGCCCCAGTTACGGCCGTGCGGGCGGCTGGCTGGCGCAGGCGCTGCGGGCGGAGGCCCGGGGCGCCACCCGGGCGGCGCTCAGCGCGTGCCGGCGCGGGCTGGTCGCCGCGTCCGACCATCAGCGGCGGCTCGGCGCGGTGGAGCTGCGGGCCTACGCGGCCGGGTACGGCACCGAGCTGGCCGCGCTCGGCCAGCGGCACGCGGTGCGCCGCAACGACGCGCGGGCGCTGCTGGCCTGGAGCGAGCGCTGGCGGGCCGGCGCGCTCAGTCATCCCTCGCCGCGCCCGGCGGACGACACGGACCTGGCCGCGGACCTGACCATGCTGCGGGCGGTGATCATCCGGCTGGACGCGGCCCGGGCGGCCGGCGAGCCCGCGACCGCGCTTGAGCAGCGACGCCGGAGCCTGGAGGCCGCGATCCGCGCCCGTACCCGGCGGGTGTCCGGCGACCGTCCCCGCTCGTCGGCGTCTGCGGCCGCGGACGTGCTGGACGGGCTCGGTGACCGGCTGCTCCTTGAGCTTGTCGTGGTGGACGGCGTGCTGCACGTGGTCACGGTGCGGAACCGGCGGGTGCGGCTGCACACGACCGGCCCGGCCGCGATCGCGGTCCGGGAGGTGGAGCTGGCCCGGTTCATGCTGCGCCGCCTCGCCCGCGGCCGGACCGCACGAGGTGCCACGGACGCGCTGGTCCAGGCCGGGCGCCGGCTCCAGTCCGCGCTGCTCGGGCCGGCCGCTGCGGAGGTCGGCGGCGCCGAGGTGGTGATCGTGCCGCCGGGCGCGCTGCACGCGGTGCCGTGGGCGATGCTGCCGGTGCTGCGCGACGAGTCCTGGACCGTGGCGCCGTCCGCCGCGGTCTGGCTGCGCGCGGTGCGGCAGCCGGTCCGCCGCCGGGGCCGGGCCGTGGTCGTGGTCGGACCGGGACTGGCCGGCGCACGGGCGGAGGCGGCCCGGATAGCGACCGGCTATCGCGACGCGGTCCTGCTCGACGGCGGCAGGGCCACCGCGGCCCGGGTGCTCGCCGCGGTGGACGGCGCGCGGGTCGCGCACATCGCGGCGCACGGCGTGTTCCGGGCCGACAACCCGCTCTTCTCCTCGGTACGACTCGACGACGGCCCGCTGACCGTCTACGACCTGGGGCGGCTGCGGCGCGCGCCGGACAGCATGATCCTGGCCAGCTGCGAGTCGGGCGTGGCCGCCACGGTCGCCGGCGACGAGCTGCTCGGCATGATCAGCGTGCTGGCGCCGCTTGGCACCGCGAGCCTGGTCGCAGGCGTCGTGCCGGTCAACGACGCGGCGGCCGCGCCGCTGATGGCAGCGGTCCACGCTGGACTGCGGCCGGGCGACTCGCTCGGCCCGGCCCTCGCCCGCGCCCGCCGGGCCACCTGGTCCGGCGACGACGACCCGGTCACCGCCGCGACCGCCCTCGCCTTCGTCGCGCTGGGCCGCTGAGCTGAGCCCGCTCATATCGTCACCCACGCCGTCGTCACCGGCGCGCCCCCCTCGGCCCGGCACCGCACCCGGATCGCGCCGTGCGGCACCCCCGAGATGAGGAACCGTCCCAGCTCGTCCACCTCAAGCGCCCGCGCCCCACCCGCGGTCTCCAGCCGGACGTCGTCGCCCGACACCCCCGTGAACTGCCCGAACAGCCGCAGCCCGGCCGTCCCCTCCTCCACCTCGATGTCGATGTCCACCCCGCCGCCGGAGAACGACAGCAGCCACCGGCCCGCCGTCTCCTCCGGCGCGGCCCGTACCGGCGAGTCCGTGGGGGAGTCTGCGGACCGGGAGTCTGCGATCAGCACCGCGATCTCCCCGTCCAGGTCCCGGGTCAGGAATGCGGCCCGGGCCGCGTCAAGCACCCCGGGCGGCGGCGCGTCGATCTCGGACGCGATGCGCCGCAGCGAGGCGAGCAGTTCGTCGTCGCGGTTCACGGTCATCACCCCTTGCGCAGGTCGGTCGAGGCGCCACGGTCGTCGAACAGTCCCGCGTCGAGCAGGCCGCGAAGGCATTTCAGGCAGCGCTGCCGGGTCGGCCCGATGCTGCCGATCGGCACGTCGAGCGCGGCGGCCACGTCCGTGTAGCTGGGCGGCGGGTCCGCCATCAGCGCGCGCAGCAACCGGCGGCACGGTGGTCGCAGGCGGCCGAACGCACGCCACAGCGCAGCGTCCCGCTCGTCGCGGAGCACCGTGTCGTCGAGCGGGTCGGTGACCGCGCCGATGTCCTCCCAGTCGTCCGGCCCGGTGGTCTTGAGCCGCCCGGACCGGCGGAGCATGTCGATGCACTCGCGGCGCAGGATGGTGGCCAGCCAGCTGCCGAGTCGTTCCGGCTCGCGGATGGTGTCAAGCCGTTCCACGAGCCGCAGCCAGGTGGTCTGCACGGCGTCGGCCGCGTCCGGCTCGCTCATCCGCATGCCGCGCGCGATCGACCAGAGCAGGTTGGTGTACCGGGCGGTCAGCGCGGCCCAGGCGTCCGCGTCCCCGTTCCGGCTGCGGGCGAGGAGTGCGCCGATGTCGTCTTCCATCGTGTGCCCCTGAGGTCTCGGGTGAGGCGCTGATACACGTGGCACGGGCCGAGGGCCGCCCGTGCCACTCGGTTGTCAGTTCTTCGGCACGACCACGAACAGCCCGCCCTGCTTGGCGGAGAAGTCCGAGTGGACGCCGGCCACGGCGTGGTAGCTCGCGGTGACCTGCAGGACGTCGCCGACCGAGGCGGTCCAGCCGTCCGGGATGTCGATCCGGAGCGTCTCGTTGCGCTGCGCCGACGTGGGCGTGAGCGTCCGGTTGAGCGTCTGCCTCGGCACCAGCGGCTGGCTGCTGCTGATGTTCTCGATGGTGACGTCGAGCCGGTCGGCGGTGGTGAACTCGTTCAGGTTCCGCCCGATCTCCACCTTCGCCACGACGTCGAAGGCCTTCCCCAGCGTGACGGACTCGGCGAAGCTCTCCGAGCCGTCGTCGGCCTGGAACAGATCGTTGAGCGCGGCGTCCCAGCTGTTGTTCGGCATAGCCGATCCCCTCCCCCTGCTGCCGGCGGCCGGTGTGGCCACCGTTCGCTGACGAGACGGCCGGGCGTCACCGCCAGATACCAAGACCACGAAAAATCCGCCGTGGGTACGACGAGCGCCCGCTACTGTGCGGAGAAGTCGCGAGTCGGGAGTGTGGTGACCTATGACCGTCGTCGGTGCCGGGCCAGTGGAAATGATCGGAAACCGACGCGTGAGGACACACGACCATGGATATCCCGAAGCACTTCGTCATTCGCGAGAGTAGTCACCGGGTTCTGAACCCGATCGAGCCGTCGCAGCTGGCGACGCTGGGCGCGGCGCTGCGCCTGCCCCGGGACACGACGGTCCTGGATCTGGCCTGCGGCAAGGGTGAGCTGTTGTGCACCTGGGCGCGCGACCACGGCATCACCGGCACCGGCGTGGACCTCAGCACCGCGTTCCTGTCCGACGCCCACGACCGGGCGGCCGAGCTGGGCGTGGCAGATCGTGTCGCGTTCGTGCACGGCGACGCCGGCGGGTACGTGGCGGACACGCCTGTGGACGTGGTGGCCTGCATCGGCGCCACCTGGATCGGCGGCGACACACCGGGCACGGTCCGGCTGATGGAACAGAGCGGCGGCCGGCTGCTGCTTGTCGGTGACGTCTACTGGCGGGCCGATCCGCCGCCCGAGGCCGTGGAGGCGATCTTCGGCGACCTGCACGGCGCGGACTGTCTGTCGCTGCCCGGCCAGGTGGAACGGTTCCACGATCTGGGGTACGACGTGGTCGAGATGATCACGGCGGACGAGCGCGGCTGGGACAGGTACGCGGCCGCGAGCTGGCTCAACCTGCGCCAGTGGCTTGATGCGAATCCGGACGACGAGTTAGTGCCGGAGATCCGGTCCGAGCTGACCCGGTCGCAGCTTCAGCACGTGCGCTGGCAGCGGCCGTACCTCGGCTGGGGGATCTTCGCCCTGATGCGCTGCTAGGCGCTGTATCGACGTGGGATGCCGGGCTGCGGCGAGGCCCAGGCGCCACCTGGCCGCACGTCGCAAACGCCCACATACAACACCGGTATGAGGGCGTCCGCGCCGCGCACCCAGGCGACCCCTGGACCGCGCCTCGCTCCGACCCCCACGTCGATACAGCGCCTGGGCGTTTCACACAGTGATCATCGGGGTGCGGTCCCACCTGGACCGCGCCCCGATGATCGGTGACGGAACGTCAAGATCGGTCTGCTAGCCTTCGCGCGCTCTATTGTGGGAAAACCCTGGAGGATCCATGGCAATCACAGGTGATCTGAGCAAGATCGTTGACAAGGAGTACCAGGACAAGTCGCTCGAGGAGATCGCGGCTGCCCCGGTCGCCGCCCTCGCCGGCATCAGCGAGGCCGGTGCCAAGCACCTGCGTGACGCGCTTGGCATCAAGACGATCGGCGAGCTGGGCCGGAACAAGTACTTCCGCGCCTCCTCCGCGATCGTCGACCTGCTCGACGCCAAGTAAGACAAACCTGCAGAGCGGCGGGGGTACGCGTACCCCCGCCGCTCTGCAGGTTGAGGCTTGTCAGACCGACTCGTCCAGGGACGCGGTCCAGATCCCGGACGCCTCCTCGTGCGAGTCGACGCCCTCCTGGAACGCGCCGGCGAGTTTGAGGAACTCCTCGCGGCCCACGTTGTCGAAGCCGAGGAACCTCGGGCGGTGCACGGCGAAGCCGTCTCTGTCGGTATGCGGACGGTAGGGGATCGCCACCGCCATCGCGCACCGCTCCGGGAAGTAGGAGACGGCGCGCACGATCAGCGCGTCGGTGCGCGGCGTGGCGGCCAGGTGGATCACCCCCTCGACGACGAGCGCGGCACGGGCCGCAGCGAACTCGTTGGAGTCGAGCGCTTCCTGCCCGGACCGCGCCGAACCGGCCCGGTCCTCGTCGGTGAAGCGGGCCACGGCACGGTCACCGTTGCCCTGCTCGTAGCCCAGGATCGGCACGAGCGGGTTGCCGCCGGAGACACTCCGGACGGCGTCTGCTGCGAAGAAACCGGCTAAGCGGGCTGTCTCTTGCATGGCTCGGAAGGATACGGCACCCGGGCCACACCTCCTGTTGACCGCGATTGTCAAGATGCGCGGTCGGGTGAGCGCCAGATCACAAGTGGCTGACCTCATTGAACGCGACAAGCGCGGGCGGGCGGCCGTGCCGGTAGAGGATCGTGGTCAGCCCGCAGTTGACCGCGTTGAGGCCGAGCCAGCGCGGCTCCGGCGCGTCGAGCGCGTCCCGGACGAACCAGCCGACTGTGAACGCGTGCGTGACGATCAGCTCGTGCGTCTCCGTGTCGGCCGGCCGCGCGTGTGCCTGAAGTGCCGCGCGGGCCAGCGCCTCGCCCTCGGTGTATTCCGCCTCGGTCACCTCCGCCAGATGATCCCGGAAGACCTGGGGCAGCGCGGCCCGGTCGCCGACCGGCGGGATGTAGTCGCCGCAGGCCTCCGACTCGTGCACCGGCACGCCGGGCAGCTCCGCGGCGATCAGCCGGGCGGTCTGGACCGCGCGCGGCAGCGGCCCGTGGTGCAGCGCGGTGATCGGCAGCGCGGCAAGTCGTTTGCCCACGGCCGTGGCCTGGCGTCGCCCGTTGCCGGTCAGCACGCCACCCGCCGCCTCGCCGTGCCGGACCAGATGAAGATATCTCCCCGTCATGTCGGCGACCTTACAAGTATGGCGTTCGTCCCTATTGGAGGGTTGCGCCTACCAACGGTGACGGCCGCTACCGGCGAAGATAACCGTGAGTATCCAAAGGAAGGTTTTCTGTAACGCCAAGTATGACTTTCGGTAGATTGAACCTGGTGCGCGGTCACTCTACGGTGTGACGAGTGAGTGCTGTGAGAACGTTGAGCACCCTCGGAATCCGATCCGTCGCCGACCGTCTGCGCCTGACCTACAAGCAGACGTTTCTCGGCCGGCAGGCGGAGATCGCGGCCTTCCGCGCGCTGCTGAGCCCGGCCAGCCCGCACGCGCTGCTTGTCGTCGAGGGCCCGGCCGGGATCGGCAAGACCGCGCTGCTGCACCGGTTCGCCGAGGAGGCGCGGGCGGCCGGGCGGACCGTGCTTGCCCTCGACGGCACCCGGGCCGGCGCCGGTGAGGGCGACGACGTGCCCGCCGTGCCGCTCGACGACGCGCCGGTGGTGCTTGTCGACGCCGCTGATGCCATCCCCGGCCTGGAGGCTTGGCTCTGTGACCGCCTGCTGCCCCGGCTGCCTGCCGACGCGCGGGTGGTGCTGGCGGCCCGCCGTTCGCCGGTGACCCGGTGGAGTGCGGATCCCGGCCTGTCGCAGGCGATCCGCCCGCTGCCGCTGGGCCCGCTCACCAAGCCGGACGCGGGCTCGCTGCTGCACCGGTTCGGCGTGGCGCCACACCTGCGCGGCGAGATGATCGCGTTCGCCGGTGGGAACCCGTCCGCGCTCACGCTCGCGGCCCGCACCGCCGGATACTCCACGGTGGACGGCGAGGGCTGGGCGCCCACGGCCGAGCTGCTGGACCGGGTGGTCGAGGCGCTGGCCGGGCCGCTGCCGTCCGCCACCCACCGGCTCGCGTTGCAGGCCGCGGCGCACTCCGTGGTGATCACCGAGGACATGTTGCGCGCGGTGACCGGCGACGAGGCCTCCGCGATGTTCGAGTGGTTGCGCACCCGGCCGTTCATGCACGCGTCCCCGTTCGGCCTGGTGCCGAACGGCGCGGTCCGGCACACGGTCGAGGCGCAGTTCGCGATGCGCGACCCGGCGGGACACCGGGCGCTGCACGCGCGCCTGCGCGACTATCTCTTCGCACGAGCCCGGGTCGCGGCCGGGGACGCGGTGATGCCGGCCATGGTGATGCTCGGCTACCTGCACCGCAGGTTCGGCGCCACCGCGTTCTACGACGCGATCCTCGGCATGCCGGGCGGCACGGACGCGGCCACCGGGCCGGCCACGAGCGGCGTCTACGAGGACGCGGCCGACCCGGCGGAACTGCCCGCGCTGCAGGCGCTCAGCGACGAGCCGGAGCTTGTCGCGTACTGGTTCGACAGGCAGCCGTCGGCGTTCCGGGTGTACCGGCGGGAGGAGCCGATCCCGCTGCTTGACCCGGCCCGGGGCGGCCCGTTCCACCCGCTTGAGCCGCGCCCGCGACGAGGCCGGCTGATCGGCTTCTCCGCGCTGCTGCGGCTCGGTGCGGAGGACGCGGCCGAGTGCGAGCGGGACCCGGTACTGGCGGCCGCCTGGGCCTACACGCACACGGCCGCGCCTCTGGCCGGCGGCGCGGAGCTGGACGTGCTGCGCTTCCTGGCCCGGCCCGCCGCGGGTGCGCCGGCCGCGGAGCGCCCCGCAGGTGAACGGCTGGCAGATCCGGAGGAACGCCGCCGGGTCGCGGCCGTGCAGGACCTGGCCGTCTACCGGATGCTCGGCCGGATCGTGTCCGCCGACCGTCCCGCGTGGACGTTCCTGGCCACCGACGAGCCGGTGGCGTGGACCGGCGCGCTGCGCTACTTCGACATGCCGTCCACCGGGCTGACCGCGGTGACCGGCGGCCGGGAGCGGCAGATCTTCGCGCACGACTGGCGCGCGGTCTCCCCGGCGGAGTGGCTGGCCGGCAACTCCACCCGCCCGGTGGAGGAGCTGCCGCCCCCCGCGGAGTCCGGGCTGACGGTGCTGACCCGGGCCGAGTTCGACGCGGAGGTACGGACCGCGCTGCGGGCCTGGCGGCGGCCGGAGCGGCTTGCGGAGAGCGCCCTACTGCAGACCGGCCTGGTGCGGGACGCGGACGACCCGGTCGCCGCGCTGCGTGCCACGCTGGCGTCCGCGGTGGAGGCGCTGGGCCGGCAGACGCGCACGGCCAAGCAGCACCGCGTGCTGGCCACGACGTTCCTGAGCGGCGCGCCCACCCAGGAGGCTGCGGCACGACGGCTGGGACTTCCGTTCAGCACCTATCGCCGCCACCTGACGCTGGGCCTGACGACGGTCTGTGACCGCCTCTGGCTGGGCGAGGACACGCCTTAGCTACGTTCCAGGGCCGGGCGGCTGTCACGCGGAACAGGATACGGCGGTTGTCGTGCGGCTAAAACATCGCCCGATTAATGGTTGTCATTCGGGGCGGTTATGGATTAGCGTATTGCTTGCGCCGGGAGGTCCGGCACCGAAAGCAAGTCGTAGGGAGATCGGTCATGTCGGGTCAGGTGCTTCTCGCGGCGCAGTCGCTCGCCGCAGCGACGCCGGGCCTGGACTGTCTATATCGGGCCCTCCTTGCCCATCGGGGCGGTTATCGCAGCTGACCAGCGTCAGCGCGCGATCACGCCGCCCCTCCCGTACACGGGACCGGGGCGGTTTTCTTTTTCTCTTTTCATGGCAATTCCCCATTCCTTATATCACCATGCCTTCGTATCCCAATAGGTAGAGGAACGGCGTTGAGGACGCCGGTGTTGCGCGTTCGAATCGCGCCGGAGGCACGTCATCGCAATAACCGGGCCCGGGTAGCCCAACTGGCAGGAGGCGCGCCGTTCAGGGCGGCGACAGTGTGCGTTCGAATCGCATCCCGGGCACGTACCACCGCGGGGTCGTAGCTCATCGGGAAGAGCGCTGCCCTCGCACGGCAGAGGTGGCGGGTTCGAGACCTGCCGACTCCACGATCCGGTCCGGCGCCCGCCGGGCCGGTCTCGCGGGCGCGCCGACGATGGAGAGTCGGGGCCGGCTGTAAACCGGCTGCACTGCGTCTGAGCAGGTTCGAATCCTGCCGCCCGCACGTCAGGGACACGGCCGTGTGTCCGAGTGGTGAGGAGCGCGCCTGCAAAGCGCGTCACGCCGGTTCGATTCCGGTCACGGCCTCCACAGTGTCTGTTTAACGGACACCCTACGATCAAGCTGTGCGAATTGAGTTCACGTACGCCCGCCCCCGGGAGTACTTCCGCCAGCAGATGGCGTCGAGTGCCCGGCTTGCGGCCATGCCGAGCCTGATCGGCGCGGTGCTGCTGGCCGTCGTCGGCGCGGTCTGGGCCGTGTCCGCCCTGCTGATGGAGGGTGTCGCGGACGATCTTGCGCTGGGCGGGCTCGCGTTGATCATGATTGCGGTCGGCCTCTGCATCCGCGCGCGGGAGCGCTGGGAGGCCGAGGTGGTCGTGCCCGCCTCCTGGTGCTCGCCGCGCGACTGGCTGATCACCGAGGAGGCGCTGGAGTCGACCACGCCGATCGGCCGGACCTCCTGGAGCTGGGCCGGCATCCGGTACGCGGTCAAGATCCCGGACGCCTACTTCTTCCGGGCCGAGGCCGGTGGGCAGTCGTTCGACGTGCCGCGCGAGCCGCTCACCGAGGAGCAGGAGCGCGCGCTCGCCGACTTCATCACCGAGCGCGGCCTGGTGCTTGACGAGCCGATCCGGTCCAGCCGATAGATGTGATCTCGGCCTTGATCGTGGCCGGACCGGCTTGAACGGCGTGGTTACCATCCGCCGGTGACCCTGACTGTTGCAGACCTCACCGGCTACGTCGCGCGTGACCTGGACGCGGACCTGGCCCGCTGGTTCACCGGCGCCAACCCCGTTAACGTGCCCGCGGACACCCGCCCGGTCGCGCCGCTCGCCGCGCGGATGAGCCCGGCCGACGCGGACGCGCTCACCGGCCTGGACCGCCGGGTGCGCTCCGGCACGTTCCCGCAGCTGCTCGACATGTACGACTGGTCGTACGGCTTCGACTTCGCGGCGAACGACTGCGGCATCCTCGACTCGGACTACGAGACCACACTGACCGACGACGACGTGTACGCGCTCGGCGCGGACGGCGACGGGAACTACTACGTGGTGCTCGCGAACGGCCAGGTAGCCGTCTGGTTCCACGAGGAGGAGGTGCTTGAGGGCGGCACCCGTTTCGACAACCTGGACGTGTTCCTCTGGCACGTGGTCCGGTTCGAGGCGGTCCGGGCCGGCACGCTGACCCGCGCGGAGATCGAGGACGACTTCCGCGCGCTCGGCCAGGACGGCGCGCTCGCCGAGTCGTTCGGGCTGTTGACGAAGCTGAGCCGCTTCGCCTGACGGTCAGGTCCGGCTCCGCCGCGCACTCCAGGCGGCGGAGACCGCGGCGCCGGCGTCCGGGTCGTCGACAAGCAGGATCAGGTTGCCCACATGGTCGCTGTAGAGGACCTCGATCCGCACGCCTGCCTCCGCAAGCAACCGGGTGAGCGCCCCCACCTGGCCCGGCGTCTCCTGGTCCAGGCGCTGCACGAGCGGCCGGCGGACCGCGGTGATCAGCGGGCCGAGCGCCCGCCCGGCCGCCTCCGGGTCCGCGACCAGGAAGTGTGCCACCGGCCCGAATACGCCGCCGCCCTCGATGCTCACCCCGGCCGCGCCAAGCGCCTCGCCGATCTCGGCAAGCGCCCCCACGCGGTCCTCGACGCGGATGGTCAGGTCGTACATGCGATCAGCCCTGCTTTCCGTAGTCGCGGACGACCTCGGCCATCCGCAGCCGGTAACCGGCGAAGAACCGGCTGCGCCCCAACTCCTGCGCGCGCCGGTGGTCCTGATCCCGGCGCCACACCGCGACCGAGGCCTCGTCGTCGAAGGAGGCGATCGCGACGTACCGGTGCGGGTCGGTCGTGCTCTGGAACCGCTCGATCCCCTCCAGGCCGGCGACGCCGGGCAGCAGCTCCCGGAGCCGGGCGGACTCGGCCAGATACTCCTGGTAGCGCGCGGGATCATCGGGGTCGAACCAGAACTCGAAGATCATCGCAATCATGTGACGACGGTACGGCCCCGACGTTTGCGCTACCGTCGAAACGTGGATGCAGACGTCGCCGCCGCAGCAGGCCTCTTCGCCGACCGGACGCGTGCGTCAGTGATCGCCGCGCTGCTCGACGGCCGTTCGCTCACCGCCGGCGAGTTGGCCCGCAGCTGCGACGTCTCCGCCGCCACGATCAGCGCCCACCTGCGGCGGCTGCTCGACGCCGGCCTGGTCGCGGTGTCCGCGCAGGGCCGGCACCGCTACTACCGGCTTGCGGACGAGCGGGCCGGCCGCGCGTTCGAGGCGCTCGCCGTCCTCGCGCCGGTCCTTCCGGTCCGCTCGCTGCGTCAGTCGCGCGCCGCCGCGTCCCTGCGCGCCGCCCGCACCTGTTACGACCATCTGGCAGGGCATGCGGGGGTACGCCTGGCTGAAGCGCTCGTCTCCCGCGGCATCCTCGGCCCCGGCGGATTCGCACTGCTCGCCCCGGCCGAACTCACCTCGTTCGGCGTCGACGTGGCCGCGGCCGAGCGCTCCCGCCGCTCCTTCGCCCACCCCTGCCTCGACTGGAGCGAACGCCGCCACCACCTCGCCGGCGCCCTCGGCGCCGCCCTCCTCGACCGCCTCGTCACGCTTGAGTGGCTGGTCCGCGACCGCTCCAGCCGCGCCGTCCGGGTGACCGACGCGGGCCACGACGGCCTGCGCTCCCGCTTCGGCTGCGACCTCACAGTGCTCTGACCACAGTCGCCACCCGGTCCGGGCGCGAGCCGCCGTCGCCACGCACATCGCGACCGTCTTCACGAAGCGTGACCTGCCACCCGCACCCGGCCCCCACCTCGATACAGCGCCTAGATCGTGCGACCACGGACCCCGCAGGGAGGAGCGCCAGCGACGACCGGTGTCGCCGGGAGGCCTCGGGTGGTGATGCGAGATCAACCAGGCAAAGAATCATGTGGGTACGCCGAAGGCGGCTTGATTGTGCTTATCACCTCGTCGAGCGTGAGGTCTGCCGCGCTGGTGAGCAGGAGATCGGCCGCCCCGAATCGGGCGTGGTCCGCGTGCGGGTTCGGGACCGCCACGCAGCGCAGCCCGGCCGCCTGCGCCGCCGCGACCCCGTGCGGCGTGTCCTCGAACGCGAGCGCCAGGCCCGGGTCGAGGTCGAGCCGGTGCAGCGCGAGCCGGTAGACGGCCGGGTCGGGTTTGTGCGCGTCCACCTCGTCACCTGTGGCCAGCACCTCGAAGCGGTCCCGGAGTCCGGCGCGCTCGAGCATCGAGCCCACGTGCGCGATCGCGGAGCTGCTCGCCACCGCACAGCGCAGCCCCAGCTCGCCGGCCCGGTCCAGCCACGCCACCACCCCCGGCGCCGGGGTCAGCGCCGTGTTCAGCTCCAGCCGGTACGCCTGCCGCAGCCGGTGGCTGGCGGCCTGGTCATAGGTCGCGCCGACCGCGGCGGCAAGCGCGGCGTAGCGGAGCTCGTTGACGTCGCCGCCGTGGTCCGCGAAGAAGCCGGCCGGGTCCAGCTCCAGGCCGTGCCGCCGCCACTCCCAGCGCCAGCTCTCCAGAAGCGTGGTCTCCGTGTCCATCAGCAGGCCGTCGAAGTCGAAGATCAACGCACGGATCGTCACCTGATGAGTATCCCAGTTGCATGATCATGCGTCCGTCTGCATATAATTTCGACGTGTCCAAGGTGCTTACGTCATTGCCCGCCGGCGAACGCGTCGGAATCGCCTTCTCCGGGGGTCTCGACACCTCCGTCGCAGTCGCGTGGATGCGCGAGAAGGGTGCGGTGCCCTGCACGTACACCGCGGACATCGGCCAGGCCGATGAGCCCGACATCGCCTCCGTCCCCGGCCGCGCCGGTCAGTACGGCGCGGAGATCGCCCGCCTGGTCGACTGCCGGGCCGCGCTCGTCGAGGAGGGCCTCGCCGCGCTCGCGTGTGGCGCGTTCCACATTCGCACCGGCGGCCGTGCCTACTTCAACACCACGCCGCTCGGCCGGGCCGTGACCGGCACCATGCTGGTCCGCGCGATGCTCGACGACGGCGTCCAGATCTGGGGCGACGGCTCGACGTTCAAGGGCAACGACATCGAGCGCTTCTACCGGTACGGCCTGCTGGCCAACCCCTCGCTGCGGATCTACAAGCCGTGGCTGGACGCCGCGTTCGTGGACGAGCTGGGCGGCCGGCACGAGATGTCCGAGTGGCTGCAGGCGCGCGATCTGCCCTACCGGCACAGCACCGAGAAGGCGTACTCCACCGACGCGAACATTTGGGGCGCCACCCACGAGGCGAAGTCGCTCGAGCACCTGGACGTCGGCCTGGAGCTTGTTGAGCCGATCATGGGCGTCAAGTTCTGGGACCCGTCCGTCGAGATCCTGCCCGAGGACGTGACGATCCGCTTCGAGCAGGGCCGCCCGGTCGCGATCAACGGCAAGACCTTCGCGAACGACGTCGACCTGGTGCTCGAGGCGAACGCGGTCGGCGGGCGGCACGGCCTCGGCATGAGCGACCAGATCGAGAACCGGATCATCGAGGCGAAGAGCCGCGGCATCTACGAGGCGCCCGGCATGGCGCTGCTGCACGTCGCCTACGAGCGCCTGGTCAACGCGATCCACAACGAGGACACGATTGCCACGTACCACAACGAGGGCCGCAAGCTGGGCCGGCTGCTCTACGAGGGCCGCTGGCTGGACCCGCAGGCGCTGATGAGCCGCGAGTCGATCCAGCGCTGGGTCGGCGCGGCGGTCACCGGCGAGGTCACGCTCCGGCTCCGTCGCGGCGAGGACTACTCGATCATCGACACGTCCGGCCCGGAGTTCAGCTACCACCCGGACAAGCTCTCCATGGAGCGCACCGAGAACGCGGCGTTCGGCCCACTCGACCGCATCGGCCAGCTCACCATGCGTAACCTCGACATCGCTGACTCGCGGGCCCGCCTGGAGCAGTACGCGCGGATCGGCATCGTCGGCGGCGCGCAGGTGATCGCGGCCCAGCCGTCCACCACCACGCTCATCGGCACCATGCCGGCCGGTGGCGCGGACGCGATCGCGGCCGGCCCGACCGCAGCTGTGGACGACCAGATGCTGGACGCGGCGGCGATGGAGTTCGGCACCGACTAGACACAGCGCCTAGGGTTTCTTGCTCTGCCGAGGCCGGTCGTGGGATCTTTCCCGCGGCCGGCCTCAACCTTTGCCGGGGCAGGGGGCGTTTGCCGTGTGTGATGTCAACTGACGACGGGTTCCGGGAGTTCGTCCGGGCGCAGTGGGGGCCGCTGACCCGCACCGCGTACCTGCTCACCGGCGACCGGAGCTACGCGGAGGACCTGGTCCAGACCGCGCTGGAGAAGACGCACCGGAAGTGGCGCACGGTCTCCCGGATGGAGGCGCCGGTCGCCTACGTGCGCAAGGCGATGGTCAACACCGCGATCTCGTGGCGGCGAAGACGCAGTTTCGGCGCGGTGCCGCTCTCGGTGGAGGACCCGGCCGCGGCCGGTGATCCCTACCGGCAGGTGGAGGAGCGGCAGCAGCTGCTCGCCGCGCTGCGGAGACTGCCGCCGAAGATGCGGGCGGCGCTGGTGCTGCGCTACTTCGAGGATCTCACTGAGCCGGACATAGCGGCCGCCATGGGCTGTTCGGTCGGCACCGTGAAGAGCCAGGTGTCCCGCGGCCTGCAACGCCTCCGCGCGGAGCTTGACGTCCCCCTGACCGCCGTTCTGCAGGAGAGCCACGCATGAACATCGAAACCACTCTCCGTGACGAGCTGGCCGGGCGGGCCGGTGCGCTGGTGCTGCCCGAGGACCCCTGGCCCGCCTTCGAGGGCCGGGAGAAGCGGCACCGCCGCACCAGGCGTGCCCGGGTCGGCGTGGTGGCGGGCGCGCTTGCCGTCCTGGCGATGCTGCAGTTCGGCGCGGTGCCGATGCCCGGCTGGGCGCCCGGCATCGCGATCGCCGCCACCAACGGCGCGCTTCTGGACAGCCCGCTGCGCGGCTCGCTCGCCGGCGACACCGCCTGGCTGGAGGGCATGCGCGGTGCGGTCCAGGACATGCCGGAGGAGACCGAGTTCTGGCGGATCCCGGACCGGAGCGCGATCCGGTTCCTCTACGCGGCGGACGTCGGCGACGCCCGTCTGGTCCTCATGTACGTACCGCTGCGCTGGGGTTTCCTCACCGACCCGCAGCTGGTCTGGTACGAGGGCGAGGCCGGCGCCGCCCCCGAGCGGATGACCCAGATCGCCAACGTCGACGGCACCGACCAGGCCGCGACCGTCGCGATGGCCGCCGCCGACCGGCCGGGCTACGCCGTGGTGGTCGGCCCGGCCGGCACCACCGCGGCGATCAGCAACGGCTTCACCTACGGCGCGGACGGCCGCGTGCACCACAACCCGCCGGTCACCGGCCCGGAAGGCAGCGGCATCGCCGAGGTCGTGCTGCCACCCGAGCCGGGCAGCCCCGGCCTGACCATGACGCTCACCAGAGACGGCCGCGAGACGCCTCTCGACGGCGGCGCCGGATGGGCCGGCCCCTCACCAGACTTCGCCGGCTTCGAGGCGGTCGCCACGGCGGCGCTCGGCGACCGGCCGTTCGACCGGGCCGCGTTCGGCCGCTGGGTGCAGGCGCAGGCCGACACCAGCGGCCTGGCGCTCGGCGAGTTCACCCTCGACGTGCGCTGGACCGGCACGATCGAGAACCAGGAGGCCGCGCTCTTCACGCTCCGGCGGCCGGGCGAGGGGGTGCTCGCGTTCGCGGCCCACGGCGGCGGCAACGGCTTCCGTGAGGATCTGCGGCTGCTGCTCCCGGCGGACGGCGCGGACCGCCGGCCGCTCGGCTGGCGCCTGCGGGCCGAGGGCGCGGACACCCCGACGGACCGGGTGATCGTGATCGGCCCGGCCGGCGCCACCACAGTGACGGTGACCGCGGCCGGAACCTCGCCCGTGACGCTTTCCCTGGACGCGACGGGTTTCGCCGAGACCCGCATCCCCCCGGCGACGCCGGCCACGATGACCGCCCACGCCGCCGACGGCACCGACCTCGGCACCACCCCGATCCCGCTGTTCACCGACACCAGCAGCGGAATCCTCGGCGACACCCCGGCCACCCGCGTCGTCCCCTGATTCCCTCCCGTGAGGCGGGAACGCCGAATCCCCGGTGTGCCCGTCCTGACGTCAGAAGACCGTCGGCCCGGGTGATTGCTGGTGGGCGCGAGGTCTGCCAGCCGTGCTGGCGGAGTGGTGGCCGCACGTCGGTCGAAACCGGGTCGAGGCGGCGGCGTGGGGGCCGCAGCGGCCCGGGGGGAAGGGCCGCTGCGGCGGGAGGAACACGCTATCCGGGGGGAAGGATCGCGTGCTCTATCGATACCCGAGGGTGGGTGTCGTAAACAGCAGGTCAGCCGAGGGTGGGGCGGCCGCCGCCGGACTGGGTGCCCGCGGTGACAGTGGTGACCTGGGTGCCGGAGAGCGTGCCGCCGGTGTAGAGGCCGCCGCCGACCGCGGTGCCGGAGACGGTGCCGCCGGTCCGGATCGCGTAGGTCGTGCCGCGGGTGATCTGCGAGGACGAGAAGAGCACGCTCCGGAACGCCTTCGTGGACTGGAACACCGCGATCTGCGTGCCGGACGTGGTGGCCAGGTGCACGATCGTCCCGGCCGGCTGGTTGGCACCGAACGTGACCTGCAGCCAGCCCTGGCCGGAGCTGGGCAGCGTGCTGGTACTGGAGCTGATCCCGGCCGAGAGCACCACCCCGCCGGTGATGGTGAGCGCACCGTTCGCGTCCAGGCCACCCTCGCCGCCGCCGCGGGTGGGCGAGCCGGCCACCACGACGGTGCCGCCGCCGAGCGACAGGGAACCGTTGGAGTCGAGGCCGTCGGTGCCGCCGCTGACCGTGACGGTGCCGCCGGTGACCGAGATGAGCGCGTTCGGGCTGTTCTGCATCTCGCCGGTCGTCGGGTCGGACGCGTTCACCGCATCGTCTGACGCAGTCGCGGAGACCGTGCCGCCGGAGAGATAGACCTTCAGGCCCTCGATCCCCTCGTACGACTTCGTGACTGTGACAGTGCCCGCGCTGATCCGTACGTCGGTCTCCGCGTGCACGCCGTCGTCGCCGGTCGCGACGCTCACCACACCGCCGTCGACGGTCACGGCGGCATCGGAGTGGACGCCGTCGTCCGAGGCGTCGATCGTGGTGCGGCCGTCGCTGATCACCGCGAGCACGCCGGCCTTGACGCCCTTGGTGGACGCGGTGCCGGGCGTGACGCCGCTGCCGCCGCCGGCCTTCGCGGTGACCGTGCCACCGGTGATGATCACGTCGGTCTCGCCGTTTACCGCGTCGCCGGCTGTCGATGTCGCGTTGACGGTGCCGGCGCCGACGTAGACGTACCCCCGGGTGGTGTCCTCATCGTTGTTGCTCGTCACGGCGTCGCCGGCTGAGGTGGCGGTGATCGTGCCGCCCGCGATGTGGACGTAGTCGCGGCCACGGATGCCGTCGTCCTTCGCGGTCACGGTGATCGTGCCGGAGTCGATGTAGAGGCCGTCCTTGGCGGCGATCCCGTCGTACGCGTTGCCGGTCACGGTAAGCGTGCCGGTGCCGGTGATTGTGGTGTCCGCGGCGGAGAAGAGCGCGGCGTTCGGCTCGTCCACGCCTGCCGGGTAGCTGTAGACCGAGGCGTCGCTGAGCCGGTTGGTGCTGCCGGCCTGGAGCACCACCATGACCTCGTCGGCGGCGATCACGTTGACGGCCGAGGACGTGCTGTTCGCGATCGTGACGCCGTTCAGGATCAGGCGGACGATGCCGGTCCCGGTGCTGTTCACCGCGATCTGGCCGTTGGTGAGCGAGCCGGAGAAGCGGTAGGTGCCGGCCGCGCCGACGGTGACCACGCCGCCTGCGACAGTCACGTTCGGGCTGGTCGTGGTGGCGGTGGAGCCGTTCAGCGCGACGGCGGCGACGTCTGCTTCGTTCCAGGTGTGGTCGGCGGCGCTGTCGTGGTGCGCCTGGTTCGCGGCGAGCGCGGCCGCGGCGGCCGGTCCGGCGGCCAGCGGCACCACGTCGTCCGCGACGGCGGAGGCGGCGGCGGAGGCGGAGGCGGAGGAGAGCGTGGTGCCGGCGGCCCAGATGCCGAGGGCGGCGGCGGTGACGATCGCCGGGGCGATCATGCGACGTTTCTGCATGTCCAGTGTGTCCTTAAACGGGTTTCGGGCAGGAGTGATCGCCCGGCCGGGCCCTGGCCGGGTGCTCTATGTGGTGGTGCTTCTCGATCGCCGAGGACGGCGACCCGCATCGCTCAGAAGCCAGAGCATCAAGCGCCGGGGGTACGCCGAGAGCCGCACACAACGCCGCACAGCCGACGCTTCAGCGCGCCTCGTGCGGGTCCGCGCCTCGCGAATCCGTGCCACGCGAATCTGCGCCTCGCGAATCTGTGCCTCGCGAATCTGTGCCACGTCGGTTCATGCCGCGGGAGTCTCTGTCGCGTGGATCCGCGTCGTGCCGTTCCGCGTCGCGCGGGTCGGTGCCCCAGCGATTCGCGTCGTGCGCGTCGGTACCCCAGCGATTCGCGTCGTGCGCGTCCGTGCCGCGCCGGTCCGTGCCGGGCCGATCCGGTCCGTGTCGCGTCGCGTCGCCGAAGTGCCGTCGCAGCGTGCGACGCCAGGGTGCTGCTGGCAGGTCGGGTCGGAGTGCCGCCAGCCCGGTCGCATACTTCGAGATCGACACCGGCCGGTGTCCGTGTGCCCAGAGCAGTCGGTCCACCTGGCATGCGCCGGACCCGGTCTTGGTCTCCACGACCGCCACCCGCGGCAGCCGCAGCCCGCGCCCGTCCGGCGACTCCCAGCTCAAGTCCGTGTCGATGGTGGCCCGCGAGTCACCGGCCGGGTTGAGCAGCGTGCAGCGCCGGTAGCGGGTGACAAGCGTCGGTGCAAGGCTCAGCCCTCGTTCGTCGAGCGCACCGGTCCCGGGCGTGCCGAGCGCACCGGTCCCGAACGAGCCGAGCACGTCGCTCACGAACGACCAGCCGGGCGTGACTGTGGCATGGTCGCCGGGCTGGTAGGGCAGCCGGTTCTTGACTGTGCCGCCGCGCCCGCCCTCGGTCTTCACCTCGAGCCAGCAGAGCGCGCTCTCCACGTACAACCTCGTCCTGATCTTGAATCTGCGCCGCCGGCGGTGTGCCGCGAGGCGGAAGCTGGCCAGGTCGGGCGTGTCGAAGTAGACCGACTCGTAGCGGAACGCGCGACCGCCGTCGATCTCCAGCACCCGGGTGCGCGGGTCGAGCCGGGGGAGCAGCGCCATCGCCTCCGGCAGCGGCAGTACGTATTTGCGGTCGACGCGGGTCTGCAGCTCCGCGGTGGCGAGCAGTTCGTCGAGCCCGACCGGGTCCAGTTGGGAGATCATCGCGCCGCCCCGACCAGGATGTGCTCGGTGGACTGGAACGAGTAGCGCACCTCGACCACTGTCGTCTCGTTCACCAGGTCGACGCGTTCGACGACCGCCCGGTGCACGCGCGCGCCGAGGAGCTGCTCCAGGTGGGCGACAAGCGCGGTCTGGTCGGTGATCGCGCTGTCCAGCACCATCACCTGCCGCCGGTAGGTGCGCAGCAGCCGTGGATGGTCACCGAGGTACATGACCACCAGGATCAGGCCCATCAGCGACGGGCCGAGCCAGAGCGGGCCGCCGCTGAGCGGGCCGAGGATGCCGAGCGCGAGCGCGGAGAAGTAGTACGCCACCTCGTGCTGGTCCAGTTCGGTGGAGCGCAGCCGGATGATCGACAGGACACCGAAGAGCCCGAGGCCGAGGCCCGCGCCGACGCTGCTGGAGCTCAGCGAGCCGGCCACCGCAAGCACGCCCACGTTGACGCCGAGGTAGGCGACCACGAGGTCCCGGCGCCGGTGGCGGGGGAAGTACAGCCCGAAGACCAGCAGGGTCACCGCGACCAGGTCGATCGCGAACAGCACGAGGCGGGACATGAGGTAGCGTCCTTCCGAGGTGTCCAGCCGGGTTCCCGTGGGTGAACGGCACCCGACATGCCGGTTAAATATTTATCGGCATCGATGGAAAGAGTAAGCCTCGAATCGGGACGGACAACCTCAGAATTACCTCATAATCTGGAACGCGCCCAGAAAACGATTACCGGACCGTGCAGGCTTTGGACACCGCGTCGTCCCAGATCGTGCCCTTCAGCGACAGCGGCAGCCGGGTCTCCCGGGACTCGCCGTCGTCGGTTCTCACCCACGCGTCCACCTGCACCGGCGTCAGCGTGATGCCCGGATTGCAGTTGACGACCATCATCGCCTGAAGCGTGGACGAGACGCCCGGATCGATCCACCGCCGTCGCTCGATCCCGGTCAGCGTGATCCCCGGCGCCGAGCCACGGAACGTCTCGATCTCCACCGGCATCGGCCCCGCGTTGATAAGCGTGATGCCGCCGGTCAGCTGCACCTGCAACAGGTTCCCGCCGACCGACATCGACTGCCCGTCGCCGTAGACAAGCAACTTCACCGTCGCCGCGTCCACCTCGCGCCGCTGCACCACAGCCCGATCATGCCCCCACGCCGCCCCGAGGAAAGCCCCACCGGCGGCGGCCACCACCACAATCAGAGCAAGAGCCGGCGGGGGTACGGGACGGCGCCGCTCCACCGCGGGCTCGGCACCTGGCGCGCCGAGCTCGATGATGTGCGGGCCATCGGTCATGGACTAATCATGATGCTCGGCGCGCGCGATGTCGCCGAGCGCGAGCGTCAGATAGTCGGCGAACGGCCGGGTGCTCAGCAGGCTCGCGATCAGCAGCGCGCTGTGCCGGGCCTGAGCCAGCGCCTTCGGCGGCGGATTCTCGTCGTCCGGGTCGTAGACGCCAAGCGCGCCGGCCAGCAGCACCAGCACCACCTGCGGGTCCACGTCGGCCTGCCAGGCCATCGCCTCCCGCACGCAGTGGGCCAGCACCGCGCGCACGTCGTCGCTGTCCACGCCGTCCGCGTGCGACTCCTCGACAAGCATGCGCACCACCGCGCCGAGCACCCGGCCGACCCGCTCCTGGTCCTGCGCGGCGAGCGCTTCCGCCGCGCCCTCGAACGCCGTCGCATCCCTGCCCCGGGCGGCCTCGACCGCGTCCGAGGCGGCGACCGCGATGCCGCGGGCGGTCGGGGGGAGGTGGCGCCACTGGTTCATGACAGGAGCGTAACCATAATGCCGGTCAGGTCAGCAGGGTGGCGTTACGCAGGTAGAGCGGGGACCATTCCGGCGCACCGTGCGTGCCGTGCTTCGGGTCCACGCCGATGAACGTCGTCCGGTCCCTCCCGCCAAACGTAGCCGGGTCACGCCGTCACGGCTCGTCCGCTCGCGCTACCGAGGGACCCCCGTATGGTCGGGTCGTGGGCAGAGCGATCTTCGTGGGACTGTGCACGCTTGACGTCATCCAGCTGGTGAGCAGGCCGCCGGGCGGGAACGAGAAGGTCGTCGCACTCCGGCAGACGGTCGCGGCGGGCGGGCCGGCCACGAACGCGGCGGTCACCTGCGCGCACCTGGGCGGCGACGCCACGCTTGTCACAGCGGTCGGGCGGCATCCGCTGGCCGCGGGCATCCGCGCGGACCTCGACGGGTGCGGCGTGCGGGTCCGGGACCTGACGCCGGAGCGCGCGGCGTCGCCGGCCACCTCGACGATCCTGGTCACGGCGGACTCGGGCGACCGGTCGGTGGTCTCGACGAACGCGATCGGGCTGCACGTCGTACCCCCTGATGATTGTGATTGGGCTGGGGTGACCGCGTTGCAGGTGGACGGGCATCATCCGGAGGTGGCGCTGGCCGCGCTGCGTGCGGCGCGTGCCGCGGGAATCCCGACGATCATGGACGGCGGCAGCTGGAAGGACGGGACCGCGCGCCTGCTGCCGCTGATCGACGTGATCGCCTGCTCGGCCGACTTCAGGCCGCCCGGCGGGGTGCCGATCGAGACCGCGCTGCGGGACGTGCCGTGGGTCGCGATCACCGCGGGCGCCGGGCCGATCCGCTGGTGGGGGCCGGGCGGCCGGCGTGGTGAAGTCCCGGTGCCGCGGGTGGACGTGGTGGACACGCTTGGCGCGGGTGACGTGTTCCACGGCGCGCTGACCCACGGGATCGCCGTCGACGGACTCGGCGACTTCCCCGGTCTGCTTGCGCGGGCGGCGCGGGTCGCGGCGCGGGCCTGTGCATCATTCGGCACCCGGAGCTGGATGCACCATACAGATACATGGATGACCGGGGCGGTATGACCTGTTTTCCCGGCCCCTTCGTAGAGTGTGGTCATGGAGGACGGGGCGCTGCTGGATCCGGTGCAGGACCGCGTCTACCGGATGCTGATCAGGCTGGCCTCGGCCGGCGTCGACGAGGTGGCCCGGCTGGCCGACCTCCGGCCGGACGACGCGGCCCGCGCGCTGCAGGCGCTGCGCGACCAGGGACTCGCTGCCGAACGCGCCGGTGAGCCCGCCGTCTTCGTGCCGCTCGCCCCGGACGTCGCGCTCGGTGACCGGCTGCTGCGCCGCCAGGCCGCGCTCGAGGACGCGCGGCGGGCGGTCGCGGCGCTGTCCGAGGAGTTCCGGGACACCGCGCGCCGCCGGGACGCGGACCGGCTTGTCGAGATCGTGCACGGCCGCACCGCGCTGCGCGACCGGCTGCGCACCGTGCAGACCGAGGCGCGCGAGGAGATCCTCTGGTTCTGCCGGGCGAACCCGCTGGCCATGGCCGGCACCGACAACACCGAGGAGTCGGGCGCGCTCAGCCGCGGCGTACGGTACCGGGCGATCTACGAGCGCGGCCTGCTCACCGACCCGGGCGAGCTGACCGGCATAACGGAGAGCGTGCGGCTCGGCGAGGAGGCGCGCACGCTGCCCGCGCTGCCGGTCCGCCTGGCCATAGCGGACCGGCGCACCGCGATCTGCCCACTGGTCCCGGACGGCGAACGCGGCTTCATCGAGCCGACCGCCGCGCTGGTCCGCCGCAGCGAACTGCTTGACGCGCTGCTCGCGCTCTTCGAGTCGCACTGGGAACGCGCGACCCCGCTGCGCCTGTCCGGCGGCGTGATCGAGGAGGCGGAGGCGGACGCGTCCGAGAAGCACCTGCTCTCGCTCTTCGTCGCGGGCCTGCCTGACAAGTCGATCGCGTCCCAGCTCGGCGTCAGCCGCCGCACCGTGCAGCGCCGCCTGGACCGGCTGATGGCGATCGCCGGCGTCGACACCCGCACCGGCCTGGCGTTCCAGGCCGCGCGGCGGGGCTGGCTCTAGTGTTCTGTCTCAGTTTTGAGTAGTCGTTTGTTGGAGGGCGACGCGTCCACGTCGGACTTTTGCGAGGATCGATTCGGTGGTGGCGGTCCAG
>NZ_JBITDX010000011.1:0-305187 GCF_044454585.1 Catenuloplanes sp. NPDC051500
CACGCTGACCCGGATCAAGCACCAAAGGCGCGGCGGCACGATTCACAACCGCCACCGTACCAACCGACTACCTATTTACGAGACAGAACACTAGCTCAACTGGTAGAGCATCCGAATGGTCAGCGCGTCCGCTCCCCGCCTCGTGCGGTCATGGTGGCGCTTCCTTCTCCTCTTGGTAACCGGAGGGTTCGGGGTTCGAGTCCCCGGCGGCCCACTCCGTTCGACGTTCCCGTGGGGAGGCACCCGCATGCTCGAGAAGCTGATCATCAAGAGGACGCTGCGCGTGCCGGCGAGCACCGGCGAGGCCGGCGACGGCGCCCCGGTGGCCCGGCAGCTTGACGCCGCGCTGCTCGACGCCGGTTTCTCCGCGTCGCGGGCGCTGCTTGAGCACGTCGGCACGCTGGCGCCCGGCCCCGCGATGGACCTCGCCGCCACCGCGGTGTCCGCGGTCCGCGAGCTTGTCGGCGACCACGTGCGGCACAACGCGTACTTCATCGGCTTCCCGGACGACGTGCCGGACACTGTGGAGTTCTGGCTGGAGCGGCTGCGCGCGGCAGTGCTCACCGGTGGCGGCGATCAGGTCCTCCCCGCCTCAGTCAACCTGCTCGACCTCCCCGGCTACGGCACCTACCAGCACACCTACGCGGAGCTGCTGTCCGCGCACAACGCCCTGATCGCCTCGGCCGGCGACCGGCTGACCGTGCTTCAGCTGGGCGACGCCGCCGAGGTGGAGGCGGAGCGGCTCTACCTGTCGCTGGCCGGCAGCGCCACGCCGCACGGCGAGGCGGACCTGGCGCTGCTGAGCGAGCTCGCGGTCGCCTGCGCTGACGGTGTCCAGCCGGCCGTGATCCCGGTGCGGGAGAACCGTGCCGTGCTCAACGGCGTCCGGCTGGTCCTCGGCCGGCCGCTGGTCGCCGTGGACACCACCACTGACGTACTTCGTCTCGCCTGCCAGGTCTCGCACGGCGATCCCTCGCTTGTCACGCCGACCCGGTTCCGCGCGTTCCCGCGCCGGGAGCGCCGGGTGCTGCTGTCCGCGCTGGATGCGGTCGTCGCCGCGAGCCCCGGCAAGCTCGGGGACGTCGCGTCCTACGCGGAGCGGTGGAAGCGGCTCGGCGAGCGGCTGCACCCGCACGAGTACCCGGCGTGGCCGCACGCGCGGCAGGTGTTCGAGGTCGCGCGCGGCGAGCGGCGGGTGCCGAGCCTGGCCGGCCGGGCCGAGGCCGCGATCCGGGACGGCGCGGTGGGCAGGGCCGCGACAGTGCTGTCCGCCGCGCCAGGCCTGCTGCTGCGCTCCGCGGACCGGCTGCTCCGGCAGGCGCCCGCGGCCGAGCGGTCCACAGTGGTCGAGGCGGTCACCGGAGCGCTCGGCACCGCGTCCGGCCGGGTACTGCTGTCGCTGCGCGAGCACGTGGACAACCGGCTGACGCCCGCGTCCGCCCGGATGTACGCGAGCCGTTCCCGGCGGGCGTGGATCGGCGCGGACACCCGCCCGCCGCTCCCGGCCGCGCTGGTGTCCGAGCTGTCCGCGCTTCTCGACGCGGAGATCGGCGGCCGGCTGCCCGTTCCGGAGCGGCCGCTGCTTGTGGACCCGGCCGTGCTTGACGTGGCGCTGCCGCTGTCCGGCACGGCGGCCGAGTCCGGTTTCGCGGTGCTGCCGCGGGGCTCACGCGCGTCCGTCGACGGCGACGTGCTGCGCTTCTTCACGTACTGGCGTCAGCGCGAGCGGCGTACCGACTTCGACCTGTCGGTGCTGCTGCTCGACGCGGATTTCCACACCACCGGGCAGGTGTCCTGGACCAACTACCGGCAGGGCGGCGCGGTCTACTCAGGCGACATCACCTCGGCCGCGGACGGCGCGACCGAGTTCATCGACGTGCCGCTTGCCGCGTCAAGTGACATCGTGGTGCCGCAGGTCTACATCTATGCGGGTGAGTCGTTCGACGAGGTCGCCGAGTCCATGTTCGGCTACCAGGTCCGGACCGGGGAGCAGCGCGGCGCACCGTTCGACGCCCGGACGGTCCGGGCCCGGTCGGAGATGCGCGGTGCGGGCCGGATAGCGCTGCCGATGGCGTTCGCGAAGGGTGCGGACGGCTGGCAGGCCGTCTGGCTGCACCTCTACCTGCGCGGCACGCCGTTGTTCAACCGGGTCGAGGGCAACGCGTTCACTGTCGCGGACCGGGTCCGTGCGGTCGTCGAGCGCCGCTACCTCACCGTCTCCTACCTCATCGACCTGTGGCGGCCGCACACCGAGATCCTGACCTGGGACGGCAGCCTGCCGGACGAGCCGGTCACGTTCATCGGCCTGCACGCGCCGGACGGTCTGCCGGCCGGATCGGAAACCTATACACTTGACCGGCTCAGCGAGCTGATCCCTGAGTAGACCGGCCACGGCCGAGGCCATGCGGGTGCTTCCTTCTGATCTCGTTCAATTCGAGGCCCCCCGCGAAAGCGGGGGATCTGGCGCACCTAGCACCCGCGCTCTCCTCGGCCAGGCCGGCACCACCCAAAAGATCCACAAGCTTTTCTTCCCACTCTGTGGGTGGCCGGGTGCCGCATGCTCCCGCGGGCACCGGTCGTCGCCAAGGCTCCTCCCTGCGCGATCCGCGGGTGGCGGGAAGACCGGAGCGGCTCAGGCGCCGAGCAGGTGCCGGGTCACCAGCAGCGCGCTGTCCATCGGGTCGAGGCTGCGGTGGACCTTGGCGAGCACGCTGGCGCCGAGCCACAGGTCGTAGAGCGACTGGGCCAGCACACGCGGCGGCACGCCCGGGGTCAGCGAGCCGTCCGCGACGCCTGCGGTGATCGCCCGCTCCAGGCGGTCGATCACCCCGCCGGTGCCGGTCTTGAGCGCCAGGCGCATCGGCTCGGACAGGTCCGCGACCTCGGCGCCGAGCTTGACGGCCAGGCAGCGGCCCTGGCAGTCGTCGAGGCCCTGGTTGGCGCGCCAGCCCTCCCAGTAGGCCATCAGGCGGCCGGGCCAGTCGCGGGAACCGTCCGCGAGCGTCTCGTCGAGGTCGCGCAGGTACGACTCGAAGTACCGCTGGATGACCGCCTCGCCGAACGCGTCCTTCGACGGGAAGTAGTGGTAGAAGGACCCCTTGGGCACGCCGACGCCGGACAGCACCTCGTTGATGCCGACGGCGGCGTACCCCTTGCCGGCGAAGGTCTTCTCGGCCGCGTCAAGCAGGCGGGCGCGGGTGTCCAGGTCGGCGCGCTTGGGTGACATGCGCTGAGCGTACCCGTGGATTAGACCGGTCGTCTCGGTCGTTTACGCGACGCCGCGCTCGGCCAGCAGGGCGAGCAGCGCGTCGGCGGCCGGGGCGGAGGAGGCCGGGTTCTGACCGGTGATCAGCAGGCCGTCGCGCACCACGTACGGCGCCCAGTCCTCGCCCTTGGAGTAGTTGCCGCCCTTGGCCTTCAGCTCGTCCTCGACCAGGAACGGCACGACCTTCTCCAGGCCGACGCCGACCTCCTCGCTGTTCGTGAAGCCGGTGACGTCCCGGCCGGCCACCAGCGGCGTGCCGTCCGGGCCGGCCACGTGCCGCAGCACACCAGGCGCGTGGCAGACGAGCGCGACCGGCCGGTCCGCACGAAGCGTGTCCTGGATCAGCGCGATCGAGTCGCGGTCCTCGGCCAGGTCCCACAGCGGGCCGTGGCCGCCCGGGTAGAACACCGCGTCGTAGTCGCCCACGGCCACGGTGCTCAGCACCTCGGTCTTCGCAAGCGCGGCCGTCGCCTCCGGGTCCGCCTCGAAGCGCCGGGTGTCGTCGGTCTGGGACGCGGGCTCGTTGCTCTTCGGGTCGAGCGGCGGCTGCCCACCCTTCGGCGAGGCGAGCGTGATCTGCGCGCCTGCCGCCTTCAGCCGGTAGTACGGCGCGGCCAGCTCCTCGAGCCAGAAGCCGGTCGGCCGGCCGGTGTCGCCGAGCTGGTCGTGCGAGGTCAGAACAACAAGAACCTTCATCTGGTACGCCCCACTGCGGTCACGGGCCGGCGGCTTCACCCCGGCCCTGTACCGATGACACTAGACGACCGGTCTACTAAGTTCCAACTGAGGGCCCCATCGAAGGTGCGATCGTGTTCGACTCTGCACGTGTGATTGCCGTAATCACCGTCCCGCGTATGTACTGCAGGCCGAGCCGAGAGGACGGACCCCGTGCCACCCGAAGACCCCTTCCAGCAGCACACGCTCGACTACTCGCCGTGGCACTTCTGGCGCGACGCCGGCCCCGGCGCCAAGGCCGCTCAGCTCACGCTGCAACGTGACCTCGCGGAGCTGCGCGACTTCACGTTCGGCGAACAGTGCTTCGTCTCCACGCTGGCGTCCGTCCAGAACGAGCACCTGCGCCTCGGCGACCGCAGTTACGTCGCGGCCGGCGCCTACCTGTCCGGATCGCTCGACACGGGCCGGGACTGCACGATCAACGCCTACGCGGTGGTCCGCGGCGAGATCCGGCTCGGCGACGGAGTCAGAATCGGCGCGCACACGTCGATCCTCGCGTTCAACCACACGTTCGCGGACCCGGACACCGAAGTCTTCCGGCAGCCGACCTTCTCGCTCGGCATCACTGTCGGCGACGACGTGTGGATCGGCTCGCACGTGGTGATCCTGGACGGCGTGACAGTCGGCAGCCGGGCGGTGCTCGCGGCCGGCGCTGTCGTCGGCGGCAACCCGGCCCGGGTGCTCAAGTGGCGCGTCCCGCAGCAGGTCACGGCCAGGGGTGACCTCACCACCGCGCTGACCACGTTCGCGGACCGGACCAGGGAACAGGCAGGCACGATCCTGGACAGGTCGTGGGACGCCGAAGCCGGGCTGTTCGCCGACCGGCCCGGCGTGGCGGCCACAGTGCGCGCCCAGTGCGACGCCGTCGAGGTCGCGGACCTCCTCCTCGGCCGGGCACCGGACCAACTCCCGGCCGAGGAGCAGATCCGGCGGCTGCGGGGATGGCAGGACCCGGCGACCGGGCTGGTCCCCGAGTGGGGCACGGGCGCGCCGGGCACGGACCTGCTCGGCGGCGCGGAGTCGTACCACGTGCTGTGTGTGGGTTATGCCCTTGATCTGCTGGGCAGTTCGTTTCCGGCGCCGATCGCGATACCACCCGCGACGGAACTCGTCGCCCGGATCCGAGCGCTGCCCTGGAACGGGCGCGCCTGGCATGGCGGGGCCGCGATCGACACGCTCGGCACCGCGCTGCTCTGGAACCTGCGCAACGGCCGCGCCCTGCGGGACGGCACGGTCGAGGCGCTCGTCGGCTGGCTGCACCTCAACGCGGACCCACGGACCGGCATGTGGGGCAACGGCGTGCCGGACACCGGCCAGATGGAGATCGTCAACGGCTTCTACCGGGCGTCGCGCGGCACGTTCGCACAGTTCGGCCTGCCGGTCCCGCACCCGGAGCGGGTCATCGACACAGTCCTCGCCCACGTACGCGACGCCCGCTTCTTCACCCCGGACCGGCAGAACGCCTGCAACGTCCTTGACGTCGCGCATCCGCTGTGGCTGACCCGCCACACCGGGCACCGCGCTGCGGAGGTGACAGAGGTCGCCGAACGCCTGCTCCGCGACGCGCTCCGCAACTGGGCGGACGGCGCGGGCTTCAGCTTCCAGGCCCGGCACGGCACTCCCGGGCTGCAGGGCACCGAGATGTGGCTGGCAATCGTCTGGCTGCTTGCCGATCTGGCCGGCGTCTCCCCCGCGCTCGGTTACCGGCCCCGCGGCGTGCACCGTCCGGAGCCCGCCGGCGACCTGACCGCCCTCGATCCGGCACCTGTCAGACGGCTCTGATGCGGCATCGAAACCGTGAGGATCATGGGGTCGGGAACCGATAAGAGGCTCATGAGACGTGTCCCGGCTCCCGCGGTGCCGATTTTTGCCGCGCTTGCGGGCTCGGTGTCCGTTTTCGCGCCGGGTACCACCGCGGCCCACAACGCCTACCTCGTCGGCTTCGCCGCGGTGGTCGTGAGCGCGTGGATCGGGCTGCGGAGGATCTCCGGCCCGAGCCGGGGCGCCTACCGGCTGATCGCGATCGCGCTGACGGTCTGGCTCACCGGCGACATCCTGTACGACGTGCTGACCCGCCTCCTCGGCCCGTTCGGCGACGTCTCACCGTCGGACGTGCTCTGGATCGCCGGCTATCCGCTGCTGATGACCGCGATGGTCAAGCTGGTCCGGCTGCGGGCGCCCGGCCGGCTGCGCGACGGCGTCCTCGACGCCGCCGCGATGACGACGGTGGTGGCCTGGCTGTTCTGGCAGTTCCTGATCCTGCCGGCGGCCGAGACCCAGGATCTGTCGCTTGCCATGTTCGTCGGCGCGACGTACCCGTTCGGCGACGTGATGTTCTTCGCCGGCGTCGCGATTCTCGTGTTCGCGCCCGGCACCACCCGCGGATCGGCCGGCTACCTGATCGCGGCGCTCACGCTGACGCTTGCCGGCGACATCAGCATCTCGCTGCTGCCGATCCTGTTCGAGGATCTGTCCCGTTCCGGCCAGGCCGACAGGTTCGACGGCCTGCTCCTGCTCGCGAACAGCATGCTCGCGGCCGCGGTCGTGCATCAGGACGCGGCGAAGGTCGCCCAGCCGGACAGCGCGCTCACCGCACAGCGGCTGCACCCGGCGCGCGTGGTGTTCCTCGGGATCGCGCTTGTCGTGCTGCCCACGGTGACCGGCCTGCACTCGTTCGGCACGATCGTCAGCCGGGTCTCGCTGCTCGTCTCGATCATGATGCTGACCACGTTCATCCTCGTGCGCTTCCTGTTCGTGGTCCGCGAGCAGGAACGCATCAAGGCCGCGCTCGCGCATCAGGCGGAGCACGACCAGCTGACCGGCCTGGCGAACCGCGCCGCGCTGCACGCGCAGCTGGAGCTGGAGCTGTTCCGGGTGTCCGATTACGGCCCGGTCGTCCTGTACATGGACCTGGACGGCTTCAAGCAGATCAACGACAGGTACGGGCACGCGGCCGGCGACCTCATCCTTGTCGAGTTCGCCCGGCGGCTGACCGCGACCATCCGCCCGGCCGACACCGCGGCCCGGCTCGGCGGCGACGAGTTCGTGGTGCTGGCCACCGGCGTCGAGGACGAGGACGACGCGCACCGGCTGGCCGGCCGGCTGCGCGCGCTCGCCGAGGAGCCGGTCGTCTGGAACGGCGAGGCGCTGTCCTTCGGCGTCAGCGTGGGCCTGTCCGCGTGGACGCCGCAGGACCGGCCGAGCGCGGACACGCTGTTCGCGAATGCCGACGCGGCCATGTACGCGGAGAAGGCCGCGCGCAAGAAGGCAGCGGTGCCGGAGGCGATCCACCTGTCCAGGGCTTGACGGCGGGGAACCCGACGGGAAATATCGTGGAATGTCGATACTTGGAGGAAAGGCAGTTGTCGTCGCCGGCGTGCTCGCCGCCACCGGGGTTTTCAATGCCACAGCACTGAGCGCATCGCCGCCCACCTACACCACCGCCGAGGCCGGAAATCCGTTCGTCAGCGGGTGGTACGCCGATCCGGACGTCGCGATCTACAACGACCGCTTCTACGTGTTCCCGACCGCCTCCCGGCCGTACGACCAGCAGACCTTCCTCGACGCCTTCTCCTCCACCGACCTGGTCAACTGGACCAAGCACCCGAACGTGCTTACCACCGCGAACGTCTCCTGGGCGCGCCGGGCCGTCTGGGCGCCCGCGCCGATCGCCCGCAACGGCCGCTACTACCTGTACTTCGCGGCCAACGACATCCAGAGCAACGCGGAGTCGGGCGGCATCGGCGTCGCCGTCGCGGACCGGCCGGAGGGGCCGTACCGGGACGCGATCGGCGCGCCGCTCATCCCCCGGTTCGTCAACGGCGCCCAGCCGATCGACCAGGACGTCTTCATCGACGACGACGGCCAGGCGTACATCTACTACGGCGGCTGGGGCCACGCCAACGTGGCGAAACTCAACGGCGACATGACCAGCCTGGGTACGTTCCCGGACGGCAGCACCTACAAGGAGATCACCCCCAGCGGGTACGTCGAGGGCCCGCAGATGTTCAAGCGCAACGGCCGCTACTACCTGATGTGGTCCGAGGGCGGCTGGACCGGCCCGAACTACTCGGTCTCCTACGCGATCGCGGACTCCCCCACAGGCCCGTTCCAGCGCCTCGACAGCGTGCTCACCCAGGATGCGGCCGTGGCCCGCGGCGCCGGACACAACTCGGTGCTCAACATCCCCGGCACCGAGACCTGGTACATCTTCTACCACCGCCGCCCGCTCAGCGAGACCGACGGCAACTCCCGCGAGCTGGCCTACGACCGGATGAACTTCAACGCCGACGGCACGATCCAGCGGGTCACAATGCTCGTCAAAGACAACTTCGCGGACGGGAACGCGTACGGCTGGAAGACGTACGGCGGCACCTGGACCGCGACCGGCGGGGCGTACCGGGCGGCACACTCCTACGGCGGCAAGGCGCTGCTTGACGACAACCACACCAACGCGGTCTACGACGTCGACGTGACTGTCGAGTCCGGCGCGGGCGACGCCGGGCTGGTGTTCCGGGCGAGCGCGCCGGCCGTGGGTGTGGACGCGTACCGCGGCTACTACGCGGGGATCACGCCGCAGGGCCGGGTGGTGCTCGGCAAGGCGGACAACAACTGGACGCCTCTGGGTACGGCCGGGCTGCAGGTCGCCGCCGGGCAGCGCTACCACCTCCGCGTCCAGACCAGCGGCTCCACAATCCAGGTCTTCGTCGACGACCTGACCACCCCGAAGATCACGGTCTCCGACTCGGCGTATGGCTCCGGCAAGTCCGGTGTACGCGTCTACAACGCCTCGGCAGCCTTCGACAACGTGGTGGTCACCAACAGGTAGACGCGACGGTGATTCTTGAACAGTCGATCCAGATAGCCTAGGCTGCTCCCATGGCGAGGGTCCGCGAGTTCGACACCGAGGCCGCCGTGGCGCAGGCGATGAACCTGTTCTGGACACGCGGCTTCGAGGCGACCTCCGTGCGCGACCTGACGGAGCACCTGGGCATCGGGCAGGGCTCGCTGTACGCGGCGTTCGGAAGCAAAGAGGGGCTCTACCGGGCCGCACTCGCGCACTACCGCGACACCCTCGCCACTGCCGCGCTCGCGGACCTGCGGGCGGGCGGTGACGTGCGGGCCGTGATCCGGACGATGCTCGTGGAGCGCATCCGGATCGCGGTCATGCACGGCGGGCGGGGCTGCCTGCTCGTCAACGCGGCCGCCGAGCGGCTCCCGCACGACGGCCCGACCCAGCGCGCGATCCGGGACGCCCTCGACATCAGTGCGGACGCTTTGGCCGAGGTGCTGCGGGCCGCGGCCGGCCGGGGCGAGATCGCCGACCGGCACGATCCGCGAACGCTCGCGGCGTTCCTCGTCACGTTCCTCAACGGACTTCTGGTGTCGGCGAAGGTCACACCTGACGTCACGACGCTGGCTCCCCTCGTGGAGGTCGCACTGGGCGCCCTCGACTGATTTTTTGCCGTCCCGAATCTGTAACGCACGATCAAGATAGGTGGAACACATGCTCGGCGCGGACCGCTGGAACCTGATCACCGACCCCACCACCCTCACCGCCCGCGAGTTCACAGACGTCACGGCGCCGCTGTTGCAGGGCACCATCGAGGCCCTCAGCGACGTCGACCGGGACGTGCTCGCCGACCAGGTGCGCACCACGCTCGCGGTGGGAACGCGGGAGAGCACGATGCCGTTGCGGGCCGCCGCGTCCCGGGCCAACGAGGAGCTGCTCACCCAGGCCGAGACCATCGGGCGGGAGATCGCGGACTGGGCGGTGCGCGCGCTCGACCGGCTGCTCGCCGGCCGGGACCGCTTCCCCGGCGGGGCGCTCGTGGTCCGCAGCCACTGCTACGGCGAACTGCTCACCCGACCGGCCGCCGACCTGCTGCTCGGGCGACGCGGCGGGCCGGTCGCCATCCAGAACTTCAACGAGTGGATCCACCAGACCGTGCTGCTGCGCGACGCCCTGTTGCCGTTCGCCAACTGGCAGGAGGTGCCGCTCCTCGTCACACCGGTCGGCCTGCGGCAGATCGAGCCGGCCCGGGAGCGGTTCTTCGCCGAGGCCATGTTCCGCAAGGTCCGGCACTCGGCCGTCGTCGGCTACGCCCGGCACGTCCTCACCGGCGTGGACGGTCCCGAGGGCTACGGCTTCACTCACGAGGGGGCGACGGTCCTGCCAGCGGTCACCTCCGGGCCGGTGCGCACCGCGCCGCGCTACCTGCTCACCTGGCGACCGGCGCCGGACGCCGTCGAGACCGCCACCTACGTCAGCGAGCTCGACGACTACTACGCGGCGCCGCGTACGGAACTGGCCGAGCTCACTCCCGCGTCGCCGTCGACCGGCCCGGCCCGCGTCCTGAGCGGCCCGGTCCGAGACGGCGTCAGGCCGGCCCGGATCGAGACGTCCGGGTGGTCTGTCGATCTCGGTCAGGCGCTGCGTGGCCACCGGTACGCCCGCACAAGCACGAGCGCCGCCGGCGAACCGCTTGTGGCAGCCGCGGCCGTGCTGGCCGGTTCGGGCCTGATCCGCGGACGTGGCTCGGTCGACACCGCACACCTCGACGACCTGTCGACGCTTGCGGTGCTCGGACGCGTCTATCCGGAGAACGTGACCATGCACCCGGACGCCGTCTCGATCGACAACGCGGGCCATTAGCGGAGGCACCACCGCCCGGCCCGGGTGGGTCTTCCGTGACCACTGCGGGACCGGCTCCGGAGCGACGTGCGGAGCGCCAGCGGAGCCCGGCGCGGAGGTTTGCCCGCGGGAGCAGACGGGCCGGACCACCGCGGGAGCGGGAAGATCGGGTGTGTGGTGGTGATTCACCGCGGCAGGGCACCCGCGGCGAACGCGGCCGAACGCACCGAGCCGGTCAATCACAGTGAGTATCGATACTCAGGTACGGACGGTCACCCGGCGGAAGGATCGTCCGCATGACCAGTCGGCGTGTGGAACTGCGTGAGGGCGAACCCGGTGATCGGGAATGGATCTACCGGCTGCGCCATCGCGTGTTCGGTGCGGAGCTGGGCCAGCACGAGACGAACGCGGCCGGCGAGCTGAGCGACGCGATGGACGAGCTGGGCGTGGTCTACCTGGTGGCGCTGCGGGGTGGCCGGCCGGCCGGGTTCGTGAGCGTGACGCCGCCGTGGCTGGGCCGCCTGTCGCTCGAGAAGTACGTGACCCGCGCGGAAGTACCTGCCCTGGACGCGCACGACACGTTCGAGGTACGGATCCTGACCGTCGCGCCGGAGGAGCGCGGCACCCCTGTCGCGGCGCTGCTGATCTACGCCGCGCTGCGCTGGGTAGAGTCGCGTGGCGCACGGCGGGTGGTGGGGATTGGTCGCGCGGGCCTGACCTCCATGTACCGGTCGATTGGCCTGCTTCCGACAGGCCGCACGGTGCGCTCCGGCCGGGTCGACTTCGAGGTGATGAGCGGCGACCACCGGACCATGCCCGCCCGGGTACGTGACCGTTTCCTCAGGCAGATCGGCGCGCTTGACCTCGACTGGCGGCTGGACCTGCCACTCGTCCGGGAGCAGGACGGCTGCGAGCACGGCGGTGCCTCGTTCACCGCGATCGGCACCGATCTGAGCGCGCTTGACCGGCGCGGCGCGGTGGTCGCCGCGGACGTGCTCGACGCCTGGTTCGACCCGGCGCCGGGCGTGCTTGACGCGCTGACGGCGGACGCGGCGTGGCTCGCCCGCACGTCACCGCCGGTGGCGTCGGACGGTGTGCGGCAGGCGATCGCGGCGGACCGCGGGGTGCGCGCCGAGACGGTAAGCCTGGGCGCCGGATCCTCCGACCTGATCTTCCGGGCGTTCCGGGAGTGGTTGCGGCCGGCGAGCCGGGTGCTGCTGATCGAGCCGAGCTACGGCGAGTACGAGCACGTCGCCGCGCAGGTGGCGGGCGCCCGGGTGGATCGCTTCGCGGTGCGCTACCAGGAACATTGGGAGATCGACGTGGACCGGCTGATCGCGCGGGCCGGCGACGCCTACGACCTGGTGGTGCTTGTGAATCCGAACAATCCGACCGGCCGCCACCTGCCCCTGGCCGATGTGCGGCGGATCGCGGCCGCGCTGCCGTCCCGCACCCGGCTGTGGATCGACGAGGCCTACATCGGATATGCCGGCCCGCACGAGTCCGCGGCGCCGTTGACGAGCGAGTTCCCGAACGTCGCGGTGTGCACGTCGATGTCGAAGATGTACGCGCTCTCCGGCGCCCGGGCCGCGTACCTGATCACCGACGTGGAGACCGCTGCCGCGCTGCGCCGGTGGACGCCGCCGTGGGTGCTCGGCATGCCCGCGCAGGCCGCCGCGATCCACGCGCTCGCCGACCCGGACTACTACGCGCGGCGCTGGCAGGAGACCCACCGGCTCCGGTCCGGGCTGGCGGCCGCGCTGCGCGAGCTGCCCGGCATCGGCGCGGTGGACGAGGCCGTGGCCAACTACCTGCTCGTCACGCTCCCGGCGGGCGGGCCGAGCGCGGCCCGGGTGGTGGCGCACTGCCGCCGCCACGACGTCTACCTGCGCGACCTGTCCCCGATGTCCGCGCTGTTCGAGGGCCGGACGGTCCGGATCGCGGTCAGGGGCGCTGACGAAAACGCGCGTATCGTCCTGGCGCTTGAGAAGGCCCTGACCCAATGATCACGCGGGTCAACGACAGTCTGCTCGCGGTCGCGGAGCGCCGGCTGCTTGACCGCCTCGCCGCGGTTGTCGCGCCGCGCGTCACCGCGGACGCCTGTTCGCTCGCCGGGCTGGCCGGCGCGATCCTGTGCTGTGCCGGGTACGCGCTGAGCACCCTGCACCGCGCGTTCATCCCTGTCGCGGTCGCCGGCGTGGCGCTGCACTGGTGCGGTGACGCGCTCGACGGCACTGTGGCCCGGCTGCGCGGCGAGGACCGCCCACGGTACGGCTTCTACGTCGACCACTTCCTGGACACCGTGTCGCAGATCCTGTTCTTCGTCGGGCTGGGCGTGTCCCCGCTGGCCTCGATGCCCGTCGCGCTGCTCACGCTTGTGGCGTTGCAGGCGCTCAACATCCTGGTGCTGCTGCGGACGGTCCTGATCGGCGAGTTCCGGCTGTCGTTCGGCCGGCTCGGCCCGACCGAGGCGCACGTCGCACTGATCCTGTTAGGACTGTCCGGCTTCGTCACCGGCCCGTTGCCGTACGTCTACGACACGCTGCTCGCGGCCGGCGCGGTGTTCCTCTGTGTACAGACGCTGACGGTCGGGTTTCGGGAGGCGCGAGGCTTCCGCGACGCCGGGGCATAGAGCAGCATGCACGTCAGGCGGTCGCCGCGCCTCGGCGGAGGGCGCGGTGTAGCTGAGCGCCATACGCCCTCACCAGCACATGCATGCTGACCCGGCCGTCGTCGTGCTCGGTGACCAGCGCGGCGTCGACAAGTTCGGACAACGCGGACCCGTCGGTGGCCGGCCCGCCGGTCGTGGACAGGCGCCGGAACAGCCCGGCCGCGCCCGCGCTGAGCTGCCGGTAGGCGCCGGCGATCGCGGTCCGGGGGTCGTCGACACCGTGCCCGGCGAAGACGTCGAGGCGGCGCGCGTCGTCCCGCAGGTCGTCGGCGATCGCCGCGAGGGACAGGCCCGGGCGGGCGGCCAGCCGGGCGGCCACGATCGCCAGCGCGGACGGCAGCCGGCCGCACAGCTCGATGATCTCGTCGCACAGGTCCGCGTCGGCGGCCCGGGCCAGCCGGCGGCCGAGCAGCTCCCGGGCGGTGCGGAGGTCTGGCACGTCCACCCGCATCAGCTGCGCGCCGTCACCCGCGGCCAGGCCGAGCAGCGGGCGGCGGCTTGTCACAAGTACCAGGCTGCCGGCGGAGGCGGGAAGCAGCGGGCGCACCTGTGCCGCGTCCTGCGCGTTGTCGAGCAGGACCAGCAGCCGCTTCCCCGCGGTCAGACTGCGATAGACACCCACCAGGGGTACGTCCGGGGCGCGCGTGCCGAGCCCGTGCAGCAGCGCGCGCAGCGCCTCCCCGGCCGGGACACCCCGCAGATCGAGGTGGAGCTGCCCGTCCGGGAAGTCCGCCGCCACCTCGTGCGCGAACCGGACCGCGAGCGCGGACTTGCCCACGCCGCCCATGCCGTCGAGCGCGATCACCGCCGGCCCCGGCCCGCAGCGGGTGGCGAGCCGGTGCAGCGTGGCCAGCTCGCCCGCCCGGCCGGCGAACACGGTCAGGCCGGGCGGCAGCTGCGCGGGGCGTACGCCCGGCTCGACGGCGGGTGGCAGCACGGTCTGGGTCAGCACCCGGCGCTGCGCCTCCTGCAGCTCACGGCCGGGCTCGATTCCCAGCTCGTCACCGAGCCGCGCGCGGATCGCCCGGTGGATCGACAGCGCCTCGGCCTGGTGACCGGCGGCGGCGAGCATCGTCATCAGGCTCGCGTGGACCGGCTCGTCGAGCGGCTCCATCTCCGCCGCCCGCCGCAGCGGTGCCAGCATCCGCGCGGGTTCCCGCAGCTGGAGCGCGATCTCGGCCGCGGCGACGGCCGCGTCGCAGAACTCACCGTCCAGCCGCGCGAACACGGCCCGCGCGCACGGGGTGTCGGCCAGGCCGTCCCCGGTCCGGCCGCGCCCGAGCCCGAGCGCCTCGAGGTAGAGGTCGAGCGCCCTGCCCGGGTCGTCGCTGCCCGCGCTCGCCTTGGCGTCCGCGACGAGCCGCCGGAACGCGACGAGATCGAGCGTCTCCGGGCCGGCGGTGAACCGGTAGCCGTTGCCGTGCCGGGTCAGGTAGCTGCCCTGCGACCGGGGCACCAGGCCCGGTTCGAGCAGCCGGCGCAGAGCCCCGACGTATTTGTGGACGACGTTCACCGCGCTGGCCGGCGGGTCGGCACCCCAGAGCAGCTCGAGCAGGTCGGTCGTGCCGACCGGGTTACCGACCCGGGCGAGCAGCAGCGCAAGCAGGCACCGCTGCTGGCGCGGACCGGCGTCCACCTCCTCGCCGTGGCGCCGCAGCCGCAGCGGGCCGAGGACCTGCAGCTCCACTGTCACGATCCGGCCCAGGCGACCCGGGCGGGGGCGACGCCACCGGCCACCGGCTGGAAGCTGATCGAGAGGAGGGCGGTGGAGTCGCGCGTACCCGTGAAGATCGCCTGTCGGGCCGGCCAGCCGCAGGCCGTCTCCTGCCCGGCAGTGACCGCGGTCCCGTCGACGCCGACGAACTCGACGCGGAGCGTTCCGGCGCCCGCGCAGGCGATCACCAGGCGGTACGTACCGGCGTCGAGCGGCGTTTGATCGTGGAAGCCGCTCGACGGCGCGACCCACAGGTGGTGCCCGGTCGCCTCAACACCTGAAGCGGCGAGTGTGGCGACCGGGTCGGCCGCCGGGTCACCGGGCGTGATCGGCACGCCGGTGTCGGTGGTGATCCGGTACGCGAACGCCGCCCCCGCGGCCACGTCGTCGAGCCGGACCGTGAGGCCGTCCACGCCGCGGCCGACCGCGAACAGCGTGCCTGTGGGCTCGGTGCCGCACTCGGTGGTCACCCGGGTCTGCTCGACCGGGTCCCGCTGCCCGGTCGCCGCCTCGGGCACGCCGTCCACCACGAGCGTCAGCCGGCCGGTGCCGGCGCAGGAGACCTGCACCGTCAGATTGCCCAGGTAGGCGGGGAAGGAGCGGGTGTAGCCGGCGTCGGCCTGCCCGGATTCGGCGATCACGACAGTCCCACCGGCGTCGAGATCGTTGCGGGCGATGTCGATCGGCGGCGCCGGCGGGGTGCCGTCCAGCCGCGGCAGCAGCGCGGCCGAGCCGAGCGCGGTGACAAGCACCGCGCACGCGGCCGCGGTGGCGCCAAGCCGGCGGCGGCGCCGCACCGTGCGGTGGACGGCCTCGACGCCTGGAGCGCGAACCTGGCCCAGCGCCTGCGTGCGACCGGCGGCGAACAGGTCCGCCATCTCGCGGTCAGTCATGGTCTACCTTCCCGGCGAGTTCGGTACGGGCCCGGTGCAGCCACGTCTTGACGGTCCCCTCCGGCACGCCCTCCCGCTCCGCGATCTCCGGCACGGTCAGGTCGGCCAGGTAGCGCAGCACCACCACGCGTCGTTGCGCGGCCGGCAGCTTGGCAAGCTCGGCGAAGAGCATCACCCGGTCCGGGCCGGGCCCGTCCAGGTAGGGCTCCTCCACCCGCTGCCGGCGCAGGAACCGCACGGCGGTACGCCCGCGCCGCCAGCGGCTGACCGCGAGGTTCCAGGCCACCCGGCGGATCCAGGCGACCGGATCGTCGTACCTGGAGACGCTCCGCCACCGGGCCAGCGCGCGGCAGAACGCCTCCTGCGCGATGTCCTGCGCCTCCTGGCGGTCGTTGAAGTACGCGTACAGCTGCACGGTGATGTCCGCGTAGCTGGCCGCGTAGACCTCGTCGAAGTCCTTCATCCGCGGTGCGCTCAGCGCGGGACGAACACGATGGAGTACAACGCGGCGCTGGACGAGGTCGACAGGTACTCCACTGTGACAGGCGCGCCGGTTCCGGTGACCGGGGCGAGCGTGAGCTGCTTCCGCTTCGGCGGCCAGCTGCACGGCAGCTCCTGCCGCTGCTCGCCGACCAGGAGGACGAGCGTGCCGAGGCCCGCGCAGACTCCGACAGGTGCATACGATCCGGCCTTCACCGGCATGATCACGGTCGGGGAGCCGGCGATGGCGTCGCCCTGGTGAATCAGGTCGCCGTCCCCGACCACACTGGCCAGGCTGTGCCCGCTCTCGTCGTCGAGGCTCATCTCGCGGGAGATGTCCGAGGCGGTCATCGGGCGCCCGGTGTTGCTTGTGAGCCGGAACGCGAAGCCGGCCGCGCCGACCGCACCGGCCGTGTCCGCCAGGTCGAACCGCAGGTACTGCCGGTACCTCTCGCCCGGGAACCGCGCCTGCACCGGGACCGGGTCGTCCGCGCAGTCCACCGGGATCCTGGCGACCTCGGACTCGGTGCCCATCGCCTCGGCGTGCAGCACGCCCACCACGGTCATCGTGATCCGCCCGGCACCGGCGCAGGCCACCCAGAGCGTCAGGTCGCCGAGGTAGTCGCCGCCGCGGGTCTGCAGGTTCGCCGTGGTCACCGGCCCCTGGTGCTCGGTCAGCCGCGCGTCAGCGGTCGCCGGCAGCCGGGCATGCGCCACCTCGGCAAGCGCAACCGGGTCCCGGCTCGGTCCCGCTGCCGGGGCCAGGTCACCGCCTGCGGCAAGATCCGGCGTCTCCCCGGCGCGGCGCAGGCCGATCGTGATCGCGGCCGCTCCCAGCAGGACCAGGGCCAGCACACAAAGCACCACCTGGCGCGTACGCGTATTCACACATGCCCCTCAAAGGTTGATCTGGTACGACTCGCACCGACAACACGCCACACACCTGGCGGAACGTTTCAGGAGCGACGTGGATCACACCTCTGGTGCGGCGCGGCCGGCTCCGCACCGTAGGCGGGCCCGGTGGAGAATCAGTTGACTCCCGGCGTCACCGGTAGCCGCTGTAGACGACAAGCAGCTCGTCGCGCGGGCTGGCCCACACGCACACGGACCGGGGTTCGACGATCGTCGGCTCGGTGCACCGCTCCTCGGACAGGCCCATCCCGGCCGCCAGATCGACGGGCGACGTCCCGGCCGGCGGCGCCACCGTGATCAGCCGCCAGCAGCCGCCGGAGCCGCACGCCACCGACTCGTCGACGACGCTCGCACCGGCCGGCAGGTCCGGAGCCGACGACCGCGGCGGCAGCGCCCCCTCATCCGCGAACGCGCCCAGCCAGCCGTACCACACGGCCCACGAACACACGATCAGAACCACCGCCACGGGTACGGCCAGTAGCGCTTTCCTCCACCGGCCGGGCTCGGCCGTGCTCACCTCTGTCACCCGGCACACGGTAGGGCGAAGCACTTGACGGGCAGTGGGTCAGCCGTCAGGCCGGCCGTTCAGAGCGAATCCACTGCCCTTCAAGTGCCGGCCCATACCTTCGCTGCAATGAGGCCTTCGTCGTCGTACGCCAGCACCACCCGCTTCACCGGGATCCACACCACGCACGCGGCCGGGCTGCACCGTTACCTGACCCGCCTCACCCGCTCGTCCGACCTGGCGCAGGATCTGGTGCAGGAGACGATGGTCCGCACCTGGCGGCACGTCGACTCGCTTCCGGAGGATCCGGAGGCTCTGGCCCGGTGGCTCTACACAGTGGCCCGGAACGTCGCCATCGACTCGATGCGCATGCGCCAGGCCCGTCCGCGCGAGGTCCGGCTCGATCCGCACGAGTCGGTGGTGCTCGCCCCGGACGCGGCCGACCAGGCGGTAGCCGCGCACAGCGTGCGGCTCGCCCTCCGGCGGCTGAGCGACCCGCACCGGACCGTGCTGCGCGAGCATCACCTTGAGGGGCGCAGCGTCGAGGAGATCGCGGAGCGGCACCACCTGCGGCCCGGCACCGTCAAGTCCCGGGTGCACTACGCCCTGCGCGCCGTCCACGCGAGCCTGAAGGCCGACCAGCTGCCGTTCTGAGCGTCGCCCGGCCGCGCGCACAAGCGGCCTGTGACGGTTGCGGAGGGCTCCATGCCAGCCATCGACCGTAACAGATGCTGACGGGTACGCGCAGCCCCCAACAGCATCGTCCGGGCCCCGCTAGTTTCCGGAAGTTTTCGGAATGCTCGGCTTTGTTCTCCGGTGACGGCCCGCGCGGTGCGTAGTCAGCTTTACGGTCGTGACCACGTGATCTGGGTCGATGGGGTGTCGACCGGCAGGCAACATTTTCCGACAGTTTCATTCCGAAAGTTTCGAGGTCTTGACACAGGGGTTTCAGCGCTTTTACGGTTGCGCCACCTTCGTCCTCGGCCCGGCCTGGCGATCCCGTCGAGACCGGGCCAGGGCCCTTTGTGCCACGAACCCGGCAAAGCGCAATCCAGCGTCTCGACTACGGAGTTCACATGATCAGTACAGGCTTGTCCCGACGTCATCTCCTCGGTCTCACCGCCGGTGCCGGTGTGGCCGCCGCGCTGGCCGCCTGCGGCAGTTCCGGCCCGGGCGACGCCACCGCCACCTACTGGTCGCTCAGCGGGCCGCCCGGTGAGCAGGCCCGTCAGGCCGCGGTCGACAGGTTCAACAAGGCCAACCCGGACACCACTATCGCTCCGCAGTTCTTCCAGAACGACCCGTTCAAGCAGAAGATCAAGGCCGCGATCGGCGCCGGCGACGCGCCCACGATGATCTGGGGCTGGGGCGGCGGCACGCTGAAGTCCTACGTGGAGGCCGGCCAGGTCGAGGATCTGACCGACTGGTTCACGCAGAACGCCGAGGTCAAGAACAAGCTGTTCCCGACCTCGTTCGGCGCGGCCACTGTCAACGGCAAGATCTGGGCGATGCCGCACGAGACAGTGCAGCCGATCCTGCTGTACTGGAACAAGAAGGTCTTCGAGCAGGTCAAGGCGGAGCCGCCGCAGTCGTGGGGCGACATCATGGCCCTGGTGCCGAAGTTCAACGCGGCCGGCATCGCGCCGTTCGCACTCGGCGGCCAGTCCCGGTGGACGAACATGATGTGGCTGGAGCTGCTCCTCGACCGCATCGCCGGGTCCGAGGTCTTCGATCGGGTCTTCGCCGGCGAGGCGGGTGCCTGGTCCGACCCGGCGGTTCTGGACATGCTCGGCAAAGTTCAGCAGCTCATCACTGAAAACGGTTTCATCAACGGATTCTCCTCGATCACCGCCGACTCGAACGCGGACCAGGCACTGCTCTACACCGGCAAGGCCGCGATGATGGTGCACGGCTCCTGGTCGTACGGCATCCAGGAGGCCCAGGGCGGTGACTTCGTCAAGAGCGGCGGGCTCGGGTACATGAACTTCCCGCCGGTCGAGGGCGGCAAGGGCGACCCGTCCAACCAGGTCGGCAACCCCGGCCACTACCTGTCGATCTCGTCCAAGGCCACGCCGGAGGCCAAGGAGGTCGCGAAGAAGTTCTTCTCCACGGTCCTGCTTGACGACGCGGAGCAGAACGAGTGGATCACGTCGGGCAACGTGCCGATCATCCAGGGCAGCGACAAACTGTACGACACCTCGCCCAAGGGCCAGTTCCTCAAGTTCTGCTACGACACGTCGGTCAATGCCAAGGTCTTCGCCCAGTCCTGGGACCAGGCGTTGTCCCCGACCGCCGCGACCACGCTGCTTGAGAACATCGCCAAGCTGTTCCAGAACCAGATCAGCCCGCAGCAGTGGGTCGACAACATGAACGCGGTCATCGGCAAATGACCACGCTTGCTCCGCCCGCCGCGCGGATGACCGAGACCACCGCCCGCAGCGGCGGGCGGGGCGGCGCCCTGATCTGGCTGACACTGCCCGCTCTCCTGCTCTTCACAGGTTTCGCGATCGTGCCGCTGATCGGTGTGCTCGCGCTCAGCTTCACCACCTGGAACGGGATCGGAACCATCCATCCGTCCGGACTGGACAGCTGGACCACAGTGCTCTCCTCGCCGGACCTGCTTCACGCGCTCGGCGTGACGTTCCTGATCATGGGTTTGTCCTGGGCGATCCAGACGCCGATGTCGATCCTGCTCGGTGTCTTCCTGGCCCCGCACATCCGGTACCGCGGGCTCCTGGCCGTGCTCTACTTCATCCCGCTGCTGCTCAGCTCCGCCGCGATCGCGATCACCTACAAGTCCCTGCTCGACCCGAACTTCGGGATCGGCAGCGGGCTCGGCGCCGACTTCCTCAGCCAGGACTGGCTCGGTGACTCCACGCTCGCGGTCGGCGTGCTGGTCTTCATCGTGTCCTGGCAGTTCATCCCGTTCCACACGCTCATCTACCAGGGCGCGGTCCGGTCGATCCCGAAGACCATGTACGAGGCCGCGCTCATCGACGGCGCGGGCCGGGTCCGGCAGTTCTTCAGCATCACGTTGCCACAGCTGAAGTACACGATCGTCACGTCGTCCACGCTGATGGTGGTCGGCTCGCTGACGCTGTTCGACCTGATCTACGTGCTCACCGCGGGCGGCCCCGGCGACGCCACCCGGGTGCTGGCACTTGACATGTACGAGACCGGCTTCGGCAAGAGCCTGATGGGCCCGGCAAGCGCGATCGCGGTCGTCCTGGTCCTGGTCGGCCTGGCCCTGTCCCAGCTGCTGCGGCGGCTCGGCGGGCGCGGCGACGAGAGCCAGCAGGAGGGGGTCTGAGATGCGGCGCAACTGGATCGGCGGCTCACTCAGCTGGATCTGGCTCATCGTGGCGATGGTGCCGATCTACTGGGTGGTCATCACCAGCTTCAAGACGCAGTCGTCGTACTTCGTCACCAACACGTTCGCGCCACCGACCGAGCCGATCCTTGACAACTACAAGGTCGTGCTCGAGGCCGGTTTCGTCAGGTACTTCCTGAACAGCGTGATCGTCTCCGCCGGCGCGGTGATCCCGGCCGTCGCGGTGTCGTTCATGGCCGCATACGCAATCGTCCGCGGCGCCGGCAACCGGTGGCTACGCTCGATCAACTCGGTGTTCCTGCTCGGCCTGGCGATCCCACTGCAGGCAGTGATCATCCCGGTCTATCTGATCATCATCCGGCTGAAGATGTACGACACGCTCGCCGCGATCATCCTGCCCTCGATCGCGTTCGCAATTCCGCTCTCCGTGCTCGTCCTGTCGAACTTCATCCGGGACGTGCCGAAGGAGCTGTTCGAATCGATGCGGGTCGACGGGGCCGGCGAGTGGGGCACGATGTGGCGGCTCGCATTCCCGCTGACCCGGCCCGCGCTTGTCACGGTAGCCATCTACAACACGCTGAGCATCTGGAACGGCTTCGTCCTGCCGCTGATCCTGACCCAGAGCGAGGAGCAGCGCACCATGCCGCTCGCGCTCTGGACGTTCCAGAGTGAGTACGGGGTGAACACGCCGGCGATCGCGGCGTCGGTCACGCTCACCACGGTCCCGATCCTGGTGGCCTATGCGGTCGGCCGCCGCCAGCTGCTCAGCGGCCTCACCGCCGGCTTCGGGAAATGAGTCAGCCCGCGGCGTAACGCTCGATCATCGCGGTCAGCGTGTCGGCCGGCTCATCGGCGGAGGTGCACCCACTTCTCGCCGGTGAGCTGGCCGCTGAGCTCCGCGTTGATGATGCCGCTGACACCGCGCCCCCACCTCGCGCAGCGTGACGGCTCCGGGTCCACCCTCGTCGAGCGGAGCTGCGCGCGCCCGGCCTCGAGCCGGTGATCCTTGACCTCACCCGGCAGGACCACATCGACTCGCTGCGGGAACGGGTCGGCCCCGACCTGCGCGCGCTTGTGAACAACGCGGCGATCCAGACCAACGCGCCGGTCGAGGCGATGCCGCTGAGCGAGTGGCGGCGCCTGTTCGAGGTAAACCTGTTCGGCGGATCGCCGCCGGCCGACTCGCCGCCGCCATGACCCCGAACCAGCAGCGGCGCTACGGCTCGCTGATCGAGGCGGTCCTGGCCCAGTCGCGCGCGGGCACCGAGGGCGCCCTGAGCGCGGACAGGGCGGCGCAGGCCATCGCGAGGGCGGTGACCGGGCGCGCTCCCCGCGCCCGGTTCGCCATCGGCCTGAACGCCGCCGTGCTCATCCGGCTCTCCCGCCTGCTCCCGGACCGCGTCCTCGATCGGATCGCCGCCGCGAGCCTGCGGCCGTACTACCCGCGGGTCAGCTGAGCACCCGCGCCGGTGCGGACCTCGTGACTGTGGTGCCGTCGCCGAGCTGCCCGCTCCAGTTGTTACCCCAACACCACAGGCCACCGTCGGTACGGATCGCGCAGACGTGCGGCCCGGCGGCGAACCCGCCCGTCCACGTGGTGTCCGTGCCGATCCGTACCGGCGCGAACCGGTGGGTGGTGGTGCCGTCCGCGAGCTGCCCGAACGCGTTGTTGCCCCAGCACCACAGGCTGCCGTCGGTACGGCGCGCACAGGACGTGTCGTTGCCGACGGTGACCGAGGCCCAGGTCGTGCCCGGGACCTGGATCGGTGAGACCTGATAGGTGCCGGCCACGCCCAGCTGTCCGTAGCCGTTCTCGCCCCAGCACCAGAGCGTCCCGTCCGTGCGCACCGCGCAGGTGAACGTGTAGCCCGCGGTCACGCTCGCCCAGCTGGTCGCCGTGCCGACCTGGGCCGGACTGGTGCGGTAGCCGAGGCTGCCGACGCCGAGCTGCCCGCTGGAGCTGTCACCCCAGCACCAGAGGGTACGGTCCGTGCGCACCGCGCAGGTGTGCGCGAACCCGGTGGTGACGCTCGCCCAGCTGGTCGCGGTGCCGACCTGCAGCGGCGTGGACGCCACGTAGACGGACGAGGGCTGGCCGAGCTGGTTGTGCCGGTTGAAGCCCCAGCACCAGAGCGTGCCGTCGGTGCGGGTGGCGCAGGTGTGGTTGCTGCCCGCGCTGACTGTGGCCCAGGTGGAGGCGGTGCCGACACGTACCGGCGAGGTCTTGTTTGTGGTGGTGCCGTCACCGACCTGACCCCTGAGGTTGAAGCCCCAGCACCACAGTGAGCCGTCGGTGCGGATCGCGCAGGTGTGGCTGGTGCCGCCGTCCACGCTCGCCCAGGTGGCGTCGCCGATCCGCACCGGCGCGCTGCGGCTGGTGGTGGTGCCGTCGCCGACCTGGCCGGCGAAGTTGCTGCCCCAGCACCACAGTGACGCGTCGGTGCCGATCGTGCAGGTGTTCTCGTAACCTGTCGTGACACTTGCGACGGTCGCGGGGGCGCTCGCCGCGGCCGGCCCCGCCATGGCCATCGAGACTCCGATGACCAGGGCGGCGATCAGGCCCAGCAGGCTGATCCGGTGTTTGTTCATACCTCGTCCTCCCAGAGAATGTCGGTTCGACCAGCAGTGGGAGCGCTTCCACGGAAGTAAATCATCGATGGGCGACGATATCAACCGTCAGCGCCGCAGCGTCAGCAGGCCAGGCCGGTACGGCAGCAGCCCGTAGTCTCCGCCGGAGCTCGGCGAACGGCCCTGGTAGAGCAGCTGAAGGTTGCACGGGTCGACAGTCATGGTCTGGTCCGCACTGACCCGGATCAGCTCACCGTGGCTGATGTCGTTGGTCCAGGTGGCACCACTGTTGGCCTTGCCGGCGAACGGATTGCTCTCGGTGGCGGCCTGCGGAGTCCACGACCCGCCCAGGCTGCTCGCGGTGAACGAGCGGAAGTAGCGGCCGTTCGCACCGATCGCCTCGACGATCATCAGGTACTGGTTCTGACCCTGCACCTTGTAGACCTGCGGAGCCTCGAACAGGTTGTTCGTCGAGTCGCTCATGATCACCGTGGACGTGGAGCCGAAACTGCCCGGGAAGTTCCCGATCGGCATGCTCGCCCGGTAGATCTTGCCGTTGTCACCCGCGAAGAACAGGTACATGTTCGACGAGTCACCGATCACCGCCTGATCGATCGGCCCGGTCCCCGAACCGGAGATACTCCCGGAGAACAGCGTCTGCGGCGACGACCAGCCGTTCGGGTTCGTCGGATCACTCGACGTCCGGTAGGAGAACGCCGCACCACCCCACTGGTAGGCGAGCACCCAGATGTTGCGCGGGGCGAAGTAGAACAACGACGGCGCGACAGTGCCGGACGACATCGCGTTCTGACTCGCCGAGGCCATCTCGGACCAGTTCGTGAACAGGCTGAAGTTCATCGAACCCCACGACGTGCCATTGTCATGCGTCGTGGCATAGACGAGCTGCTTGCCGTTGTACGGGACCGTGGTGAAGTCCTTCAACGAGACCCAGCCGGACCTCGGCGTGGCAAGCACCCCGGACGACGACCAGCGGTAGGTGGACGGAAGCGTGCACGTGCCTGGTGGCGGGCTGCTCGGCGGCTGACTTGTCGGCGGCTGGCCGGTGGGCGGTGCGGTCGTGGGAGCGACACCCCCGGTGCACGTCACGCCGTTCACCGCGAAACTCGCCGGGACCGGGTTGCTGCCGCCCGACGAGCCGTTGAAGCCGAACGACACAGTGCCGCCGGTCGGCACCGCACCGTTGTAGCTCACGTTCTTCGCGGTCACCGCGGCGCCGGACTGGGTGAGCGTCGTGTTCCACGCCTGCGTCACGGTCTGCCCGGCACCGAACGACCAGGTCACGGTCCAGCCGTTCAGCGGATCACCGAGGTTCGTCACCGCCACGCTGGCGCCGAAGCCACCCTGCCACTGCGACGACACCGCATAGTCGACGGCGCATCCAGCGGCCGCGGCGCCGGCCGGCAGCGCCACCGCCGCCGCCGCAATCGTAACCGCGGCCGTCACCAGCCCGACCCCGGCCGCTCTGAATCTGTCCATGACAGCCACTCCCTTCCGCACCTGCGGCAAACACATTTATAGGCGTAAATGCATTTGGCATGGTACGAGAGCGCTCCCATCGCTTCTTCTCAAGTGAGAACCATCGATGCGCAGTTCACGATCGGCGGCCGATCGGCGTAACACTTTTCGGATAGGTGTTTCTGGCGGATGAAGAAAGAACAGGGTGCGGTGACGAGCCACCGCACCCTGTTCAGCCGATCAGCGAGGCGCGTTCATCTCGCTGATCCGGGCCTGGACCGACGCGCGCAGCTCGGGCAGCGGCGCCACCGACGACGCCGTCATCGTCGCCGCGCCCGGCGTGCGGACCGGTCCGGACACCGGGAACACCTCGGACTCGCCCGGCAGCGGAACGCCGGGGCAGGTAAGCGTGCCGGGCCGCGAGTTGCGCAGCAGGAACACGTTGACCATGCCATCGACGCACGGGTTGCCGTCGAAGGTGTACTGACCGTGGAACGGGCTGTCGTCCACCGAGACCAGACTGACCCCGGGCGCGGCACGGACAGCTGATCTCGCCTGCTCGTACCCGGTCTGCGGGTCGAACTCGCCCTGCACCACAAGCACCCGGCCGGCCACCTCGGCCGGCAACTGCGGCAGGCCCTGGCGCGGCGCGTCCGACCAGAAACCGCACGGCTCGCTCAGGCCGTACTGCCAGCCGAAGAGCGGGTACTCCGGGCCCTGCCGGTCGCTGAGCCGCTGGTACCAGCCGGCCGTACGGGTCGGCTGGTCGTTGCAGGCCACGGCGTACCGGGTGGTCGGGATGAGCGCGTAATCCTCCGGGTCGTCCGCGAGCGCCGCGGCGGCCACGGACGGCGTCAGCTCGGCGAGCGGCACGTCGAACCGCTCCCGGGACAACGCGTCCAGCTGCGGCGCGAGGCGGGAGTCGGTCGGTGCCCCGGTCTCGCCGTTCGCCCCGCTGACGCCCATCACGAAGATCGCGGCGCCGAGCACCCAGCGGATCGGCGCGCCCATACCGACGAAGATGCTGTCATAGGCGTCCGGGCTGACCCCGGCGGACGCGTAGAAGTCGCGCGCCCGCTCCCAGTTCGCCGCCGCCTCCTCGGTGGTGGCGCCGACCTCGGCCGGGAACACCCGGGTCATCCAGGGCAGGAACGTGTCGTCGAACAGCCGCTGATTGATCGGCGGCCACGCCTCGAAAGCAGCCTGCAACCGGCCCTGGAAGTCGACGCTTGAGTCAAGCACCATCTTCCCGGCGCTGCCTGGGAAGAGCGACGCGTACTTGGCGCCGAGCCAGGTCCCGTAGGAGTAGCCGAGATAGTCGAGCTTCGGCTCGTCCAGCAGCAGCCGGATCAGCTCCATGTCGTGCGCGGTCTGCCAGGTGGTGATGTACGGCGCGAGCGCCTCACTCTGGCAGGCCTCGGCTATCGCGCGCGGCTGCTTGAGGTGCTCGGCGATGCTGTCCGCCGAGCGGTCCCGCGCGTCGAGGTCGGTCCGGGCGGAGAGCCGGTCGAGCGGCACCTCACACTTCTCGGTCTCCGGCGTGGTGCCACCCTCCTGCCCGGTGCCACGCGGGTCCATGCCGATCAGCGCGTAGCGCTCGTGCAACTGCGGCTGGAGCGCCCCAAGCACGCCGGGCAGCGACGTGCCCTGCCCGCCGGGACCGCCCGGGTTGATCAGCAGCGAGCCGAGGTGCTCACCGCTCGCGGCGACCCGGCTTATCGAGACCTGCATCGTCCGCCCGTTGCCGGGCGCGGCCCAGTCACGGGCGACGGTGATCACCGCGCACTCGGACGGCAACGCGTCCGGGTCCGCGGTGAACGCGCACGGTCCCCAGGCGACGTCCTGGTTCGCGAACGCGGTGAACGGGTCGGCAGGTGCCGCACCGGCGGGGCCGGCGGTGCCGGTGAGCAGCAACGCCGTGGTGAGGACGAACGCCGTACCGGCGGTCGGTCTGCGCACGGTAGTCCTTTCGTGGCAGGGATCTGACCGTCCGATCCCAGCAGCGCCCGCACCACGCGTCCACCGAAGGTAGTACTTTCGGCCAGGGTCGCCTGCCGAAAAGGCCGGTCCACTGCCGAACCCTGGGAGACTGATGCCGATCCGCGTGCTGGTGGCCGACGATCAGAGCCTGATCCGGACCGCGTTCCGGCTGATCCTGGATGCCGAGCCGGACATCGAGGTGATCAGCGAGGCCGCGGACGGTGAGGCCGCCGTACGGCTGGCCCGCAGCCTGCGCCCCGACGTCACGCTGATGGACATCCGCATGCCCAAACTGGACGGCGTGCGCGCCACCGAGCTGCTTGCCGGCCCGGATGTCGACGATCCGCTCAAGGTCGTGGTGGTGACCACCTACGACGTCGACGAGAACGTCTACGCCGCGCTGCGGGCCGGCGCCTCCGGGTTCCTGCTCAAGGACGCGGGCGCGGGCTGGCTGGCCGAGGCGGTCCGGGCCGCGGTCAAGGGCGAGGCGATAGTCTCACCATCGGTGACCGTACGGCTGCTGCGCCGTCTCACCGACGACGCCACCCGGGCCGCGGACCGGGAGGACCTGCCGCTGACCGGCCGGGAGCTGGACGTGGCGCTCGCGGTGGCCCGCGGGCTGACCAACGCTGAGATCGCTGCGGACCTGTGCATCTCGCTGTCCACTGTCAAGTCGCACCTGGCGAGCACGCAGGAGAAGCTGGCGGCGCGCAACCGTACCGAAATCGCGATCTGGGCCTGGCAGAACGGCCTCACCGAGCCCACCTGAAGGCCGGATCCAGGTGCGGCCGGCGTGGTGCGCCGTGCGGCCGGGCCTCGCCGCGGCCCGGCTCCCACGTCGATACGGTCTCCGGGACCAGGTATCGATGTCTCCTGGATGTTGACGCAGGCTGCATCAATCATTCACAGTCGATGCGGACCGCAGACGATGAGGAGATGTGCACACCACACACAGGAACGACGCGCAGCTGATCGGTGCGGCACGGGCCGGTGACCGGGCGGCGCTTGACGAGTTGGTCGCCGCCTACCTGCCGCTGGTCTACACGATCGCGCGCCGGGCGCTTGACGACCGCGCGGACGTCGACGACCTGGTGCAGGACGTCATGCTGCGGGCACTGCGCAGGCTGCCGGCACTGCGTGATCCGGAGAGTTTCCGCCCCTGGCTGACGTCGATCGCGGTCCGCCAGGTCGGCACCTACCTTGAGCGGTCCGCGCGGGCCGCGGAGCGGATGACCGTGCTGGACGAGGCCGACGACACGGCGGACGCCGCGTTCGAGGAGGCCGCGCTGCTGCGTGCGGAACTGTCCGGGCAGCGCCGGCAGGCCCGGCGCGCGGGCCTCTGGCTTGACGCGGACGACCGCGTGCTGCTGTCGCTGTGGTGGCTGGAGATGGCGGACGAGATGTCCCGGGCCGACCTGGCGGCCGCGCTCGGCGTCAGCGTCGCGCACGCGGGCGTGCGCGTGCAGCGGCTGCGCGACCGGCTCGACACGGCCCGCGGCGTGGTGGCCGCGCTTGACCTCAAGCCCCGCTGCCCCGGCCTGGCCGTCACGCTTACCGGCTGGGACGGCGAGCCCGGGCCGCTGTGGCGCAAACGCGCGGACCGGCACATCCGGGACTGCCGGGTCTGCGCGCCCGCCGGCGAGGGCCTACTCCCGGCGGACCGGCTGTTCCCGGTGCTGGCCCTGCTGCCGGTGCCGGCCGGCCTGGCGGGCGCGGTGCTCGGCAAGCTCGCCGCGGGAAAGGCCGGGCTGGTCGCGGCCGGCGCGTCGGTCACCGGCGGCTCCGGGGTCCTCGGCCTGATCGTCCAGGCGATCGGCGCGCACCCGGTGGTGGCCGCGCTGACCGCGGGCACGCTCGCGGCCGGCGCCGCGGTCGGTACCGCCGAGGTGGTGTCTCCTCCGACGTCCCCGGCGCTGCCGGTCATCGCCGCGCCGCCGGGCCGCCCCTCCCCCACGCCCACCACACTGTCCCCGGGCGCGGTGTCGCTCGAGTCGGCGGACGTGCCCGGGTCGTTCGTCTCCACCGCGCGCGGCGTGGCCGGGCTGGCCCCGGCCGGGCCGGGAAGCACCGCTTCGGTCCGGGTGACGGCGACGTTCGAGGTGGTAGAGGGCCTGGCGGACGCGCGGTGCCACTCGTTCCGGTTCGCCGACGGCCGCTTCCTGCGCCACTCGTCCTGGCGGCTGCGATTCGACCTGCCGGACCCGTCCCCGCTGTTCCGCGGCGACGCGACGTTCTGCGCGCTGCCCGGCGCGGAGGCGGGAACGATCGCGCTGGAGTCGTCGAACTACCCCGGCTGGTTCGTGCACCGCCGCGGCGCCGAGCTGTGGGTCGACCAGTCCACCGAGGCGGAGTCGTCGTTCGTGATCCGCGCGCCGCTGGCCGGGTAGGCGAGACGCCTACCCGGCCGGCGTGAGCTGTCTCAGCTCGCTGCGCAGGTGGGCGTGCCGGTCGGGCCGCTACCGGTGCCCTGGAAGCCGAACTCGGTGGCGGCGCCGGCCGCGACCGTGCCGTTGTAGCTGACGTTGCGGAAGGCCACGGTGCCGCTCGTGCCGCTGTTCGTGGCGCTCCACGCGCTGGTGACCGCGCCGCCGGACGGGATGGCCACGTTCACGGTCCAGCCGGTGAGCGGTGCGGACCCGGCGGTGACCCGGACGGTGGCCACATAGCCGCCGGACCAGGAGTTGAGCGACACGGTGGCGGAACAGCCGCCGGGTCCCTGGGTGGGCCCGCCGGTGGTCGGCACCGGCGTGGTCGGCACCGGCGTGGTCGGGCCGCCGGTCGGCACTGTCATCCCGCCGGAGTTCAGCGCGTCGAGCACCGCCGTGTAGGCCGCCTTCTTGTTACCGCTGTTGTCAAAGAGCAGCGGGTTCTGGCCGGTCCGCCAGGAGTCGCTGTCCCTGATCCCCCACACCGTGATGCCTGTGCACCGCGACACGGCCAGGCAGGCCCGGGTGACCGCGCCGTACGCGCTCGCCTGGCTGCCGCCGGAGATGTCCAGCTCGGTGATCTGCACGTCCACGCCGAGGTCGGCGAAGCGCTGCAGGTTGGCCTGGTAGTCCGACGGCGCCGAGTTCGTTAGGTGCGACTGAAACCCCACACAGTCGATGGGTACGCCACGGGACTTGAAATCGCGGACCATGTTGTAGATCCCTGTCGACTTCGCGTTGATCCCGTCCGTGTTGTAGTCGTTGTAGCAGAGCTTGGCGCCCGGGTCGGCCGCACGCGCCGCCCGGAACGCGGCCTCGATCCAGTCGTTGCCGGTGCGCTGCAGGTTGGAGTCGCGCCGCCCGCCCCCGTTCCCGTCCGCGAACGCCTCGTTCACCACGTCCCAGGCGTAGATCTTCCCGCGGTAGTAGGTGGCGACCTGGGTGACGTGGTTGATTGCGGCGTTGCGGAGCGCGCTTCCGGACATGCCCTGCGCCCAGCTCGGCTGCTGCTGGTGCCAGAGCAGCGCGTGCCCGCGGATGCGCATTCCGTGCGACTGCGCCTGGCTGACGATCCGGTCCGCGTTGCCGTAGCTGAACCGGCCCTGGCTGGGCTCGGTCGCGTCCCACTTCATCTCGTTCTCCGGCGTGACCGAGTTGAACTCCCGGTTCAGGATGCCGGTGTAGACGGAATCGCCGAGCTTCCCGGCCGCGATCGCCGCGCCGTAGTACCTGCCCTTCTCCGCGGCGGCCGCGCCGAGCGTGGTCCCGGCCTGCGCGACGCCGCCGAGCACGGTGCCGGCCGCAACCGCCGCGACGGCCACCACGGACAGGGACATGAGGGTACGTCTCATGGAGGTCTCCTCCGAGCATGAAAAAGTGTTATGCGAGGTGATCGCGCAGGGTCGCGATGCGGGCGGTGCCGACTCGGCCGCCACGGCGATGCGACGCACTCACTCACCTGCCGGGACCATCCGGCAGTGCCCGGAATGCCGATTTCGCATTCATGAGAGGCGCGATGTGACCGCTAACATACAACGCGATAAACGTCGATGCAACCAATCCGACATCGCCTGTTAATCGTCGATAACAGCGCCCGGAAAAGTGTTATGAGGCAATCGATCGGTCAGTCGTGAGGCGCGGGCCGACGCTGCGCCGCGCCGTGCCGCATATCGCACCGCGCAGCGCATCGCACCGCATCGCACCGCGCCGCATCGCACCGCGCACCGCGCCGTGCCTCGCACCGCGCCGCACCGCGCATCGCATCGATCGAGGGCCGCGTAGCCGGGAGCAACGTGCGCGTACCCGCGACGTGCGAGCCCGGCTCGAGGGCTGACTCAGTCCTCGCCCAGCGCCTTGCGGACCGCGGCCAGCAGGTCGTTCTCGAAGACCGCCACCTGCCCGTCGTGCAGGCCGGTGCGGTAGTCGGGGTCGCCGGTGCGGTGCTCGTCGCGGGCACCGGCCAGGCCGTCCGCGCGCCCCTCGGCGTAGGCGGTCAGCGCGTCGTCCATCGGGTGATCGGATGCAGACATGGCCGTGACCCTCGCACGCGGCAAAACCGCAGGCCACCAGCTGTTCGGCCAGCTATATCGTCGGCCGCTGTCACCTCGTCGACAGCGCGTCACCGGGCCGTCGCGGCGCACGCGCGAAGTCGTACCATCGGGATCCAGACAGGACGAAAGGCACCGCCATCAACACCGCACCGCTCGTCAAGGCCGCCCGTGACATCATCCCGACACTCGCCCGCGAGTCCGGCAGGACCGAAAGTGATCGGCGGGTGACAGACGCAAGCCTGGCCGCGGTCCGCGACACCGGCGCGCTCGCGCTGGCCACGCCCATCCGGCACGGTGGCCGGGAGGCGGACCTCAGCACCCGCGTCCAGGTCCTGGCCGCGCTCGGCCAGGGCTGCCCGTCGACGGCGTGGATCACCGCCACCACCGCGGAGGCGAAGATCGCGGTCCGCGCCGCACTGTCGGACAAGGCGGAGGCGGAGGTCTTCGCCGATCCGGACGCGGTGATGTGCGCGTCCGCACGTCCGGGCAGGGCCGAGGCGGTCGCGGGCGGGCTGCGCATCTCCGGTCGCTGGGGCTACGCCTCCGGGTGCGAGCACGCCACGCACTCGCTCCTTGTCGCACTCATCGACGGCACGACGCCGGTGGCCGCGCTGGTACCGGCCACGGACCTGACAGTGGACCGGGACTGGCACGTCGCCGGCCTGTCCGGCAGTGGCAGCCACACGCTCGTCGGCAACGACGTGCTGGTGCCGGACTCACACGTGCTCGACATCACCCGGATGACGACAGGCGGCAACCCGGACATCGCCATCGCGGCAGGCCTCTTCGCCACGCTGCTCGGCGCGACCCGCGGCGCCCTCGACGTGGTGGCCGCCGCCATCGGGAACCGCCCCTCCCCAAGCGCCGCCTACCCGGACCTTCCGCACGTGCCCGGCGCCCAGCAGTCCTTCGCCGAGGCCACCCACCGGATCGACACCGCGGAGCAGCGCCTGATGCGCGTCGCCGCCGCTGTCGACGCCGTCCCGCCTGGCGAATCGCTGACGCCGCTGGATCGGTCCCGCCTGCGCATGGACCTGCTCTCCGCCACCCGCGAGTGCCGCCACGCCCTCGACGACCTGCTGGATCTGCACGGTTCCAGCGGTTTCAGCGCGACCAACCCGCTCCAGCGCTTCTGGCGCGACGTCTCCATCGGCTCCCGCCACGTCCAGTTCGCCTCGCACGCCGTCACCCAGGACTACGGCACCCTTCTCCTCGGCCTCGATCCCCGCACCCCCTGAACCACATCCCGCGGCGCTCCGGCCCGCCTACCTCATGACGGCCCGCGGTCAGTGTCCACATTCGAACCCCACCTGCCGGAAATTTCACCATATAGGCGCCGACCTGTGCGTTCGTTCTGACGCCGAAAGATCGGTAAGGCCCCACGTCAAGATCCTTGCGGCTCTGGTGGCCCCTATCCGAGCGCAATAAGGGCCGTCAGAGCCGCAAGGATCTTGCATCCCGTCAGATGGACGCGGGATCCCGAATAACGAAACCATCGCGAGCGAGGAGCGCCGAGATGCCATGACCCTGGCGCGGCGACCCACGATAACCAAGATCGACTGGCCCTTCGATCGTCAGGCCCAGGCCACCGGACGCGAATGGGCAACAGAGTCGCTCGCGCGGGCAAAACGGCGCGGCGGGCTCCGCTGGTGCTCCGCACATCGCCCCGCAGGTCGCCCCGCACGTCGCCCCGCACGTCGCCCCGCACGTCGCCCCGGAGCCGGCTCCGCACGTCACCCCAGAGCCGGACCCGCCGTGGCCGGTCACTCCACAACCACCCGAACGCACGTCCGCGGCACTTGAACCGTGCCCTCCTGGACATCCTCCAGACCCGCGCCCCACTCGAGACCGCATCGTGAAGTGCGGAGGCGCCTCAGCACCAATCAATCATCACGTAGTGCGAGAAGGGCTCAATCCCGCTCGCCCATCCCTCCTGTCGTACCACTCAATGGCCGTTTGGCTCTGAAGCGGGTGTCAGGCGCGCAGCAGGCCGGTGATGATTGCGGTGAGGCCGGCGGCCAGGAGGGTGAGCAGGACCGCGCGCTGGTAGCGGGTGACGTCCAGCCGGGCGAAGATCCAGCGGCCGGAGAGGTAGCCGAGCACGACGGCGGCCCAGAGCAGCGGGAGCGCGGTGGGCGGGATCCAGGCGCCGCTGTACCAGAGGGCGGCCACGCTGATCGGCAGGCGCAGCAGGGACAGCGCGACGAGCGTGTCCCGGGTCTGTTGTGGAGGGCGGGGCTCGCGGGTCAGGTACATGACAGTGGGCGGGCCGCCGAGTGTGGTGGCGGTGCTGAGCGCGCCGGAGGTCAGGCCGGCCAGCGCGGCCAGCCACAGCTGACGGCGACGCGGTGTCCGGCCGGTCGTGGGGCGGGTGCGGGCGCGGTGCCAGACCGCAAGCAGGACCGCGGCCGCCACCAGGAACTGCAGCGCGGTCGCCGGCAGTGCGGTGAGCAGCACCGCGCCGAGCACGAGGCCGGGGACGGACCAGGCGCCGAGTTCGAGTACGTCGCGCCGGTGTGGTTGCGGGCGGCGTCCGCCCGCGATGAGGACCAGCGCGTCCACGACCACGCCGGTGGCGATGATCGTGGAGACGGCCTCGGCCGGGCCGAGCGTGGCGGCCAGGATCGGCGCGCTCAGCAGGCCGTAGCCGAAGCCGGTAGAGGTCTGCAGGACCGCGCTGACCAGCAGCACGATCGCGACAAGCGTGACCTCGGCGGTCATCCTGGGCTACGAGCCGGCGATCAGGCGGTTCGCGAGGACCGGGGAGAAGGTGCCGGCGGGGGTCGAGGGGGCGATGCCGCAGGTCCCGTCGGAGTTGCCGGGGTTTTTGATCCAGAGTTGGAGCGCGGTGCGGTCGCTTGTGGAGCGTGCGCCGATCTTCCGGCCGGCCGGGTTGCACCACTGGCCGTTGTAGCCATTGCCGTTGCGGCTGGTGTCGATCAGGTACGGCGTGGCGGCGCCCAGCCCGGACCGGATCTGCGCGGCGTACTCCCGGGAGGTTGCGGTGTCGACGTAGTTGGACACGTTGACCGCGAACCCGTGCACGCGGGCGACGCCGGCCGCGGTCAGCCGCTGCGCCATCACCGCGGGTGAGACCCAGTTCGGGTTCGCCGCGTCCAGGTACGCCCAGGTGTTCGGCGCCTTCTCGGCGAACATCCGGCCGGCGTAGTCGAGAAGCGTGTTCCGCTCCGCGATCTGGGCCGCGGTCAGGCACTCGAAATCGCCGAGCGAGTCGGGCTCGATGACGACGAGCGCGGGGCGGTCGCCGATCGCGGCCGCGAATGTGGAGATCCACTGCTTGTAGGCCGCGGCGTTCGGGGCGCCGCCGGACGACTCGCCGCCGCAGGCGTCCCGGCCGGGGAGGTTGTAGGCGACAAGCATCGGCAGCCGGTCGCCGGCCGAGACTGCGGTGCCGGTGTACTTCGCGACCGCCGCGCCGATGTCCGGGTCGCTTGTCGCGGTGAACCAGCGGGCCATCGGCGCGGTGGAGATCGAGGTCCGGATCGCGCCGACGGCCGGGTGGCCGGGGTTGGCGGCGACCCACCGGGCGGCCGGCAGCGCCGAGTTGACGAACAGCCCGTTCGTCAGGGAGAACGGGTCGCCGGCCGTGGTGGCGGCGTCCGCGGTGACGAGCGGGCCGACCGCGAGCGCGCCCGCGGCCACCCCGAGGGTCAGGGCTATCGACATTCTTCGGCGCATGGCCGCAGACCTTAGCCGATCACGGAAAGGTCTCGAATGACGCCTTTTGATCAACTTCAGCGGCCGTCACCGGCGTCCTCGAAGGACAGCACCGACTGCACCTCCTGACGGCGGCGGGCGGCCAGGTCGTGAAGCAGTTCCGGTGCCTCGCCGAACGGCACGACCGCGGTGATCAGGTGCCGGCGCACCAGATCGCCGTCCGCGCGCAGCAGGTCCACTGTGGCCGCGGAGAGCCGCTCGCGGTCCCAGCCGGTGGCCAGCGCGCGCGGCACCCGGCCGATCTGCGCGCAGACCAGGCTCAGGCCGTTGTGGTGGAACTCCTCGCCGAGCCGGACGTCCGCCGCACCGCCCTGGTAGAACGCCAGATCCACCACCGTGCCCTGTGGCCGCAGCAGCCGCATCGCCAGGTGCAGCGCGGACGCCTGGCCGCGGCACTGGAACACCACGTCCGCGCCGCGGTCGCCGGGCCAGTGCCGCCACGCGGTCTTGAGCGTGACGGCGGCGTCGCCGGCCTCGGGGTCGAGCGTGTCCAGGCCGAGCGCCTCCGCGATCGCGCGGCGCTCCGGCGACGGGTCAAGCACGACGACCGAGGCGGCGCCGTGCGCGCGGGCGAACAGCGCGGTGAGCAGGCCGACAACGCCGGCGCCGGTGACCGCGACGCGGCGGCCGGAGACACCGTCGCCGAGCCCGCGCACGGCCGGGCCGTAGAGGTCCGCGGCCGCGTGCAGCAGGCCGTTGGCGCAGATCGGGCCCATGTGGGCGGCGTAGATGCCGAGGATCGGGTCGAGGTCGTCCGGCAGGGGGACGATCCGGTCGCGCAGCGGGTCGCCGGTCCAGCCGGTCCGGTGGCCGTAGGTCATCGCCACTGTCATGCCGGGCTTCACCACTGGGGCGTCGCTCTCCGTGACGACGCCGACCTCCATGTAGCCGAGCCGGGTGACCGGGAACGCGTCGGTGGCTGGGCCGCCGAACAGGCCCAGCTCCGCGTCGAAGCCGGTGTGCAGCCCGGGGTGGGTGTTCTTGACGAACGACAGCTCGGTGCCGGCGGAGACGCCGCTGTAGAGCGTGCGGACGCGGAACGGGCCCGGGGCCGCCTCCTCCTCGACGATCTCGAGCGTGCCGGGGGCGCTGACGATCAGGTTGCGGTCACGCATCGAGGGTCACCGCCGAACCTGTGGCGGCCGATTCCGCGACCGCCAGGGCGAGTGCGTGGGTGCGCAGCGCCTCGGCGTACGGCACGCGCACGTCCTGCTCCTCGCCACGGACCGCCGCGATGAACGCGCGGTCCACTGCCACCCGGGCCGAGTCCGGGTCGCTGTCGATCGTGCGGGTGCCGTCCGCATCACGCACGGTAAGGCCGGTCTCGGAGATGCTCAGCGCTAGGCCGTCCGCGTAGATCTCCAGGCCGGCCCGTTCCTTCCAGCCGAGCACGCACGTCGCGGCCAACGTGCCGACCGCGCCGTTCGCGAAGCGCAGCACCGCGGCCGTGGCGCCGTCGATGTCCGCGCCGTCGACAGGCGGGGTGCCATTGCCTGCCGCGGAGACCTCGGTGACCTCGCCGACCAGGTGGCGGGCCAGGTCGAGCACGTGCGCGGCCTGTTCGACGACCGGGCCGCCGGACTTCTCCCGGTGCGGCCACCAGCCGACCGGCGGCACCTTGTCCAGCCAGGCGCCGGAGACGAGCCGGACCGGGCGGCCGGCCAGCAGCGCGCGGGCCTGCTCGACGACCGCGAGGTACCGCCAGTGGTGACCGACAGCGGTGAGAATGTCACGCTCGGCTGCCGCATCGGCGATCTCCCGCGCGGTGGCGAGGTCGATCGCGATCGGTTTCTCCACGAACAGCGGCAGCCCGGCCTCGATCACCGCGCGTTCCGCAGCGCCGTGGGCGAACGGCGGCACGCACACGTAGACCGCGTCCAGGCCCTCGCCGAGCAGCGCCGCCACGTCCGGCAGCACCCGTGCGCCGTGCGTCCCGGCCAGCGCGGACGCGGCGTCCGCGACCACGTCGGTCACGGCTGCCACCTGCACGTCCGGCAGTTCGGACAGCACCCTCGCATGGCGCTGGGCGACTCCACCCGCACCGACGATTCCGACCTTGGTCAGCGGCATCCCGTACTCCTCACAGTTGTTGTGGATCTCCACTGCTCGGTGGGAGCGCCTGGCAAACACTTGCGGAACAGCAAAAGTTTTCTCACAAACGAGACTGATGGGAGTCCCACCGGGGCAAGAGGATCAATTACCGAGATCAACTTCCGGGGGTACGAATGACGCTCGCTGTTTCTCCGGTCATCGAGGCCTGGGCCTCCGCACGCACCCGCGTGCACTCCGAGTGGACCGCTCACGACCTCGCACAGGGCAAGGGACGCACCCGCGTCAGCGTGGTCATTCCGGCCCGCAACGAACAGGCCACAATCGGCGCCATCGTCACCACCATCCGCCGCAACCTGATCGAGGAGATCGCGCTCGTCGACGAGATAATCGTCGTCGACTCCCGGTCGACCGACGACACCGCGCTGATCGCCCGCGCCGCCGGCGCCACAGTTGTCAGCCAGGACCAGATGACCCGTGGCCTGCCGCGGATGGAGGGCAAGGGCGACGCGCTCTGGGCCGGCCTGGCCGCCAGCACCGGCGACGTGGTCGCGTTCGTCGACGGCGACCTGGAGGACTTCTCCGCGCACTTCGTGGTCGGCCTGCTCGGCCCGCTGCTGACCGACGCGTCCGTCCAGTTCGTCAAGGGTTTCTACCACCGGCCGCTGCACCGGGCCACAGGCGTCGAGCCGGACGGCGGCGGCCGGGTCACCGAGCTGGCCGCTCGCCCACTGATCAACCTGTTCTGGCCGGACCTGGCCGGGGTGGTGCAACCGCTCGCCGGGGAGTACGCCGGCCGCCGTACCGCGCTGGAGCGGATCCCGTTCGTGTCCGGCTACGGCGTCGAGATCGCGATGCTGATCGACCTGCTGCACCTGGTCGGGCTGGACGCGCTGGCCCAGGTCGACCTGGGCGTACGACACCACCGCCACCAGACCACCGAGGCGCTGGGCCGGATGTCCGCGCAGATCATGATGACCGCGTGGGGCCGCCTTCACCGCGGTGGCCTGGTCACCGAGCCGCTGCCGCCGTCGGCGATGATGACGCAGTTCCGGCGCGGCGCGGCCGGTGGCCTGCCCGGACTGGAGCGGGAGATCGTCACAAGTGAGATCGTCGTCACCGAGCGGCCTCCACTGGCGTCCACTGCCGCCGCGGTCCGCACGCTTCCGGCGGCCGCGTGATGCGGGTCCTGATGAACGCCGGGCCCTGGCTGCCCGTGCCACCGCGCGGTTACGGCGGCATCGAGAACATCGTGGCGACGCTGGTGCCGGAGTTGCGCGCGCTCGGCATCGAGGTGGTGCTGGCCACGGTCGGCGACAGCACGCTCGCGGCGGACGAGCGGGTGCACACGTTCCCGTCCGGGCAGTTCGAGATGCTGCAACGCCCGTACAACCAGGCCTGCGGCGTCGTGCCCGCACACCAGGCCGCTGTGGTACGCCGGGTGGCCGTGGGCGACATCGACCTCGTGCACGACCACGTGGAGGCGGCCGGGCTGACCATGCTTGCCGCGTTCGGCGCCGGTGGGCCGCCGGGCCTGCAGACGCTGCACTGGGACCTGCGCAAGCACCCGGAGCTGTACGGCAGTTTCGACGGTGGCGACCGGGTCCGGGTCAACGGCGTCTCTGCCGACCAGCTCACGCACGCGCCGGAAGCGCTGCGGCGGCACGCGATCGGGCACGTGCACCTGGCCACGCCGCTGGCCGTCGACGCGGACCGGCGGGAGAGCCACGAGAAGCACGGGTACGCCGTCGTGCTCGGCCGGATCAACGCGGGCAAGGGCCAGGATCTCGCGGCGGAGCTGGCCCACCGGCACGGCTTCGACCTGGTGCTGGCCGGGCCGGTCGGGCCGTACCACACGCCGGAGGCCCTGGCCGGCGCGGATCCGCAGAACCCGGACGTGCGGTTCTGGCGGGAGAAGGTCGCGCCGCACGTGGACGGCGACCGGGTCCGCTGGGTCGGCACGGTCGCCGGTGACGACCGGGACGCGCTTGTGGCCGGTGCCCGCGCGGCGCTGTTCCCATTGCGCTGGAACGAGCCGGGTGGCACCGCTGTCGTCGAGGCGCTCGCGCTCGGCACACCCGTGGTCGGTATCGCCCGCGGCTGCCTGCCGGAGCTGATCGAGCACGGGCGTACCGGGTTGCTCACCACTGACGAGGACGAGCTGGGCGCGCTGATGCACGGGGTGGACGCCATCTCCGAGGCGGAGTGCCGGGCCGAGGCCGCGCGCCGTTTCACCCCGGCCGTGATGGCGGCCGGATATGCCGCGCTCTACGAGCGCATGGTGGCGTCCGCCTGAGGCCATGCCGGGTCCGGGAGCCCTGGACCCGGCCGCCTGGCACTGAAAGTGATCATCGGGTGACTCTTGTCCCATTGACGACGTTCTGTCGGGATTTTACTATCCTCATCGGTTCTAAATGGACTAATGGTGGACGGTGGGAGAGACGTGGGCACACCCGGCTATCGGGACCATCCCGTTGCTGACTGGGACTCGGACGCGACGGCGGACTGGGGTGAGGCCGAGGAGTTCCTCCACAAGTACCACGCGGAGAACCCCGGCGCAGGCTCGCTGCCGGCCCGCCTGGCGGAGGTGTACGCGGAGATCTCCAGGACCGGCACCTACGAGCACACGCTCGACGAGATCACCTACGGCGCGAAGATGGCCTGGCGCAACGCCAGCCGCTGCATAGGCCGGCTCTACTGGCGCAGCCTGCACGTGCTTGACCGGCGCGCGGCCCGCACGCCGCACGAGATCTACGCCGCGCTCGTGCGCCACCTGGAGGTCGCAAGCGGCACCGACGTGCGGCCCGGCAGCCGCGCCGGACGGCAGGGCGCGATCCGGCCGGTGCTCAGCGTGTTCGCCCCGGCCAAGCCCGGGCAGCCGTACGCGCGCGTCTGGAACGACCAGCTCATCCGGTACGCGGGTTACCGCCTGCCGGACGGCTCGCTGATCGGCGACCCGTCACAGACCGAGTTCACCGAGTCGATGGAGCTGCTCGGCTGGAAGGGCCAGGGCACGCCGTTCGACGTGCTGCCACTGGTGATCGAGACCCCGCAGCACGGCACCCACATGTACGAGCTGCCCGGAAGCGCGGTGCTCGAGGTGCCGCTCGCCCACCCGGAGCACGACTGGTTCCTGGAGCTGGGACTGCGCTGGTACGCCGTACCCGCGATCGCCAATCAGCGACTCAGCATCGGCGGCGTCAGCTATCCGCTCGCGCCGTTCAACGGCTGGTACATGGGGACCGAGATCGGCGCCCGCAACCTGGCCGACACTGACAGGTACAACCTTCTCCCGCTTGTCGCGCAGTGGCTGGGCCTGGACATGAGCTCCGAGACGACGTTGTGGCGGGACCGCGCGCTCGTCGAACTGAACCGCGCGGTGCTGCACTCCTTCGCCCGGGCCGGGGTGAAGATGAGCGACCACCACACCGAGGCGGCGCGGTTCCTTGAGCACGTGCGCCGCGAGCAGCAGGCCGGCCGCGAGGTGCCGGCGGACTGGAGCTGGATAGTGCCGCCGATGTCCGGGGCGGCCACGCCGGTGTTCCACCGCTACTACCACGAGGCCGATCAGCGCCCGAACTTTTACCTCGACGAGGAGGCGCGGTTGCTGGCCCGCTCCGGGCGACCCCGGGCGGGCCTGCACCTATGACCGCGTGGCAGCCGAGCTGAGCATGTGGGCGGCCATCCAGTCGTACACCCAGATCCAGGCCGACGCCGTGCCGGAGGTCCAGTCGTCCGACACGTCACCGACCGCCCGCACGAGCGCATGGCCCACGTACGGGTAGTGCTCGGGCCGGACGCCGAAGTACTGGGCGTGGTGCACGCCAAGGCTCTGCAGCGTCCGCTCCATGTCGGTGGCGTACCGTTCCGGCTCCACAAGCGCGCGGACGCCGTTGAGGAGCGCGCGGCACAGCTTCTCGTTCTGCGCGGTCATGTCCGCCGGGAACATCTGGCGGACGCCCGGCGCCAGCGCGAAGAGGTGCCCGTAGAACGCCTCGGCCAGGGCGACCGGCCGGTCGGCCACCTTCGCCGCGGTCCGCTGCACGATCTCCATGGCCTCGATGGTCGGGCGGCGGTTCTCACCGACGGTCTGGGCGGTCTGCCGCACAGTCACCGGTGGGTAAACGCCTCCAGGGGCATGGCCTACGTCTCTGGATCCGTGTCGCATCACCGGTGCACTATAACGTCCACTCTCGATAGGTTGTGCACCAGATGATATTGATTGTCCGGAACACGGTAGACCAGGCGTTTCGTCAGGCCGACCCGCGCCGCGAGGGCCGCATCCCGCCGGCCGTACCGTTCTCGCCTACACGACGACGGAGGTGACCGTGACCGAGACGCGGCGACGCACGCTGCCGGGCCTGCGACTGCTGACCAGGCTGCGCCAGATGGACGCACCGGCCCCGCGTACCCCTGCCGCGCGGGAGAACCCGCACGCGGTGGTGGACTGCGCCGTCTACGTCCAGGGGCGACGCCAGGCCGGGCGGCGGCACTTCGCGGACGCGTACACCGCGGCCCGCCGCCGTCGTGGCGCGTTCGTCTGGCTCGGCCTGCACGAGCCGGACGCCGCGCTGATGGCCGAGGTCGGCACGGTCTTCGGCCTGCACGCGCTCACGGTCGAGCAGGCGCTCACCGACGGACACCGGCCCACGGTCGAGCGGCACGGCGACGTCACGCTGCTGGTGCTGCGCACGGCCCGCTACGTCGAGCACGACGCGCTGACCGCCACCTCCGAAGTGGTCGACACCGGCGACGTGATGATCCTGATCGGCGAGCGGTTCGTGGTCACCGTCCGGCACGGCGCGGCCGGCGCGCTTGCCGACGTGCGGGCCGGCCTCGAGCGGCGGCCGCCGATGCTGACGCTCGGCCCGTGGGCTGTCGCCCACACCGTGTGCGACCAGATGGTGCAGCTCTACCTGTCGGTGGCCGCGCACGTAGAGACGGACCTGGAGGGCATGGAGGAGAGCACGTTCGCCCGGGACGGCCGGCTCGACATGCAGCAGATCTACCAGTTGAAGCGCGAGGTGGTCGAGTTCAAGCGGGCGGTGCTGCCGCTGCAGGCGCCGCTGCGGGAGCTGGCCGAGGACGTGGACAGCCCGCTTCCGGCGGACCTGCACCACTACTTCACAGACGTCGCCGGGCGGCTCAGCCGGGCCGTCGACCGGGTGGCCGGCTTCGACGAGCTGATCAACTCGATCATGCAGGCCGGGCTGGCACAGGTCGCTGTCGACCAGAACAACGACATGCGCAAGATCGCCTCGTGGGCCGCGATCGCGGCGGCGCAGACCGCGATCGCCGGCGTCTACGGCATGAACTTCCAGAACATGCCAGAACTCCAGTGGCGGTACGGATATCTGGGCGCGCTGGCACTGATGGCCGCCTCCGCGCTCGTGCTGCACCGGCTCTTCCGCCGCTCCGGCTGGCTGTGAGGCAGCGGCAAGACGGCGGTGAGGCTGCGGCAAGACGGCGGTGAGGCAGCGGTGAGGCCGGCTTGTGGCGAGGAGCCCGCGTCCAATGCGGAACGGCTCCACCGTTGCGGAGGCTTACGTGCACGATCGGCCGGGCCTTCCAGCCGATCGAGAACCGGCGCTGACCTGCGCGGACATATCGGCCACCGGTAAGGGTGCACTGCACGGCCGCGGTCTTGCGGCCCGCTCCGCCCCGGTGATTCGCTCCCATTCGACCCGCCGTCGCGGTGGTGATCGGAGGAGCCGACGTGCCCGATGGACCGCGCGTTACCGACCTTCCGGCCGTGGGCGAGCACTTCGCGCTCGCCCAGCGGCTGACCGACCTGTTCCCCTCCGGCGACGCCCGCCGGGACGAGTGGCGGGCCCGGATCGACCGGGCCCGGGAGCGCATCGCCGACCGCGGTCACCGGGTGGCCGTGATCGGCGAGTTCTCGAGCGGCAAGACCACGCTGATCAACGCGCTGCTCGGCGCGGAGGTGTTCCCGGTGTCGGCGCGGCCGACCACCTCGGCCGCGGTCCGGATCTCCTACGGCGCGCGTCCCGAGGTGCGCGCGCTCTTCAAGGACGGCAGCGAGTGGCGGTCCGACTCGGACGACGTTCTCGGCGCGCTGAAGCATCTGACCACCGGTGACGACCTGGCGCCACAGGTCACGGCCGTGGAGCTGCGCCACCCGGCCCGGCTGCTGCGCGACGGACTTGTCATCGTGGACACGCCCGGCACGAACGCCGAGGACGGCCACTCGGAGATCGCCCGGCAGGCAGTGCTCGACGCGGACGCCGCGCTGATCGTGTTGAGCGCGGGCCGGCTGATGCCCGCGACGCTTGCCGACTTCCTCACCGCCACGCTTGACCCGCACCTGCTGAGCCGGTGCCTCTACGTGGTCACCCGGATGGACGAGGTGGACGAGGACGCGGACCGGGTGCGTACCACAGCGGTCCAGCGCATTCGCTCGATGCTTGACGATCCGGACCCGGCGGTGGCGTTCTGCGCGCCCGGTGCGGCCGTCCGCGCCCGCCGCGGGGTCCCGCTCTCCGACGAGCAGGCCCGCTGGTCCGCCCGGTTCGCCGCGCTGCCGGTGTGGCTGACCACCGCGGTCGGCGACAGGCGCCCCGCGGCCGCGGCCGACACCGCGCTCCGGCTGGTCGACGGCCTGCTGGCCGGGCTTGACGAGGCGCTTGCCGAGGACCGGGCGGCGGCCGGGCGGCAGGAGCGTGCGCTTGACGCGGCCGGCCTCACCGACCTGGACGCGTTCCTTCGCGAACAGCGGCGTCCGGCCGGCCGGGAACTGCGCGACGCCCGTGCCGCGGCCCGGGTCGCTGTCGACCGGCTGTGCGCGGCCGCGCTGGAGTCGGCGCGCGACGGCGTGCGGACCACGCTGCGGAACTGCGCCGGGACCGCCGCGATGGAGACCGCGCTGCGCGGCGCCGTGCCCGACCTGGTCCGCCGCGAGCTGGACGGGCTCGCGGACCGGGCCGCGGCCGAGGTACGCGCGATCTTCACGGCCAAGCTCGACGCCGCGACCGGGATCGTGCAGACCGCGTTCGCCCGCGAGTACGCCCGCCTGCGCCGCGCGGGCGTGCCGAAGATCGACGTGCCGGCCGCGGCCCGGGTCGAGTCGGACCGTCTGGTGCTCACCGGCACGTTCGGCGCGGCAGTGGCAGTGACTGTCGAGGATCAGAGCCGCGACAAGAAGGCGTTCGGGTTCGGCGCGGGCGCCGGCGCCGCGATCGGCACGCTGATCTTCCCGGGCGTCGGCACAGTCGTCGGCGGGCTGCTCGGACTGGTCGCCGGCGCCGCGTTCGCCCGTGACCTGGAGGAGGTGCGCGCCGAGGCCACGGCCAGCGCGATCGCCACCGCGGAGGCGGTCTTCGGCGAGGCCGCGACGAAGCTGACCGAGGCCGTGGACGTCAGCGCCGGCCGCGCCGACACCGCGCTCGCCGACCATCTCGGCTGGTACCGGGACAGCTACCGGCAGACCGTCGCCGCGGCCCGCGCCGACCAGCAGGCCCGGCGGGCCGCGCTGCGGGACCGGGCGGACCGGCTGGCGGCATCCCGGACCGAGACCGTGGCCCACCGCGCGCGCCTGGACCAGGCCCGCACCCGACTCTCCGGAAAGGCACGCCGATGACCGAACTCACCGCCTGGCTGACCGAGGCACGGTCGATCGCGTCCACTGCTGACCTGCCAGGTGTGCTCGCCGACCTGCGCGCCGTGCAGGCGCACACGGCCCGGCCCGCGTTCCGCGCGGTCGTGCTCGGCGAACGCGGCCGCGGCAAGACCACGCTTATCAACCGCCTACTCGGCACGGAGGCGGTGCCGCCCGACCCGCCCTGCCCGGTGCCGGTGCTCGTCGCCGGCGACACCGCCGACCGCCTCGAGGTCCGGGACGTGGGCGGCACCACCCCGCTTGAGCCCGGCGCCTGGCCGGACCTGACCGGCAGAGACCATGCGACGGTACGCCGCGGCCTGGTCTCCGAGCTGCTCACCGGCCTCGACCTGGAGCTTGTGGACACGCCCGCGGTCAACGACACCGCGGCCGAGGAGCCGGAGAGCGTGCGGGCGGTGGTGGGCGGCGCGGACGCGGCATTGCTCGTGGTGTTCGCGACCGCGGCGCTGAGTCTCACCGAGACGCGGTTCCTCACGGACGTGGTGCTGGCCCTGGACATCCCGCACGTGGCAGTGGTGGTCACCCGGCTGGACCAGGTCGAGGCGGAGGAGCGCGACGAGGTGCGCGCGTTCATCGTGGAGCGGGCCCGGTCGGTGTCGCCGCGGATCACGGTGCTTGAGGCGGCGGACGACGGTGTGGCGCCGGTCGCCGAGTGGCTGACCGCTGCCGCACGCGACGCGGACCGCCCCCGGCTGCGCGGCGGCGCGCTGGCGGCCCGGCTGGCGCGTGCGATGCGGGACGCGGCCGCGCTGACCGGCGCGGCGGCCGAGTCTGACCGGCTCGACGCGGACGCCCGTGCCGAGGCGGACGCCCGGGCGCGCGCGACGCTCGCCGAGGAGCTCCTCGTCTTCGACGGGCTGCGGGTGGAGCTGCGGCAACGGCAGCACCACGCGGCCGCCCGGTTCCGCGGTCACCTGACCGCGACCCGGGAGCGGCTGGCCGAGGTGCTGCGGTACGAGCTGAACCACTCGCCGGACCCGCGGCTGTGGTGGGAGCGGGACCTGCCGTACCGGCTGCGGCGCGAGTTGGCCGTGACCGCGAAGGAGTACGAGCGGTCGCTGCTGGCCGGCGTGGAGATCGACCTGAGCTGGCTGCGCGAGCGGCTGGCCGAGCGGTTCGCGCTGCGGCCGGAGGGGCTGGACGTCACGCTTGACGCACTGCGCGCCCCGCGGGTCGACCCCGAGGAGCTGCAGTTGGAGAACATGCGGAACCGGCGCATCGCGTACCGCGTGGGGCCACTGGGTTTGGCTCTGCTTGTGGCCACGCTCGGCGCCGGTCTCGTGCCGTTCGCCACCATCGGCGCCACCGCGGCAGGTGTGGTCTTCGGCGAGGTGCTGCTGCGCAATGCGGTCGACAGGCAGCGCACGGTCGCGGAACGGCATCTGGGGCCGCTGATCGACCGCGTGCTCGCCGAGTTCGGCGACGCGATCTCGGAGGCGCTGCGCACGCTCTACGACCAGTTGCTCGCCGAGGCGGTACGCCGGCGTCGGTCCTGGCACGACGACCGGGTGCACGCGCTGGCCGCGCCGGGCGCGCCGCAGACCCGGGACTGGGCCGGGCTGACCGCGCGCGCCACCCGCCTCGCCGACGAGATCGAGACCGCCCTGAAGACGAACGGAGCCGAGGGATGAGCGACCCGACCACCGCCGGGTACGAGTGGGTCGGCCAGATCCGCGCCGAGCTGCTGCGCCTGGTCCTGATCATGAACGAGGTCGCGGACCAGCTGGCACTGCCTCAGCTCGCCGACATCGCGGAGCTGCGCGAACGGGTGGGCAGCGACGAGTTCGTGGTGCTTGTGGCAGGCGAGTTCAAGACCGGCAAGAGCACCACGATCAACGCGGTCCTGGGCGCGAAGGTGCTGCCCGCGCGCGCCACCCCGGCCACCGCGGTGCTCAGCGTGGTCAGGTACGCGGACGCGCCCGCCGCCCGCCTCTACGCGCTCGACGAGTCCACCCCAAGCGGCGTGTCGGACACGCCCACGCCGATCTCGATCGAGGACCTGAACCGCTACGTCACGATCGACGAGCTGCACCCGGACGACGTCAGCACCTGGGGCCTGGCCGAGATCGACTGGCCGCTTGAGCTGTGCCGCAACGGCGTGGTCGTGGTCGACTCCCCCGGCCTCAACGAACACCCCGCCAGAAGCAAGGTCACCATGGGGTACGTCGGGCGCGCGGACGCGATCGTGTTCGTCTCCGACGCCACCCGCGCGCTGTCCGCAAGCGAGCGGGACTTCCTCAACCTGCACATCAAGGCGCAGGGCCACGACGACATCTTCTTCATCTGCAACCGGATCAACCTGGTCGACGACGACCCGGACGAGCAGGACGCGGTCCGCAACCGGGTGCTGCGCATCCTGGCCGAGAACTGGGACGCGTCCAGCCGGCGGGTGTTCTTCGTGGACGCCCGGTCCGCGCTGCGCGGCCGGCAGGGCGGCGACCCGGCCCAGGTGGCCGCGAGCGGCATCCCGGACTTCGAGCGGGAGCTTGAGTTCTTCCTCACCCACCAGCGCGCCACGCTGAAGATCGTGCCGCCGGCCCGGCACCTGAACCACCTGGTCGCGAAGGCGCGGGACGCGATCGACAGGCAGATCCGCATGCTCGACGAGAACGTGGAGACGCTCCGCGACCGCTACGACCGCGCGCAGGAGCCGATGCGGCACCTGGAGCAGGAGCGGCGGCTGATCGTCACCATGATCGAACAGCAGCTGTCCGCCGCGCGCGCGGACGCGGAGGACTCGGCCCGGCGGATGCTCGCGGACGCGGCCGCCTCCTGCGCCACCTGGGCCCGCGAGGCCGAGCGCGAGCACCGGATCACGATGAACCCGTTCACCGCCCGCAAGCAGGTCGAGGCCGCCACCCAGGAGGTCGCGGAGCGGCTCGGCGTCCGGCTCCAGGCACACTTCGCGACCTGGCAGGCGGAGACGCTGATGCCGATGCTCGAGGCGCATCTGGAGCGGCTGGAGGGCGACATCGACGACAACCTGCGGCACTTCGTGGCCGGCATCGACGAGGTCACGCTGTCGTTCACGGCCGGCAGCACCGCGTCCGGCGCGGAGGTCGCGCAGCCGTCCGCGCTCGAACGTACCGCCGCCACCGCGGTCGGGCTGGTGCTCAGCCCCGGCATGGCGCTTGTCGGCGCGCGGTTCGGCTTCAAGCAGGTGCTGGCCGGCGTCGGCCCGCAGCTCGGCGTCGCGGTGCTCGGCGTGCTGCTCGGCTTCGGCCCGTTCGGCCTGGCCGCGATGCTTGCCGCGGCCGCGTTCATCCAGTTCGTCGTCGGCCTGGACCGGGCGAACGAACACCTGGCGAACAAGGTCGCGGAGAAGGTGGCGGACGAGATCCGCGGCTCCGCGCCGGAGCAGGCCGCCAAGATCGGCGGCGAGGTGCAGGCCGCGCTCGACACCATCCGGATGGGCATCGACTCAAGCCTCGGCGGGCAGCTGGCCGGCGTCCGCAAGGAGGTGGAGACGGTCATGTACGAGCTCAGCCAGGGCCGGGACAACGCGGCACGGGTGAAGCGGGAACTGCTCGGCCACCGCGCCCGGCTGGACGAGGTGGACAGCGGCGCCGTCGACATCATCACCCAGTTCACCGCGATGCCATCATGAGCCTGCCGCGTTTCCGCCGCCGGCTCTGCCTGGTCACCGACGTGGTCGGTTACAGCCGGCACTCCAATGCGGAACAGGTCGACGCGCAGACCCGGCTGACCCGCGTGATGCGCTACGCCTGCGCGCGCGCCGGGATCGTCTGGCCGCAGCCGCAGAAGCAGGGCGACGGGGAGCTGCTGGTGATGCGGCCCGGGCTGGACGAGGCGCAGGCCGTACCCGCGCTGATCCTTGGTCTTCGGCACGGCCTCTACGAGACGAACCGGGACGGTGGCCTCTTCGGGCGGCTGCGGATGCGGGCCGCGCTGGCCCAGGGGACGATCGCGAACTCGGCCAGCGGGTTCGTCGGCGATGCGGTGATCGCGGCCTGCCGGACCATAGACGCGCCGCAGGTCCGCGCCGCGATGGCCGAGGACGACGCGATCGACCTGGCGATCGCCGTGACCGACGACATCTACCGGGACGTGATCGCACACCGCTACCCGGGCCTGGACCGGGACGAGTTCCGGCGGACGGCGGTCGCGCTGCCGGACAAGGGCTACGAGGGTACGGTCTGGCTGCACACGCCTCTACCCGGTCCGACGCCGTCCGCGCACACGGAGGTGACCTGGTCGCAGATCGGCGCGACGGTGACGCTCGGCGCGGGCCTGGCCGGGCTCGGCGGGAGCGCCAGGGTACGGCGGGCGGCGGGGATGGCGGTGCCGGGGCTGGGGGCGGTGTTCGGCATCGCGACGTCGGGGCATCCCGCGCAGGCGGCCGGCCCGCATCCGGATGACCAGCATCCACACGACCATCAAGGGTACGACCCGCACGATCACGGCCACCACGCGCCCGACACCGTGCACGTCCACCTGGATCTCCACGTCGACATGGAGATCCAGGACTACGGCGGCGGCTGAGCGGTCACGGATGCCGGTAGCGGGACAACGTCGTCTCCAGCCGCCGGTACAGCCCGCGGTGAGGAGCTTGTGCTCCAGGTTCTCAAGCGGATGCAGCAGCGTGGTGGCGGTGTCCTGGGTGGACGGAAAGGCGGGGTAGGCGAACCGCAGCGCGGGCGTGGACGGCTTCGTGCTGAGCTTCCCGCCGCTCTGGGTCCGGTCGCCACGTTCGTACGCCGGGAACCGCAGCCGCCGGAACAGCTTGCGCCGCATCCGGTTCCGCACGATCGTGGGCACGTCCGGCGCGAAGTCCGGCTCCTTGATCTCCGTGACGAACCGCTTCAGGAAGTCCTCGCCGGTCTCCGTCTCGGCCTGTGCCGGCGTGCTCGCCCTGTGCTGGCGTGTGCGAACGGGCGTGTAGCAGCTCGACCGCGTTGGAGTGGAAGAACCCGACACCGTGCAGCAGCTTGCCCATCCGGACCAGCGCGCGTTCCCGGCCCGCACTGTCGGCCGGTTTCAGCGCCCGCCAGTCCGCCTCGGGCGCGGCCAGCTCCTCGCCGAGGTAGCCGACGTAGTGCGTGTCGGCGGCGTCGAGCCGGGCTCGGCCGCGAAGTCCTCGGACCCGACGAACGTCCGCGAGGCCTGCTCGATCCCCTGCCGCCCGGCACCACCGTTAACGGCGTCCCGCAGCGCCTTCTGGTAGGTCGCCTCCTGGGCCAGCGCGATGCTCGGCGTCTCCGCATCCTGTGCCACGGCCGGACGCACCAGCGCGAGGCGACATAGATTCTCCACGTCTCAGGGAGCGGTGGATCTCCCCGCACGTACACGAACCACCTGCCACGGTGAAGATCCTGTGCGGACGGTCAGTGTTTGTATTTCCCCGGTCTGGATCGCCTCGAAGGTTTTCCGGATCCGCCTGCAACCGGTCGCCGGACCGTGACGTGTTCCTCACGTCGAGCGGCTGACACACGGGGGTCAGCCGCCGCCCAAGCAGGAGGAACAGGCATGCACAGTCCTTTTAGGACAGTTGCGCCCGCGGTCGCCGCCGGGGTGCTCGCCGCAGTCGCGTTCACAGTCGCGCCCGCGTCCGCGGAGTCCGCGATCACACGCTGCAGCGTCACGGATCTGCCGCTGCCGCCGAACGCGGTCGCCCACAACACCTGGATCGCCGGGGCGGACGTCACCGGCCGGTGGGCGGTCGGCAGCACCGAGATCAACGACCAGATCGAGCAGGTTGTCTGGAGGAACGGCGCGGTAAGCGTGCCGCCGCTGCCGTTCGGCACCGGCCACCTGGCAGACGTGAACTCCTCAGGCCTCACTGTCGGCTACGGGCTCACCATGAGCTACGCGTCAGTGCCGGTAACCTGGTCGGAGACGACGGGCCTGCGCGAACTGCCGGTACCGCACGACGGCTGGAACGCCCAGGCGACAGGCATCAACTCCCGCGGCGACATCGTCGGAACCGCCGACGACCCCGCCGTGTTCGACTCGCAGCACGCCGTCCGATGGCCGGCCGACACACCCGGCACGGTCGAGATCATGCCGGGCGACGCCCCGCACTCCGCGATCGGCGTGGACGAGGACGGCACCGTCCTGGTCCAGAAGGGCATGCCCGGCCTACCCGGACCGGCAGTGATCTGGCACCCGGCCGACAACCGCGTGGAGTCGCTCGGCGAAGGCAGCAGAGGCATCGGGATCAGCGGCGGCTACGTGACCGGCTACCAGGGCGCCGACACCCCGATGCTCTGGAACCTCGGCGGGCCGGACCGGGAGATCCGCAGCCTCGACATCGTGAACGTGGTCAACGGGCACGGCAGCGTCGCCGGCCAGGGCAACGTCATCGAACGCCGCGACGGCTCCCGGATCCGGCTCCAGTCGCCGGGCGGAGTGCCCTATGTGACCGCGCTCAGCGACACCGGGATCGCCTACGGCAACTCCGGCGGCAAGCCGGTGCGCTGGACGAACTGCCGGTAATTCTCGGCCCACCCGGCCGCCGCACGAACGGCGGGCAGCCGGAACACCGCGCCCGGGATCGGCTGACCGCCGGTCCCGGGCGCGCCGGTGCTGTCGGGGAGGGGCGTGATGGTTTTCCGGCCACGGCGGGGTCGGCTCCGAACGATGCGCGGAGCAGCAGCGGAGCCCGGCGCTGGGGCTTGCCTGCGGAGGCGGCGCTGAGGCTTGCCTGCGGAGGCGACGCCGAGACTTACCGGCAGGAGCGACGCTGTTGCTCATCCGAGGGGCGGGGGCGGGCGCTATGCGCCCGAAATTTCGTGACTTACTTACCTTCCGCGGTAAGGCCCGGGATCGGGCGCTGTGTGACATCGGGCGCCGTGCAGCATCAGGCGCCGTGCGGCATCAGGCGCCGTGCAGCATCAGGCGCCGTGCAGCATCAGGCGCCGTGCAGCATCAGGCGCCGTGCGGCCCGAGGTCTTGCCACGTGTCGGCCGGTGGTGGTGCGCGCCCCTCGGCATGACGAAACGCATCCCGTCGACGGCGGCCTACCCCGACATTTCTACCTATTGATGGTCAGAGTGGGTTGGCTGCGGTTTTGCCTCCGGCGGCCCTCCGGGAGGAGCGCTCCGGCTCCGGGGCGACCGAAAAAGCTTGCGGCTTCGCCTTCTGACCCGGGGTGGCTGGGTTTCGTGTGGCCTGTCTGCCCCGTCTGTCATCGACCCGGGCAGAGCCGAGCAGATCATCGGCAGGGCCGCCAGGCTGGGTGGTGTTGGCGCCGTCTTGATCGGTTCTCACGGGTCTGCTGGTCACGGTGGGTTCGCCGGGTTCCGGCCCGTGGGTGGGCGCGTGCTGTTGGTCGCGGTTCGCGGTGTTGGTATCTGTTCGTTGGTGGCGGCCCTGCCGATGATCTGCTCCCCGTGGGGCGGGTCGATGGCAGACGGGGCAGCCAGGCGGTCACCTTTGTGTGCTGCGCACGCCTCCCAAGATCAAAGGCGGGGCCGGGCTGGGCGGCGCGGCGACGATATTGGTGGAATGTGAGAAAGTAGCGAGGGTGGAAGGCGTCAGGTGAGGCATGAGCACGTCATTCGCGGCGAATGACGTGCTCATGCCTCACCTGACCGCTGATCTATCTGCCGTTGCCGATTAATGACAGCGGCAACGGCCAGCAGCAGAGGACTTTCGCGATATCTCTGACAAGCGTTGGGTCTGATCAAGCGATAACCGAGCCACCCATTCGCGTCCGCCGCATGGGACCCACGAACGAAAGGACTGGGGCGTGGTGAGTCGTTTCAGCTGTTCGTTGTAGTTGCGGAGCGTGAGAGCAGCACTGCCGCCGTCTCAGCGGCTGCGGGCCGAGGCGGGCACGGCGCGAGCAGGCAAGGCGCGAGCAGGCACGGCGCGAGTGGGCAAGGACCGGCACCGAGGCCCCGAGTTCCGCAGGTGTGAAGCCGGTCGCGGCACTCGGCAGGCATCAGGGGCGGGTACCGACGCGGAGCCGCACCGGATCCGAATACGTCAGGACACGGCCCATGCTCACGACCCGCCTCATGCAGGTCCGCAAGCCAGGGTCCACGTTCAAGCGATGCCCGCCTGACATTTCGTTATAAAGGCACCGCCCTGCGCGTTAACCCTGACGCCGAAAGGTCAGTAGCGCCCACGTCAAGATCCTTGCGGCTCTGGTGGCCCTTATCGCGCTCGGATAAGGGCCACCAGAGCCGCAAGGATCTTGCATCCCGTCAGATAGACCCAGGATTCCGAATAGCGAACCATCTCGTCGCGGAGCACCCGAGCTGCCGTGGCCCTGGCACGGCGACGCACGAGAGCCAAGATCGACTGGCCTTCGGCAGCTCACGGCTTCGGTGCCGGCCCTTGTGACCACCGAGGTCGAGACCACCCAGCCTTCCCGCCGCACCCGCCGCCTTGGTGCGGGCCCTTGCAGCCAACCAAGCCAAGATCAACGGGCCCTCCCACGACACCGCTGCCTCGATGTCGAACCGTGGGACCGCCCAGACCGCAGCCGCCCTGACCAGCCTCCACTAACTAACTGACCAGCCTCCGCTAACTGACCAGCCGCTGCTCACTGACCAGCCGCCGCTTGCTGGCCTTCCGCGGTCAGGGTAAGGCGTGCCAGGGGCTTCTATATACCGAAATTTCGGGCGCGGAGTGCCCGACTCGCGCCCCGACCGCGAAACCTCAGTAGGCGATGACCGCGCTGCCCCCGCGGGCCGCGAGGCCAGCGACCAGCCGAAACGATCCGCCATACTCCTGCCCTCGATGCCGGCCCTTCGATCGTCGGGCCCCAGACCACCGCACGCGAGTGGGCAGCAGAGTCGGGAGCATGCGGGCCGCCTCCGCCGCGGGAGCGGGAAGATCGGGGCCCGAGGTCGCCCCAGGGCAAGCTCATGCGCTCGCGGGAGCATGGGTGCCGTTACCACCACGAGAGGCGAAGCACCAGAGGCGAAGGTGGACTGGCCGGTGGGTTTCAGCGGGTGGCCGAGAGGCCGGCCTTTACGGTGCGGGTGATCTCGTCGGCCAGGATCTCGGGGCTGCCGGCCTCGATTCCGTCGAGCGCGAGCTTGACGATGACGTCGGGCGCGGTCTTCTGGTCGGCGGGGATGTGGGCGGCCATGTCGGTGTCGACGTAGGCCATGTGGAGCGCGCTGACCTGGATGCCGCGGGGGGCGAGTAGTTCGCGCAGCGCGTCGGTCTGGGCCCATTCTGCGGCTTTGGCGGCGGCGTAGGAACCGGCGCCGCCGAAGTGCGCCCAGGAGAGTACTGACAGCACGTTGAGGATCGCGCCGCCGCCGTTGCGCTCGATCACGGGGGCGAAGGCGCGGGTCACGCCGAGTGTGCCGAAGTAGTGCGTCTCCATGTCGAGGCGGATCTGGTTCAGGTCGCCGGTGAGCAGGTCCGCGCCGGTGGAGATGCCAGCGTTGTTGATCAGGAAGGTGACGTCGCCGGCGCGCTCGGCGGCCCGGCGTACTGACTCGGGGTCGGTGATGTCGAGTTGCAGCGGGATTGCGCCGGGCAGGTCGGCTGCGGCGGCGTTGCGGGCGGCGGTGTAGACGGTGGCGCCGCGGGTGAGCAGCTGCTGGGCGAGGACGCGGCCGAGACCGCGGTTGGCGCCGGTGACGAGGGCTACGGAGTTCGTGATGTCCATGCCGAAAGATTATGGTCATAATCTAAGAGTCGCAAGGGTTAGATGACAGACGTCATATAATGGGCCGATGGCACGGGTATCGCAGGCGCAGGCGCAGCAGAACCGGGAGCGGGTGGTCGAGACGGCCGCCCGCCTGTTCCGCGAACGCGGGGTCGCGGGGGTGAGCGTCGCGGACCTGATGGCCGCGGCCGGGCTCACGCACGGCGGCTTCTACAAACAGTTCGCCTCGAAGGAGGCGCTTGTGGCGGAGGCCGCCGGCCGCGCGTTCGCCGACCAGGAGACCCGCGTGCGGACGGTGGGCGAGCGCCACCCCGGCGACCCGGACGCGGCGCGCAAGGAGTGGATTTCGCAGTACCTGTCCCTCGCGCACCGTGACAATCCCGGCGAAGGCTGCCCGACCACGGCGCTGGCCCCCGACGTCGCCCGGGAGGCGCTGGACAGCCCGGCCCGGGCGCCGTTCCTCGCGGGCGTCGAGTCCTACGCACGCCACCTGTCCGACGGCGACGAGATCGACGACGAGGCGCTTGTGACGCTGTCGACCATGGTGGGCGCGCTGCTGATCTCACGCGCGACCGCCGGCAGCCCTCTCTCCGACCGGGTGCTCGCGGCAACGCGCGACGCGCTCACCTGAGACAGGGCGACGCGCGACGCGCTCACCTAAGACCGCGCGACGCGCTCACCTAAGGCCGCGCGACGCGCTCACCTGAGACCGTGACGCGCTCACCTGAGACAGACCATGGTCCCTCCGCCGAAACCGGCGGAGGGACCACAGCTGGCGCGTCCACAATTCCTGCGGTTGGGGGGTGCAGACAGGACGCACTTGGGGGGTGTCCACACTGTAGCAACGTATCGACGAACGCGATGGCCCGAACCGACGCCCGCCGGCCTCCGGTCAGATGAACAGCTTGTGCACGAGGCCGATGACCGCGCCGGCCGCGATGTACCAGGCGTTGTTCAGCTTCGTCCGCCAGAGCAGCAGCAGCGTGACCACGGTGATGGCCGCGGTCAGCGGGTCGACGATCGCGGTACGGGCGAGCTGGAACGAGACGCCCGCCATCAGCGCGAGCGCGGCCGCGTTGACCCCGTCGAGCAGCGCGGAGGTCCAGGCGGAGGCGCGCAGCCGGTCGGTGAGGCGGGTGAGCAGGCCGACGAAGACGAACGACGGCAGGAAGATCGCGACGGTGGCCAGGAACGCGCCGGGCAGGCCTGCCACGACGTACCCGATGAATGTGGCAGTGGTGAAGACCGGGCCGGGCGTGACCTGGCCGATCGACACCGCGTCGATCAGCTGCTGCTCGGTGAGCCAGCCCAGCCGGTCGACGAAGTCGCCGCGCAGGAACGCAAGCAGCACGTACCCGCTGCCGTAGAGCACTGAGCCGATCTTCAGCATGGTGGCGAAGAGCTGCCAGAGCTGGCCGCCGGTCGGGTCCACGAACAGCGGCGCGGCCGACTGGAGCACCCGGGGCAGCCGGGTGGCGGCCGCCAGCAGCGCGCAGGTGGCGAGGATCAGCAGCTCGTTGACGCCAAGCAGATAGGCGCCGAGCGCGGCCGCGGCCAGCAGACCCGACCACAGGGACTTGATCACGGTACGCAGCAGCGCGGCCAGGGCATGGGCGATGATCGCGATGACGGCCGGGACGATGCCGTAGAGCAGACCCGCCACCGCCGGCGTGTCCCCGTATCTGACGTATGCCCAGGCCAGGCCGGTGACGATCAGGGCGGCCGGCAGGATGAAGCACAGTCCCGCGACGATCAGGCCGCGCCCGCGGGCCCGTTCGTGGCCGAGGTGGATGGCGAGTTCGGTGGAGTTCGGGCCCGGGATCAGGTTTGTGGCGCCCATCAGGTCCACGAACCGTTCGTCCGTCACCCAGCCCCGGCGCCGCACCAGCTCGTCCCGCATCAGCGCGGTGTGCGCGGCCGGCCCACCGAACGCGATCACGCCCAGCTTCAGGAACAGCCAGGCGACTTCCCTGACCCGCGACTCATCCCCGTTGCTCACGGATTCAGACTTTAGACAGGCTGCGAGGGCGCCCGGCGGTCCCGGTAGGCTTCGGGTGCTCATCGATCGCTAGGAGAGCCGACGTGACGGAGAGCCGCAGCGTCGTCGACGGCGCGTTCCGGGTGCTGCGGGCACTGCCGCTCGCGGGTACGGACGGTCAGGTGGCCCGCATCGTGGAGCTGACCGGCCTGCCGCGCCCGACCGTCCACCGGATGCTCGACCAGCTCCACGCCGTGAACGCGGTGGAGTGGCGCGAGGGCCGCTGGGCCCTCTCCGCGGACCTGCTCGGCCTGTCTCGGCAGGTCGAGCCGGTGACGGGCCTGCGCAGTGCCGCGTCCGCCGTGATCCAGACGCTGCGCGAGCAGACCGGCGCCGCCGTCTCGCTTGTGACAGGTTCCGGGCGTTCTTTCGTGGCGCTGGAGATGGTCCCCGGCCGGGACACGCTGCCGATCGACGCCCGGTCCGGCTCGGAGATGCCCGTGACGACCGCGGCCGCGATCGTGCTCGGCGGCGGCCGGGTCACTGCCGCCCGCCGCCGCCCGTTCGGCGCCGCGGTCGACGACGAGGATGTGTTCCCCGGCCTCACCTGCTACGCGGTCCCGGTCCGCCTGCCCGGCGGCCGGCGTGCCGCGCTCCAGATCGCCACCGCGGCGGACCGGCCGGCCGAACGGTCCGCGGCCGTGGTGCATCGGGCTGCGCTGACGCTTGAGCGGCGACTGGCTTCGGCACGCCCGTGAGCTGGTAGTCGTCCGCTGACCGGACGGAGCGCCGCCCGAGTCGCTGTTGATCTCTAGCGTTTTCCGGGGAGTCACGCATCCTCCGGAGGACAAAGATCATGAGTGGGTACGACGAGCTGACTGCCACCTTCGACGCCCAGCGCGCCGCGTACCGGCGGGAAGGGCCACCCACCGCCGCGGTCCGCCGTGACCGGCTCGACAGGTTACAGGTCGCCGTCCTGGGCGCGGCCGACGAGCTGGTGGACGCGATCGCCGCGGACTTCGGGCACCGGCCGCCCGCATTCAGCCTGATGCTCGACATCATGGTCGCGGTGGACGGCATCGGTCATCTGCGGGACCACCTCGAGGAGTGGATGGCCCCGGCCGAGGTGCCGGGCTCCGCCGAGGCCGGCATCCCCACCACTGTCGACGTGCGGCCGCGGGGTGTCGTCGGCATCGTCGGCCCGTGGAACATCCCGGTCGGCCTGGTCGTGCAGCCGGCCGCCGAGGCGATCGCGGCCGGCAACCGGGTGATGGTCAAGTTCTCCGAGGTGAGCGCCCGGACCGGTGCCGCGCTGGCCCGCGCGATCGCGGCCGAGTTCACCGCCGAGGAACTGATCGTGATCAACGGCGGACTCGACACCGCGATCGCCTTCTCCGATCTGCCCTTCGACCATCTGCTGCTGACCGGCTCCCCCGCCGCCGGCCGTGCCGTGGCCCGCGCCGCCGCCGCGAACCTGGTGCCGGTCACGCTTGAGCTGGGCGGTAAGAACCCGGTGGTCCTCGGCCCCGACGCGGACCTCCCGCTGGCCGCCGAGCGCGTCGCCGTCTCCCGCCTGGCCAACGGCGGCCAGGCCTGCCTCTCCCCCGACTACGTCTTCGTGCCACGGTCGCACCTGGACGAGTTCGTCTCCCTGACCCGGGAAGCATTCATCAGCCTGTATCCCGACTTCGCGGTGCATCCCGCGGTAACCCCGATCGTCGACGACAAGAACGTGAAGCGGATAACCGCCCTGATCAGCGACGCGGTGGACAAGGGCGCCACGGCGGTGCCGACGGCGACTCCGACCGCCCGGTACCTCCCGCCGATCCTCCTGCTCGACGTCACGGACGACATGACCATCACCCGGGAGGAGGTCTTCGGGCCGGTGCTGACCGTCTACCCCTACGACGACATCGCCGAGGTGATCGACTACGTGGCCGCGCACCCGTCCCCGCTGGCCGCCTACTGGTACGGCGAGGACACGCCCGACTTCCGGTCGTTCCGCCACCACGCGGTGGTCGGCAGCATCACCCGCAACGACTACGCCGCGGCTGTCCTGCTGCCGGACGTCCCGTTCGGCGGCATCGGCCAGAGCGGCATGGGCGCGTACAACGGCCGGACCGGCTTCGATACGTTCAGCCACCGCCGGCCGGTCTCGACGACGACATTTCCCGGCGGCGTGGCGGGCGCGCTCGGGCCCGCGGCCCTGACCGACCCGGCCGTCGCCGACGGAATGTGGAAGCGGATCGCCGACGCCCGCAAGGACGCGCTCCGCCGCCTCGGACGGTGACTCTCAGAGCGGCTCCGGCCTGATCCGCGGCGCGGCGCTCCGGACGCCGGACAGCGCCGTCAGGTAGGAGGCGAAGCCGTGCCGCGCCCGGCCTCGAGGGCGGGCGCTGGTCCGGACCGGACAGGACGGATCGGTCACGACGCGGGCGCCGCCGTCCCGGACCCGCTTGGCGAACACCCGGTCCTCCGCGACCGCGAGGCCCGGGAAACCGCCCACCGCCAGGTAGGTCTCCGCCGGGAAACCCAGGTTGGCGCCGTGCACATGCCCGTGCACGGCGCCGGTTATCTTCCGCCGGTACCGGGCCTCGTACCGCGCGGGCAACGTCGTCGGCCATGACGCCCAGTCGTCGACCTCCACCGTGCCCAGCAGCAGGCCGGCACCGTCCTCGGCGTGCCGGAGCTGCCATCGCAACCAGTCCGCACCGACCCGGCTGTCCGCGTCCGTGCACGCCACCCAGAGCCCGGCCGGCCCGTGCCGCACCGCGTGCGCGACACCGGCGGCCCGAGCCCGGCCGACATTGCGGTGCGCGACTGTCACCACCTCCGCGCCGGCACCGGCCGCCAGTTCCGCGGTCCGGTCACGGCAGTGGTCCGCCACGACCACGATCTCCACGGGGGTACGCCCGAGCGCGTCCGCCGCCCGGTGCAGAGCGGCCAGGCAGGCGGGCAGCAGATCCTGTTCGTCATGCGCCGGGACGACCACCGCGACCCGGTTCACACAAGCCCTTCCGCCTGCGCCACCGACCGCGCCGACGACGTCAGCGTGAACACCTCAAGCAGGAAGTCGGCCTCCTCAAGCCGGGACAGCCGGGTCAGGCCGCGCATCCCCGCGAGCGCGGCATGCACCTCGTCGCCCCGCAGCGCGTGCTCCTCGACCGGCCACCGCCAGTGCACAGCGACCAGGTCACCGCCGTCCTCAAGGGAGCCGACCACCCGCTCCAGCAGCACGTCCAGCTCGGGCCGCGCGAAGTAGTAGCCGAGCTCCGAGAGCACCACCAGGTCGAACGGCCCTTCCGGCCACTCGTCAGGCATCCGCGCCGTACCGACCGTCACCTGTGGCTGCCCGGCAAGACGATCGGCCGCCGTCCCCGCCGCCGCGGGCACCGCGTCCACCGCAAGCAGCCTGTCGCACCTGTCGGCGAGCAGAGCGGTGAGCCGGCCCGTCGAACAGCCCGGTTCGAAGCCGGACCGGTACCGGCGCCGGGGCAGCACACCGGCGGTCAGCGCGTGTTTCCGGGCGTCGTACCAGCGGTTCTCGAAGTCCCACGGGTCGTCGTTGCCGGCGTACATCCGGGTGAAGTAGTCGATCGGCGTACTCATTGCGGGTTCTCTCCTCGTTCTGCTCACACAAGCACCACTTCGAACGGGCGCGCGAACCGCGCGAGCACGTGCGGGGGAAGGATCGCCGCGTCCGCCTCGGCCGGACCGAGCGGCGCGATCTGACTTGGAAACGCCGCGATCGCGGCGGCCTTCGCGGCCTGCTGCTCCGCCCCGAGCTCGACCCGGCGCGCCCGTGACCAGGGCACGCGATCGTCACCGGGCGCCGCCCAGTGCCACGCCCAGACCGGATATTCCAGCAGTCGCGCGCCTGTCGCCTCGCACGCCCGCGCCGCCGCCCGGCCGACCGCCTCATGGTCCGGATGCCCGTCGCCGCGCCACGTAGCCAGGCACCAGCGCCCGGGTGTCAGCAGCTCGGTGAGCACACCTGTCAGCGCGTGCTCGTCGATCGCGCCGTCCGGGTGGCCCAGCCGGTGCACCGGCGCGTCCGCCAGGCCGAGCCGCCGCAACGCCTCCGTGGTCTCGGTACGGCGCAGCGCCGCGAGCCCGGCACGGGTGTGGACGGTCGAGCCGGGATGCGACGCCTCGCCGTCCGTGACCGCCACCAGCTCCGCCGCGCCGGCCCGGGCCATCAGACCTGCCACGCCGAGCACCTCGTCGTCCGGGTGCGGCGCGACGACGAGCGGCGGCCCCGGCAGGTCGTCGAGCGTCAGCACGGGCCAGTCCCGCATCGCCGGCCAGGCGCGCCACACCTCCTCCGCGGTGCCGTCCCCGACGATCGGCCTCACCACGCCGGGCCCCCGCCCGTGACCAGGCGGCCGAGCTGCTCCAGGTCGGCTTCGGCGTGGCTCTGACGCAGGTAGACGGTGAGGTCGGCGACGCGCCGGGCGTGGGCCTCGTCGCGGCAGAGCGGCCCGGCGCCGAGCGCCCGCCCGACGTGGTCGAGCACCTCGGTGGCGGCGTGCTCGACCGTGGCGCGGACCCGCATCGCGAGCGCCTGGGCGTCCCGGCGCGGATCGGCGTCGATCTCGGCCGCGGCCGCGTCGAGGACCGCGCGGGCACTGCCCAGCGCCACCTCGACCGCGCCGAGGTGCGCCAGCGCGTGCGGGCCCGGATCCGGCGCCGCGTACAGCGTGTCCGCGACCCCGAGGGCTCCCCCGAACCAGCAGGCCGCCACGCCGACACCGCCGTGCCAGAAGCCGGGCCGCCCGACGTAGTCGCCGGGCCCGCCGACCGGCTCGGCCGGCGCGTCGGAGAAGGTGACGGTGCGGCTGTCGCTGCCGGCCATTCCCACCGCGGGCCAGGTGCCGTCGACAGGTGATGCGCCAGGGGTCTCGTTGCGCACGGCGAAGAGCCGGATGCCGTCGTCCGCGGCCGCGGTGACCAGTGCGTGGGTGCACCAGGAGGCGCCGGAGCACCACGGACGGTCGCCGGTCAGGCGCCAGCCGTCAGGGGTGCGCGTCGCGCGTACCGACGCCGGGGCCGCCGCCCAGACGCCCCACCGCTGCCCGGGCTCGACCGGCCCTGCGGACAGCTCCGCGCGGATCGCGACCGCGTCCGCATGTCCCTCGGCCAGCCGGGCGTGGATAAGGTCCACCCGGCCGATCCGGGCCAGCGCGCGCAGCCGCCCGCGGGTGTCACCGTGACCGGGAAGCGGCAGGTCAGGTAAGAGTTCGATCAGGAGCACGCACGCGCTGTACCCCGTCCGGCAGGGCCGAACCGCACCGCGACAGTGATCCGCGCGGAACTACCCGGGCGGTCCCGCCGACTAAGCGCTGTATCGATGTGGGATGCCGGGCTGCGGCGAGGCCCAGACGTCCCACCTCCAGGTCGATTCAGCGCCTGGAAGCACATCTGCCGACCGAGGATTGGATGCCATGCGCACAGCTCACTCGTACCCCCGGCGTGTCTTTGTCGCTCTGGTTGTCGCGGCCGCGATGTCCGGCGCGGGCACGACCGCGGCGACGGCCGGGCCACGCCACCACGGCGCGATGGAGGAGACCGCCCGGCAGGTGCTGTCGATAGGCGTTCCCGGTTATGTCGCGCGGATCGACGACGGGCGCCGCGCCGAGGTGACCGCGGCAGGTGTCGCGGACCGGGCGACCGGGCGGCCGATCACCGGCGGGGATCAGTTCGAGATCGGCAGCGCCACGAAGATCTTCACCGCGGTGCTGGTGTTGCAGCAGGTCGACCGCGGGCGGGTGGAGTTGGGCGCGCCGGTCGCGCGCTACCTGCCGGGCGTGGTGCCGAACGGGGAGAACATCACCGTCCGGATGCTGCTCAACCACACGAGCGGACTGTTCAACTACATTGCCGATCCGGGGTTCTACGTGCGGATGGAGCAGGATCCGCAGCACGTCGCGACCGCGCGGGAGATGCTTGCGCTCGCGTTCTCGCACGCGCCGGACTTCGCGCCCGGCCAGGGGTGGAACTACTCGAACACGAACTACGTGCTGCTCGGCGAGCTGCTGCGGGCGGTCACCGGCCGGACCATGCCGGAGCTGGTGCGGCAGCACATCGCCGGCCCGCTCGGCCTGACCCGGACCTACTATCCCGACCCGCGGGCGACGAACACCGGCCGGGGGTACGCGCACGGCTACTCAGTCGCGTTCGGCACGCCCGAACCGGCATATGTCGATATTTCCGATCGGCCGCTCGGCGGCTGGGCCGGCGCGGGCGGCGCGATCATCTCCACGGCGGAGGACGTGTCCCGGTTCCTGTCCGCGGTGTTCGGCGGACGCCTGCTCTCCGGCGCGGCCCTGGCCGAGATGACGACCACGGTCCCGCTGCCGGCCGGCGCCGGCATCACGGGCGGCTACGGGCTCGGCATCATCCGCGTCGACTCGCCGTGCGGCACCGTGTGGGCGCACGGCGGCGACACCCGCGGCCACCACGCGCTCGCGGTGACCACCGCGGACGGCCGGCGGACCGGCGTCGCGGACGTCACCGCACAGCCCGGCGTCACCGCGACCGCTGAGGGCGTGCGGCGCCACGCGGAGGTCATGTCCGCCGCAAACACGGCGCTCTTCTGCGCGGTCGCCGGCTGACGCCTCAGTCCTTGCCCCACCCGGCCGCGTCTTGGCCGGGTGGGTCTGGCAGCGGAGTCGGGAGCGAGCGGCCGGGCCACCGCGGAAGCGGCAGATGAATTGGATCTGGATTGTCAGCGGGAGAAACGTTCGCGGCGGACGGAGGGGCGGCGGCCGCGGATGAAGCTCTGCTGCATGGCCTCGATGACCATGTCAGCGGCGGATTCCGGAACCTCGACCAGGGAGAAGCGGTCGGTGATCTGGATGGCGCCGATCTCGCGCGAGTTCAGGCCGGACTCGCCGGCGATCGCGCCGACCAGGTCCTGCGGCCGCAGCCCGGCACGGCGGCCGAGGCTGATGAACAGCCGGGTCACGCCCTCATCCGAGGTCCGCGGCGCACGCGGCCCGCGGTCACGGCCCCCATCACGAACGCCGTCACGGCCGCCGTCGTTCTGGCGGGCGTCACGGCTGTTGCGGGACGGCCGTTCCCGGGGCTCGGCCGGAGTCGGGATCTCTTCCTCGTCGTCGTCGCCGCCCGCGGCCTCGTGCAGCAGCTTGATCGCGGCGAGCGCCACGTTCTCGACGTCGTGCTCGTCGGTCAGCGAGTCGAGCACGACCCGGAAACGCTCCAGGTCGTCGCCTTCCAGGCTGGCCTGCAGCGAGGACCGGGTGAGCTCCAGCCGGCGGGCCCGCAGGTCCGTCACCGTGGGGAGTTTCTCGAGCGTGATGCGCTGGCCGGTGAGGCGTTCGATGGCCTTGAGCATGCGCTGTTCGCGCGGCTCGGCGAGCGTGATGGCGCAGCCCTCGCGGCCGGCCCGGCCGACCCGGCCGATTCGGTGCACGTAGGCCTCGGGGGCGACCGGCACATTGAAGTTGATCACGTGGGTGAGCTGTTCGACGTCGAGACCGCGGGCGGCCACGTCCGTGGCGACGAGCAGTTCGGCGCTGCCGGCGCGCAGCCGGCCCATCACCCGGTCCCGCTGGTCCTGGCTCATGCCGCCGTGCAGCGCCTCCGCGCGGTAGCCACGGCCGTTGAGCGTCTCGGTGACCTGGTCGACCTCTTCGCGGGTACGGCAGAAGACGATCGCGGCGGTCGGCGCCTCCACGTCGAGGATGCGGCCGAGCGCGGCGGGGCGGTGCGCGCGGGCGACGATGTAGGCGCTCTGCCGCACGAGCGGCATGTCACCGGGCTCGACGGTCTTGCGGCCCATCGTGATCCGGACCGGTTCGCGCAGGTGGCGGCGCGCGATGCTGTCGATGCGGGGTGGCATGGTGGCGGAGAACAGCACTGTCTGCCGCTCCGCGGGTGTCTCGGCGAGGATCGCCTCGATGTCGTCGGCGAAGCCCATGTCGAGCATCTCGTCGGCCTCGTCGAGCACGACGGTACGCACGCCGCCGAGCTGGAGCGTGCCGCGGTCGATGTGGTCGAGCACGCGGCCGGGCGTGCCGACGACGACGTCGACGCCGCGGCTGAGCGCCTGCAGCTGCCGTCCGATCGGCTGGCCGCCGTAGACGGGGAGGACGCGGACGCCCAGGTCACGGCCGTAGCGGTGGACGGCCTGGGACACCTGCTCGGCGAGTTCGCGGGTCGGCACGAGGACGAGCGCGAGCGGCTCGGTCTCCCGGCGGCCGGGCTCGAGTCGCTGCAGCACGGGCAGCGCGAACGCGGCCGTCTTGCCGGTGCCGGTCGCGGCCTGGCCGACCAGGTCGTTGCCGGCGACGAGCGGCGGGATCGCCTCCCGCTGGATCGGCGTCGGCTCCTCGTACCCGAGATTGGTCAATGCGCGAAGCAGCTCCGCCCGCAACCCCAGTCCGGTGAAGCCCGCCTCAACATCCAACGGTTCCTGTTCCATGACGACAACGATAGGAGAACAGCCCCGAGGGGGTACGACCGGAGTGTGCCGAATGCGGTTTGCGCCACCTGGTACGGGCCGTTTCAGGACGGCTGCCACGGGCCGGTGATGAACGCGCCGCCGCCGGTGAACGGCCACGCGTTCGGTTCGCACCCGCCCAGGTCGATGCTCTGCTGCATCATCACCGGTGCGGGCTGACCGGGGCCGGGGCAGCCGGCGTGGTCGAAGCCGAGGAAGTGGCCGACCTCGTGGTTGACGACCCCGGCGTGGTACTCGTCGACGGACGGGGAGATCGGTGAGCCCTGCAGCCAGCGCTTCAAATTCACCATGATCGTGTTGTCGAACCGGCAGGAGAACTTCCCCTCGGTGTCCAGGCCGATCCTGGCGCACTGCGCGTCGACCGTCTGCGGCGTGGCGAGTCGCAGCCGTACCTGAGCGTCCGGGCCCTCAACGCGCCGGAAACGCCAGGACGCGTTCACCATCTCCGCCTGTACTTCGGTGACCGGGTGGGCGGCCCACCCGCGCGGGTCCGCGAGGACGTGCTCGACCGCGGCGGCGAACACGTCGGGCGTCACCGGGTCGAGCGCGCCGAACTCGACGCCGGTCTCCACCTCGATCTGGTAGGTGATCAACGTCTGGCCGGCGCCGGTGACGGTCTCGGATCCGGGCGCCGCGGCGAATCCCCCGCTGCCGTGTTCGGGTATCTGCTCGTCTAGCGGAACCGGGCCCGCTCCCCCGCAGGCGGTCATCAATCCCAGCAACACGGCCGTTCCGGCGATTCGCATCTTTCGCACGATCGGGTTACTACCCCTCGCACGCAGCTGCGCAATCGGCCTATCGCGGCCCGCTGGTCTTTCCCGAGCCCGGCGGGACCGGTGCCCGCGGGAGCGTGCGGGCCGCAACCACCCACAGAGTGGGAAGAAAGCGTGATCTGTCGTCGCCGTCAGGCGTTGTCGAGCGTGCTGAACTGGAGGCCGGCCAGCCGCCACCCTTCGGGGAGTTGGATCCAGGTCTGGCTGACGCGGACGGTCAGCGCCATGTCCTGACCGCGCCACGTCGAGGCGCTGCGTTGCACGCACCTGACGATCGCGGCGTGTCCGTAGAACGCGACCTCCACATCGGTGCTGTCCAGACTGGTGTAGCCGAAGTCGGCGAACTTGCCGATCCACTGTGCCTTGTCCAGCACGTAGCCCCGCTCCCCGATGGAACGGAAGTCGGCGGCCAGCAGCGCGTCGAGCGCCTCGGTGTCGGCGTGCAGCTCGGCCTCGTCGAAGGCGCGCCGGAGCCGGTCAATGTCTGCGATCACGGACCGATTCTGCTCAGGCGGATCCGGCGCTCGTCATCGGCCCCGCATTCGCCTCAGGGGCGGGCGAGGTCGGCGGCGCCGAAGGAGACGGAGAAGCGGATGCACCAGATCGTCACGCTGGAGAGGCGGTCGAGGTCGGTACCGGCCGGGATGGCGTAGGTCTGGTCGCCGCGGTTGCCCTTGAGCTCCCCCAGCTCGACCCACTCGCCGTCGTCGAAGACGCGCCAGCCGGCGGTTCCGGCGCGCACCGGCTGGTCGGAGAGCCAGACGCGCAGGTCGGGGCCGTTGGAGGTGTCGAGGCCGGCCAACTCGAGCGTGTGGGAGCCGTCCGCGGCGCGGACCACCCGGGCGACGCCCGTGGTGTCGTGCTCGTGGCTGATGAACTCACCCTGCCGCACGACGGCGGGCACGGCGGGCGCTGCGGGCGCCGGCGTCGCGGACCCGGACGCCGCCGGGCTCTGGGACCCGGTCACCGCCGGGCTCTGCGGTGCGGGCACCACGGTCAGCGACTCGGCGACCTCCTGGTCGGTCACGAGTTTCCACGGCTCGAACCAGAAGATCCCGGCACCGGCCACGCATGCAAGCAGTGCCGCCGCGACCCAGGCCAGCGGCGAACGGCGAAGACGTCCTATCACCGCCCCAGTAGATCGCACCCCGGGCCGGGAAACCCTTACCGAGCGCTAACGACAGCTCAGGCTCTGGGCCTGGACCGTGCCCTGCGGCTGGGCCTCAAGTACGACCACAGCTTCGGCGTCACCCACCTGGGCACGAACACGCCGCGACAGTAGAAGCCGCTACCTGCGCAGCCGCTGACGGTAACGAAGCGGGGCCTCGCCGACCGACCGCTTGAACGCGGTGCTGAATGCGCTCTCCGACGCGTACCCCAGCTCCGCGGCGAGTGCCTTGATGCCGATGTCGCTGTCCCGGAGCGCGCGCTGGGCGTGCAGCATCCGCCAGCGGCTCAGGTAGGCGACCGGCGGCACGCCCGCGACCTCGCGGAACCGCTCGGCGAACGAGGTGCGGGACATCGACGCGGCGCGGGCCAGCTCGTCGACGCTCGGGCGGCGGGACGGCTCCGCGTGCATCAGCGCCAACGCCGGGCTCAGCTGCCGGTCGGTGGAGACGCGCAGCCAGCCGGGCGGCAGGTCGGCCTGGCCGAGGTGGGCCCGGAGGAGTTCGAGGACGAGCAGCTGGCCGTGCTGGCGGATGGCGAAGCTCGCGCCGGCGCGGTCCGCGATCAGCTCCTCGACCATCCGGTCCAGGACCCGGCGGAGGCCGAAGCCGGCCACGGACGACGCGTGCACGTGAGCGACGGGCGGTAGCGTCGAGGCGAGCAGCGCGTAACCGGCCGGGTTGAGGTCGATGTGGCCGCCGAAGAGGATGTGATCAACGTCGTTGGCGGACCCGATCAAGCCGATGAGGTCGTCGTCGACGGCCTCGACAAGTGCGGGGCGCCCGCCGTCGCCACCCTCCAGCTGCGCCCAGGACCGGCAGTTGAGGATCGCGATGTCGCCCTGGTCAAGCGTGAGCGGCTGGTCGAGCCCGTCCGTGCTGAGCCGGGCCTGGCCGCGTACCACAGCCGCGAACTTCAGCGGCACGTCGATGGGGAATCGTGGCGTGGTCCACGCGCCGTAGACCGCGATGCCGCCTGTCACCACGCCGCCCACCTCGACCAGGTCGAGGACCTCGGAGAAGTGATCGCCCGTACGGACACGAAAAAAGTCCGGCTTCATGGGCATTCACAGTACGCACGGGGCTTCATAGCGTAAAGAAATGGCGATTGAAGTCAACGGCGCGGACGTCGCGGCGCCGGACGATCCACGCGTGTCCCTGCTCGACCTGCTGCGTGACCACCTGCACCTGACGGGTACGAAGGTCGGCTGCAACCAGGGAGCCTGCGGCGCGTGCACGGTGCTCGTCGACGGCGCACGGGTACTGTCCTGCCTGACGCTCGCCGTGCAGGCGGACGGCCGCACGGTCACCACCATCGAGGGCCTCGACCCGCACCCGCTCCAGGCCGCGTTTGTCGCGCACGACGGACTCCAGTGCGGCTACTGCACGCCCGGCCAGATCTGCGCGGCCGTCGCGATGCTCGACGAGGTGCGGGCCGGCGTGCCGAGCTACGTGACCGAGGACCTGAGTGCGGACCCGGTAGCGCTGTCACGCGAGGAGATCCGCGAGCGGATGAGCGGCAACCTGTGCCGGTGCGGCGCGCACAACGGCATCATCGACGCGATCGCCGAGGTGGCGGCATGAACCCGGTGCGGTACCGGCGGGCCGAGTCCGTCACTGATGCGGTGCAGTCCGCGGGCGTGGACGGCTGGCGCCTGCTCGGCGGCGGCACGAACCTGGTCGACCTGATGCGCAAGGGCGTCGAGCACCCGGCCGGCCTGCTTGACGTGTCCGGCCTGTCCGGCACGATCACACCGTCCGGCACCGGCGGCCTGCTCATCGGCGCGGCCACGAAGAACAGCGCGGTCGCGGCGCATCCGCTGGTCCGGCGGCACTATCCGATGCTGTCCCGCGCGGTCCTGGCCGGCGCGTCCGCGCAGATCCGCAACATGGCGACCGTCGGCGGGAACATCATGCAGCGCACCCGGTGCATGTACTTCGCGGACCCGGCCGGCTCCCGCTGCAACCGCCGGGCGCCAGGCAGCGGCTGCGACGCGATCGGCGGCTTCAACCGCTACCACGCGATCTTCGGCGCGTCGCCCGAGTGCGTGGCCACGCATCCGTCGGACATGTGCGTGGCGCTCGCCGCGCTTGACGCCTCCGTGCACGTCGCCGGGCCCGGCGGCGCGCGGACCATCCCGATCGGCGAGTTCCACCGGCTGCCCGGCGACCGGCCGGACGCGGAGACGATGCTCGGCGCGGACGAGGTGATCGTCTCGGTCGAGCTGCCGGACGTGACGTTCGCGAACGGGTCCGTCTACCGCAAGGTCCGGGACCGGGCCAGCTACGCGTTCGCGCTTGTCTCGGTCGCGGCCGGGTTGACGGTGCGGGACGGGGTGACGCAGGACGTGCGGATAGCGCTCGGCGGCGTCGCGGCCAGGCCGTGGCGTGCACTGCGCGCCGAGGCCGCGCTGCGCGGGATGCCGCTTACCGACGACGCGATCGAGTCGGCAATCGACGCTGAGCTGTCGCAGGCAGTGCCGCTGAGCGGCAACAACTTCAAGATCGCGCTGGTACGCCGCACGGTCTCGAGTCTTCTCACCGACCTCCGTGGAGGCGTCGCATGAGCAGGGTGCAGAACGCCGCCGTCGCCTCCGTGCGTACCGTGCTGGGTCTGGTTCCGGCCCGCTGGCTGCCCGGCGGCACACCTGACGAGCTGATCAACCGGCAGGTCGAGATCGGCCGCCCGACCCCGCGGCTGGACGGCCCGCTCAAGGCCCAGGGCCGCGCGCCGTTCGTCACCGAGACCGCGATGGACGGCCAGTGCCACGCCGCGCTCGTGCACAGCACCGTCACGCGGGGCCGGATCACCCGCCTCGACACCCGCGCCGCCGAGTCCTCGCCCGGCGTCCTGCTGGTGATCACCTATCGGAACATGCCGCGCCTCGACATCGTCCCGATGCTGGCCGGCCTCAACCTCAACGCCCCCGGCAACAGCGGGCTGCCGATCATGCAGGACCCCGAGGTGCGCTACAACGGGCAGGCGGTCGCGGTAGTGCTCGCGGAGACGCCGGAGCAGGCGGAGCACGCCGCGTCACTTGTCGAGATCGACTATGCGCCGCGGACGGCCGCCACCGTCTTCGAGGACGCGAAGGCGGGCGCGCGCACTCTCCCGTCACTCCTGGTCGAGAAGAACCACGTCACGGTCGGTGACGCCGAGCGGGAACTGCGCCGTGCCGACCACCGGGTGGACAACATCTACCGCACGCCGGGACACCACCACAACGCGATCGAGCTGCACGGCGTGACCGCGGCCTGGGACGGCGACTCGCTGCTCGTGCACGACTCGACGCAGATGATCGCGCCGACCGCGAGCGGGCTGGCCACGCTGTTCGGCGTGCGGCGCGAGCAGGTACGCGTGGTCTCCCCGTTCATCGGCGGCGGCTTCGGCGGGAAAGGGCTGTGGGACCACCAGATCATCGCGGTCGCGGCGGCCAGGATGATCGGCCGTCCGGTACGCCTGCGGCTCACCCGGGAGGGCGTCTACCGGATCATCGGCGGCCGGACCCCGTCCGAGCAGCGGATGGCGCTCGGCGCGGACGCGCAGGGACGGTTCGCCTCCGTCATCCACACCGGGTATTCCGTGATGCCGCTCTACGGGACCTGCCCGGAGCCGTACACGCTCGGCTCCCGGTCGATCTACGCGTCCCGGAGCTTCGAGTTCCTGCAGCGCCACCTCGACCTGGACATCGTGCCGAACACCTTCATGCGTACGCCCGGCGAGACGATCGGCAGTTTCGCGCTGGAGAGCGCGGTCGACGAGCTGGCCCACGAGATGGACCTCGACCCGGTCGAACTGCGGCTGCGCAACATCCCGGAACGGCACCCGATCTCCGGCCAGGAGTTCTCCCAGCACGGCCTGCGGCAGGCACTTACCGACGGGGCCGAGCGCTTCGGCTGGACGCGCCGGGAGCCGAAGCCCGGCACCGTCCGGGACGGCGAATGGCTGCGCGGGCTGGGCTGCGCGGCCGGCAGCTTCCCCTACGCGCGCATGCCCGGCGGATCCGTCCGGCTCACGCTTCGCCGGGACGGCACCGCGGAGGTGTCCTGCTCCGCGCAGGAGATGGGGATGGGCGTCGCGACGGTCCAGACCCAGCACACGGCGGACCGGCTCGGCCTGTCCCTGGAGCAGGTCACGTTCACGCTCGGCGACTCCGCGCTGGCGACGGCGACCTCGGCGGCCGGATCGTCGCAGACCGCCACGATCGCGGGCGCCGTCTCCGCGGCCGCGGACAAGCTCCGCGCCGAGCTGGTGCGGCTCGCCGGCCGGGACAGCCCGGTCGCCGGCCGTACCGTGCGCCTGGCCGGCGGCGGCCTGTCGGACGTGGACGATCCCGCCCGGCACGACGGCTACCGGGAGATTCTGGCCCGGGCCGGGCGCGACGAGCTGACAGTGACCGCGTCCGGCCCGCCGCCGCTCGAATTCCTGCGGTTCTCCATGCACAGCTCGGCCGCGGTCTTCTGCGAGGTGCGGGTCAGCGCGGTCACCGGCGAGGTGCGCGTCGACCGCCTGCTCGGCTCGTTCGACTGCGGAACCGTGCTCAACCCGGTGACCGCGGCCGGCCAGCTGCGCGGCGGCATGATCATGGGGTTGGGCGTGGCACTGACCGAGGAGACGCTGTTCGACGCGCGCAGCGGCCGGATCATGAACCCGTCGCTCGCCGACTACCACATCCCCGCCCACCTCGACGTACCACAGATCGACGTGATCTGGACCGGGATCCCGGACCCGCGCTCCCCGCTCGGCGCGCGCGGCCTCGGCGAACTCGGCACCGCCGGCGTCGCCGCCGCGATCGCGAACGCGGTCTTCAACGCCACCGGCACCCGCGTCCGCGACCTGCCGATCACGCTCGACAAACTGCTGTGAGGGAGATCGTCGCCGAACTGGCCGGGTGGCGGGCGGACGGCGTCCGATTCGCGATCGCGACTGTGGTGAGCACCTGGCGGTCCGCGCCCCGGCCGCCCGGCGCCGCGATGGCCGTCTCCGAGACCGGCGAGGTGATCGGCAGCGTCTCCGGCGGGTGCGTGGAGGCGGCCGTCTACGAGCTCGCCCGGACCGTGCTGGCGACCGGCGTGGCGGTCACCGAGACCTACGGCGTCAGCGACGGCGACGCGTTCGCGGTCGGGCTGACCTGCGGCGGCATCATCGACGTGCTTGTGCAGCCGGGCGACGACCTTCCAGATCAGGTGCTTTCCGGGGTACGGGACGGGCGCCCGATCGCGATCGCGTCGATGCTCGACGCGGGCGACGGGCTGGGACGGCGCCTCGTCGTACCCGCTGATGACGGTGTTGATCGGGTGGTGACGGACGGCTCTGTTCCGGACGGCTTCGATCGGGTGGCAGCGGACGGATGCGGCCCGGACGGTTTCGACCGGGTGGTGGCGGGCCAGGCGGCGGGCATGCTCGCGGCCGGGGCCACAGGCGTCGTGGCGCTTGGCGCGCGGGGGCGGCGCGTGTTCGTGCAGTCGTTCGCGCCGCCACCGCGGATGCTTGTCTACGGCGCGATCGACTTCGCCGGCGCGGTAGCCAGGATCGGCGCGTTCCTCGGCTATCGCGTCACCGTCTGTGACGCGCGGCCGGTCTTCGCGACGCGACGGCGCTTCCCGGACGCGGACGAGGTCGTGGTGCGCTGGCCGCACGAGCACCTGGCGACCGCGGACGTGGACGCACGCACAGTCATCTGCGTGCTCACCCACGATCCAAAGTTCGACGTGCCGCTGCTCGTCCGCGCGCTGCGGTCGCCGGCCGGCTATGTCGGCGCGATGGGCAGCCGGGCCACGCACGAGGACCGTCTGCGCCGGCTGCGTGAGGCCGGCGTGCCGGAGTCGTCGCTGGCCCGGCTCGCGTCACCGATCGGCCTCGACCTGGGTGCGCGCACCCCCGAGGAGACAGCGGTCTCGATCGCCGCCGAGATCATCGCCTCCGCCCAGGGCGGCTCCGGCCGTCGCCTGACCGACCTCCACACCCCGATCCATCACGGTGCGTAAGAACTCACGCTCGCAGCCAGCCGCGGGAACTGTTCAGGCCACAAGCGCGCTCCACGTGCGCGGGCCGACGACGCCGTCGCTGGAGAGGCCCTGGTCGGTTTGGAAGGTGCGGACCACCGCCTCGGTGTTCGCGCCGAACTGGCCGTCGACGGAGACCGTGTACTTCCGGCTGGCGAGCGCGCTCTGCACCGCCTCCACCGCGGGCCCGGTGGCGCCGTTGCGGACCGTGACGATGAGGACGGGCCAGGTCGTCGCGCCGACGATGCCGTCCGCGGTGAGGCCCTTGCGGGTCTGGAAGTCGCGGACCGCGGCGGCGGTGGCCGGGCCGAACGAGCCGTCGGCGGTGATTGTCGCGCCCTGCTGGCGGAGCAGGTACTGGATGGTGCGCGCGTGCTGGCCGGCGGTGCCCTCCGGGAACGTGGGCCACGGGTCGACTGTCACGCCGAGCCGGGCCGCCACGTCCGTGCGCAGGCCGGCGAGCCGGGGGTAGAACAGCTCGCCGGGGCACTCGGTGGCCCAGAAGTCGCGGTGTCCGTAGATCTGCCGCGGGTTGAAGCCCCACGCCGCGCAGATGTCGGCACAGAGCAGAACCAACTGATCATAAAGAGCCGCCGGGGGTACGACCGAGGTGTACGTCCCCTCGTTCTCGATGCCGACCGCCTCGTCGTTCTGCCCGGTGCAGTGCGCGCTGTCGACCTGGCCGCCGCCGGACTGCAGCACCTCGAGGCTGCGGTGGCGTCCCTCAAGCGTGTACCCGCCGCGGCTGATCGTGAAGTGCTGCCCGGTGTCGATGAAGCCGCGCGTGTCCATGTGATTGTTCTGGATGCTCCGGGCCAGCGACTCCGCGTGCGCGCGGCTGTAGTCGGTGCTGTTCGCCGTCGCCGTGTGATGCACGAGGATCTTGTTGGGCGGGTTGGTGCGCACCGTGATCGGCTCGCTCGGCTGCCGCGCACCCCAGGTGGCGGCCGGGATGATGCGGCTTGTCGCATACGCCGGCCCGGCGCCCACGAGCGGCACCACGACGGTGACGGCGGCGGAGCTCAGACCCGCGCCGAGTAGCGCACGCCGGGACAGTGGATGTGCGGACATGTGGATGCTCCCCCGTGAGCCGGGGCCCGAACGACACGGGCCCGCGTGCCGCAACCCTGTCAAGACACCTCATCCCCGTCAATACGGCTGACCCCTACCGGTCAGTCAGAACGGCACCCCGCCCTCGTAGATCGCGATGTCGCCGACGCTCATCGTGCGGGACGGCGCGGACCGGGCCGGGTCGGCGCTGGCAGCGATCGCCACGTTGAGCACGATGAAGTTCTCCTTGCCGAACGGCCAGGTGCGCCCGGACGCCGCCGCGTCGGTGGCCCAGAACGTCATGGTCGGCTTGCGGTCGATGTAGAAGCGGACCACCTGCTTGTCGAAGTAGACGCCGTAGCGGTGGGCGCGGGCGTCCAGCGGCTCACCGAGGTCGGTGGTGCCGCCGGCGTCGCCCCAGCCGTACGCCAGGTCGGTCCCCGGTTCGCCGATCTTGGACATGTGCATGCCGCTGTGGGCGAGCGTCGGCGTGGCGCCCGCGCCCTCCAGGATGTCCAGCTCGCCGGAGGCCGGCCAGCCGACCTTCGCGATGTCCGCCCCGACAAGCCAGAACGCGGGCCACACGCCGGTGCCGACCGGCGCGACGATAGCGCTCTCCACATAGGAGCCCGGTTGTACCGTCACCTTGCCCTTGGTGTTCAGGCGCGCGCTTGTGAAGTCGCGGGTGAAGCCGTCCGTGCCCTTGACGGTCTGCCGCCGGGCGATGATCGCCAGCCGGCCGGCGCCGTCGAGCTGCGCGTTCGCGGTGGCGGTGGTGTAGGTCTGCAGCTCGCGGTTGCCCCAGCCGTTGCCGCCGGTCTCGTGGTTCCAGATCGCGGCCGGCGGCGCGGTGCCGGCCTTGCCTGCGAACGAGATGACCCGGTCCGCGACCGTGTCGGCCTTCGCGGGCAGCGCCGCGACGTGCTCCTTCACGGTGAGCCCTGTGGTCTGGAAGCGAAAGCCGTTCGAGGCCGGCAGGCTCAGGTAGACCGAGGTGTCCGCGTGCCCGGCCGCGGTGGCGACGAACGTGCGCGTGATCAGATGCCAGCCGGTGTCGGTGAACCGGCCGTAGACGGCCGCGTCCGCGGGACGGTGCTCGTAGTTGCCGTTGGCCAGGAGCATGCCGAACGGCCGGTTGCCGCCGGTGAGGTCACGCACCCAGGCCTGCATCCGGTACGTCCGGCCGACAGTGAAGAACACGGCCGGGTTCCGCATCGGCGCCAGCGCCAGCGCCCAGCTCCCGGTGCCGCTGCCGCGGGAGATCTCCATCGCGGTCTTCGCCGTGAACGGCCCGGTGACGCCTGTGACGCGGCGCAGCCCGATCCCGCCGGTGACCGCGCTCGCGGTCCAGCCGTGCGTGGCGGCCGCAACCGAACCGTCGAGCACCCCTTCGGCACCGGATGCACCCGGAGCGCCGGAAGCGCTCGCGGCAAGCGCGCCGGGAGTGCCCGGGAGGACGAGCGTGGCGATGACAAGCGCAGCGGCGAAGAGGCCACGGATCCGGAGGTTACGTCGCGTGCGGTTCACGAGCGAATGCAGCAAGAAGTCGGCACCTTCGATAGGAGACTGTGGAAGCGCTGGGGCGCAACGGACCTATCGGGGCTGCACCGAACCGTCGAAGTGCTCCACCGAACCGCAACCCAGACACACCGCGATCATGGGTACGGGCGGGGCCGCGGGTTGCCGCCAGGGTGCATCGCCCGACGGTCACGGTTGCCTGTGGTGCGGGACGGCAGGCCGCCCCGCACCGGGTGGGTCAGCTCACGCGGATGGGGTTCACAGGCCCCAGCCGTACCGGACGCGGTCCCGGCCGGAGGCGTTGCGGACCGTCAGGTTGAGGTCGGTGCCGCTGCCGCTGAAGGCGAACATCGAGTACGAGTCGTAACCAAGCGTGCCGGTGGGCTTGCCGCCGAGCGCGGGCCAGTAGGTGCCACCCATCTGGTTGTCCCGCATCACCTGCGTGATCGCCCGGATGTGCCGGACGAAGTTGTCGGTACTGTTCGCGTCCGCATAGTTGAGGCCGGTCGACATCGGCGCGCCGAACTCGGTGGCGACCGCGCGGGAGGCGCAGTTGCCGAGCCGGGTCTGGATGTGGGTGCGGAACGCGTCGTAGGTCATCGCGCTGTAGAAGAACGCGTAGTGGTGGAAGGAGAGCAACGTGCCGTTGAACCGGCTGTCGTTGCAGACGTCCCGCAGGTCCTGGCTGTAGCCGGTGCCGCCGATCAGCGTCCGGGCCGGAACCGCGGAGTAGTGGTAGCTCAGCCAGTTCGCCGCGACGGTGCGCCACTCCGCGGAGCTGTAGCCGTGCGGCTCGTTCATCGGCTCGAAGTAGACGTTGGTGTTGGCGCCGTACAGGTAGGTCACGTTTGACCACATGGTGTTCCACGCGGCGAGGTTCGTGATCCGGCCGCCGGAGGCCGCGCCGTCCTCCCAGTAGGCGAGGATGACCTTGAAGCCGCGTGCGGTGGCCGCGTCGATCGCGCCCCGGTAGTTGTTCCACCAGGTCGTACCCACGGTGTGGGTGTTGATCGGCAGGCGCACCGTGTTGACGCCGACCGCGGCCATGTCGTCGTAGATAGCGTTGGCCTTGGCCCGGACTGTCGCGTTGCTGTCCGACTGGCTGAGCCCTTGGACGACGAGCGGGCCGGTGCTGAAGTTGTCGCCCAGCACGGCCCAGTTCATGCCGCGGAACTGGTTCGTGGCCGCGCTTGCGGGCGCGGAGGTCGCGACCGCGCCGGTGAGCGTGCCGAGCACGGTCACCACCAGCGCGGTCATCACACGGCGGAACGGCTGTGACGCCGAGGGGGAACTGGCTCTCATGGTCGTGCCTCTCCTGAGCCTCGCTCGGGACGCCCGGCGGCGGCGAGGACGAGCCTCCGCCGTCAGGGAATTGACGTGTTCACCCCACAATCGTCATTCCGTTGAAACATGTCGATGGACCGATCAGTAGTGGACAGGAACATCCAAAACCGAACACCGCCCCCGGGGTACGCCGTGCCGCTCTTCCCGGCCACCGCGGAGCCGGTGCCCGCGGGAGCGTGCGGGCCGGACCACCCGCAGAGTGGAAAATGAATTGTGGCTTTTTAGCGGCTCAGCCGGTCGAGCCACTCGCCGAGCAGGTGCTGCTCGCCCGCGCTGAGCGTGGTCTGGTCCGGGAGCGTGGCGCGCAGCGCGCGGGCCGCGCCGGACGGCCCGGGGGCGGGAACAGCAGGTTCCGCGGTGGTGACGGCGGAGACCATCGCCTCGCGCATGACCGTGAGCAGGGCCGGGTCGCGGTGCGATGCGGGCTGGGAGAGCCAGGTTAGGACCGCGCCACGGGCGGTGGCGTGGATGACGGTGGCGGCGAGATCCTCGTCGAGGCGTAGCCAGCCGGCCGCGGCGAGGCGGTGGATGCGGTCGCGCAGGATGCGCATGCCGGCCTGGAACGCGGCGGACGTGGTGCCGCGCCGGGGGTGGCCGTACATCAGCGCGTAGAGCGCGGGGTGGCTCAGGCCGAACTCGACCGCGAGGTCCCAGCCGGCGCGCAGATCCTCGACCGGGTCGGGCAGCGGCGGCGCCTGCTTGGCCGCGAGGAACGTGGCGTATCCGTGCTCCGCGACCGCTTCGAGCAGGCCGTCCTTGTCGCCGAAGTGCTGGTAGATGGCGGGCGCCCGGACCTCGGCCGCGGCCGCGACCGCGCGCGTGGTGACCGCGTCCGCACCCTCGCGCGCGAGCAGGTCGGCGGCGGCTTCGAGGACGCGCTGGCGGGTCGGTTCGGCACTCACGAATCAATGATACGGGCGTGGTTGTGGCGCTGCAACTAACGGTGATACGGTTCCGAGCGTTCCAGTGGAACGCAAAGCTGAGGAGCGATGAGACATGATCCGAATCGTGGGTCTCGAAGAGCACGTGATCCTGCCCGTGCAGCAGGAGGCGCTGGTCCGGGCCGGTGCGCCGCAGACCCCGCAGCTGGGGTTCGGCGACGACCCGATCGCCCGGCGGCTGCGCGACACCGGTGAGCTGCGGATCGCCGACATGGACGAGCAGGGGCTCGATGTGGCGGTGCTGTCGCTTGCCACGCCCGGCGTGCAGAGCCTGCCGGCCGCGGACGCGGTGGCGGTCGCCCGGGACGCCAACGACCAGCTCGCCGCGATCGTGGCCGGTAACCCCGCGCGGTTCCAGGCGTTCGCGGTGATCCCGACGCCGGACCCGGCGGCCGCGGTGGTGGAGCTGGAGCGCGCGGTCACGACGCTCGGATTCCCCGGCGCGATGCTCTACGGCCGCACAGGTGACCTGCTCGCCGACGCGCCGGAGTTCGACGACCTCTACCGTACGGCCGCCCGCCTCGGCGTCCCGCTGCACTTCCACCCGCAGCTGCCGGTGCGCGCCGTGCAGGAGGCGTACTACTCCGGCCTGCCCGGTGGCGTCGGTGCCGGGCTCGCCACCGCCGGGCTCGGCTGGTACTTCGACCTCGGCGTGCAGTACCTGCGGATGATCTTCTCCGGCGTCTTCGACAGACACCCGTCACTGCAGGTCATCGCGGGGCACTGGGGCGAGGTGGTGCTGTTCTACCTCGACCACGTGGGCATCATGGCGCCGATGGCCGGCATCGAACGGCCGCTGATCGACTACTTCCGGGAGAACTTCTGGATCGCGGGCAGCGGCACGGTCAGCGAGCGCTATCTCCGATGGACCGCGGAGGTGGTCGGCACCGAGCGGATGCTGTATTCGACCGACTATCCGTACACGTTCGGCACCCGGCCGGGCGGGTTCCCGTTCCTTGACACAAGCGGCGGGGTGGCCCGGGCGTTCCTTGAGAACGCGCCGTTCACGCACGAGGAGAAGGTCGCGATCGGGGCCGGGAACTGGGAGCGGCTGACCGCGGTGCAGCGCCCGGCGCCATGAGCGGCAGGGTGGCAGCGGGCACCCGATCGGGGTTACGACGACGCGGCAGGGCCCGGCGCTGACCGGCGCCGGGCCCTGCCGCGTCCGGGCGGGTCAGCGGCGACCGCGGAGGCCGGCGACCACGCTGACGCCGACCGCGGCCAGGACGACCTGGATCGCGATCTCGATCCAGTCGATGCCGGCGGTCTCGGCCACGCCGAGGGCGGCGGCGATGAAGGTGCCGATGAGCGCGGCGACGACGCCGATCACGATGGTCAGCCAGATCGGGATGTTCTGCTTGCCGGGGACAACCAGGCGGCCGAGCGCGCCGATGACCAGGCCGATGACGATAGCGGTGAGGATGCCGGAGATTTCCATGGTCGGCGGGGTTCCCGGGTGAGCGGCGGCGGCAAACGGATCCGGCGAGGATGTCCCGGAACCGTACGCGCGCTGTCTCGGAACCGTCATGTGCCGTCTCGGAACCGTCATACAGCGCGGCTGCGGCGCGGCTGCGGCGCGCGGCAAAACCCGACCGGGCAAAATGCGCGGTATGAGTAGCGTCTTGCTGATCGAGGACGACGACCGGATCCGCAGGTCGCTGACCATGGCGCTTGAGGACGAGGGGTACGCCGCCCGTGGCTTCCCGACCGCCGAGGAGGGACTTGCCGCACAGCGGGCGGAGGCGGCGGACACCGTGCTGATCGACCTGATGCTGCCCGGCATGGACGGCTTCACCTGCATCCGCGAGCTGCGCCGGTACGACGACGTGCCGATCGTGGTGATCAGCGCGCGGGACAACACGCACGACATCGTCGCGGGGCTGGAGGCCGGCGCCGACGACTACCTGGTCAAGCCGATCGAGGTGAAGGAGCTGGCGGCCCGGCTGCGGGCGTTGCGCCGCCGGGCGCGCGTGACCTCGCCGGGAATCACCGTGCTGACCTTCGGCGACCTGGAGATCCGGCCGGAGGCGGGCGAGGTGTTCCTGCGCGGCGCGCCGGTCCCGGTGACCCGCACCGAGTTCCGGCTGCTCTGCGAGATGGCGGCGCACCCGGGCCAGGTGATGTCGCGTGAGCTGCTGCTGGAGCGCGTCTGGGGCTACACGACAGGCGACGACCGCCTGGTCGACGTGCACGTGCGCCGGCTCCGCCCGAAGATCGAGGCCGATCCGGGCAGCCCTCGCCGCCTGGTGACGGTCCGGGGTCTCGGCTACAAGCTGCAGCGGTGAGACGGCAGGCGGCTTCGGTGAGACGGCAGGCTGCGGCGGTGCGGCGGATGGGGCTGCGGGCGCGGGTGACGGCCGCGTTCGCGGTGGGGGCGCTGCTGCTGTCGGCCTGCGTGACGCTTGGGTCGTACGAGCTGACCCGGCACACGCTCGCGGCCGAGCGGGAGCGCACCGCGGTCCGCGCCGCGTACTTCGACGCGGCGGTGGTCGACGCCGGGCTGACCGGCCGCTCACCTGACGTGCTCGCGCTGCTGCGGTCGCTCGACACCGGCGCGGACCGTTCGGTGCTGCTGCAGTGGAACGGCCTGTGGTACTCGCGCACCGCGGACCTGGCCGCCGGCGACCCGGTGCCGCAGGCGTTGCAGCAGCTGGCGCGCCGGGGCGAGGCGGGCGCACAACGCATCCACCGGGACGGGCAGGCCATGCTCGTGGTCGCGGTGCCGCTGTCCGAGACCGCGGTCCTCTACGAGCTGGTGTCGTTGCGCGAGCTCGAACGTACCCTCCAGGTGCTCGCTCTGGTCTTGACTGTGGTCGCGGTCCTGGTCGGCGCGGGCGGTGCGGCGGTCGGCCGGTACGTGACCCGGCACGCACTCGGGCCGCTCACCGCCGTGGTGGCGACCGCGCGGGACCTCGCCGGCGGTGACCTGGACGCGAGGATGGACGCGCACACCGAGCCCGACCTGGCGCCACTGTCCGCGTCCTTCAACCACATGGCGGACGAGCTGAGCCGCCGGCTGGCCCGCGACCGGCGCTTCGCCGAGGACGTCAGTCACGAGCTCCGGTCACCGCTGCAGACGCTGTCCGCCGCGGCAAGCGTCATCGACAGGCGGCGGGACGGGCTGGACGACAGGTCCGCGGAGGCGCTCGGCATGATCACCGAGGAGGTCCGACGGTTCCAGGTCCTCGTCAACGACCTGCTCGAACTCGCCCGCGGCGACCAACCGGCCCAGCGCGAGGCGACCGACCTGCCGACGCTCGTCGCCAAGGCACTCCGGCGGCGCGGCCTGGGCGCGGAACTCGTCGAGGTGCTGCCCGGGACGCCGGCCGTCTGGCAGGTGGACCGGCGGCGGGTGGAGCAGGCGCTGACCAACCTGATCGACAACGCCCAGCAGCACGGCGACGGCGTGACAGCTGTACGCGTGGGTGCGTACTTCGTCGAGGTCGACGACGCCGGGCCGGGGGTGCCGCCGGAGCAGCGCGAGACGATCTTCGACAGGTTCGTGCGCGGCCCGCGGGCGACCGCGCGCGGTTCGGCGGACGGCACCGGGCTCGGCCTGTCGATCGTCGCCCAGCACGCGGCCGCGCACGACGGCCGCGCGCTGGTCCTGGACCGGCCCGGCGGCGGCGCGCGCTTCCGGATCGAGCTGGGCGGCGGCGCGTGAGGTGGCGCGTAAGGTGGCGCCTGGCAGGCTGCTGTCTGGCGCTCGTCCTCGCCGGGTGCGGGCTGCCTGCCCAGGACGAGCCGCACGCGGTCACGCTCCCGCATCAGCCGCTGACCGCGCCGCTGCCGAGCACGGCCGCGGGCCGCCCGGGCGCGTTCGCCGAGATCCTCTGCCTGGTCCGGGACGGGCGGCTGGTCCAGGCCGTGCGCCGGATCGATGCGCTGCCGGACGCGCAGCAGCACCTCGCCCATCTGCTCGCCGGCCCGTCCCCTGGCGAACGGGACAGCGGGCTCACCACCGCACTCTCCGGGCTGTCACTGACTGTGACGCGCTCGCCCGGCGGGACCGAGGCCCGGGTCGAGGTGACCGAGACCGACCAGTCAGCGGCGATCACCGACGATTCGCTCACCTACGGGCAGGTGGTCTGCACGCTTACCTCCCGCGCCGACGTGACCGCTGTCGTCTTCACCCGCGGCGGCGCGCGCCTCGAGGTGCCGCGCGCGGACGGGTCGCTGTCGACGGACCCGCTGACCGGCCAGGACTACGCGGCGTTGATCGCCCCGGCCTGAGTGGGCGGGCAGCCGCCACGAGACGGCGCCTCCCACTGACCGACCGGTCAGCGGGAGGCGCCGTCGCTCAGGACGCGTCGGTGAGCGTGCCGTCCCCCACGCCGATGGGCACCGGGCCGGCGTCGTCGAAGGTGAGTGCCGACCAGCGGACCTTCTCGTCGCCCTCGGCCTCGCCGTCACGCACCGTCGGCACCGAGAACGTCGCGGAGGTCTGGCCCGGCGGCAGGGAGACGAACGCGCGGATTCCGGTCTCGGAGAGCGGCCGGGCCGGGAGCGGGTCGCTGAACGTGGTCTGGCGGAACCAGGCCGGGTCGACGTCCGTGCTGGAGAGCTCGGTGCCGTCCGGCGCCCGCACCTCGAACGACGCGGACAGCCAGGTCGCGGCCGGTGAGGACAGGTGCACGGTCCAGGTGAGCGACTCGCCCTCCGCGGCCGTCACCTGCGCCGGTTCGAGCGTCATCGCCGGGCGGGGATCGTTCTCGCGCACGTCAAGCCCGCCGTCGTACCCGCCGACCATGGTGTTGCGCACCGCCTTCGCGTAGATCGTCCACCGCCTGTCGCCGCCGTACGCCGTGTCGCCGGTGATCTCGATCGGCACGTCGATCCGGGTGGTCCCGGGTGTGATGTCGGCGATCCAGGAGCGCTGCTCGTCCGAGCCCGGGTCCTCGACGAACATCCTGACCTGCCCGTTCGCCGCGCCCGACACAGTGACCGGCACCTGGTGCGTCGTCGCCTGCCCGTCGGGCTCGGCCACGGTGAGGCGCCCGATGTCGACGCGGGACGGCCGCTCCTGGCCCGGTGCCGGCAGGCCCGGCTTCCAGCCCCACGCGTCGAGGAGCCATGCCGGGCCGGCCTGACGCGGGGTCAGCTCAAGTGCGGCGAGCTCTCCCACCGGGTACGGCAGGCGCACCCGGCCCTCCTGCGCCCAGTACGACGAGGTGTACGCCGTCCCGGGCAGGCCGTCCACTGTCACGTCGCCGAGGTCGATGCGGCGGCCGCGCTGGTCGGTGATCGCCACGCCGTACCGGTTGCCTGTCGTGTTCGGCGGCACGATCAGGCGCAGGGCCAGCTGGCTCGCGCCGGCAAGCGAACCCGGCGTCTTCGGGCGGAGCGTTGCGGCGCCGTCCAGCCGGACCGCGGACCGGCCGGGCTCGTCGGACACGCCGTTGAATTGGACGAAGTGCGGTGCGCCGCGTTCGGTCAGGCAGGCGTCCGCCTCGGAGCGGGTGACCTGGCGGCACAGCCGCGCGCCGGTGACGGTGACCGACTCGTCCGGCACCAGCGCAGGTGTGCGGGCGCCGCCGAGCGCGTGGGCGAGCACCCGCGCCGGGTCGGCCGAGGGCGCGCGGACGCCGGTGCCGTCGAGCAGCGGCAGGACACGATCGTCACCGGCCAGGAACAGGCGTGCGGCGGCGGCCAGGTAGGTGGCGCCCACGGTCTGCTGCTGCGGCGCGGTCAGCCGGCCGGGTGTGCCCGGCGCGCACAGTGCGTCGGCGCCGTCCGTCACCGCGTCGTCCCAGGCCGGGTACGTCGACTGGCCGGGCGTCCACTCGCTGTTGAAGTAGTTGTGGTTCGCGCCGACCACGTAGAGCGCGCTGTGCAGCGCACGGCCCGACCCGACCCCGCGGGTACCGTCCACGTACGCCTGCCCCTGCAGGTTGGAGACGTCGCCGTCACAGCCGGGCAGCACTGTCACGGACGGCACCTCCGCGACCGGGTTCTGCCCGAACGCGGTCGGCGCGACCTGCACGGTGCCGCGGATCGTCCAGCGGACCTCGCCGTGGTAACCGTCGAGCGCCGCGGGTGGCGGGCGGAGGCTGTCGAGCGCGGCCCGGCTGACGCCTTCACCGCCGCGCGAGTGTCCCATCAGGAGCACCTTCGACAGGTCGGCAGCACCTGAGGCGCGGACGATCGCGGGCGCGTTGCCGCGGCCGGCGGCCCAGTCGGCCCAGGCGGCGAGGTGCAGGCGGATCAGCGACGAACGCGCCTGCGTCTCGACGACGTCGTTCGGCTGGTCCTGGCCGTCGATGCCGTTCGCGGACACGGAGACGGTGATGTAGCCCTGCGACGCCAGGAGTTGCTGCGCCTTCAGGTAGCCGCGGTAGTTGGGCACCTCGGCGGAACCGGCCGGGCAGGGCCACTGGCTGGTCTGGTTGTCGTCGCCGTAGCAGGTGTAGTGCAGGCCGTGCAGGAGCACTGCCAGCGGGCGGCGGCCGGGGGCGTTCTTCGGCGCGACCACGACGGCCCGCCGCTCCACCTCCGCCGGGAATCCTGGCAGCAGCACGCCGGGCAGGTCGTACTCGCCGGTGACAGTCTCGAACGGCCCGGCGACACCGGGGTCGACTGTCGCGGCGGGCCGTGCGGGCAACGACGGGGGCGTGGCGGCGATCCGCTGCGCACCGGCCGTCTCCACCACGTCAAGCCGGCGCCCGGCGGCCCGCACCTGCAGATCATCAAGAACGACGGGCAGCTCCAGCCGGTACGTCCGCAGGTCCGCGCCGGGCCGCGCGTGACCGAGCAGCCGCTCGCCGGACCAGAACTCCACTGCGGCGCCGCGCACGGTGACCGGCGCCGGCGCGGTCCAGACCAGCTGCCGGTCCTGCACGGTCCAGCCGGCGGGCAGGGTGCCGGCGGCCGGCGGGGCGGGCTGTTCCGCAAGCGCGACCGCAACGGTGCCGGTGAGCGCCGCCGCAAGCACGACTGCGGCGGCGATTCCCAACACCGTCTTCCGGGCGGTCCGAGGGCGTGTGCGAGAACTCAATCTGTTCTCCCGAGTCGGAGGGACGTGCGTCTCGCCCTTACAGACGCCCGGGCCCGATTCCGGTTGGTCCTCGCGGAGTGACCTGGGTCACGTACACGGATGGTATCGATCTCGATGGTGCGGTGGGTGGCGGGCAGACGGCCGGATCGGTGCAGGCCGGGGCCTTGTCACCGCCGTGCGGGAGCAGCAGCACCAGCAGCGTGATCATCGCGATCAGGGCGCCGGCCGCCGCGACCACCGCCCGTCCGCGCGACGCCGGCCCGGCCGCAGAGGCGACAACCCGCACCGGGGTACGCAACGGGAACTGCCGGGAGGCGAGCACCGTGAAGCCCTCCTCGTCCGCGAGGAAGTGCCGGTAGGCGCGGACCGCCTCCCCCAGGGCCGCCTCCAGGTCCGCACCCACCGGCTCGCCGGCCTCGCCCTCCCGCCAGGCGAAGCCGTAGAGGAACCGCAGCGGGCGGCCGTGCTCGTCCCGGATCGGCGCGTCCGGGCTGTGGAGATCCTCCGCGGTCACGTCGTGCGCGGCGTAGGCGACGTGGAAGCGCACCCCGTCCACGGCCGCGACCGGGATGACGCGCGGCGGATCGTCCGGCCCCAGCATGCGAAGCGAATCGGCGAGCACGCCGTAGGTCCGCGCCGCGACCAGGAACCCGGGTGCCAACACCGTGCTGTAGTCGCGACGGCGGCCGGCCGCGACAAGCACCGGCCATCCCGCGGTCACTCGCCACCGTCCAGCCGCGACGCCGGCAGCCGGCCCTCAAGCACGTCCACCCGGCTCTGCAGGTCGCGGATCACCCGGCGCTGCGCCAGCTGGAAGTCCTCCACCTCCTGCTCCGCCTCGCTCAGCGCCCGCTCGGTGCGGACCGCCCGCGCCTCGGCCTGCGGCGTGAGCAGCTCGGCCGCGGCCGCGCCGAGGAACGACACGTAGGGCGCGCTGAAGGCGCCGACCGCGCCCGCCGCCCTCGTCGTCTGCGCGAGGATGAACGTGCCCAGCTCGGTGAGCGCCGCGGCCGGTCCCACGCCGCTGCGCCGGCGGGCCCGCTCCAGCACTGCCGCCAGCTTCTCCCGGTCGAGCGCCCGGGCGACCTGCTCGAACACGTCAGGCACGACCGCGGCAAGCGGCACGTCCACGTTCGTCGGGCGCAGCTCGCCGCCGGGCACCTTCGCGACCGCGCCGTCGTCGTCCATCTCGGCGAAGGACGGGCCGACCGCGCTGACCGGGATCAGCCGGACCACGCGGCGGGACGTGTGCTCCTGGACCAGCTCGCGGAAGCCTCGGTTCGACATCAGCAGCTTGCGGACCGCGCGCAGCCGCGCGTCCTCGTCCGCGTCGATGTCGCGCAGCAGGTCCCACTTGGTGATGATGAACGTGACCGGCTTGTGCACGGTAAGCATCCGGTTGATCATCGCGGTCATCGCGTGCTGGAGCCGGATCCGGCCCTCGGGCTCGCCGTCGTACCACTGCCGTACCCGATGGCCGTCGATGATGCCGATAAGCGCGTCCGCGCGCTGCACCTGCGTGTCCAGGTCGTTCCAGAGTTTCGAGCCGGGCTCCTCCGGCTCGGTGAGAACCTTGCCGGCGTACTCCAGGTACACCAGGCGCAGCACCGGGCGCAGCGTGCCGGTCCTGGTCCGGGCCCGTGCCGTGAAGGTGAACTCGCGCGTGTCCGCGGCCGCGGTCCCGGCCGGCCAGTCCTGCCCGGTGTCCTCGACCTGGCTGAACCACTTGTTGAGCAGCGCCACCTCGGCGCGCGGCGCGGTCAGCAGGAACGAGCGCCCGCCCCACACCTGCATCTCGTGGTACATGCTTGCCAGCAGCAGCGTCTTGCCGGACCCGCGCGGCCCGAGCGCTGCCACCCGGAACGTCGGCACGCCGGCCTCGTCGCCGGCGATCGGCACGGCCGCCCGGCGGGACCGCCGTTTCAGGACGATCGCGACACCGGCCGCCAGCAACGCGAAGAGCAGCACATATATCACCGTCCGAGCATGGGCGCGGGAACCCGGCCGGGACAGGCGACGGTCCGGTCAGCGGACCAGAGTCAGATTTCCGGCGATGTCGGCGGCGGCCCGGCGCACCTTCTCGGTGAGCGCGGCCGGAACCGACGGCGCCACAACGATCGCGGACACCGAGGCGACCAGCCGCCCGCCCGGCTCCCGCACGCCCACTGCCACACAGGACAGGCCCGCGACGACGCTCTGGTGGTCGATCGCGGCGCCCCGGTCCCGGATCGCCGCCCGGGCGCGCCGCCACTCCAGGTCCGACAACGGCGGCGGCGGGCCGAGATCGTCCCGCTCGGCAAGCAGCACCTGCCCGGCGGCCGTACACAGCGGATACGTGGTCAGGCCCGGGTTGAACAGCAGCCGCTCGCCCGCGACCACCGACGACACGCAGGCGATCTCCCGCTCCCGCAACACCGCCACGCCGACGGTGCAGCCGGTCTGCACCGCAAGCGTCCGGCACGGCTCGTGCGCCGCGCTCCGCAGTCGGCGCGCCGGCCCGCGACCGTCGGTGAGCAGGTCAAGCACCCGCCCGAGCCGGTATCCGCCACGGATCCGCTCCACCGCGCCGAGCTCACCCAGCTGATCGAGCAGCCGGTAAGCGGTCGCCTTGGGCAGGCCGCTGCGCCGTGCGACCGCGGACAGCCCGGCCGCCTCCACCTCGGACAGCACCTCAAGAAGCCGGAACGCGCCCTCCAGCACGCCACGGCCGCCCGCTTCCGCATCCATCGGCCTCACGGCTCCAGCTCAGCGCACCGCGACCCGGAACGGTTCCCCCGAGAGGCCGCTCTTTTCGAGGGCAGATACTAAGAGTGTCTGAATATCTAGTTGCTCTGATACTCAGACACTCTTAGTATTGGCGACATGCAGGAAGCCACGATCTGGATCCTCTCCGCGCTCGCCGATGCGCCCCGGCACGGCTACGGCGTCATCCGCGAGGTCGAGAAACTCTCCGGCGGGCAGGTCCGGCTGCTGGCCGGCACGCTGTACGGGGCACTGGACCGGCTGGCCGCCGACGGGCTGATCGCGGTGGACCGGGAGGAGGTGGTCGACGGCCGGAACCGCCGCTACTACCGGCTGACCGAGGACGGTGCAGCCGCGCTCGAGGTGGAGAGCGAACGACTGCGCCGCGCCGCCGAGGCCGCCGAGGCGCAGCTCGCGGCACGCCGGCGGTTGCGACCCGCGCACCGGGTGGCCTGGTGACCCCGCTGCGGCACCGGCTGGCCGCGCTCACGTTCCCGCCGGGGCAGCGTCGCGACGAGCTGATCGACACGCTCGCCGAGGCAGAGCAGGAGACGGGGCGGCGTGGGCCGCGGCCGCGTGAGGCGCTCGACATCCTGTGGCACGGGGCGCGCGCCCGCCTGGGCCGGCCGAAGAACCCTCTCGTCGTACCCGCGGCGGTGCTCTTCGTGCTTCTCGGGGCTTTCGCCGGAGCGGTGGTGACGACCCAGCTGGCCTGGCAGGCCGTGCCGCCGCTGCGGGGCGACGCGCGCGCCGCGCAGATCAGCGAGACGGTCTTCCCCGGGCTGCACGTCTTCGGCGGCGGCGACGCGCCCGACTTCGTGCCCGAACCGGGCGCCGAATCGGGCCTGGTCAACGGCTACATAAAATATTCGGTGAAGCACACGGACGCCACCCGCAACATCGAGGACTACCAGACCGGCGCGCAGGAACGACTCACGGCCGCCGGCTGGGCCGTGCACCGCATCACCGTTTCGGACGACGACGGCCAGGTCTTCTGGGCCGAGCGCGACGGCCTCGTGCTGCAGTTCAGCATCTGGTACTGGCCGGATGTGCCGTCCTACGACTCCGACGGCGGCGCCTTCTACCGGCTCAGCCGCGCGACTCCGGACTGGATGTGGGCCGCCGCGCTGCCCGGCGTTCCGGTCGGCGCACTGGCCGCGTTCCTGGTCTTCGGCTGGGTCAGCCGCCGCACTGTCCATGCCACCGGCGGGATGGCTGTCATCGCGGTCGTCTCCGCGTTCCCGCTGCTGCTTGTGTGCCCGGCCGTGGTGCGGGGGACGCAGGCCTGGTGGCGTACGGATCCGCTGTACCCGCCGACCGAGCCGTTCTGGCGTCCACTGTTCTACGACATCACCGCGTTCGCGACGGTACTGCTGATGCTGCTGGCCGTGATCGCGGTGGCGGTCGCCGCGCTGCAACGCCCGTTTCCACTGCCCAGGCTTCGCGGGCTGCTCCGGCGTCCTCCGGTCTGGCGGGCCGGGCTGGCCGCGGCGAGCGTCGCCCACGTCGCGGTCGCGGGCCTGTGGCTCGCCGGCGCGGTGCGGCCGTGCGACCCGGACGGTGTGCCGGAGCCGCTGACCGGCGCGCAGGCCCGGACCAGCACCGAGGCGCGCGTGTACGTCAGCCCGGCCGCCACCGACGACCAGCGCAACCTGATCCAGGCGGCGATCGGCCGGGCCGGCGGCGGCTACAGCTGGCATCCGCAGCGTGCGGCCCACGGGCCGATCACGCTGATGGGCTGCGGCACGGCAGTCCCCTGGTTCGAGATCTTCTACGACAGTCCCGGCATGGCGGAGCGGCTGGAACACGAGGTGTCCGGCATGCCCGGCGTGGTGGCGATCCGGCAGACGGCCTGAGCCCACGGAGTCGGGCCCCGCCGGCAGGTCTCCCGGCGGGGCCATGATCTCACGGTGCGGTCAGCCCCCGTGACTGCCGAACCTCAGCGGACGTTGTAGCCGCGGGCGTTCCAGAACGAGGTCGGGTTGGGGTTGTCCAGGTTCGGGTCGTCGACGCTCTTCGCGGCGAGTTCCTTGCGGCCGACGCGCACCTCGACGTGGGTGTGGGCGGAGCCGCTGGAGCTGACGCCGCGCCAGGCCTCGGTGGCGATCTGCTGATCGCGGCTGACGGTCTGGCCCTCGCTCAGGCCGGACAGTGGGGCGCTGTGCAGGTAGATGACCGTACGGTCGTAGGTGGAGTTGTAGATCGCGATTGTGGACAGGCCGCCGCTGCCGTTGGAGCCGCGGACGATGTTGATCACCGTGCCGGAGACGAGCGCCCGGACCGGGGAGCCGATGCTGCGGGCGATGTCGATGCCCTCGTGCCGGCCGGGGGTGTTCACATAGCCGTCGAAGCCGCAGGTGATGGCGCCGCCGCTGAGGTTGTAGAGGCCGTGCGACAGGTTCTCGTTTCCGGCGTTGGTGTCGTTGAACCGGTGCGACGCGTTCTCGTTCTTCAGCGTCGCGTTCAGGTTCACCTTGGCGCCGGACGCAATGCCCTGGCGTGCACCCCCGTAGTTGCTGTTGTAGTAGACCGCGACCGGGTCGCCGGTGCGGTTCCAGGCGGAGGCCGCGTCGTTCTTCACGCAGTCGCCCTTGCCGTTGCCGGCGCCCTTGAACTCGTAGCAGCTCGGCTGCGAGTCGCCGTAGTCCGGGATCGAGCCGGTGAAGTCGGAGACCGACCCCTCCTGGTCGCTGTTGTAGTAGAGGCAGAACTCGCCGGCGTCACAGACGCCGTCGCGGCCTGCGGCCTGGGCCACGCCGGGGGTGAGACTGACGATCGCGGCGCCCAGCAACAGCGCTACAGCGAGGAGTTTCTTCATGGACGGACTCCTGGGTTAGAGGGAACGGAGGTATTCCTCGTAGGTGACCTTTGATACGCGCGGCCCGTCGTCGGCCCCGTTGTTCGCCAGGCCGTTGCGGCCCTCGTAGTAGGCACCGACCTGCTTCTGCGCGGACGCGGCCAGGTCGGTGTCGCTGATCGCGACCGCGTGGATGTGCAGCGGCCAGTCGCCCTGGGCCGGTGTGCGCAGCCAGGCCGCGAACCCGACCTGACGCAGCGCGGTGACGGCGGCCGTGCGCCGGGCCGCGGTCAGTGCCTCCGCGTCCAGGTCGAGCGCGCCGCCGCCGTCGTGGGTGCCGGCCGAGGTCGGGTCGGCGCCCGGTGAGTAGGAGCCCTGCTCGACCACGAACGTGATCCCTGAGCGCGTCTGAGCGGCCCTCAACATCGCGAGGGTACGGGCGTTGACCGGGAACCCCTGGTAGGTGCTCCGGGCGCCGACCGACACGATCCGGGTAAGCGTGAGGCCGAGCTTCGTCAGCGATGTCTTTCCCGGCAGCCCGCTGGCGTCGATGCCGCTGTAACCGAGTTCGCGCTGCCACTGCGCGTACGCGGCGACGGTCCTGGTCCCGAAATGACCGTCCACATAGGCGGCGTCGAGCAGGCCGCGGTCGCTCAGCGCCTTCTCGACCAGTTTCACGCTCGGCCCGGCGCCGGCCGTGACCGCCGAGTCCGCCTTGGCCGGGTCCCACTGCGCCGCCTTCAGCACCCCTTCCATGTCGACCGTGGACGCTGCCAGTGCCAGTGCCGGCGCCGGGAACAGCGCGAGTGCGGGAAGCGCCAAGATGGAACGACGCGATACGTTCACCGGAAACCCTTCCGTGCAGGTGTTTTGCGCTCTGACAAGGAAAGACGCTATCGATGCGACACGCGGCGGATGAGCGTTGAACACCCCTCATTGGCATCGAGCGATTACCATGTCGCCGCGGGGTGAAGGGAGACTGACCATTCGCGACATCGGACCGGTGGAGACCTCGGTCAAGGCCACCGCCGCCCGGATCGCGGTGACCGCCCGCGTGCTCGTGGTCGTCGCCTGCGCCGCGCTGCTGCCGATCGGTGGCACGCCGTCCGCGGCCGCGCCGGTCGTCGTCGCGGTGCTGGCGTGGCAGGCCGCGTGTGTCGTGTCCGCCCGGTGGCCGCGGTCGATGGCGGTCGTGGACGGCCTTCCGCTCGCCGCCGCCTGCCTGCTGCTCCCGTGGTTCCACTCGCCGCACGGCCACCTGGACCTGGACGACTGGGCGCGGCCGGTGACGTCTGTGTGCGTCGGCGCGGCGCAGTTCTACACCCGCCCGCGCACCGGTGCCGTCTACACGCTCGTCGTCTCCGCCGCCGTGTGGGCCGGCTCGGTGCACGCGCCCGGCGACGACTGGAACCTCGGCCCCACCCAGTCGATCATGCTGTTCTGGCAGGCTGTGCTGGGCCGGTCCCTGATCATGCTGGTGGCCGCGAGCGCGCGGCGCGTCGACGAGCTGACAGGTGCCACTGCCACCGTCCGGCGGGAGGCGGAGTTGACCGCGGCCCGCCGCGCCGGCGTGGAGGAGCACCTGGCGGTGCTTCACGACACGGTCGCCGCCACGCTCACGGCCGCGGCGGCGCGGGGTGGCGGCGGCCCCGAGCTGCGCCGCCGTGCCCGGTCCGACCTGCTCCGCCTGGAACCGGACCCCGGCGGCGCCACCGTCGCCGACCTGCGCACGCCACCACCGAACAGCCCGCTGCAGATCACCGTCACGCTCGCGCCGGACCACAAGGATCCGGACCTGCCGCCGGACGCCCTCCACGCCCTGCTTGCCGCGCGCGACGAGGCGCTCCGCAACGTTGAGCGGCATGCGGGAACAGATCAAGCCCTGCTGAGGGTACGGGTGCCAGCACCGGCCACGATCGAGCTGGACGTCGTCGACAACGGCCGCGGGTTCCGGCCGGACGAGGTGCCGCCCGGCGTACACCTCGGCCTGCGGTTGTCCATCGAGGCCCGGATGCGCCGGGCCGGCGGCAGCGCACACGTGATCAGCGCCCCCGGCCAGGGCACCCGGATCACGCTGCGCTGGCCCGCCGCGTGACAGGCATCCGCAGGGCCGTGCAGTGGGGCACCTGGGTGATCGCCGGCGCGCTGCTGCTGATCCTCTACCGCCCCGAGGCGCTGGCCGGCACGCCGTTCCAGCGCGCCGCCTACCTGGTCAGCATCGGCGCCTGGTGCGCGACCGCGCTGCTGCTGGCACTGCCGGACCAGCACGCCCGGCCGCGGCGGGTGCTGGCCGCAGTGCTCCTCGCCGTGACACTCGCCGCGACCGCCGCCGTCACACTCACCGTGCCCGCCACGCTGCAACACACGAACGCGAACTGGGCGGTCGGCGTCAACGGCTGGCTGCTCCTGACCATCGCCTCGGGCAGCCGGCTGCCCACGCTCGTCCTCTGGCTGGCCCTGCCGGTCGGGTTGTCGCTTGCCGCCGCGCTGCCCGCCGGAGCGGTGGAGACCGTCATGATGACCGCGCGCGCCCTCGGCATCCTGGGTCTGCAGGTCCCGATCGCGCTGGCCGCCCGGGAGGTCGAGCGGTGCGCAGAGGTCGCCAGCGCGCTACACCTCACGCAGGAGGCGATCCGCACCGAGCACATCGTGGCCGCCGCGCTCCACGACGACCGGCTGCGGCGCTCCCGGACCATAGCGGCCGCGGTCGAACCCGTCCTGGTCAGCCTCGCCGACGCGTCGCCCGACCTCGACGACACGCTCCGGCAGCGCAGCCGGGTCGCCGCCGCCCAAGTGCGCCGCCTGCTTGCCGAATGGCACCGCGCCGGCGGCGACCCACTCGGTGACGACCTGTCCGCCTGCCTCGACGACGTACAGGCCGCCGGCACCCAGGTCGAGGTCGCCGTGCACGCGGACGGCCTGCCCCCGGAGCTGCGGCGGGCGGCCTGCGAGGTGGTACGGGAGATCGGCCGCCTGCCCGTCGACCGCCTCCGCCTGACCGCGGTGCCGACCGCCTCCCACCTGTGCTTGAGCGTCGTCGCCCGTACCGCCGGCAATGGTGTGGGTTTCGCGCTCGACGAGGTCCCCGCCCCGGTGGCGATCCGGACCACAACCATCGGTGCGACTCTGTGGGTGGAGCTGACATGTCCCGTCTGAGCCCGGCCGTCGCGATCGTCGACGACCATCCCGTCGTCCTGGCCGGCGCCCGCGCCTGGTTCGGCGCCGCCGGCATCACGGTCACCGCCGCCGGAGGCGACCTGCGCATCGCCTGGAACCCCGACGGCCTCCGCGCCGACGTGGTCGTGGTCGATCTGCAACTCGCAGACACACACGTCTCCTGGGACGCGCTCGGCGACCTGGTCACCGCCGGCCGCCGCGTCGTCGTCTACACGATGCGCGACGACCGGGAAACCGCGCTACGCTGCCTCGACGCCGGCTGCGCCACCTTCCTCACCAAGGCCGAGGGCGAGGAACACCTGGTCGCTGCCGTACACGCCGCAGCCCAAGACCTCCCCTACGTCCCACCCGCACTGGCCGGCGCCATGTCCGCAAACGACGCCTCCGACCGCCCCCGCCTCACCGACCGCGAACAGGAGGTCCTGCTCGCCTGGTTCCAGTGCGAGTCGAAACAGCTGGTCGCCGCCCGCTGCAACCTCTCCCCCCGCACGGTCGAGGGCTACATCGACCGCGTCCGCGTCCGCTATGCGCGCGCCGGCCGCCCCGCGTCCACAAAGGCCGCCCTTGTCGCCCGCGCCCTCCAGGACGGCCTCATCCACCTCGACGACCTCTGAGAACACCCCACCTCAACCTGCCCTGCCCTGCCCTGCCCTGCCGCAAGCATGGCGCGCGACCGGATGCCGCCGGTGCGGCGAGGGCCGCCGATGCCGCGCGCGCGTGCCGCCGATACCGCGCGGGTGCCGCGGGTGCCGCCGATGCTGCGCGCGTGCCGCGGGGTGCCGCCGCTGCCGCGCGGGTACCGCGGCTGCCGCGCGCGTGCCGCAGGTGGCGCGCCGCCGATGCCCCGAGTGAAGCAGTGCCGCCAGTGACGCGTCGGCGGCGGGAGGCTGGGGCGGGTGCGGGTTGGTTGTCGCAAGGGCTGGCACCGAAGCCAGAGTCTCGCGTGGCCCAGGTCGATCTCGGCTCTCACGATCACGATCGTCTCGAGGCCGATCGGGTCGAGTACTCACCCTCGACGCTAGATCGACTTGACTATGTATGCGTAAGCAACGTTAAGAGGCCGCCATAACGTTGCTTACACATACACGGTCAAATTCTGAGATCCGCGCTGGCCACCTTATGGGGATATTTCCGGCAGCAAGATCAAGAGACCTCACCGACCGCCCAGATCGCGACCGCCCCGGCGAACCGCCGCTGACGCGGCGCCCGCGATACCCCACAGTGTCGTGACAGCCGCGACCAAGACCAACACCGCGAATCCCTGGCGTCGGTGCCAGCCCTTGCGACCACCGAACCGCACCCGCCCCAGCCGACCACCGCAGACGCGCCCTGTCGCGTCATCCACAGAACGGCACCAGCCGCGATCAGCTGGCCTCACCGCCAGCCCCTGGCGTCGGGGTCGGTTCTTGCCGCGGCCCGAGCCGCGCCCTGGGGTTGGGCTGGGAGTGACCAGAGGCGGGGCTGGAGCCCGCGGGAGCGTGCGGGCCGGTCCACAGCGGGAGTGGGTAGATGAATTGATTCGAGGTTTGGTGGGGAAGCCGTGCATGACAACGGTGCAGCGGGTGGTGGTGAACGGGAAGACGACGGGTCGTGCTTTCAGATTGGGAGGCGGCCGCTGCGGATCTGCCAGTGGCGGCCGGACCGCAGGTGGTCGATGATCGCGCGTTGCAGGACGGTGTCGCGGGGCAGCTGGTCGAGCGGCGTGGTGAGGGTGCGGAAGACGAAGCGGCGGACCTCGACGTCGGCGTCCTGGCCCTCGGGCTCCTCGTAGGGTTCGAGGGTGAACATGCGCTGGAAGCGGATGATGTTCGAGTCTTCCGGCAGGTATTCGAGCAGCTGTGGGTCGAGGAGCCAGGAGCCGCAGGTGAAGTCGGTGTAGGGCTCGTCGGGGAAGTGGCGCGGGAAGAACGCGCGGGCCTCGTCGAGCGACGCGTTGACCGCGTCCGGGGTCAGCGGCCCGGATTCGGGGATGTGCAGGCTGATCGCGGTACCGCCGCGTTGGTGTTGCAGACGGCCGAGTTCGTAGAGCCCGCCGCGCGCGTGAAGCGTCAGCCAGGCCTGCATGACCGGCCAGCCTTCTCGGCGCATCCGGCGGTTGACCGCGAGGTTGCGGCCGAGGTCGGCGAGCGTGGCCCAGGAGACGGTGTCCGGGATGTCGTGCTCGCGGTGGTAGGCGCGGGCGACGTCGACGAGCGCGAGGTAGGCGTAGACGTAGAGGTGCTGCCAGGCGGGGCCGCGCGCGTGCGGTAGCGCGGGGCCCGGAGGCAGCCAGCCGGATCCGCCGAGGTCGGCGCGGACGAGCGCGGTCGACCTGTCGAGCAGCCAGCGCAGCTCGGGTGTCCACAGCGGAGAGTCGGCGGTGGGCCAGCCGGCGATTATCTCGTCGGCGTCGTCCGGGAGCACCGCGAGCCGGGCGAGGATCGCACGCGCGTCCGACTCGGCAGGTAGCGGCGCGGAGGGCTGATCACCCGCGAGCCGGTCCACCCGGGCGATCTCCTCGGCGGGTACGCCCAGCCGGGCGGCGATGTCGTCCACGTCCACGGGCCGATCCTATAGGCGCACGGCCCGCCCTCTGCGGGTTCCGGTGGGCCCGGCGCCACCGCCGGCAGGAGCCTGACTGCGGAGACCGGGCTGTGTACACCGACTGGGCGGCGCCGACCCGGCCCAGCCGTACGCGTCGCCGCTGTTCGCCCCGGACCACCACGGTCTACCCCGCGCGCTCATCCAGGTCGCCGAGCACGACCCGATCCGGGACGACGGCCTGCGGTACGCGGAGGCGCCGCGGTCCGCCGGCGTGCCGGTGCGCACCACCACCTATGACGGCATGCCGCACGGGTTCCTGGCGTTCCCGCGGATCTGCCGCGCCGCCCCGGCAGCCCTGGCCGAGCTCAGCGCGGAGTTCCGGTCCGCGCTGAGCTGAGGCTCAGCCGGGGAGGGCGTCCAGGGCGTTGGCGGCACGGTCTGCCGCCGCCTCGCCGACGCGGTCCCGCAGCACCGTGACCACCTCCCGCAGCTGCGGCTCGGTCAGCCCGGTGTTCAGCGCGATGCGCACGTGTGACCCCAGCTGGCTCTCGACGCCGTCAAGCGTGGCCAGGGCCGAGACCGTGGCGATCTCGCGGCTCTGCCAGTCCAGGTTGTCGCGGCCGAAGATGTCACCGAACACGTGCGCCTTGATGAACTCGTCGACGGCCGGGGCGAAGTCGAACACCGGGCCGGTCAGCGGCGTACCCATGAGCGTGGTCTGGTTCTCCGCGCCCCGCGCGTGGCTGCTCCGGCCGGGCGCCGGCGGACTCGGCTGCACGCCGGGCGCGTCGGTGATGCCGGCGGCGCGGCGCTCCTCGACCAGCGCCAGGAACGTGCCGAGCGCGTTGAGGCTGCGCGGGAAGCCCGCGTAGGCGTACAGCTGGATCAGGATCTCGTTGATCTCGCTGACCGTGAGGCCGGCGGCCAGGCCGCCGGTGAGCGCGTTCCGCAGCTCGGGCAGCCGCCCCACCGCGGTGAACGCGGCGATCGGGACTATCGCCCGGTGCTTCACCTGTTCGCCGTCTCGTAGATCGCGTCGGTGACCGGCTCCAGCCAGGTGGTCGGGTCGCCGCCGTCCGGCTTCGCCTCGAGCATGGCCAGGTGGCTCATGAACGTGCCGGCCGCGGCGCCGTGCCAGTGCTCCTCGCCGGGCGGGCAGACCACCGTCTCACCGGCATGGATGCGCAGCACCGCGCCGTCGCGCACGCCGACCAGGCCGACGCCCTCGGTGACGTGAAGCGTCTGGCCGACCGCGTGCGAGTGCCAGTTGGTCCGCGCGCCAGGTGTGAAGCGCACAAGCGCGACGACCATCCGCGACGGGCCGGCGCCGTTGTAGATCGGCGTCATGTACACGTCGCCGGTGAACGCGGACGCGGGCGTCTTGACTGTGGGGCGGACGGGTAGCAGTTCCATGCCGTACTCCTCGGGTGGTCGGTGCGGGTCAAGCAAACCCCGCATCACCGGTGCCGGGGAGTGTTTGACGAGGCGGGTAATGACAGGGCCCCTCAGCGCGGTGGGCGACCCCGTAGCGTCGGGGCCGTGGACAACAAAGCCGACATTCGCGAGTTCCTGGCGTCGCGGCGTGCCAGGATCACCCCGGAACAGGCGGGTCTGCCCGACTTCGGGGGAAGCCGCCGCGTCGCCGGGCTGCGCCGCGCCGAGGTGGCGATGCTGGCCGGGGTCAGCCCCGACTACTACACGCGACTGGAACGCGGCAACCTGTCCGGCGTCTCGGACAGTGTGCTCGACGCGCTGAGCCGGGCGCTGCGGCTTGACGAGGCCGAACGCTCCCACCTGTACGACCTGGCGCGCGCCGCGACCGGGAAGCCACGGGTGCGCCGCCGCCCCGCGAAACAGGTCCGGCCCGGCACCCGGCACCTGCTCGACGCGATGACCGACGCGCCCGCGCTGGTCCGCAACGGGCGGCTGGACGTCCTGGCGGCGAACCGGCTGGCCGAGGCGCTGTACTCACCCGCGTTCACCACAGCGCACCGGCCGGTGAACCTGGCCCGGTTCTGCTTCCTCGACCCGGCGGCCGAACGGTTCTACCCGCACTGGGAGGCGTCCGCGGACACGACCGTGGCGCTGCTTCGCACCGAGGCGGGCCGGGACCCGTACGACCGGGACCTCAGCGATCTCGTCGGCGAACTGGCCACCCGCAGCGACGAGTTCCGGGTCCGCTGGGGCGCGCACGACGTCCGCCTGCACCAGCACGGCGTGAAGTCGTTCCAGCACCCGGTCGTCGGGCGCCTGGACCTCGGCTTCGAGGCGCTGCCGATGCCTGCCGATCCGGGGCTGACGCTCACGGCGTACAGCGCCGAGCCGGGCACTCCGGCCGCGGACGGTCTGCGCCTGCTGGCAAGCTGGGCGGCGTCCACCGAGGTCAAGCAGACCGACAGCGCCTAGGACAGCCGGCGAGACTGCCAGAGGCGGTGGGCGAACAGCCCGGTATAGGCAACGAGGACCGCGGTGAGCACGACCAGCGCCGAGGGCTGGGCCCGGTGCACCGCGGCGTCGAGCAGCACGCCGAGCATGGCGGCCGCGACGATAAGCGACACGTGGTTGGAGGCCCAGAACACGACAGGCGTCATCAGGGCGGCGTCGAGGTCACGCATCGCGCTCGCCCGCAGCCGCCCGACAAGCCACGCCGACAGGACCGCGGTCGCCGCCATCGGCAGCCAGACCAGCCACGGGATCCACCCCACCAGGGCAAAGGCCGTCAGCATCGCGTACGCGAGCGGCTGCGCGGCCACGATCACCCGTACCGCCGGCCGATATCCCAGCACGACGACAAGCGTGCGCTTGCCGACCGCGGCGTCGGAGCACCGGTCACCCAGGTTCATCACCATCATCCGGACGAACTGCAGCACGGCCGTGGGCAACAGAATCACGAGCAGCAACGGGGGTACGCTGCCGCCGGTCTGCAACGCCGCCGCCACCGCCGGCCACAGTCCGTTGAGGATCGCCGCGACAGTGGCCTCGCCGCCCGCCCGGTAGTTGAACCGCAGCGGCGGCGCGGTGTAGAACCAGGCCAGGATGACGGCGGCCGTGGCGAGCAGGCGCGCCTGCCAGGTCGGCATCACCGCCACCATCAGCGCGGCAGCACCGGCCAACAGGAAACCTGTGCCCAGCGCCACGATCGGCGGGACCGAGCCGTCGACCAGGGCGCGGCTGCCCCCGGTCCAGGGCGTGAACGACTCGTTGGCCCGGTCCGCCTCCAGATCGAAGTACTCGTTGCAGTAGTGCGTCATCAGGTGCACGGTCCAGGCGAACAGCTGCGCCAGGACGTACCACCAAGGGTTGAATGGGTGTCCTTGATGGATGGTCACTGCGACCGCGAGGCCGACCGGCAGCACGTTGTAGAGAAGGAACCGCAACCGGGCGAGCCGGAGAAAGCCGCGCAGCGAGGTTCTTCCTGACGTCTGGGTCACCACAGTGGATCTCCTTCACCAGCGCGGAGTTCCGGCCCGCCCATGATGAGCCATCGATGTTTCGGCAAGCGCCCGAACCGGCGGCGGTGGCATCCGGCCCGGCCTACCGGGCCACGTTCCGCGGACGTGGCGGCGGGCGCTGACCCGCGTCGGCACGGAACCGGCCGGGCGCGATGCCGTACTCACGCCGGAACGCCGCGCCGAACGCGAACTCGGTGGAATAGCCGACCCGCCGGGCAATGGCCGCGAGCGGCACGTCCGTCTCCCGCAGCCAGGCGCGATGGCTGGGACCACGGCGGAACCGGCTCCGGAGCGACGTGCGGAGCGCGTGCGGAGCGCCAGCGGAGCCCGACGCGGAGGTTTGCCCGCGGGAGCATGCGGGCCGGACCGCCGCGGAAGTGGGCACCTGAACTGGATCTTGATCCTCAGGACCGGGAAGTGGTCTGCGTCACACGTTACATCCGGGGCGGCGCGGCGCGTGTCAGGCAGTTCGTGAGTACGCACACGGAAGATCCGGTCGCCGCGTCGGCCGGGCAGAGGTCGTGGGGGCCTCGGCGGAGGAAGGCCACGCCGGTGGAGCGGCCGACGACGACCCGGCTGCTGGCGCTTGACGGGCTGCGGCTGCTGTGTGCGCTGGCGGTGGCGGGATATCACCTGGGGCTGGCGTGGTCGATCGACAACGTGCGGGCCACGGCCGCCTTCATGCCTGCGGAGGCGCGGGCGGTGCTGATCTACGGGTTTCTCGGGGTCGAGGTGTTCTTCATGATCAGCGGCTTTGTGATCTGTATGAGTGGGTGGGGGCAGAACCTTCGCGGGTTCGTCGCGTCGCGGGCCGGACGGCTGTTTCCGGCGTTCTGGGCCTGTGTGCTGATCACGGCGGCCGTGATGACTGTGTTTCCGCTGACCTCGGGCGTGCCGCTGGCGCATGACCTGACCGGCGCGGACATCGCGGTCAACCTGACCATGCTGGCCGGGCCGCTGAATGTGCCCTATGTGGACACCGTGTACTGGACTCTCTGGTACGAGCTGCGCTTCTACACCGTCTTCGGCGTGCTGGTGCTGGCCGGCGTGACCCGTCTCCGGGTGCTGGTGCTTGGCTTCGGCTGGCTGGCGGCGTCGCTTGTGGTGCCGCCGGATGTGCCACTTGCGGAGCTGGTGATGCCACAGTTCGCGCCGTACTTCGTGGCCGGCATGACGATCTACCTGATCCGGCGGTACGGGCCCGGCGTCGCGCTGTGGATCCTGCTCGGCGCGGCCTATCTCGTCAGCCTGGTCCGGGTCGCGGAGCGGGTGGGAGCCGCGAATCCCGGCTTCCCGGTGCCGGTCTGGCCGGGGCTGCTGATCATCACGCTCGCGTTCGCGGCACTGCTGGCGATCGCGCTCGGTGCCACCGACCGCTGGTCCTGGCGCTGGCTGGCCGTCGCGGGCGCGGTGTCCTATCCGTTCTACCTGCTGCACCCGCGGATCGGCTTCACGATGATCCGCAACGCCTGGGAGCGTACCGGCCTGCCGATGCCGGTGCTTGTCGTGATCGCGATCGCGGTGCTGCTGGTCGTGGCATGGCTTGTCCACAGGCTTGTCGAACGGCCGGCCGGCCCGGCGCTGCGCCGCCTGATCGCCACCGCCTCGCCCCGGAACGTCCTGCCCCGGGGCGAGGGCGGCTCAGCGCGCGGCCCGCTTGATCAGGTCGGCGGCCGCGCCGGGCTGGGAGGTCATAGGTAGGCGTCACCGCGGCGGTGCCGGTGGGCGCCGGCCGACCGGGCGGGGACACCGGGTTCGAGTGTCGATGTCCGGCGGCTCCCGTCTACCCGCTTCCGGCCGATCGGAGCGCAGCCTACACCTGGGGCGTCAGCCGTGATGGGCGGCGGCCAGCCGGGCCCGCTGCGGTTGCGGCTCGTGGTGCGCGGGCAGCGTGAACGAGAAGCAGCTGCCGCCCGCCGGGTTGTCCACAGCGGTGATCGTGCCGCCGTGACGTTCCACGATGCGTTTGCAGATCGCCAGGCCCAGGCCGGTGCCGGAGTACGGCGCGGCGCGGTGGGCGCGGTGGAAGTTACCGAAGATGGCCTCGTGCTGGCCGGGCGGGATGCCGATGCCGTTGTCGGAGATGCAGGTCCGTACCGTGCCCGCGTCCGCGCTGGCCGCGACCGTGAGCCGCGGGACCACGCCCGGCGCCGTGTACTTGATCGCGTTGCCGATCAGGTTGTCGATCAGCTGCCGGACCAGAACCGGGTCCGCGTGCGCCGCGGGCAGGTCACCGATGACGACCTCCGGAACCGGGCCGCCGGCCGCGACTGACGCGTCCGCGCGTGCCGCGGCGATCTCCGCCACCACCTCGGCCAGGCTCACCCGGGCCGGCACGATCGCGGAGTCCCGGGCGACCGCATGATCGAGCAGTCCGTTGATCAGCCCGCTCATGCGCACTGCCGCGCGCTCGACGCGTTGCAGGCTGGCCCGCGCCTGGTCGACCGCCGGATGTGACGGGATCTCCGCAAGCGACTCTCCGGTCGCCTCGGTCCAGCCCTCGACCGCGGTCAGCGGATTGAGCAGGTCGTGCGCGACGACGCCGGCGAAGGAGGTCAGCTCGTCGCGGTGCCGGCGTTCGGCCGTCACGTCGGTGTAGAGCAGCACGGCGGTGGGGCTGCCGTGATGGTCCGGCAGCAGCGCGCCCTTGAGGTGCACGATGCGGCCCTCGGGGACGCCGGCGTTGCGGACCAGCACGTCCATGCCGGTAAGCGTGCCGGCCATGGCGCGACGGTACGGCATGTCCTGCGGCGCCAGCAGCGTACCGTCGAGGTGGTGGAGGCCGTAGTGTCTGCTGTCCGCGACGGCGCCGTTGGGGCTGACCACGCCGCCGAGCAGCCGCACCGCTGCCGGGTTGCGCAGCAGCACCTGGCCGCGGGAGTCGACCACGGACAGCCCGTCGGCCATCGAGTCGATGATCGCGTGCATGAGTTCGGCGCGCTCGCGGGCCTCGTCCGTGCTGGCGGCCAGCTTGGTGACAAGCGCGGTGCGCTCGTCGCGGCTGAGCGCCAGCGCGAGCCCGACCACCGCGACCATCGCGACGAACAGCTGGGCGACGAAGGCCCGCAGCGCGTCCGAGCCGACGGAGGCGAACGGGCCGTCGCCGTGAAGCGTGTAGAGCACGACGATCACGCCGACCGCGAGGTCGTGAAGCACCACGAACGGGGTGGCGAGCCGGACCGAGGCCCACACCGTCAGGCCGATGAGCGTGAACGAGATCGGCAGGCCGTGCGAGAGGCCGAACCCGGCCAGGTACGCCGCGGTGGAGCAGACGGCCAGGCCCGCGTACTCGATCAGCCGGATCCGCGGCGTGCGGGCCAGCGACCGGCCCGCGTGCCGCCACCAGCCGTGCAGGGTGCCGTGCTCGGTGCGGAACCGGCTCACCGCATGGCCCACGCACAGCCCGACCGCGCCGATGAGAAGCATGCTCGCGGTGTTGCGGACCAGCCAGACCGCGGTGGCCGGCGGCGAGTAGTGGCCGATGGAGAGCCAGACCGCGGTCGGGCCGATCGCGGCGCCCGCGGCCGTGGCCATGAACGCCGCGCACAGCAGCGCCCACAGGTCACGGGGGCCTCGAAGCGGCTCGGTGCCGCCCGCACCCCACAGGTGGGGTCGCCAGCGCGTCATCAGGTAGAGGAACATGCCGGCCTGGACCAGGTTCGCAAGCACGAAGGCGAGGGAGAGGCCGATGGAGGCCCCGGTCGCCATGTTGATCACCACGGTGATCGCGGACAGCGCCACCACGTCGACCCACCGGGACGGCGACGTGCGCTGGGCGCCGAACCAGACCACCGCCACGCCCGCGGCCGGCCAGACCAGGCTGAGGCTGGTCCCGTCCATGATCGTAAGGCGGCCGGCGATCGTGGCGACCAGATACAACGCCGCGAACAGGACAGTCCGGACAAGCGACACCGGAACGCTCACCGCGACGGCCCTCCACTCGTTCCTCCCAGGCCCTATCGGCCCGCAGCGGCCGATGTTGAGCAGGACTCCGCTGGGCGTCCACGACCAATGGGACGCGGACAACGGCATCGCCACCGGCACCCAGGTCGGCGACCGCGTGATCGCCGACTACCCGCGTCCCTGACCGGCCGCCGGGCGGTGCTGATCTCCGGCATTGTCGCGGAGCCCGGCATCAGGGAATCAGCACGAGCTTGCCGGGACCGTGGCCGGCGAGGCCCGTCTCGTGGGCCTTCGCGGCGTCGGCGAGCGGGAACGTGGCGTCGACGATGACGCGCAGCGCACCGGAACCGGCCCGGGCGACGAGGTCCGCGCGGGCTGCGGCACGAATCTCAGCGCCCGCGTCCTGCCCGGGGCCGTAGCCGAGCAGCTTGATGCCGGCGGTGGCGCGGCGCGGCGAACCGGTGATCGAGGCGATCCTGGTCCGGTCGGCCACCAGCTCGAGCGAGACGTCGAGCGCTTCGTCGGTGCCGGCGAGGTCGATCGCGGCGCTGATGCCCTGCGGCGCGGCGGCACGGACCCGGCCGGCAAGCCCGGGACCGTAGACGACTGGCGTCGCGCCGAGCTCCCGCAGCAACGCGTGATTGCGCTCGGCCGCGGTGGCGATCACTGTCGCTCGCGCGGCGGTGGCGAGCTGGATGCCCATCAGTCCGACGCCGCCGGACCCGCCGTGGACGAGCACCGTGTCGCCGGCGCCCACACCTGCCGCGTGCAGCGCATGGACCGCGGTGGTGCCGGTCAGCAGCAGCGAGCCGGCCTCGGCCCAGCCCAGTCCGGCGGGTTTCGGCAGGATCGCGGTGGCCGGCGCGGTGACGTAGTCGGCGTAGGCCGCGGTCACCGGATAGACGATGACCTCGTCGCCGACGTGCACGCCGGTGACCTCCGCGCCGACCTCGGTGACGACGCCCGCGCACTCCAGGCCGAGCGCGGGCATCGAGGCGGCGATCCCGGCGGCGTCCTTGTGGTCGTCGTCCACGGCGTGGAAGGACCCGCTGTAGAGCTTCCAGTCGATCGGGTTGACGCCGGCGGCCCTGACCTCGACGACCACGCCATTGGCAGCCGCGTGCGGGGCTGGCACGTCGGTCACGGCGAGCACGTCGGGGGTGCCGTAGGCAGTCGGGCGCACGATTCTCGGCATGGCGGAACTCCTGTTCAGAACGGGTGTGACCCAAGTATTCGCCGCACAAGGCATGATGCCCAGTGCAATATCGGTAGGTAATACCTGCACCGGACGCACGAATGGGGCCGACATGGCGGAGCACCTCGATCTCAATCTGCTGCGCGTGTTCGACGCGCTGATGGACACCGGAAGCGTCGCCGAGGCCGCGGTACGCCTGCACCTGTCCGCGCCGGCGACGAGCAGGGCGCTGAGCCGGTTACGGCGCGCGATGCACGACCCCATCCTGGTCCGGGCGGGCCGCGGCCTGGTCGCCACGCCGTTCGCCCGCGACTCCGCAGGGACGGTGAAGGCCTTGCTTGAGGCAGCGGACGGCCTGCGCGCGGACCCCGCGGACATCGACCCGTCCACCTGGCGGCGCACGTTCGCCATCCGGCTCAACGACGCGCTCATCCCGGTGCTCGCCCCTCGCCTCACCCGGCGGATCACCGGCGAGGCGCCCGGCGTCCGCCTGCGGTTCGTCGGCCAGGACGACAAGGACGCGGAGACGCTTCGCGACGGCTCGATCGACCTCGACGTCGGGGTGGCGGGCCCACCACCGCCCGACGTCCACACGTCGACGCTGTTCACCGACCACTTCGTGGCGGTCGTCGCCGCCGACTCCACGCTGGGCCGGGCCCCGCACCTCACGCTCGACGACCTGTGCCGGCACCCGCACATCTCCGCGTCCCGGCGCGGCCTCGCCCGCGGCCCGCTCGACGACGCGCTGGAACAGGCCGGACTCGCCCGGCACGTCGCCGCGGTCGTACCCTCCTATGCGGTGGGTGCGTTGATGGCGCTCGAATCCGACCTGATCTGTCTGGTGCCGCGGGTGACCGCCGTGCACCTGGCCGAGCGGGGCGTACCGCTGCGCATCCACGAGGTGCCCTGCGACCTGCCGACCGCGGCCGTCGACATGCGCTGGCATCGCCGCGTCCACGAGGACCCGGTCTCACAGTGGCTTCGGGAGCGGCTGCGCGACGCGGTCCGCCCACTCACCGGAGACAGGTAGCCCCGGAGCGCGTATACCGGGCCGGTGTTCTGCCAAACGGCCGCGCCACGGAATGAGGCCACTCAGGGATGATCAGGAATCGGGGGACGAATCGTCTGTCGCAGAGCCTCGTTGACAGGGCATCCGGAAATGTCGGGTGCCCTTCGGACAACGGGGAGCCGTGCCTTGACCCTCAGCCGAGAACTGCGGACGCCCATCGGTGACGACCCGGACGTGGAGAAGACGCTCCCGCCCCCGGCCGCGGAATTCGTGCGGCGGGAGATGTTCTGGATCGCGCCGGTAAGCCTGACCACAGTGGTCTTCACCCTCTACGCGCTGCTCAATCCGAGGTGGGGTGCGGACGCGGCGGCGATCCTTGCACTGCCGCTGGGAGTGATCAGCCTGGTCATCACGATCTTCATCGACCGCGGGCGGTTCCGGCAGCCGCTACTACGCATCCCACCCGGGCGCACAGTGGTGTGGCGACTCGCCGCCGTGGCGATCGCGGTCGGGCTCACCGCCACCGTCGGGCTGTGGTGGGTGCAACGCGAGCCCGACCCGTTCGACTACCTCTCCGGCCGGGTGCGGATCGGCTACACCTCGGACCAGTACAGCGGCTGGCATACCGTCGGCGGCAGCGGACACGCCGGTTTCGACGTCTCGGTGGCCGAGACGCTGCAGAGAAGGTTCGACTTCGAGGTCGAATGGGTCCGGCTCGACGTCCTCGACGACCGGATGGAGGCGCTGGCCGGGCGCTGGCGCGACCAGCAGGGCAACCTTCAGGAGCCGGTGAAGCTGGTGATCTCCAACTTCTCCATGACACCCCGGCGGGCCGAGGAGATCGACTTCGCCGGCCCTTACTTCGTCGACCGCCAGGGCTACCTGTCCAAGACCAAGGCCCGCGTGCTCGTGGATCTGCCGACCGACGGGGCACTGTGCGTGGTGGAGGGATCCACCAGCTCCGAATTCCTTGAGGTACGCGGCTGGTCGATCGTGAACCGCCCGTCCCTCGACGCGTGCGTAAGCGACTTCAAGCGAAACGCCGTGCAGGCGGTATCCGGCGACAGCAGCGCGCTCGCCGGGTACGCCGTGCAGCAAGGCCTCGACCCCGCTCAGTACATCGCGTTCACAAGCGGCGCCGAGGAGTACGGCATCGGGCTGCCGAACAATTCGCCCCGGTTGTGCCTCGCCATCAGCGAAGCGCTCGACAAGTTCCTCGCCAACGAGTGGACAAACGCCTTCGGCACGAACCTGAAGCCGCTGGGCCTGCACATCACGAGCGGCGCGGACGATCCGAACGGGCTAACCCGCCCCACCCGGACGGATGCCTGTCAGCAGCCGGAGCCGTGGAAACAGCAGTGACCTGAGTGACCGAGCCGGGCACACCGGAGTCCGCGGGCCGCCGAGCCCGGTCGCGGGAGCGGGAAGACCCGGATCCTGGTCCTCCCGCTCCTGACCGTCAGATGAACGGCCAGCCCGACGGGGCGCCGACCGCGATGCGGCCCGGGATCGTCCACTGGGTGGTGGAGAGGTTGGCGGCCTGAGCCGCGGCCATGCCGTCGCGGAAGATCCGGCCGAGACGGTTCGCCCGGTAGAGCGGGTCGGAGCTGCCGAGTTCGTACATGGAGACCAGCACGGTGCGGGACGTCTCGGTCACCAGCGCGATCGCACCGCGTACCGCGGCGCGCTGCTCGTCGCTCGTCTGCCGCCCGGCGGCGACCGTGTCGTCCAGGTCGCGCTGTGCGGCAAGCAGCAGCCCGCGGGCGGCGGCGACCTGGGTCAGCGCGCGGCCGATCGCGGACGTCACGTGGTCCTTCTCGGACAGCGGGAGTCCGTCCAGGCCCCGTTTGGCCTGCGCGATCGTCACCATCTCATCGACCGCGGACCGGGCGATGCCGATCAGGACGGCGGCACAGCCGGGCAGCAGCACATTGACCACGGGCAGCCGGTACGCCGGTACGTCGACGCGCGGCGGTGCGAACAGCGACTGAGTCATGTACGCCGGCACGAAGAGGTCCTCCACCGCGACCGCGTTGCTGTCCGAGGCCCGCATGCCTACCGAGTCCCAGGTGTCCAGCACTGTCGCCTCGTCGCGCGGGACGACGCAGAAACGCAGGCCCTCGAAGCCCGGGCCGGCGGACGGGTCCACGCCGGCCAGCAGGAACCACTCGGCCAGGTGCGCGCCACTGACGATCTTCCACCGGCCGGTGAGCCGGAAGCCACCGTCCGCGGGCGTGAGCAGGCCGGGCTGGCCGGAGTGGGCGATCAGCGGATCCCGGTCGCCGGTCCAGATCCGGGCGACCGCGTCCTCGTGCAGCCAGCCCGCGCCGAAGCCGACGTTGAGGTTCCACAGCACCCAGGCGGTCGGCCCGTCGATGCGGGCGACGGCCGCGTAGAAGTCAAGCGCGTCCGCGACGGTCGCCTCGCAGCCGCCGATGCCCGCCGGGGTGAGCAGCCGGAACGCGCCCCGCTCGCGCAGCTCGCCGACCAGTTCGGGGGCGAGGCGGCCGTCGGCCTCGGCGGCGTCGCGGTACTTCTCGATCGCCGGGCGCAGCAGCTCGGGCAGTTCGTCGATCGACACGGTGGTTCCCTTCCGTACGGGCCCGTCGTTCAGGCCCTTCCACCGGACGAGATGTGCCGGGCGGGCCGAAACTGCGCTGCCTGGCGTGTGATCCACGCCTCAGGCGCGCGGCCCGGTCCCGTAGGCGACGCCGAGCTGCGCAAGCCGGCCCTCGCGCAGGCGCAGCAGCCAGGCGAACGTGGGCGGGCAGTGGTCCGGGCTGGACGGCGGGTTGATGAAGTCGCCCTCCCAGATGAGAACGCCGCGGCTGCCGACCGCGTCGCGAAGGGTGGCGGTGACGCCCGCACCCATCGTCTGCTCGACCATCGTGTGCACTGTGGTCCGGTCGCCGAGCAGCAGGCCCATGAAGGTGACAGTGAAGTCCGGGCGGGCCCAGTCGTCGATCACCCGGCCGTACCCGCCCGCGTGGACAAGCGCGAAGTGCTGTCTCGCCTCGCGCCGGCGGGCATCCGCGTCCGCGTCGGCGGCCCGGAAGGCGTCACCGGCCGTCTCGCGAAGCCTCCGGCCCAGGACCCGGCGGCCGTCCCGCAGCCGGCTGCCGACCGTGTCCACAGGGATGCCGCAGAGCTGGGAGATCTGCTCGTACGCGGAGAAGCCGCTGAAGTAGCGCAGCAGCATCACCTCGCGGATCGGGTCGGACAGCAGCGCGATCGCGTGCCACACCCAGTCGCGGGTGGCGGTCCGCTCCAGCAGCTCGTCCGGCCCCGGCTCGGCCGACGGCGGCAGGAACTGCTGCGGGTCCGCGACCGGCGCCGGGACCCTGGACCGCAGCCGGGCCCGGCACGTGTTGCGCACGATCGCCTTCAGCCACGGGCCGGACGCGGACGGGTCCCGCAGGGCCGGGATCGCGCGGAACGCGGTGAGCACCGCGTCCTGCACGGCGTCGTCGACCTCGTCGGTGTAGCCGAGCAGCGAGATCGCGGTGGCGCGCATCTCGGCCCGGTGCCGCTCGGTGAGCGCCGCGAACGCGGAGACGTCCCCGCCCGCGGCCGCGCGTGCCAAGTCTCCGTCCGGCTCCATTCGCGCCACAGTAGCGAACCGGTCGCGGCGGCTACGAACAACCGAGACCGTTAATCGCTTGCGGCGGCTGATCATGCTGACGGTCAAGGGCTGACGCCGAGACCCGAGATTCCGCAGGTCACCGGGCCGGTGGTGCGAGGTGGTGGGCGTAGGCGTCTGTGGTGAAGAAGGCGGGCAGTTCCTCCGCTAGGGCGGTGCGTTCGAAGATCTGGGCGGCGGCCTGGGCGCGGGAACGGCCTGCGGCGTCGCGGCCGGTGGAGAGGGCGGCCACCTCCTCGGCGAGGATCGCGCGGACCAGGGGCTCGGTCACCGTGCCGCCGTCCGCGAGCGGGGTGTGGTGGTAGAGCCACTGCCAGACCTGGCAGCGGGCGATCTCGGCGGTCGCGGCGTCCTCCATCAGGCCGGACAGTGCCACGGCGCCGGTGCCGCCGAGCCACGCGTCGACGTAGCGCACGGTCACCGCGATGTCGGCGCGCAACCCGGCCGAGGTGACGCGGCCCGGGGTCTTGTCGACGGCGAGCAGGTCGGCTTCGGTCACCTCCACGTCGTTCCGCAGGCGGGAGAGTTGGTGCGGGCGGTCGCCGAGCACCGCGTCGAACTCCTCCCGGCAGACGTCCACCAGGCCTGGATGCGCCACCCAGGAGCCGTCGAAGCCGTCACCGGCCTCGCGTCGTTTGTCGGCGCGTACCCGGTCGAGGGCCGCGGGGTTCTGCGCGGAGGGAATGAAGGCGGACATGCCACCGATCGCGTGGGCGCCGCGCCGGTGGCAGGTACGGACCAGCAGCTCGGTGTAGGCGCGCATGAACGGCACGGTCATGGTGACGTCGGCCCGGTCGGGAAGCACGAACTCCTGCCGCTGGCCCAGGTTCTTGATGATGCTGAAGATGTAGTCCCAGCGGCCCGCGTTCAGGCCGGACGCGTGGTCGCGCAGCTCGTAGAGGATCTCGTCCATCTCGAAGGCGGCGGTGATCGTCTCGATGAGGACTGTCGCGCGGATGGTGCCGGCCGGGAGGCCGAGGTACTGCTGGGCGAAGACGAACACGTCGTTCCACAGCCGCGCCTCGTGGTGGTTCTCGAGTTTCGGCAGGTAGAGGTAGGGCCTGCGGGTGCCGTGGAACAGGTACAGGCCGACGTCGAACAGGCTCGCGGAGATCGGGCGGCCGTCGACGACGAATCCCTTCTCGACGAGGTGCCAGCCGCGTGGCCGGGCCACGACCGTGGCGGTCCGGTCCGCCAGGACGTACCGCTTGCCGCGGGGGTCGGTGAAGTCGAGGCGGCGGGCGCGGGCGTCGATCAGGGTGAGCTGCCCGGAGACCACGTTGTGCCAGGCCGGGGCGGTGGCGTCCTCGAAGTCGGCCATCCACACGGACGCGCCGGAGTTGAGCGCGTTCACTGCCATCTTCGGGTCGGGCGGGCCGGTGATCTCGACGCGGCGGTCGACGAGGCCGGGCGCCGGGGGTGCGACCCGCCAGTCGGGGTCGGCACGGAGGTGCGCTGTCTCCGGCAGGAAGCCGGGCAGGGTGCCGCGGCGTGCCCGCCGGTTGCTGAGCACCACGGCCCGGCGGCCGGCGAATCGGCTGTCCAGGGCGACGAGGAAGTCGAGCGCGTCCGGGGTGAGGACCTCTGCGAACCGTACCCCCATGGCGCCTTTGATCTGGTGTCTCATGCGAACTGCTCCGCTTCGGTCGAGCCGTGCAGCGCGGTGGTCTCGCCGGCCGGGTTGAGGATGGTGCTGATCAGGTCGAAGTGGCCGGTGCCGACCTCGCGCTGGTGTTTGACGGCGGTGTAGCCGCGCGCTTCGGCGGCGAACTCGCGTTCCTGCAGCTCGACGTAGGCGGGCATGCCGCCGCCGGCGTATCCGTGGGCGAGGTCGAACATGGAGTAGTTGAGCGCGTGGAAGCCGGCGAGCGTGATGAACTGGAACTTGTAGCCCATCTGGCCGAGTTCCTTCTGGAAGGTGGCGATGGTGGCCTCGTCGAGATGCCGGCGCCAGTTGAAGGACGGCGAGCAGTTGTAGGCGAGCATCTGGTCGGGGTAGCGGTCCTTGATCGCCTCGGCGAAGCGGCGGGCGACGTCCAGGTCGGGGGTGCCGGTCTCCATCCAGAGCAGGTCGGCGTGCGGCGCGTAGGCGAGGCCGCGGGCGATGCACGGCGCGATGCCGTTGCGGACCCGGTAGAAGCCCTCGGCGGTACGGTCCCCGGTGACGAACGGCCTGTCGCGCTCGTCGACGTCGGTGGTGAGCAGCGTGGCGGCCTGGGCGTCGGTGCGCGCGATGATCAGGGACGGGACGCCTGCGACGTCGGCGGCGAGGCGGGCGGCCTCGAGCGTGCGCACGTGCTGGCCGGTGGGGATGAGCACCTTGCCGCCGAGGTGGCCGCACTTCTTCTCGGCGGCGAGCTGGTCCTCCCAGTGCACGCCTGCCGCACCCGCGACGATCATGGCGGTCATCAGCTCGTACGCGTTGAGCACGCCGCCGAACCCGGCCTCCGCGTCCGCGACGATCGGCGCGAGCCAGTTGACGCCCGTGCCGGCGCCCTCGATCTGGCCGGTCCGCAGCAGCGCGTTGTTGATCCGGCGGACCACCGCGGGCACCGAGTTCGCCGGGTAGAGGCTCTGGTCGGGGTAGGTGTGGCCGGCGAGGTTGGCGTCCGCGGCGACCTGCCAGCCGGACAGGTAGATCGCCTTCAGCCCGGCCCGGACCATCTGGACGGCCTGGTTGCCGGTGAGCGCGCCGAGCGCGGGCACGTAGTCCTCGTCGTGCAGCAGCTGCCACAGCCGCTCGGCGCCGCGCCGGGCCAGGGTGTGCTCCTCCTGAACCACGCCGCGCAGCCGCAGCACGTCCTCGGGCCGGTAACTGCGCTCGATGCCGTTCCACCGCGGGTCGGTCGCCCATTCCAGCGTCATCGCGAGCTCCTTCATCGATCGGAAACTCACAGTCACACGGCGGCGGAGGAGGCGTCGAGGCACGTAAACGGCCAATTCCGGCTAACTTTCCGCAGTGGTTTGCGAAGTTGCCACACGGCATATTGGCAATGAGGGAAGGAGCTGAGGACCATTACCAAGATCTTCGCCGGGGTACGGCTGCGCCGGTTGCGCGAGGAGCGCGAGTTGAGCCAGACCCAGCTGGCCCGGCACCTCGGCATCTCCCCCAGCTACCTCAACCAGATCGAGCACGACGTCCGGCCGCTTACCGCACCGGTGCTGATCCGCGCGACCGAACTGTTCGGCGTGGACCCGGGCGTGTTCTCCCCGCACGCCACGCCGCAGCTTGTCGCCGCGCTCCGGGAGGCACTGAACGGCGCCGGTGGGATCGCCGGGCTCACCGACTTCGCCACCCGGCTGCCGGACGTGGCGGAGGCGGTGATCGACCTGCACCGGCGGTACCGGCAGGTCGCGGACCAGCTCACCGAGCTGGTCGGGGACCGGGAACGCGTCGGCGGCAGCCCGCACGACCAGGTGACGGAGTTCTTCTACCGGCGGCAGAACTACGTGCCGGACCTGGACGAGGCGGCGGAGGCGCTGGCCGTGGCGATGGGGCTGCGGCGCGGCGGGATCCGGGCCGCACTGCGCGACCGGCTCGCGGAGCGCCACGACATCACAGTCGCCCACGACGATGCGGCGTCGCTCGGCGGTGATCTGCACCGGTTCCGCGCGCAGACGCGCACGCTTCACCTGTCGACGTCGCTGCGGGCCGGGCAGGAGGCGATGCGGATGGCGGCGCAGCTGGCGCTGATCGAGTTCGCGGACGTCATCGACGAGATCGTGGAGGAGGAGCGGCTCGACGACGTGCAGACGCAGATCCTGACCCGGGTCGGGCTGGCCAACTACTTCGCGGCCGCGCTGATCCTGCCGTACGGGCAGTTCCTCGCGGAGGCCGAGCGGCTGCGCTACGACATCGAGCTGCTCACCGAGCATTTCGCGATGGGCTGGGAGAGCGTCTGCCACCGGCTGAGCACGCTGCAGCGCCCGCGGGCCCGGGGCGTGCCGTTCTCGTTCGTGCGCGTCGACCGGGCCGGGAACCTGTCCAAGCGGCAGTCAGCGACCGGGTTCCCGTTCTCGCGTACCGGCGGCACCTGCCCGCTGTGGAACGTCTACGAGGCGTTTGGTGCGCCGGGCCGGGTGGTCACCCAGGTCGCGGCCATGCCGGACGGGCAGCGGTACCTGTGGATCGCGCGCACGATCACCAGGCATCACGGCGGGTACGGCCAGCCGGGCAAGGCCTACGCGATCGGGCTCGGCTGCGAGACCCGGCACGCGGGGCGGCTCGTCTACTCGGCGGGCATGGATCTGCACGACGCGGCCGCGGCCACCCCGATCGGGCCCGGGTGCAAGACGTGCGAGCGGTCGAACTGCCCGCAGCGTGCGGCCGCGCCGATCAACGGCCGCCTGGACCTCGACGAGAACCGGAGCACGTTCATCCCGTACCCGCTGCGATGATCGGTTTCTCAGCACAGTTGACATGAAGGGATTCCTCGTGATCAATGCAGGGATGGACATCGCCCGCCGGATGTGGACGCTCATCGAGCCGCTGCACGCCGTCACCTACTTCACACCGCAGGCCCGCGCCGCCTTCGAGGCCGCCGGGCTGCGCGGCTTCTGGCGTGGCTACTTTGCCGGCCGCGCGGCCCCGCTCGGCGCGGTCGGCGCCGGCCCGGTCGAGGCGACGTTCTTCGGCTTCGCCCCGGCGATGGTCCGCCGCGCGCTGCCTGACGTGTGGAACCGTGCGACACCTGCCGCCGCGCTGATCGCACGCCTGGACGGGGCCCGGGCCTCGCTGTCCGAGGCGCTGCCCGGCGCCGATGTCTCAGAGGCGGCCGCACTGCTGCGCCGGGCCGCCGGCGCCGCACAGTTCCCCGGCCGTCCGCTGGCCGCGGCGAACGCGGATCTGCCCTGGCCGGAGGACCCGCTCGGCACGCTGTGGCACGCCGCGACGGTGCTGCGTGAGCACCGGGGCGACGGCCATGTGGCGGCGCTTCTGGTGGCCGGGCTGGACGGCGCCGAGTCGCTTGTCTGGCGGTCGTCGCTTGACAGCGCGCGGGAGGTGCTGCAACCGGCGCGCGGCTGGACCGACGAGCAGTGGGACGCCGCGGCCGCCCGCCTCGCCGCCCGCGGATGGCTCGCCTCAGGTGCGGCCACCGACGTCTCTCGCGCCGCCCTCGACCAGGTCGAACGGCAGACGGACGCGCTTGCGGCCGGGCCGTGGACCGCGCTTGGCCCGGCCGACACCGCGACGCTCGAGAAGCTGCTGACCCCGCTGTCGGAGGCGGCGCTGCGACTGCTGCCGCACCCCAACCCGATCGGGCTGCCCCGGCGCCCCTGACCGATCCGGAACAGGCCGTTGTCTCAGCTCGGCGGCCCGGCTGCCGATGAGGCCGGGGTGAGCGCCATCCCGGGCCCCTCTCCGCCGCTCGTCGAGGCGGAACCGCGCCTTGACGACCTCCTGCGCGACGGCGCCCTGCACTGTGTCTTCCAGCCGTTCATCGACCTCGACTCGGGTGCGGTGACCGCCTACGAGGCGCTGCTGCGCGGGCCCGCGGCGACCCGGTGGGCGTCACCGCTCACGTTGCTGGACGCCGCGCGCGCCACCGGGCGGCTCGCCGAGCTGGAACAGGCGTCTCTGCGTGCGTCGCTGGCCGGGGCGGCGGCCTCGTCGGCCGGCCAGGCGGTCACCCTGTTCGTCAACCTCGAACCCCGGACGCTCACCAGCCACCTGGACGTCGTGCTCGACGCGCTCGGCAATCGCGCCGAGCACCTGCAGGTCGTCGTCGAGATCACCGAACGGGCGCTGGCCACCGACCTCGCCGGGATGTTGTCCGGCGCCGAGCGGCTGCGGGAGGCCGGCTGCGCCATCGCCCTCGACGACGTCGGCGCGGAACCGGAGTCTCTCGCCTTCATCCCGCTGCTGCGCCCGGAGGTGGTCAAACTCGACCTGGGCCTGCTGCGCACCGTGAAGGACCCGGTCACCGTCACAGTGGCCGGCGCGGTCCGGGCGTACGCGGAGCAGAGCGGCGCCGAGGTGGTGGCCGAGGGCATCGAAACGCCTGACGACCTGACCCGTGCCCTCGTGCTCGGCGCCACCCTTGGGCAGGGATGGCTGTGGGGACGCGGTGAGCGCCAGTTCCCGCGCTCGGTGTTCGCGCCGGAGCGGTTCACGGCACGGGCGATCGGCCCGGCATTGCGTGCCACACCGTACGACCTGGCCGGTTCCCACCGGCAGGTACGCCGGGCGCCGAAGCACCTGCTCATCCCGCTGTCGAAGACGCTCGAGATGATGGCCGTGGAGGCCACGGTGCCGCCGGTGCTGCTCGCCGCGTTCGAGCACGCCCGGTTCTTCCGCCCCTCGACGGTCCAGGACTTCACCCGGCTGGCGGCCCGGCTGCCGTTCGTCGCCGCGCTCGGCGTGGACATGCCCCCGTCCCCGGCGCCGGGTGTCCGCGGGGCGCCGCTGTCACCCCAGGACCCGCTGGCCGGCGAGTGGACCGTGGTGGTGCTCGGCGCGCACACCTGCGGCGCTCTGGTGGCCCGCGACCTCGGTGACGGCGGCCACGACCGGGACCGCGAGTTCGAATTCGTGGTCAGCTACGACCGCAGTCTGGTGACCGCCGCCGCGCACTCGCTTGTCGGCCGCCTGACCTGACGGGCGCCGGGGCGGGTCCTGCCGCCCCGGCGCCTCGGATCACGGTGCCCAGGGTGAGGTGACGGTCCAGCTGCTGTCGGCGGTGAGCGTCAACGGCCGGTTGTAGTCGGCGCCGCCGCCACTGGCGATGAACACCTGCCCGCTGAAGTGCCGCAGGAACGCGCCCGGGATGTTTATCGATTCCAGGGTCACGCCGGCGCTGGACAGGCCCGGGCGGGCGCAGAACGTGGCGTCCGCCGCGAACAGTGCGGAGCCGTCGTTTGCCGCGAGCCGGATCCGGCTGTCGGCGTGCCGCAGGTACTGGCCGGGGACGTTCACCGACTCCAGGGTGTAGCAGGAGGAGTCGGCAAGCCCTCGCCGTACCGTGAAGGTGGCGTCGCTCTTGAGCAGTGCGCTGCTGCCCGAGTTCACGACCTCGGTGTAGCCGAGCCCGCCCGAGTGCCGCACGTAGCGGTCGGTGTACCCCCAGGTGAGCACGCCGAGTGACCGCCGGGTGTCGACGGGCAGCTGCACGGAGCTGCGCCACAGCGCGGGCGCGGACACGTTCCAGGTGGCGTCCGCGGTGAAGCCGGAGGCGGTGTCCCACGCGTTCGCGCCGCCGCTGCGGGCCAGGTAGACCTCGCTGTTGTAGTGGCGCAGGTAGGAGCCGGGGAAATTGGCCGACTCGAACGACGTGCCGCCGGTGGCCAGGCCGGGCCGGGAGCACCAGGTGGCGTCCGCGGCGAACGAGCCGCCGGTGTTCGCGTCGATCCGCACCCGGCTGTTGGCGTGCCGCAGGTAGCGTCCCGGCTGGTTGACCGCCTCGAAGGAGAAACAGCGAGGATCGGAAAGGCCCGCCACGGTACGGAAGGAGGCGTCCTGCCGGGCCAGGTCACCGGAGATCACGTCGGTACGGGCGAGCGAGTCCGCGTGCCGCAGGTACCTGTCGGTGTAGCCGGCCGTGGTGACCTGGAACGACCTGGTCTGGCCGAGCGTGAGGGGCACCGCCGCGTTGAGGTTCTTCGACGCGTTGATCAGGTCGGTGTGCGCGGCACGCACCTGTCCGGTGTCCACCTTCTGCACCTGGCGGTCATAGGTGTAGAGGCCGTTGTACTCCCCCTCCACGTCGGTGATCTCGGTGTAGATCGACGCGGACAGCCCCTTCGTGATCATCAGCTGCCGCACGTCCCGGATCATGCCGGTGAACCTGTCGTTGAGCTGCGCGTTGCCGGTGACCTGCTCGTACGCGAAGAACTGCCCGTTCGGGCTGTACTCGTGGCCGGGCGAGCGCAGCCCGATGCCGCCGAACTCGCCGAGCACCGAGACGCGGGTGCTTGACGGCAGCGGCGCGTCCGGCCCGGTGTAGACGTGCCAGTCGATGATGTCGCCGGTGCCCGGGTCGCCCTTTGACGCGCAGCAGTTGAAGCCGCTGTGCGCGTTCATCAGCCGGGTCGGGTCGTACGCCTTGAGGTCCCGGGTGACGCGCTGGGTGTCGCCGAGCGCCCATTCGCCCCAGCCCTCGTTGAACGGCACGTAGGCGACGACTGACGGGAACGCGCGGTGCTCGTCGATGATCTCCCGCGCCTCCGTCTCGAACTCGGCGATCTGCGCGGCGGTCCGGTTCGCGTCCGCGTTCGGGGTGGAGGGGATGTCCTGCCACACGAGCAGCCCGAGCCGGTCCGCGTGGTAGTACCAGCGCGCGGGCTCGACCTTGATGTGCTTGCGGACCATGTTGAACCCGAGGTCCTTGTGCTTCTGAAGGTCCGAGGCGAGCGCGGTGTCGGTCGGCGCGGTGTAGACGCCGTCCGGCCAGAAGCCCTGGTCGAGCGTGCCGACCTGGAACACGAACTCACCGTTGAGCGTCGGCCGCAGCACCCCGTTGACCATCTTCGTGCCGACCTCGCGCATGCCGAAGTAGCTTGTCACCTGGTCGACCGTGACGCCCGAGGCGTTGCGCAGCGAGACGCGGAGGTTGTAGAGGTACGGGTCGTCCGGCGACCAGCGGCGCGCGTTCGGCACCGGCACGGTGAACTCGGTGAACCCGCCGGTCGCGGAGCCCACAACTGTCGTCCCGGCCAGCGCCTCGGCGAACACCGTGTGCCCGGTGACGGTGCCGCGGGTGAAGACGCGCACCCGGGCGGTGTTCGCGGTGATGTTCGGGTAGATGTCGACCGAGTAGATCGACGAGGCAGCGGTCGGCTCCAGCCACACGGTCTGCCAGATGCCCGAGGTCGGCGTGTAGAAGATCCCGGACGGGTTGTTCGTCTGCTTGCCGACCGGCTGCTTCTCGCCGCGCCCGTCGGTCGGGTCGTACACCCGGACGACGATCTCGTTGGTGCCGCCGTTGAGCGCGTCAGTGACGTCGACCTCGAACCGGTCGTAGCCGCCCCGGTGCGTGGTGACCTGCCGCCCGTTCACCCAGACGGTGGCCTCGTAGTCGACCGCGCCGAAGTGCAGCTGCACCCGCCGCCCGGCCCAGCCCTGCGGCACCGTGAAGGCGCGGCGGTAGAACATCAGGTCACGGTTGTCGTTGCGCATGATGCCGGACAACGCCGACTCCACCGGGTACGGCACCAGGATCCGCTCGGGCAGGGTCTGGCCAAGCGGCGGGGAGGCGTTGCGGTTGACGTTGCCGGAGCCGTCGGTGGCGGGGTTGAGGAACTCCCACTCGCCGTTGAGCGACTGCCAGTCCGGCCGGGTCATCTGCGGCCGCGGGTACTCCGGAAGCGGGTTGGTGGTCGAGACCTGAGAGGTCCACGGCGTGGTCAGCGGCGGGGTCTTGGGGACGACTGCCGAGGCCGGAGCGGCGATCGCGACGATGCCACCTGCGGCCAGCGCGCACGCTGCCAGCAGGCGGATGGTGGGGAGACGCATCGGACTCCTTCACAACCTGGAGGACGAACTGTGGGTGCCGTCACAGCTCACGATGCAACACATTCACTCACCGTCGAACTTTTTCTGTCAATACATTGAAGAAAGTTAACTGATTAGTGGACATCTCTCGATACCCGGCACGAACGGCCCGGCACGCGTTGAGCGTGCCGGGCCGTTCGCTCGTGCGCGGTGGTTACGGCTTCTTCGCCCCGGAGCGGACGAAGACCGGCATCGTGTCGAGCGTGGTCGTCACGGAGGCGGTGGTGCCGCCCGCGTAGCGCTTGCCCGTGAAATAGTCGGTCCAGCTGCTGCCCGGCGGGAACCACACGCTCGTGGTCGCCGTGGCGCCCGGCGTGGTCACCGGGGCGACAAGCAGGTCCGGGCCGTAGAGGTACTGACTGCCGGCCACCGCATAGGCCTCCTGCTCGCCCGGGTACGCCAGGTACATGGCGCGGACGATCGGGGTGCCGGTGCGGGTCGCCTCGGCCGCCGCCGCGTACGTGTACGGCTGCAGCCTCTTCCGCAGGTTGAGGAACGTGGTGGCGGAGGCGTCCGCGGCCGGGCCGTACTGCCAGGGCAGGCGGTCGCTGTGGTTGGAATGCAGGCGGTCGATCGGCTGGAACGTGCCCATCTGCACCCACCGCGCGTACAGGTCGTCCGGCAGCTTGGTGCTGCCCGGCTCCGCACCCGGCTCCTGCAGGCCGCCGGTGTGCCCGCCGATGTCGTGGCTGACCGCGGCCAGGCCGGTCGCGGCGGACTCACCGGGCGTGTAGCCGACCTCGAAGCGGAGCGTCTCCCAGTTGGAGATCGTGTCGCCGGTGAAGTGGAGCGTGGTCCGCTTGTCCGCCCACGGGCCGGTCGCCACCGGCCCCGGGTTGGCGTAGCCGCCGGCCTGCAGCGAACCGTAGGCCCGGGAGAACGCGAACCCGGTCTGATCCGCGTAGACCTGGTTGATCCAGGCGTCCGGGGTGACACCGGCGAGCGTCGAACTGGAGGCGTCGCAGCACCAGTCCAGCCACCAGAAGTCCAGATCCTTCGCGTTGAACTGCTGATGCAGCCAGACGTAGGCCTTGAGCTGGTCCGCGTCGCCCCAGTCGAACGTGTAGCAGTCCGCGCCGCCGTTGCAGCCGGTCTTCTTCAGCTTGCCCTTCGCGATCTCCTGCGCCTTCGCGAAGTGCGGGTCGGTGCCGAGGATGCTCGGGTGGATGTTCAGTCCGGTGTGCACGCCCTGCTTGCGCAGCCGCGCGGCGAACGCGTTCCAGTCCGGCACCCGGGTACTGTCGACCGACCAGCCGTTCCACTTGTCCGGCGCCTTGAAGTCGGTGTCGACGACAAGCACGTCAAGCGGCACGCCCTCGGTCTTGAACCGCGACACGATCTCCTGGAACTCCGCGGCGGTACGGTCGTAGTACTCGGAGTACCAGACGCCGTACGCCCACTGCGGCAGCAGCTTCGTCGGGCCGGTGAGCGTGGACAGCTCCGCAAGCGCGTGCCGGTAGTCCTGGCCGTAGGCGAACACGTAGCCGTCCTGGCCGGCGACCCGGCGCGGGGTCGCGTTCCGCAGCGCGGACGCGGAGTCGTCCACAAGCGACCAGCCGTCCTGGTAGAGCAGGCCACCGTAGGTCCGGGCGCCGCCGTTGACGTTGTCAAGCCCACGCCGGTAGCCGCCGAGCGGCGCGTGCGGGGCAAGCAGCGGCGCGTTGCCCGCGGTCACCGCGACGGTGTCCAGGTTGACGTTGCAGCTGGTGTCCGACGGGCAGCCGAGCGCCACGGTGTTCGTACCGGCCGTCAGCCGCACCCGCACCGCGACGGTACGCCAGTAGTCCCAGCCGCTTGTCGGAGGCAGCGTGGCGGTGACCGGTGCGGCACCGTTCGCCGCGACGGTCATCGTGCGGGTCTGCACCGGCGCGCTGCCGGCCTGCCCGTTCGCGTACCGCAGCTGCACCTGGTAGTCGCCCGCGACCGGCACGCCGGTCACGGTGAGCGCGGTCCCGGCCCCGGCCCGCTCCAGGCCGGCCAGGAAGCCGCTCCCGGAATAGCCGTTGTGGTCGTCGGCGAGCCGCACGCCACCGGACGCCGTGCCGGTGTCGGCCTCGCACACCGTGCCGAACGCGCACGGCTGCGCGGTCACCGGCGCCGGCGTCGGGTACGCCGCACCCGGCGCGACAAACGCCAGACTGTCCACGTTGACGTTTCCGGAGTCGGCGGCGGTGCGCACCACGCTGACCTGGTGCCGGCCCGCGGTAAGCGTCAGCGGCACGGAGGCGAGCGCCCACGTGTCCCAGCTGCCGGTCGGCGGCAGCTGCAGCGTCCCGGCCGCGACGCCGTCGACGGTGACGGTGAGCGTGCGGGTGACGTTCTGGCCGTCCCCGCCGGTGCTGTTCGCGTACCTGACTGTGAGCTGCTGCGCGCCGGTCGCGGTCGCCGCGACGGTCAGCGCGCTGCCGGTGCCCTCGAAGCCTGCCACGAAGCCGCGGCCGGTGAAGTCACGGTGGTCGGTGGCCGTGCTCAGACCGTTGAGCGCGAGCGTCTCCGCCTCGCACAGCACGCCGGGGGCGCAGTCGGGGGCGCCCCAGCCGGCCCACGGCGTGGCGGTGACGGTCTGCGAGCCGGTCTTCAGCCGTACCGTCAGATTGTCCTTGGTGAACGGCCCGGAGCCGACCCGGTAGCGCAACGTGGTCGCGCCGGTGTCGATTGTCAGCCAGCCGCCCGAGACGCGCTGAGTGAACCGGGTGCGGGTGAACTGGTCACGGCCGACCACGTTGAACGTGGCCTGGTCGGTGAACCGGCCGCCGGCCGCGTACTCGGTGCGGATCAGCGTCGGCGAGAGGACCTGGAAGCGAGCGTCGCCGGACGTCACGCTCTGTAGATGTTTGCCTGTGGCCTGGACGGACGAGGACGGTGTCAGCGCGACACCGCCGGCCACAAGCGCCAGAACGGCACCAGCGGCGACCCTCCGTCGAACGAGATCCCGCACCGGGCGTTCCTCCATCGTTACGACAACATCATCGTGGATGCAAAGTTGACACCTGCCCGCAATGGATTGTCAATGGATCATGCGCCTCCCACCCCATGAGGCAGGGCGTCTGCGGCTCCTGCTTCTGAGCGCGTCTGCCCCGCCACGGACGGGCACCAGCCATTACGATCACAGCGTGGCCCGGCGACCGGCAGGGCCGGGGCCGGCTGCGGTCTCCACCCGCGAAGAGAGCGCACAGATGACACGGACCCGCATCCACAATCTCTCCATCTCGCTGGACGGCTTCGCCGCAGGTGAGGGGCAGTCACTCGAGACGCCGATGGGGCATGCCGGGCATCGGCTGCACGGGTGGATGATCGCCACCCGGTTCGGCGCGCCGATCATGGGGCGGACCGGGGGCACGGCCGGCATCGACGACGCGTTCGCGCAGCAGCACGAGCCGGGGATCGGCGCCGAGATCATGGGCTCGCACAAGTTCGGGCCGCCGGGCTGGCAGGACGATCCGGACTGGACCGGCTGGTGGGGGCCGAACCCGCCGTTCCACACGCCGGCGTTCGTGCTCACCCACCGGCCGCGGCCGCCGATCGAGATGGAGGGCGGGACGACGTTCCACTTCCTCGACGCCCCGCCGGCCGAGGCCCTCGACGTCGCGCGGGAGGCGGCGGGCGGGCAGGATGTGCGGATCGGCGGCGGTGCGACGGTCGCCCGTGACTTCATCGCGGCCGGGCTTGTCGACCACATCCACGTCGTGCAGGTGCCGATCGTGCTCGGCCGTGGTGTGCGGCTGTGGGACGGCCTCGAGGCGATGGAGGCCGACTACACGATCGAGGCCGTCTCGTCACCGAGCGGCGTCACCCACCTCACCTTCACCAGGTCGTAAACGGCGGCGGCCCATGATCAGCGCGGCTCGTACCCGATGATCGGCCTTGATCGATTAACTGATGGTGGCTTTATCCGGGCGTCCGTAGCGTCGGCGGTCCGCCACGTGCACCGCACGTGGCCCGGCCTCCGGAGGACCCATGCTGCTCCCACCCTCGTTCGTCGTGCTGTTCGTCGGCTACGCGGCGGCGCTGCTGGTCCTGCTGGTCCTGCTGCTCGCCATCGCCCGGGCGCGCGGGCTCGACAGGTGGTGGGCGGCCGGGACCGCCGTGTCGCTCGCGGTGATTCTGGCGTTGACCGCGCCGGTCGGTGCGCTCGTGGATGACTGGGCGGGTGCGGCGGACGCGTTCGCCCACCGGTTCACGGACCCGGGGGTGCTGGTGCAGGCGCTTGCCGACGTGCACCTGAATGCCGAGCGGCAGGCGAACGTGCTGCTGTTCATTCCGGCCGGGCTGGCGGGTGCGCTGCTGACCCGGTCGTTCGTGCCGGTGGCGGTCGCGCTGTCCGGGTTGTCCTGGCTGATCGAGCTGATCCAGTCGATGTCCACGACACGGTACGGCGCCGCGGAGGACTGGGTCTACAACACGACAGGCGCGCTCATCGGGGTGATGGTAGCGGCGTTGTGGCGGCTGGCCACCCGTTCCCGGGAGGAGACGCCCGCGGAGGACACCACGATCCGGCTACCGGCCGTCCCCGCGCGAGGGGCACGCTGACCGTCGCACGCACCCGCGTCTACGCTGTCGCGCGCGGCCACCGCACGATCCGCAGGCCTACCCACAATCGACAGACGCACCCGGCCGCCCCAGCACCAGGGAGAAGCACGTGTCGGACGCCGACCACCCGACGGTCATCCGCGCCGTCGAGGCGATGGAGAAGCACACCGCGACCGTCCCCGGGTACCGCAGGGCGCACCCGCGCGGCACACACTTCCACGCCACCTTCACCCCGGCACCCGGCGTCGCGGCGCTGACGACCGCGGAGCACCTCACCGGCCCGCCCGTCGCCGCGCTGGTACGGCTGTCCAACGCCTCCGGCAGCCCTTACGCGCCCGACCGCAAGCCGAGCGGCACCGGCGCGACGCTCGGGCTCGGCATCCGCTTCGACCTGCCGTCCGGTGGGCACGCGACCTGGGCCGCGGCAAGCATTTCGGCGTTCCCGGCGCGTACCCCCAAGGAATTTATTCAGATCACCAAACTGCAGAACCCGAAGACCGGCAGGCCCAGCCCGCTGATCCTGGCGCACATCGCCACCCACCGGCACATCCTGCCCGGCATCAGGGCGATCGCGAGCCTTCCGGTCGCGGCCAGCTTCGCGACCACCCGCTTCAACGGGCTGCACGCGTACTTCCTGGTCGCGCCGGACGGGTCGAGGCGCGCGTTCCGCTACCACTGGCTGCCCGACGCGGGAGAGGCGGCCCTTGATGAGACAGAGCAGCGCCCAGCGCAGTACCTGGTCGACGAGATCCACAGACGCGGGGCGGCATCCTGGTCGCTTGTGTTCACGCTTGCGGAGCCCGGCGACCCGACCGACGACGTCACCGCCGTGTGGCCGGACTCCCGGGAGACGGTGACGGCGGGCTCGCTGCGACTCGGGGCCGCGGTGGAGGACGAGGCAGCGGTCGAGGCGACGGTCTTCGACCCGGCAGGTGTCGTGCCCGGCATCGAGCTGTCCGGCGACCCGATCCTTCGTTTCCGGTCCCAGGTCTACTCCGAGTCGTTCGCCCGGCGCACGCACGAGACCTCGTAGCGGCGGTCAGTCCCGGGGGCGCAGCCCGGCGCGATGGCCGAGCAGCGCGGCCTCGGTGCGGTTCTCGCAGCCCAGCTTGATAAGCAGCCGCGACACGTAGCCCTTCACCGTCGCCTCGGACAGGTGCAGGCGGTGGGCGATCTGCTGGTTGGAGCGGCCGGCACCGAGACCGGCCAGCACCTCCGCCTCACGGCCGGTGAGTGAGGCGATCAGGTCACGGGCCTGCCGGCGGTCGGCGGTGTCGCCGAGCAGCCGCTGGGTGGCCACCGGCGACAGCACCGTGTGCCCGGCCGCGGCGACCCGCACCAGGTCGACCAGATCCTCCGGCGCGGTCGACTTGAGCAGGAACCCGGCCGCGCCGGCCCGCAGCGCCCGCAACACGTATTCGTCCAGGTCGAACGTGGTGAGCGCGACGACGCGCGGCGGCGCCGGGAGTGTCACGACGCGCTCGATCGCGGTCAGTCCGTCCACGCCTGGCATGCGCAGATCCATCAGCACCACGTCCGGCCGCAGGCGCACGACGGCCTCCACCGCCTCGGCCCCGTCGTAGGCCTCCCCCACCACAGCCATCCCGGGGGCGGCGTCAAGGATCGTGCGCAGATGCGCGCACACCATCCGCTCGTCGTCGACCACGACAACCCGGATCACAGAAAAGCCGCCGTGGGTACGTAGGCGGGCAGCGTCGCCCGGACCGAGAAACCGCCGTCCGGCGTGGCCGCGGCCGCGAGCGTCCCGCCGACCATCTCCACCCGGTGGCGCAGCCCGTCCAGGCCGGTACCGCCGCCGGCCGTGGCCAGGTCCGGTGCGGGCGCGCGGCTCGGGCGGGTATTGGCGACCGCCACCCGCACGCCGGCGCCGTCATAGCGCACCGACACGTCCACGTCCGCACCCGGCGCGTGCTTGCGCACATTGGTCAGCGACTCCTGCACCACACGGAACAGGGTGCGCCGCACGGCCGGCGCGACCGTACCGGGATCGCCGTTCTCGGTGAGCCGCACGTGCACGCCGACCGCCCGGGACTCGTCCACGAGCGCGGCCAGCTCCGGCTCGTCGGCCGGAGCGGTGGTGGTCGTGGCCACCGGGCCACCGGTGCGCAGCACGCCGACCAGGTCGCGCAGCTCCGCGAGCGCCTGGCAGCCGGCCGCCCGCAGCTCCTCGGCCGCGGCCCGGGCCGCCGGGTCGGTGGTGCTCACCCGCAGCGCGCCGGCCTGCAACACCATCAGGTTGAGCCGGTGGGTGACCGCGTCGTGCATCTCGCCGGCCAGCCGGACCCGCTCGTCGGCCCGGGCCTGTTCGGCGAGCAGGAGCCGTTCCCGTTCGGCGCGTTCGGCGCGGTCGGTCAGCTCGGCGACCAGGCTGCGCCGGGCGCGGAAGTAGAGGCCGAGCAGCGCGGAGAAGAGCATGACGGCCGGCGCGGTGAACGGGTCGTCGATCGCCCACGCCTGCGCCCCGGCCAGGAACGCCACGATCAGCGCGGTGATCACGGCCCACTGCTTCCACCTGCGGCCGGCGCCGTGGGCGGTGACGGCGTACGGAATCAGCAGCGCGGCCCAGGCCGGCACGAACAGGCTGATCGCCGCGATCACCGCCGCCGCGGCGTAGGGGTGCCGGCGGCGGGCCAGCAGGACCGCGGCGGCGCACACCTCGGCGAGCACGTAGATCCAGGCCGGCGCCGCGACGTGCTTGGTGGCGAGGTCCGGGTCGGCGAGTTCGAGTCCGCTGCCGATCACCGCGGCGACACCGGCCACCACCAGGTCGGCGGTGACCCGTAACGCCCGGCCGCGGTCCATGATGTGCAGGCTAATCGAGCGCGCGACGGGTGGCATGCCGTCGCGACGAAGGGACCCCCGCGTGCGACGAAAGTATCGAACGGTCACTACCTTCTCCGCCTGACCGGGCGCCCGCCGGTGCGCTGGAATCGACGGTATGGATCGAGCGACGCCAGTTGACGACGTGTCCACCGCCGGGCCGCGTATCCACGCGCTTGACACACTGCGCGGGTTCGCGCTCTGCGGCATCCTGATCATCAACATCTATCAGCAGGTCGTGTTCCGTGGCGCGGCGGCCGGCACCGCGGGCCGGATGCCGGAGGCCGTGCAACTGCTGTTCTACGAGCGGTTCTATCCGATCTTCTCGATCCTGTTCGGCGTCGGCTTCGGCATCTTCCTGCGGCGGGCCGCGCTGCGCACCGGCCGGCCCCGGCTCGTGCTGGCGCGCCGGCTGGTGATCCTGCTGGTCATCGGCCTGCTGCACTTCCTGCTGCACCCGGGTGAGGCACTGACCGCGTATGCCCTGGCCGGGCTGCTCGTGCTACTGCCGCTGAGTTACCTCGGAGGCCGGGTCGCGCTCGCGGTCGCATTGGTGCTGCTGTTCATCGGCGCGCAGCTGGTCGTCGGGTACGGGCCGATCCCGGGGCTGCTCGCGCTCGGCTACGCGCTGGCGATGCTCGACGTGCCGGCCGCGCTCGAACGCCGTACCGGCAGGGTGGCCGTCGCATTCGCCGTCTTCGCCACGCTTGCCGCGGCCTGGATCGCCCTGCGGCTGCGTGACGTCGCACCGCCGTTCGTCAACGTCGTCGGCGGCCCGGGTGGCGGCGTGAGCCTGCTCGGGCCGCTCGCCGGGATCGCCACCGCGCTGGCGTACTGCTGCGGCCTGCTCCTGCTCCTGCGCACACCGATCGGCCCGGGCCTGTCCGCGTTGCTGTCGCCGATGGGCCGGATGGCGCTGACGAACTATCTGAGCGCGACAGTGCTGTTCCTGCTCGCCGGCCCGCCACTCGGCATCGACAGCACCGGCGACCTGCCCGCGATCATCGGCCTGACCGCCGGCATCATCACCGTCCAGGCGGCGTGGAGCATCCTGTGGCTGCGCCGATTCCGGTACGGCCCGGCCGAGTGGGCCTGGCGCTGCCTCACCTGGTGGCAGCGCGCACCGATCCGCCTGCCACGGCCGGGCGCCGGCGCGGTCAGCTGACGCCGTCCACCACGATGGCACTGACCGTGGCGTGCTTGCGGCGCAACTCCTTCAACGGCTCGTACTCCGCCGAGTTCCAGAACCGCTGGACGGTCTCCCGGTCCGCGAACTCGTACATGACCACTCTGGACGGTGCCCAGCCGCCCTCCAGGACCAGCGGGTCACTCGACGCAGCGAGGCGGCGGCCCCCGGCGGCCTCGATCATCGGCACAACCTGACGGCCGTACTCCTGGAATCCGGCCGGGTCGGTGATGTCGAGATCGATGACGAGATAAGCGGTCACGGCGGCCCTCCTGTCACGCGGGGATGTCGCGGCCGAGCCTAGCGCTGCAACGACGTGGAATGCCGGGCTGCCGGGCTGCGGCGAGGCCCGGACGCGCGCCGCAGAAAGCCCACATACAAGGGCGTCCGCGCCTCGCGCCGCCCCCAGGTCGATACAACACCTGGTCACAGGTTCGCGGCGATCTGCTGAAGCCTGGCGATGTGCGCACGCAAAGCGGACCGGCCGTCGGCGGTGAGGTTCAGCCAGGTGCGCGGGCGCTTGCCGACATGTCCCTTGCGGACCTCGACGAACCCGGCGTCGGCGAGCTGACTGACACGTTTGGACAGCGTCGAGTCGGTGACGCCCGTGAAATCCCGGACGAAGCCGAACTCGGCCCACTCGAGCCCGGCCAGCGCGCCCATGATGGACAGCCGGGTCGGGTCGAGCAGCAGCGGATCCAGGCGGGCGCCGCCGTCCCCGTCCGGGGGCGGCGGCGCCACGGCGTCGGGCGAGGTCACGACAGCGCCGGCGGGCGGCGGAGCACGCGCCGCTGCCACCACGGGCCGGCGACCGCCACCAGCAGCCCGCCGACCACACCGACCACGGCAGGGAGGTGTGCGATGTGCAACCGCGACGCGAGCAGCACGGCCACGACCACAAGCGCGCCGAAGATGATCGCGACGACGATGCCGCCTGTGGTCAGCGGACGCCGGACGCGGGCCGGCCGGCCGAACAGCGCGCTCCCCCACCGGGTGGTGCTGAGCACTGTGGCGAGCAGCAGCACACCGGTTATCCAGGAGCCCCAGTCGGCGGCGAAGCCCGGGAACAGGTCATAGATCACGCCGAGGGCGGCGACGAACACCCCGGCGGCGATCCAGGTCCACAGCGGCCAGCCGGACTCGGCCGTGGCCTGCTGCTGGTGCTGCTCGAAGTCGCGCAGCGTGCGTGCGGCATCGTCGGGCGTGGGTGTCGATGACATCATCCGTCTCCACTTCCGTCGTTTCATTCTGATCAAGCAAGTTACTTTCCTCACCGGAAACAGTACTGTGCACTTTCTACTCCGGCAAGTACTTGCCGGAGCGAGACCGGATCTGGTTCTTCTCGCTCTGCGGGTGGTGCGGCCCGCACGCTCCGACTCTGGTGCCCATTCGCGTGCGGTGGTCTGGGGCACGACGATCGAAGGGCTGACATCGCGGCCAGGAATGTGGCGGGCCGGTCCGGCTGGTCGACTGTCCGACGGCACGCAGGGGGCAGCGCGGCCGCCGTCTGAGCGGCGGCGGCTGGTCAGGGCGGCTGCGGTCTGGGCGTCGGCACCCGGCAGCGGGTGTAGCGGAAGGCTGGTTGACCTCGGCCTGGATGGTCGCTAGGGCCGGCACCGAAGCAGAGACGGCAGTTGACCTCGGCCTGGGTGGTCGCCAGAACCGGCACCGAAGCAGAGACCGCGGATGACCTCGGCCTGGGCGGCCGCCAGAACCGGCACCGAAGCAGAGACCGCGGATGACCTCGGCCTAGGTGGTCGCCAGAAACCGGCACCGAAGCCAAGACAGCAGATGACCTCGGCCTGGGCGGTCGCAAGAACCGGCACCGAAGCCAAGACAGCAGATGACCTCGGCCTAGGCGGCCGCAAGAACCGGCACCGAAGCCGGGAGCTTCGGTCGATCTTGGCTCTCGTGTGTCGCCACAGCCAGTTGGGCGCTCCGCACCGAGATTGGTTCATTGCTCGGGATCTCGCGTCCAGACGGGATGCAAGATCCTTGCGGCTCTGGTGGCCCCTATCCGAGCGAACCGATCAGTACAAAAATGTGTTAGGTTAGGCCAACCGAACGGTATAAAAGTCGAGTCCGCGGTTCAGCGGAGCCCGCACCCCCGGGAGAGGCATGACCGCCACACTCCACACCTCACCAACCATGCCTATCGGGTACGAGACCGCAGTCCAACCTGGTCCGCAGGCCGCCGCATCCCCCGCCGCCCTCGATGCGCCCGGGTACCTCCTGTGGTGAGCGCGCGGACGGACGCCCACCCGCGGGTGGCGACGGGACCGCACGGCGAGTCCCCGGCCGGTTCGTCCTAAGCCGTGAGCTGGACCGGCTGGAGCAGATCGGTGGGCTCATCGTGATGGTGTGCAACATCGGGATAGCACTCGGCGCGGTCGGCGGTGGTGTCCTTGTCGACGGGGTCTCGGCCGGGACGCCGCTCGCGGTCGGTGGTGTCACGGCCGTCGCCGGCGGCGCAATCCTGGTGACCCTCAGGCGGCGGCGCTGAGACTCGTCGCGGCCGCACTCGTCGCCGCTCCACAGGCAGCAGAACACACTCGACCCAGGGGGTACGCATGACCACCATCGGTATTCTCGGCGCCGGCCAGGTAGGAGCCACGCTGGCCCGGGTCGCAATCGCGGCCGGGTACGACATCGTGATCGCCAACTCGCGGGCCCCGGAGACACTGGCGGAGCTGATCGGCCGGCTCGGCCCGCGGGCGCGGGCCGCACACCCGGCGGAGGCCGCGGCGGCAGCCGACTTTGCGGTCACCGCCTTCCCGTACCGGCCCGGCGACCGGTTGCCGGTCGAACAGCTCGCGGGAAAGGTCGTGCTGGACACGAACAACTACATGGTCTGGCGGGACGGCAACTATCCCGCTGTGGACTCAGGTCGCAGGACCGTCCACGAGTTGCGTCAGGAGCAGCTGCCCGCGTCCAAGGTGGTGAAGGCGTTCACAAACGTCCAGTTCCATGCGCGCTCCGAGATCACGGTGCCCGATGACGCGCTGCCCGCCGTGATCCGCCTGGCCAGACCCGCGGGCGCACCCGACCGTAAGGCGCTGGTCGTCTCGAGCGACCACCCGGAGGCCGTCGAGCTCGTCACCCGGTTCTACGACGAGGCCGGTTTCGACGCGGTCGACAACAGCCCGCTGAGCGAATCGTGGCGCAGCACCCCCGGCACGCCGATGTGGCCGCTCTTCGACGGGCAGAGCCGCAAGGAGCTCATCGACAACCTGCGGCGCGCACGGCGCATCGTTCGCTGAGCGCGCGGGCACCACGCGGTCTCCGGCCGGTGCGGCCGGGACCTGCCGTCACCTCGTCACAGCCTCGTTCCCGGAGTCAGGCTCCCGGCGGGCGCCTGACCGCGGCCGTGGCGCGGATGTGGGTGCGCTCGCCCTGGCTGCCGAGCAGTGCGAGAAGCTCGGCCGGCCGCACGCCCGCGGTACCGAACCAGTGCGGCACCCGGGTGTCGAACTCGGCGGCCTCACCCGGCTTGAGCAGCAGCTCCCGCTCACCGAGGACCAGCCGCACCGCTCCGTCGAGGACGTGCGGCCGGAGACCGTGCTTCTTCCGCCGCTCGTCGCGCAGGCGCGTACCAGCGGAGTCGTGCGGGTCGTTGGTCCGGGCCTCAACCGCTGGTCGAACGTGCACGTCGACGACATGGCCGACCTGTACGCCAGGGCGCTCACCGACCCGGCCGCGACCGGCTTCTATTTCGTCGAGGGCGGCGATGCGTCGTTCGGTGAGATCGGAGCCGCGATCGCCGGCCGGCTCGGCCTCGGGCCGGTGCAGCCCTGGAGCCTCGACGAGGCCGCGCGGGCCTGGGGTGCAGGACTCGCCCGATTCGCGCTCGGATCGAACAGCCGGGTCCGCGCGACCCGGGCCCGGCAACTCGGCTGGACGCCCGCACACGCCTCCATCACGACCTGGATCCGCGACGGCATGACGATCGGCTGATCCCGGCCGGCCCGCGCCCCGGCGGGCGCGGGCCGTTCGCGGCTGCTCCATGAACCGGCTCTACTCGGTGGCGTGATGCGGACCGCGTCGCCGTCCTTGACGACGTTGCAGCGGTGACCCGGAGGCTCGGCAGACCGCCGAGACCCGTACCGCCGCATGGGGTTCCCTGTCGAACGCACGGATGCCGCCTCGTCCGATGCCCTCCACGACTGGGGAGGCGCCCGATCAACGCGGGGCCGGAACGTCCAGACCAGCCGCCCCGAGTACGTCGTCGGCCTCAACCTCCTCCGCGGTGAGCTTCGGCTCGCGCACCCGGGGCAGCGCCCAGGCGACTGTGGCGGCGGCGATCGCGGCCAGGGCGGCACCGACCACGAAGACGGTCACGAGCTGGGACTCCCGGGGCAGCGGCAGCGGTCCCGGGATCGGGTTGCGGGTCATCATGGTGACCACGAACGCGGTGCCGAGTGACATGCCGACCGAGCGTGCGATCGAGTTCACGCTGTTGGCGATGCCGGTCTCGGCGGGCGCGACGTGCGCGACGAGCAGGGCGGGCAGCGCGGCGTACCCGAAGGTGACACCCGTGTTGACCACGAGCGCGCCGAGGATGACCTCCCAGGTGGCGGCGTGCAGCACCGCAAGCATGGCGAAGCCGGCGCCGGCCACCGCGGCCGCGATGACGAGCGTGGCCTTGGCGCCGAAGCGGGCGACCAGCCGGCCGCCGACCGGGGCGGTGATCACGCCGAGGGCCGTGCCCGGCAGAAGGTAGACGAGGCTTGCGGCGAGCACTGACGCGCCGAAGCCGTAGCCGGCGACCGCGGGCGGCGTCTGGACAAGCGCGGACACGGCGAGGAAGACGGCGAACATCGAGAAGCCGAAGAACAGGCCGGCCGCGTTGGCGACCACGATCGGCCGGTGGCTGAGCATGCGCGTGCTGACCAGCGGGTACGTGGCTCGCCGCTCGAACAGCACGAACGCGGCAAGTACGACGACCGCGGCGGCGAGCAGGCCGAGCACCCGCACCGAGCCCCAGCCCCAGTTGTTGCCCTCCTCGAGCGGCAGGAGCAGCAGCACCAGGCCCAGCCCGAGCAGGAGCGCGCCGGTCCAGTCGAGGCCGCCGGTGGCCACGCCCGCGCGGCGGGGCAGCAGCCACACGCCTGCCATGCCGATCGCGGTCAGCGCGGTGGCAAGCCAGAACAGCCGGTGGTAGTCGCCGCCGTGCTGCATCAGCAGCCCGGTGACCGCGAGGCCGAACCCGGCGCCGACCGACAGCATGCCGCTGACCATGGCCATCGCGCCGGTCAGCCGGTGCGGTGGCAGTTCCTCCCGCAGTACGCCGATGGCAAGCGGGAACAGGCCGAAGGCGGACGCCTGGGCGACCCGGCCGGCGAGCAGCAGCGGGAGGCTTGAGGTGGTGGCGGCGAGCACGGAGCCGAGCAGCACCAGGGTGAGCACGCCGAGCATCACGGGGCGGCGGCCGTAGAGGTCGCCGAGGCGGCCGAGCATCGGGGTGAGCACGGCGGCGGCGAGCAGGTTCGCGGTCACCACCCAGCTGGCCGCGCTTGTCGTGACGCCCAGGTCGGCCTGGATGGTGGCGACGACCGGGACGACAAGGGTCTGCAGCGCGGAGACGAGCAGCACCGCGTAGCAGGCGACGGGTAGTGCGAAGCGTGTTCCAGAGGGCATGGACCTGAACGTAGACTCGCCGCCGACAGTTTTCAACACCGTGTCAAAAATAAGAGATGTGGCGTCAATTAACTTCGGCGGACTGTTAGAGTCGACGCCGTGCCAGCCATCCGAAGCCGCCGTGCCCCCACCAAGGGCGACCAGCGGGAGCAGGCCCTGGTCGACGCCGCCCGGACCGTCTTCCGGGACAAGCCGATCGGCCAGGTCACGATCGACGAGCTGGCCGGCGCCGCCGGCATCACCCGCTCCGGCTTCTACTTCTACTTCGAGTCCAAGCCCGCGCTGCTCGCCGCCCTCGTCGACCAGCGCCTCGACGAGGCCGACCTGGAGATGGCCGAGTGGCTCGACTCCGACGGGATCGACCGTGCCGCGCTGCGCCGCGCCCTGGCCGCCGGGCTGGCCCGGTGGAAGGTCGACGGCCGCTGGCTGCGCGAGGCCTTCGTCGCCCCCGACCCCGGCCCCGAGGTCACCGAGGTCCGCGACCGGCTGGTCGACCAGGGCTGCTCCCTGTTCAGCAAACGCATCGAGCGCGACGCCCGCGCCGGCCTGACCGTGGGCGGCCCACCCGAACTCCTCGCCAAGATGGCCGTCCACCTGCGCAGCGCCATGTTCGCCGACGTCTACGCCAACCCCGGCGAGTTCAACGAGGACACCCTCCTCGACACCCTCACCGACGCCATCCTTCGCCTCATCTACGGCACCGACCCCGGCAACGCCACGCCGTAGCTCAGCGCAGCGAGATGCGGAACCTGGCCTGTTCCGCCGGGCGGACCCGGACGGTGCCGTCCGGAGCCTGGTCGAGGACACCAGCACGGCGGCAGGTGTCCAGGAAGTCCGCGAACTCCAAGCGGGAGAGCTGGTCGCGGATGGTCGGCGAGAGCATGGCGTACAGGTCGGCCGGGGTCATGCCGCCGTCCAGATCGGGGCTGCCGACGAGGTCCGCGAGAATCTCCTGCTCGCTGGCCTTGAGAGTGACGCGGCGGACGTCGAACAGCAGCGGGATGACCGCTGTGGCCACCGCGGCCGGAAGCTGGGCGGCACCGAGAACTGTGAGTAGCCCGCCGAGGAACGCCGTGGCGACCATGGTCTGCGTCGCGGCCCGGCTCAGGTCGATCTCCCATCCGCCGGCTTTGAACTCCAGATCCGTACCCCCGGCGGTGGTGCTGTCGGCTGTTGCCTCGATCGACTGAAGGAAGCCGGTGCGGCCACGGCGGGTGGTGAAGGAGTCCGGGAAAAGCCGGCGCCACAGGTTATCCAGGTCGTCCCGGGACACCGGGCCGCTCTCCTGGTCGAGGCGGGTCATGACGAATTCTTCGAGCTGCATCAGCCGTCGTCCTTGCGTGTCATCGAGCCGGGATGGGGATAGGCGGACAGGTCGAACGACGTCTCCTCGGCCAGCAGGTGGCTGACCGTCCGGCCGATCATGTCGGCGTCGTCGGTGAGGACTGCGGCATCCTCGCCGACGGACGGCAGCTGCCGCAGGTAGCGCACCAGGACGTGGCTGGTGACGGCGCTGCACAGCAGCAGGACGGGAAACCGGCCGGAACCGACGCGGAACGCCAGGACATCCGCCGGGTACCGGTCATCGTCGCGAATGCCCCCAGCTGCGTAGGCCACCGCGTCGCCCTCGCGCTGCCACAGATCCAGTTGCTGGAACGGCGAGAGGTCGAACAGCGCGGTCAGCCGGGTCCGCAGCAGTGGCGGCGACCAGCGTCGCCGCCAGTCGTCGTCCCCGAGACAGCGCAGCGACACGTTCGCATACACGCCAGTTGCGGAGACCAGCGTCGCGAGCTGGTCCGGGTCGCTGAGCAGCACCATGTCCAGCAGCCCGGACCCGGCATCGCCTGAACGGGTCGCGACGACCGGCGCGGCGCCCAGCGCCTCGAGGACCTCAACGTCGGCGGGCGCGAAACGGAACTGCTCAAGGAGCCGGAACGCCGGGCGTACCGTGCAGAAGATGTAGGTCTTGTCGCCAGTCGTGGAGAGCAGGCGGGTGTGCTCCGGCCGGGTCAGTTCCTCCAGACGCGCGAGCCGGACCTGGCGGGGCGTCTCACGCACGACGAGTCGCTCGCGGCGCCACATCTCGTAGGCCTCCTCGTCGACCGTCCGCTCGTCAGTAGACGGTATGAGCAGGCCGGCGGTGTGCGGGGCGTGCCGTTCCACAGCCTCGATGAGTGGGGAGATGAGGTGCCGGTGCCCGTCGTACGACAGGGTGGCGGCACCCTCTTCGGCGAGCAACGCGCGGACCCGGTCGTGGAGCAGCACCGCACAGGTATGCCAGGAGTCCGAATAGGCGCCGTCGTACGTCTCCGCACGCAGGGCCGGATCGTCCAAACTCGCCTGCAGCACCGCCGATGCCGGGGAGCCGGCGAGGGCCTCCGCGCACTCGGCCCACGCCGTCCGCCAGAAGTCCTCGCCGGCCCGCGCGTGCAGCAGGGAGAAGCGCTCGTCCGGCCGGTCCAGGCGTCCTACGCCGCGCCAGGCGTCCGCGGTCAGGTCCCGTTCCAGCAGGTGGGCCAGACCGTCAGACTGCATGCAGGCACGGACGGCTGCCTCGATCATCAACTCCTTCCGGCGATCACTGTCGGGCAGATGCGGGACCAGGTCGCTCGCGTTGCGGTACCACGACTGGTAGTCCCGGTAGCCGCGCAACAGGTCCAGGTCTCCACCACCGACCAGCCAGATGCTCCCGAACGTCGCGAAAGCCTCGTGGATCTCACGCCCGCCGTCGACAAGCCGGCGCAACGCCTGTCTGTACTCGTCCCCGGCGTGCCTGCTCAGCAGGGCGTACCCGGCGAGCGCCATCCCATAGGCGGTTGTGTCGTTGAGGACGGCGTGCAGTGCCTCATGCACGGTGACGAGGTGCCCGCCCGGAGAACCGGCGTCGTCGCCGCGGAGCGCGACCGCCCAGGCGTCGACGTTGTTGTAGGCGCCCTCGCTCCGGCCGGACGCGCCGGAGAGCAGCAGATCGGTCAGATGGTCACTCACCCCGAAGCCCTCCGGTGACGAACGGAACACCCTCCGCACCGACCGTACCCACCACCGGACCGGAGTCGGGTCCACCGGCCGGGTGACACCTGGGGCGGCTACGCCGTCTTTCTCGGCATCGAGAGCGCGGCCACGGTCATCAGCACCGCCGCCACCGCGACCGCGGTGAAGACCCGGAAGGTGGCGGAGACGATCGTGTCGAAGTCGTGTTCGCCGGCGCCGGCCGCGATGGTGCTGGTGGCGATCGCGCCGAAGACGGCGACGCCGATGGCGCTGCCTGCGGTACGGGCGAAGATGGTGATGCCGGTGACGACTCCGCGCTGGTCCCAGTCGACCGAGGACTGGGCGGCGATGAGCGTGGGGACGGCGGTCCAGCCGAGGCCGAAGCCGATGACCAACGTCATAGGCGGTCAGGCGCCGGCCGGCGGGCAGCCGAGCAGGGGCAGCCACACCGCGTCGATGATCTCGACGAGGCTCTCGTCCGTGGCCGCGCCCATCGTCATGATGATGTCGTGCCGGAGCAGGTCGAAGGGCGGGTTCACCACCCGGGGCGGGCGGAATCACTGTCATCCTCGACTCGACGATCGTCAGCGTCGCGCTCGAACAACTCGGCACGGACCTGCACGCCGACGTCGGCACCATCCAGTGGGTCAGCACCGCCTACCTGCTCGCGCTTGGCGTCGTCATCCCGATCGTCGGCTGGCTGCAGGGACGGCTCGGCGCCAAACGGCTGTGGATCGCCGCGCTCGCGGTCTTCCTGCTCGGCTCCGTGCTGTGCGCGTTCGCCTGGGACGCGACGAGCCTGATCGGCTTCCGGGTGGTGCAGGGGCTCGGCGGCGGCGTGATGATGCCGCTGATGATGACCATGGTCATGCAGGCCGCCCAGGGCCCGGACCGCGCGCGCCTGATGTCCACAGTCGCGCTGCCCGCCGCGGTCGGCCCGATCCTCGGCCCGGTGCTCGGCGGGCTCGTGCTCGCCGCCGGCGACTGGCGCTGGCTGTTCCTGATCAACGTGCCACTGTGCCTGCTCGGCCTCATCCTGGCCTGGCGGCTCCTCCCGGCCGACGCGCCCGCACGGCAGCCCTCGCCCGCACGGCAGCCCTCGCCGGCAGGGCAGTCCTCGTCGGGCGCGCCGGCACGCCGTGCCCCCCTGGACGTCGTGGGTGTGATGTTGCTGTCGCCCGCACTGGTCGCGCTGCTCTGGGGTCTCTCGAACGCCACAGGTGGCCTCGCCCGCGCCGACGTGCTGATCCCGATGATCGGTGGCGCCGTGCTGCTGGTCGCGTTCGTGTTCTGGGCGCTGCGCCGGGGTGGTGCCGCGCTTGTCGATCTCGCGGTGCTGCGCGGCCGGCCGACCTGGTCCGCGACCGCGCTGCTGTTCCTGTCCGGCGCCTCGCTCTACGGCGCGATGCTGCTCCTGCCGCTCTACTGGCAGCAGCTGCGCGGCCTGGACGCGCTCACCGCCGGCCTGCTGCTCATCCCGCAGGGCGTCGGCTCGCTGCTCAGCCGCACCGCCGCCACCCGGCTGCTCGACAGGTTCAGCGCCCGCGCCGTGTCAGTTCTCGGCTTCCTCCTGGTCGGTGCGGCCACCGTGCCGTTCGCGTTCGCCGGCCCGGACACGCCCGTCTGGCCGCTGCTGGTGACACTCTTCGTGCGCGGCCTCGGCCTCGGCACGGTGATGATCCCGCTGATGATCGTCGCGTTCCTCGGGCTCGACCGCGCGCAGATGCCGCACGCCAGCACCGTCACCCGCATCGCCCAGCAGATCGGCGGCTCGGTCGGCGTCGCGCTGCTCGCGGTCATCCTCACCTCGTCGGCGACCTCGGCCGGATCGCTCGCGGACGCCTTCGACATCGCCTTCCTGTGGAACGCCGGTTTCACCGCCGTCGCCGTTCTGGTCTCGCTGCTGCTGCCCGGCCGCACGAAGACCACAGACAATCAAGAGCCGGCGGGGGTACGGCCGGAGCCCGCGCTGACCACCGGCTCCTGAACCCCGCACGCCACTCCGGGCCGGCGATCGCGAACGCGGGTGCCGGCCCGGACCCGCGACTACGCGGTGGTGGCGATGCCGCCGTCGACCGGGATCACCGCGCCCGTCAGGTAGGCACCCGCCCGGCCGGCCAGGACAACACCGCGACACCCGCCGCCGCGCCCGCCGCACGCCCCAGCAGGCAGGGAACTTGCGGCCGGGCGGGACCAGGGGCTACAGATGGAACCAATGAAAGCGACCCTAGCTGCGACGATGACCAGCTGCCTGATGCTCGCGCTGGCGGGCTGCTCCGGCACCGAGGACGCGCCGGTCGAGGTTGTGCCCACGCTGGCGCTGACGACTGTCCGCCCGCTTGACGGCACCGGCGACGCGCCGTTCGACAGGGAGCGGCAGCTTCAGGCCCCGCCCGGCTGGACGGTCAGCGTCTGGGCCCGCGTTCCCGGCGCGCGGCTGCTCGCCTGGACCCCGGACCGGAGGCTGCTGGTGTCCCGGCCCAAGACCGGCGACGTCATCGCGCTCACGCCCGGCCAGGGCGACGCTCCGGCGACCCAGCAGAGCCTGGTCAGCGGCCTGAACCAGCCGCACGGACTGGCCTTCTCCGGCGACACGCTGTATGTGGCCGAGAGCGATCAGGTGAACGCGTTCATCTACCGGTCCGGCGCGCTGTCCGACCGGCGGGTGATCGCCGGCGGCCTGCCGGACGCGAAGAGCCCGGAGTTGGGCGGTGCCTATGCGCACGCGCTGAAGAGCGTGGCGGTAGGCGCGGACGGCACGCTCTACGTGTCGGTCGGCTCGGCGGGCAACATCTCCGCCGAGGACCGGGACGCCAGCCCGGAGCGCGCCTCGATTCTGCGGATCGCGCCTGGTGGCCGGCCGGAGACCTATGCCCGCGGTGTGCGTAACGGCACCGGCCTGGCGATCGACCCGGACGGTGCGGTGTGGACAGCGGTCAACCACCGGGACAACACGGGTTTCCCGTGGGACGCCGACTACAACGGCGACGGCGGGTCCGACCAGGGCGAGGTCATCCAGGACTACGTCAACGATCACCCGTTCGAGCAGCTGGCGAAGCTGACGCCGGGCCGTGACCTCGGCTGGCCGTACTGCAACCCGGACCCGGACGTCAGCCCTGGTGCGAAGGACTCGCCGCTCGACTACACCAACCGGCCGTTCGTCAGAGACATCCAGACCAACGCCGACGGTACGAAGCTGGACTGCACCACGCTGCCGCCGACCGAGCAGGGCCTGGGCGCCCACTCCGCACCGCTCGGCCTGATCTTCGAGAAGGACCTTCCCGGCGGGTACGGCACGGGCGCGCTCGTCGGTGTGCACGGCTCGTGGAACCGTAAGCCGCCCCGCCCGCCCGAGGTGTCGTTCTTCGCCTGGCGGGACGGCACGCTCGGCCCCCGGCAGACGCTGCTCACCGGGTTCCAGAACGACGACGGCTCCCGCTGGGGCCGCCCGGTGATGGCGGTCCGCGGCCCGGACGGCGCGTTCTACGTCAGCGACGACTCGGCCGGCGCCGTCTACCGCGTCTCCCCCGCCTGACGCGACGCGGGCCGGGCAGGGCCGTCGTACCCTGCCCGGGTCGCGTCCGTCAGCAGTACAGGTTCCCGCCGGGCGTCACACCGAGGAGACCTGTGAAGCGCTGGTACGCGGAGACGCGCGCCTGGACCAGGTCCGGGCGCTTGCCGTCGCACTCGAGTGCGCCGTTGATGGTGCGGACGGTCTGGCCGAAGCCGGCACTGTTGACCATGGCATTGTGGCCGGTCATGCTGCCCGCGCCGGTCGACGTCATCCAGAACCAGATGCCGGTCTTCCAGGCCACCGCGGCGTCCTGCTCGACCCGCCACGGGTTGTTGAGCAGGTCGATGCCGAGCGCGTCACCGGCCGCCTTGTAGTTGTAGTTCCAGGAGAGCTGGACCGGGCCGCGGCCGTAGTAGGCGGCCTGACCGGCGGGACAGCCGAACGGCTGACCCCAGTCGCAGTAGTGCGGGTAGTTCGCGGTGTTCTGCTCGACGACGTACACCAGGCCGCCGGTCTCGTGGTTGACGTTCGCGAGGAACGCGGCCGCCTCCTGTTTGCGCACGGTGTCGCTGCCGGTTCCGGCGAACGCCGGGTAGGCGCTCAGCGCCGCGACGAGCCCGGTGTAGGTGTAGAACGAGTTCCGGTTCGGGAACATCGAGTTGAACTGGGACTCGGTGACCACGAAGCCGCCCGGGTTGCCGCCGCCGGTCGGCACGTTCCACTTCTGGTTGGCCGCGCCGGTGCAGGTCCAGAGGTGCACGACTGTGAGGTCCGCGGACGAGTTCCCCTTGAGGTCCAGGCATTTGTTCGCGTTCGGGTTCACCAGGTCGCGGGCGCCGCTGAACACCCATCGCTGTGCGGCGCTGCCGTTGCAGTCGTAGAGCTGCACCTTTGTGCCGTCCGCGGTGCCGGCGCCGGAGACGTCCATGCACCTGCCGCCGGTACGGATGGTGCCGTCGCCCGGCAGCGTCCACTGCTGGGTGGCGTCGCCGACACACGGGTACAGGTCGATCGCCGTGCCGTTGGCGGTGTTGCCGCCCGCCGCACCGATGCACTTGCCGGCCAGCCCGGTGATCTGGCCGGTCGCCGCGGCCGAGGCGGCCTGACCGGTGGCAGTGAGAAGTCCGGCGGCCGCGGTCAGGCTCAGCGCGGCGGCAAGCAGAGTCCTTCGAAGCTCAGGAATGCCCATACAAGGAAGTCCGTCCTTGTCGATGTCTGCGGGGGCAGCGCGCGCTGCGTCCATGCAACACCGGCGGACATAGACCTGTAAAGATTTTTAAACTTTCTTTATTATTTATCGGGGTACGCCGCTGGCGGGTTCAGCTCGAGCGCCGTGCCGTCCGCCCACGGGCCCGGGTCGGTGAGGAACACGCTCTCGCCGTCCGGCCGCTGCATCTCCACCCAGCGCCGCAGCGCAGCCCTCGTCACCGGCGTCGGCATGCCGGTCATCTGAGACACGCCCTCGCCGGTGAGCGTCTGCCCGGCCGTCGTCTCGTACGCGCGGTTGATCAGGCGTTTCTGACTGGCGACCCGGCCGCGCGGACGGCGCGCGTACCGCTGGGCGAGCCGCTGCGCCTCGGCCAGCGGATCCACCGGGCAGACCCGGTCGATCAGGCCCGCGTCACGCGCCGCCACGGCCGTGAACGGCTCCGCGTCGAGCAGCATCCGCATCGCCCGCGCGGGCCCGACCAGATGCGTGAGCCGCTGCGCGCCGAGCGTGGTGGTAAGCCCGATCGTCAGCTCCGGGACCACGAACGACGCCCGCTCCGACGCCACCCGCTGATCGAAGAAGACGGACAACTCAAGCCCGCCCCCGCCGCACGGGCCGTCGATCGCCGCGATCCACACCGCGGGCGACCGCATCACCGCGGCGGGCAGGGACTGATAGCGGGTCATCGCGTACACACCGGCCAGCGGCGAGCGTTCCAGCAGTCCACCGGCCCCGGCCGCGGACAGCAACCGCACCGCGCCAAGCACCGCGCGCGCGGCCGGCGCCGGCAGCCGCGGTCCCGCGTCCGCCTTGGCGCTGAGGTCCGCGATGTCCCAGTGCGTGATGTACCGCCCCGGCACCGCACTCCCGACCACCACCGCACCGATCCCGGGATCCCGCTCGACGTCGCGCGCCACCCCCAGCAGCGCCTCGACGATATCCCGGTTCAGATAGTTGTGCGGCGGCGCGTCGACCAGAACGGTGAGCACCCGCCCGTCCCGCGCGATCCTGATTGTCACCGTACGGATGCTGACGGGCCGTTGTTGACACCCTGTTGACGGCCGCCCCGGTCCGACGCCACGTCCGGCCACGGCAGCACCTGGGACGTCCTGGTCCGCGACCGTACCGCAGGCACCACCGCCCCGGTCGCGGCCGGCGACCCCGGCGTCCACACCTCCGTCCAGGCCGTCACGCCGGACGGCGCCACCCTGGCCTACTGGTCCGAGGCCGCCGCCCTCGTTCCCGGCGACACGAACGCCGCCGCGGACGTCTTCGTGGTCGACCCCGGCTGCCGCTGACCGTTCCGCGGTGCCGCGCCCGGGTGCCCGGCCGGCGTGACGCAGCCTCGTGGTCAGGCCCCGCTCTCGGCCGCGTTCCGGACCACGACGGTCCGGCAGACCAGGTCGCCGATCGTCTGCCGCCTCGCCGTGACCAGCGGCAGCAGGTATCCGAGGTAGCAGACGGCGGCGTCGAGGAGGTGGGCCAGGTCGCGCAGCGCGGCCCGGCCCACCCCGATCGGCCGCCCGGTGCCGGCGTCGGCAAGCCGGACGCCGAAGAGCCTGCGGCCCCAGCTCTGCCCGGTCCGCCCGGCCAGGTACCAGCGGTTCCAGCAGAACAGCCCGAAGGCGAGCAGGCCCACGACCGCCGCGATGAGGCGCGGGGCGCCCGGCGTGTCGAGGAATTCGGCGGCCACGAACAGCGGAACGGCGACGAGCCCGTCCACGGTGTTGGTGCCGACCCGGATGAGCCAGGGCGCGTAGGTCATCGATGTCTCCCATAGCCGCTGAGGGCACTTCTGATCGGCTCCGGCCGACCGCGTCAAGATTCGCAGTGCCGGCCGTGACCGCGCGTCAGTGGGAAGTGAGGTCCTCGCGGCCGTCCGGTCATCCGATCGGATGACCGGACGGCGCGCATCAGGGGCGTACGGCCTACCGGCCCGTGCGAACGTCCGCGGCGGCCGCGACCATGCGGGTCAGCGACGCCTCCACCTCGGCGTACCCGCGGGTCTTCAGGCCGCAGTCCGGGTTCACCCACAGCCGTTGCGCGGGGACGGCCTCGACCGCACGCCGCAGCGACGCGGTGATCTCCGCCTGGGACGGCACCCGCGGGGAGTGGATGTCGTACACCCCCGGACCGACGCCCCGGCCGTACCCGGCGGCGTGCAGGTCGTCGAGCACCTCCATCCTGGACCGGGAGGCCTCGATGCTCGTCACGTCCGCGTCGAGCGCGTCGATCGCGGGCAGCACCTCCCCGAACTCGGAGTAGCACAGGTGCGTGTGGATCTGGGTGGCGTCGTCCACGCCGGAGGTGGCCAGCCGGAACGCGCCGACGGCCCAGTCCAGGTAGGACTTCTGACCGTCGCGGCGCAGCGGAAGCGTCTCGCGCAGCGCCGGCTCGTCGACCTGGATGACCCGGATCCCGGCGCGCTCCAGGTCCGCGGTCTCGTCGCGCAGCGCCAGCGCGACCTGGTTGGCCGTGTCCGCGAGCGGCTGGTCGGTGCGCACGAACGACCAGGCCAGAATCGTGACCGGGCCGGTCAGCATGCCCTTGACCGGCCGGTCGGTGAGCGACTGCGCGTAGGACGACCACTCGACTGTCATAGCGCCCCGCCGCGCTACGTCACCGTAGATGATCGGCGGGCGCACGCACCGCGAGCCGTAGGACTGCACCCAGCCGCCGCTCGTGGCCGCGAAGCCGTCGAGCTGCTCGCCGAAGTACTGCACCATGTCGTTGCGCTCCGGCTCGCCGTGCACGAGCACGTCCAGCCCGAGCCGTTCCTGAAGGCGGATCACGCCGAGGATCTCCGCCCGCATCTGGTTGCGGTAGCCGAGCGGGTCAAGCGTGCCGGCCCGCAGCGCGGCCCGTGCCTTGCGCAGCATCGCGGTCTGCGGGAACGAGCCGATCGTGGTCGTCGGCAGCGGCGGCAGCCCGAGCCGGGCCTGCTGCGCGGCGGCCCGGCCGGCATAGGCACCGCGCCGGGAGTCCTCCGGCCGCAGCGCGTCGAGGCGGGCGCGGACCCCGTCGTTGCGCCAGGCCGCGGGCGGCGGGCCGAGTGGCTCGGGCAACGCACCGGCCGCCCCGGCCAGCGCCACCACCTCGTCAACCTTCTGCCTGGCGAAGGCGAGCCGTTTCCGCAGCTCAGGAGCAAGATCCAATTCAAGATCGAGATCCACGGGTACGTGCAGGAGCGAACACGACGTGGCCACCGCGACCTCGCCCGCAAGCCCGGTGAGCGTGGCCAGCCGCGCCGCCGCCGTGCGCAGATCCGTGCGCCACACGTTGTGCCCGTCGACCACCCCGGCCACGATCGTCTTCTCCCGCGCGTTCCCGGCCGCCGCGAGCGCGTCCAGGTTGCCCGGCCCGGCGACCAGGTCCAGGCCGACCGCCTCGACCGGCGTGTCAAGCAACGCGGGCAGCGCGTCACCGAGCTCGCCGAAGTAGGTCGCGACGAAGATGCTCGGCCGGCGTGCGACCGCGGCGAGCGCGATGTAGACCGCCCGGAGCGCGTCGATCTCCTCCGCGGTACGGTCGGCCGCGTAGGCGGGCTCGTCCAGCTGCACCCAGCGCACGCCCGCCGCGGCCAGCTCGCGCAGGATGTCCGCGTAGACGGCGACCAGGTCGTGCAGCCTGTCGAACGGCCGGAACCCGCCCGGTGCGCCCTCCGCCGCCTTCGCCAGCAGCAGGAACGTGGCCGGCCCGACGAGCACCGGCCGGCTGTCGATGCCGAGCGCGCGGCTCTCCGCGTACTCACGCAGCGCCTTTGTGGGTGTGGCTGTGAAGACCGTGTCCGGGGCGATCTCCGGGACCAGGTAGTGGTAGTTCGTGGCGAACCACTTGGTCATCTCCAGCGGCGGCTGCGCGTCCGTGCCACGCGCCATCGCGAAGTACGTGTCGAGGTCGCTGAGGCCCAGCCCGGCGAACCGCGCCGGGACCGCACCGACCGCCACCGCCGTGTCGAGCACGTGGTCATAGTAGGAGAACGTGTTGGACGGGATCGCCTCGATCCCCGCCTCACGAAGCGTGCGCCAGACGTCCGCGCGCAACCCCGCGGCGATCTGGTCGAGCTGCCCGGCGTCGATGCGGCCGGCCCAGTAGGCCTCGACCGCCCTCTTCAGCTCGCGATCCGGGCCGATGCGCGGATAGCCGAGCACCGTGGTGTGACCGAACATGTGAAACCTTCCCTCGAGGTCGGCGGACCCGTCGGAAAGGCTGGGTGAGGCACGGCGGCCGGTCTGCGCCTCCGGTGACCCGCCCTGGCCCTCCCGAGGGACCGTCGGCAGCGCACACCGGTCCCGGTGTACGCGGTGCGGGCAGGTCTTCGGACTCGTGGGCGCGTCACTCGTTCCTACCGGCCGTCGCTTCCCAGGCTCCGATTGCGGAGCCCAGTGCTTGATGACGGCTTTCGTTCCCACTCACCGCTGCGGGGCAGTCCCGGTTTCCCACCGGGTTCCCTCTTACGACGCCGTGGGCGACCACGGCGAACCAGCACTGCCCGACATCCTACGGCCTCGGCACCGCTCAGGCGTCCCGGCGGTGCAGGACCACCGCCCCGATGACAAGCGACGCCACGGACCACGCGGCCAGCACACCGAGACCGGCCCACGGCGTGATCGGCGGGCCCGTCGTCGCCTGGACGGACAGGCCGGACGGCATGGGGGCGAAGCGGCGCAGGGCCCGCTGTGTGTCCGGGTCGGTGACGGTCGTGGCGATCAGTGGGGGCGCGTAGAGCAGCACCAGCACCAGCACGACCGCGGCCGAGGTCGCCGGGTCCCGGAGCGCCGCGACGACGCCGAGCGCCAGCAGTCCGATCAGGATCAGGTAGAGCACCGACCCGGCGGCGGCGCGCAGCCCGGGACCGCCGACGGGCAGGATCGCGCGGCCGGCGGCCAGGCAGCCGAGCACCGCGAGCCCGCCCGTGACAAGCGTCGACGCGCTCACCACGAGAGCCTTGACCCCGAGAACCACAAGCCGCCGGGGTACGGCGGTGAACGTCGTCCGCAGCGATCCCCCGAGGACCGAGACCGCCAGCAGCACCACGAGCGCCTGCCCGAGCCGCACCCCGGCCAGGGTAAGCGCCGCCGGGTCGAGACCGCACTCGTTGCGCGGGCACGCGGCGACCGCGAGCAGGCTGACAAGCACTGTCACCGCCACGATGGACGGCAGCAACAGGTGGACGGCGGGCTCGGTGCGCAGCCGCGTCCACTCCGCGTGCAGGGCCGGGATCACAGGTCGGCCCGCCGCAGCCGCACGCCCGCCAGGACGAGCGTGAGCGTGGCGTACCCGGCCAGCACCGCGAGCCCGCCCCAGGCCGGCAGCGGGAAGTACCCGGCCATCGGCACGTAGTTGGCGATCACGTGGGCGTACGCCGGCTCGGTCTGCTGCACCGCGAAGGCCGCGGCGGGAGTGACCCGCAGCAGCCACTGCGACGCCCCCGCGGGCAGCCCGCCCACAACCGCCGCAAGGTACGGCAGCACGACAACCGCGACGGCCAGCCCGGCCGCGGGCAGGCTGCGCCGGACCAGCGCACCGAGCCCGAGGGCGAGCAGCGCCACCCCGGCGGTCAGCAGCCCCACCGTGAGCGACAGCGTGACCACGTCCGGGACCGGCAGGAACGGCCTCCGGGACCCGTTGGCGTGGAGCACCCGTTCCGCGACCGGCACGACGAACGCGGCGGCGGCAGTCCCGGCGGCGAACATGGCCGCGCCGAGCACCGCGGCCTTCGCGAGCAGGATCCGGGCGCGGCCGGGGGCGGTCAGCGCGGTCACGCCGACCAGGCCGAGGCGCAGTTCCGCGGTGATGAACTGGACGGCCACGACGATCACCACGATCAGGCCGATGACCAGGCCGAGCAGCGTCATCTGGGTGCCGGGTCCCTCGCCGGCGAGGGGTGCGATGTCGCCGTTGCCGCTGACCGTCCAGACGCCTGCGGACTCCTCCGCGCTGCCGGGGTGGTGGACGGGGCCGTCCGGTTCGGGGTCGGCGCCGACGTCGTCGCGCAGCCACCCGCCGCCGGGTACGGCCCCGGTCAGGCCGAGATTGTCGAACGTGGCGGTGGTCGTGGACAGGCGGGCCTGAGCGGTGCCGCCGCCGACGCCGTTGTGCACGGTCAGGTCGCTCGGCGAGGTGACGAACAGCCCGATCTCGACCGGGCCGGTGAGCGTGGCGGTCCCGACCCGGGTCCAGGTGACGCCGTCGGCGGACTCCTCGCCGGTGAGCGTGCCGCCCACCCGGGTCAGCCGCAGCCAGCGTGGCGCGCCTGTGGACACGGCGCCGGGCAGGCCCGCGACGTCGTGGACGAAGTCGTGCTGGAGGCGTACCCCGTGCTCGGCGGTGGTCATCAGCGCCACGTAGCCGGAGCCTTCAGTAGTGCCGCGCTTGGCGATGATCCCGGCCTTCGCCCACGGGACCAGGCCGGGGACGATCGTGTCGTGGTTCGGCGGCGGGTAGGTGATGATCCCGGTCATCGAGGTCACCCGGACCGTGATCGTGCCGTCCCCGGGCAGGGGCTTGTGCACGAAGTAGAATTTGTCGCGCACGGATTCGCCGCCCGGCCCGGCCGGGGGTGTCGGGCACTCGACGTCGACGGTGCCCTTGGAGCAGACAGACACGCTGTTCGCGGCGACGAACAGGCCCAGGCCGACGATCAGCGCGGCCGTGGCGACGGTGCCGAGCACCAGGCCGCGTACCGTGCGGAATTTCGTCAACTCCGCGTGCAGGAGCCGGCTCATCGGTAGTCCACCTCGTCCCGGGTCAGCGCGAAGTAGGCGTCCTCCAGCGAGTCCGCGCCCGCGACCAGGTCGGCCACCGTGGTGTCGGCCAGGACCCGGCCCCGGCCGGCGACCACCACGTGCGCGGCGATGTGCTGCAGCTCGCTCATCAGGTGGCTTGAGACAAGCACGGCCCGCCCCTGACCGGCGAGGCCGGCCAGCAGCCCGCGCATCCACACGATCCCCTCCGGGTCGAGGCCGTTGAACGGCTCGTCGAGCATCAGCATCGGTGGGTCGCCGAGCAGCGCGGCGGCGATCCCGAGGCGCTGCCGCATGCCGAGCGAGTAGGCACCGGCCCGGCGGCGTCCCACCTCGGCAAGCCCGGTCAGCGCTAGCACCTCGTCGACCCGGCGGGCCGGGAAGCCCTGCGAGTGGGCCAGCCAGAGCAGGTGGTTGCGGGCGGTCCGGCTCGGCTGGACCGCGCCCGCGTCGAGCAGCGCGCCGACCTGGGTGAGCGGCCGGCGCAGGGTGCCGTAGCGGACGCCGCCGACGAGCGCGGCGCCGGAGTCCGGCGCGACCAGGCCGAGCACGACGCGCATCGTGGTGGACTTGCCGGCGCCGTTCGGGCCGACGAAGCCTGTGACGTGCCCCGGCCGTACCGTGAAGGACATGTCGTTCAGGGCGGTGGTCCGCCCGTAGCGTTTGCGGAGGCCGGTGACCTCGATCGTGGATTCCATGGCGGTGAGTTCTACGGACCGGCAGGTAACGCGGGCCGAACACGGCCTGTCATTCCGCTGTTAGGGGCGGACCGGCATCCTGGTCGGATGCGGACGGTACGGCTGAGGTTCACCATCATGTACGTGGCGCTGTTCATGCTCTCCGGCGTTGCGCTGCTCACCCTCACCGGCCTCATCACGGTCTCCGGGTCGAGGCAGGTCGCGCCCGGCCCGGACCAGCAGCACCGGCCGGCCGACGCCGCCCGGATCGCCGAGCTTGAGTCGCGGCTGGAATCGGCGCGTCAGGACCAGGCCCGGCAGCTGCTCACCGGCTCGGTGATCGGGCTGACCGTGATGGGAATCGCGTCGGTGCTTCTTGGCCGGTCGGTCGCCGGCCGGGTGCTGCGCCCGCTGCGGACGATCACCGCGGCCACCCGCCGGATCACCGCCGACAACCTGCACGAGCGGCTCGCCGCGCCGGGCCCGGACGACGAGGTCAAGGCGCTCGCGGACACCATCGACGACCTGCTGGAACGGCTGGAGCAGGCGTTCGAGGCACAGCGCCGGTTCGTCACCAACGCCTCGCACGAGCTGCGCACGCCGCTGGCCACGATGCGGGCCACGCTCGACGTCGCGGTCGCCAAGCCCGGCCCGGTGCCGGCGCAGACGACAGCGCTCGCCGGCCGGTTGCGTACCGAGCTGGACCGGGTCGACGCGCTTCTCGACGGGTTCCTGACGCTTGCCCGCACCGCGCACGGCGTGCTTCCGGACCGCGAGCCGGTCGACCTCGGCGCGCTTACCGCGGCGGTGCTCGGCGGCCTGGACACCGGGCGGCTGACCGTGGACGCGGAGCTGGGCGATGGCGCCTGGACGCACGGCAACGCGGTGCTGCTCGCCCGCATGGTCGGCAACGTGGTCGGCAATGCGATCACCCACAACGAGCCGGGCGGCTGGATCCGGGTCGCGGTCACGGACGGCACCGGCACCGCGCTGCTGACCGTGGAGTCCGGCGGGCCGCCGCTGGATCCGGCGCGGGTCGCCCGATTGGGCCAGCCGTTCCAGCGGCTCGGGGTGGCGCGCACGGCCCGTACCGGGACCGGGTTGGGCCTGTCGATCGTGGCGGCGATCGTGGCGGCGCACGGCGGGACGCTCACGCTTGACGCCCGGCCAGAGGGTGGGCTCCGGGTCACGGTCCGGTTGCCACTCGTGGTGGGCGCATGAGGGTGCTCGTGGTCGAGGACACGCCCACGCTCGCCGACGTGGTGGCGGAGGGCCTGCGCGATCAGGGGATGGCCGTCGACGTCGCGCTGGACGGCCTCACGGCCGCGGAGAAACTGGATCTGGCCCGGTACGAGGTGGTGGTCCTCGATCGTGACCTGCCCGGCCTGCACGGCGACACGCTCTGCCAGATGATCACCGAGCGCGATGACCGGCCGATGGTGCTGATGCTCACCGCCGCGGCCGCACCGGGTGACCGGGTCACCGGCCTCACGCTCGGCGCGGACGACTACCTGGCGAAGCCGTTCCACTTCCCCGAGCTGGTGCTGCGGATCCGCGCGCTGGCCCGCCGCCGCCCGTCGTCCCGGCCGAGGACGCTTCGTGCGGCGGGCCTGGAGCTCGACCCGGCCCGCCGGACCGCCACCCGCGACGGCCGGCTGCTGGACCTTTCCGTCAAGGAGTTCGCCCTGCTTGAGGCGCTGTTGCGGGCGGCGCCGGCGTTCCTGAGCGCGGAGACGCTGCTGGAGCAGGTCTGGGACGAGAACGCGGACCCGTTCACCAACACCGTCACGGTGACGATCGGCCGGCTGCGCCGCAAGCTCGGCGACCCACAGGTGATCACCACCATGGCCGGTGTCGGTTACCGGGTCAGCGGCTGACCCGCTCCGCGGTGAACTGCATGCGCGGTGCGGCGAAGAACTCCTGGGCCTGCACCAGCCGCAGCTCCCGGTCGCCGGACCGGTAGGTGGTATCGATCAGGTCGAAGACGCTCGACGCGGTGCGCTCAAGCGACACCTTCGCGTCCCGGGTCTCGACGTAGTGGGCGGTGAACAGCGCGGCCGTGACGTCACCGGACCCGTTCGCCTTGAACGGCAGGTGCGGGGTGGTCACCAGCCAGGCGCCGGCACCGTCCACGACGAGCATCTCGATCGTGCCCTCCGCCCGGTCCGGCCGCTCCACGCTTGTGACGAGCACCGTCGACGGGCCCATCGCGCGGGCCAGATCGACAGAGGCAAGCGTCGACCCGATGCTCGCCGGCTCGGTGCCGGTCAGGAAGCCAAGCTCGAACTGGTTCGGCGTGATGATGTCGGCGACCGGCACCACCCGGTCCCGCAGCAGTACGGGGATCTCCGGCGCGACGAAGCAGCCGGACTTGGCGTTGCCCATCACCGGGTCGCAGGCGTAGAGCGCGGCCGGGTTCGCGGCCTTCACCCGGCGTACCGCGTCGACGATCACATCGCCGATGCCCACGCCGCCCTGATATCCGGACAGCACGGCGTCGACCTGCGGGAACACGCCACGCTCCTCCACGCCGAGCAGGACCTCGGCCACATCCGACGGCGGGATGAGCGGGCCCCGCCACGCGCCGTACCCCGTGTGGTTGGAGAAGTTCACCGTCAGGACCGGGACGACCTCAACGCCGATGCGCTGCAGCGGGAACACGGCGGCGGAATTCCCGACGTGCCCGTGTGCGACAGCCGACTGAATGGAGAGAACCTTCATTCCCGCAGCCTAGAACCCAGGCCGGGTGTGGCGCCCACCGTGTGGGTGGGCGCCACAGGTCAGCGTGGCTTGTGGGCCACGACCAGTTCCCAGACGCCTGGCAGGACCTCGACGTCGGTGAAGCCGGTCTCCGCAAGCAGGCCGGTGTAGAACTCGACCTCGCGGAGCCGGCTGACCGCGCTGTCCGCGCCGATCAGGAAGTAGGACCAGAAGAACTGCATCGCGAGCCGGTCAGGCGTGCGGAACTCCTCGCAGATCAGCAGCAGACCGCCCGGCGGCAGCGCGTCGAACGCCTTCCGGACCAGCATGCGGGCGTCCCGGGTCGGCCAGTCGTGCAGCACCCGGACGAACGCGAGCGCGTCGTAGCCGGCCGGCAGCGGCTCGGCGAAGAAGTCGCCGCCGACGAACCCGAGCCGGTCCGGGTGGCCGCACCTCTTCCGGGTCTCCTCGACAAGCGGGCCGACCGCCGGCAGGTTGTAGACGTCGGCCCGCAGTTCCGGGGCCTTGCCGAGCACGTGCGCGGCGAGCCGGCCCGCGCCGCCGCCGACGTCGAGGAAACGCCGCCGTCCCGGCCACAGGCGGTCCGCGTGCCGGTCGAGGGTGTCCAGGACCGGCCCGAGGCCGACGGACATGCTGCGCTCGAACGCCTCCGTCTGCTCCTCGTCCTTCGGCGGCCAGGAGAACTCGTCCTCGGTCAGGCTCACCTCGCCGCGGAGGCTCTCCGCCAGACGACCGTGCAACCGCCGCCAGGGGTACGTGTCCCGGTCCCGCTCGATCGAGTCCGGCCCGACCGCGGCCGCGGCGGCGGCACGGAGCCCGCGAACCGCGCGGTAGGTCGTGTCGTTGATGTCGTCGCCCGGCTCGTCCCGTTCGAGGAACCCGAGGCTCTCCAGGCAGTCAAGGAACTTGTAGAGCCGCAACGGCTGCATCCCGAACCGCGCGGCGAGGTCGCGGAGGCTCACCGGCCCGGGTTCAAGCGCGTCGAGCAGCCCGGTCTCGAGCGCGGTCGTCACCACGTCGACCGCCTTGGAACCGTTGAAGAGCAGGCTCATCAGCGCACGGGGCGAGTACGTCACCGCGTCACCTCCTCGAGCGCGTCCATGAACGCGTCGATCTCGTCTGGTGTGTTGTAGATGTGCGGGCCGAGCCGCAGGTAGCCACGCCAGCTGCAGATCATGTCCCGCTCGGCCAGCCGGTACTTGACCGCCTCGCCGTCCGGGACGTCAAGGCAGACCACGCCGCCGCGCCGGTCCCTGTCCACCGGGCTGACCACCGGGATGCCTGCCGCGGCGGCCCGGCTGATGATCCGGTCCGTGCAGGCAAGCGAATGCGCGCGGATCGCGTCGATGCCGACGCCGCGCAGCAGGTCCAGCCCGACCTGGGAGACGAGCGAGGTGAGCGGGAACGGGGTGCCGCCGGTGAGCCGCCGCACGTCTGGTGCGAAGCCGGCGGACGGCTGGAACGTCATCGCGCGGTCGCCCGCCTGCCAGCCGGTCGCCGCGGGTTCGAGGCCGGGCAGCAGGTCGGGGCGGGCGTACAGGAAGGCGGTGCCCACGCCGCACATCCACTTGTGCGCGCCGCCGAGGACGAAGTCGACGCCGAGCGCGGTGACGTCGAGCGGCATGACGCCGACGCTCTGGAACGCGTCGACGCTCACCAGTGCGCCGACTCCGTGCGCATGTCTCACCAGGCGGTCCAGGTCGATGGTGGCCCCGGACGAGTAGCTGGCGTGCGGCACGCACACCAGCAGCGTCCGCTCGTCGATGCGCCGCAGCAGTTCGTCCTCGTCGATGTGCGGGCCGCCGGAGCTGACCACGTCTGGTTCGGCGCCGTACCGCCGGAACGCGTTCCAGATGAACGGGATCGTCGGGAACTCCAGGTCGGTCGTCACCACCCGGTTGCGGGGCGCCCGATAGTCGAAACAGGAGGCGATGCGCACCAGCAGGGTGCTCAGATTGGCGTCGACGACGACGCTGCCCGGCGCGGCACCGATGAACGCGGCCAATCCGCCGGTGTATTCGTCGAGGCCGTCGTGCCAGCCGTCCCAGGCGCTGTCACGCCAGGTGCGCAACGTTTCCCAATAGTCTTTCAGGACCTGTTCGGCGTCTTTCGGCACGAGACCTGTCGAGTTGTTATTGAGGTAGACGCAGGTGTCCAACAATGGGAACTGTTCACGGATCGTCGCCTGTATGCCCGCGGAAGTCATCTGGCGGAACCTCGCATCATCTGCCGCGCCGGGACCGGACTCATGCAAGGGTGCTCGCGCGCTGCTGCCACAGCTCGGGGAAGAAACGGTAGTCGATGAGTTTGGCGAGCATGTTCGACGGGCTGCCCGCGGTGCCGATGACGCCGTGGCTGCCGACCCGAATCGCGATCTTGTAGTGCCGCACCCGCCAGTTCGAGACCCGGTCGTCGAACTCGACCATGGCCTCCGCGAGCCGGAAGAGCGGGTCGGACGGGTCACGGGCGTAGAGCGCCGCCAGGTCGGTCCCCCGGTCGGCGAGCAGCGCGGTGAAGGCCAGGCCGAGCTTGCGGCAGGCGGTCTGGGTCTGCCGCCAGCCCGGCGACTCCGCGCCGGAACCGTTGCCGAGCGCGGGCTGCATCGCCTGGAAGTCCGCAGGCTGCAGGTGGCCGAGCATGTCGAGCTGGTCGGTGACGAGCCGTACCGCGAGCGTCGCCCTGGTGAGCAGCGACTCAGCCGAAGCAGGCTCACCCGCCTCGACCCGGGCGATCGCCTCGGCCAGTTCCGACGCCGCAAGTTTGAGCCACAGTTCGGTGGACTGGTGCGTCACCTGGAACAGCAGTTCATCCCGGTGAATGACCTCCGCCGGGCTCCTTTGCAGGTCGAGCAGCGCATCGGTACGCATGTACCGCGCATAATCGGTGTCACCCTCGCCGGGAAGTGCGGGACCATCGTTCTTCCGTTTCACGAGCGCATCCCTTCCGACCGGTCCGGGCGGTTCCGGCCCGATCCGCAGAAGATCATCGCTTGCGTAGTTATCAAATGACAATAGGTCGCGGGGAGTTGTTCTACTGTGGATTTCCACGAGCGCCGGAGCCCGTTCAGGCAATAGTTTTCGCGCGCCTATTACTGTGACGATCGTCTCGTTGCGAACTCCGGCACCGATGCGATTGTTCTGAGTGGCCGGTCAGCCCTCGCGGGTACGGACGGGCTGCCGCCGGCCCTCGGGGTTCAGTACTGGGCGCTGATGACGACCCGGCGGTTGCGCTTCTGGTTCTTGTGGTCGACCGGGTCGACAGGCCCCTTGCCGACCGTCACGATCGTGACGTTGACGCCGAGCGAGCGCAGGTACTTGCGGACCGCGTTCGCACGCTGCTTGGCGAGCTTGCGGTTGGCCCGGATCGCCGCCTTCGACGTGCGGTCTGTCTGCGTGTAGCCGGTGATCGTGATGACCTTGGCGGTCTTCAGCGAGCCGGCCAGGTTCCGCAGCACCGTCTTGGCGTTCGGGCGCAGCTTCGCCGAGTTGTACGGGAAGATGAACGACCTCATCGTGACCGTGTTGCCGACCGGCTTCGTGGTGGTGATGCTTGTCGCGGTGCAGGTGTCGTTGAGCGTGATCCAGTTGGTGTCGTTGACAGTGGTGCCGTTCGGCGCGGTGCCGGTCAGGATCAGCTGGTGCAGGCCGCTTGACACGCAGGCCTTGCCCGGCATCGTGATGATCGCGGTGAAGTCGCCGTTCGCGTCGGTCTTGCCTGACGCGATCGTGACCGGGTCGGACCGCATCTGCAGGACGTAGTCCGAGGCGGGCTGCAGGCCGCCGCCGGTCAGCTGCGCCTTGGCCCCGACCAGCTTGGTGTCGACGGCGAGGTTCAGGTCGAGGTTGAGCCGGACCGGCTCGGCCGGCACTGTGGTGGTCGGCGCCGGCGCGACTGTCGGTGCCGGGCTTCCGGTCGGGTTCGGGTTCGGCGACGGGGTGCCGATCGGGCTCGGCGTGGTGGACGGCCCCGGGGCCGGTGTGGCGGACGTGGTCGGCGACGGGACGATCACCGGGTCCTGGTCGATCGACGGGATCACCGACGGCTTCGGCGTGACCGGCGACGGTGACGGCGTGACCGGGTCGACGGGGGTCGGCGGCTCCGGCGTGACCACCACCGGCTCCGGGATGTAGCTGAACGTCGCGGTCGCCTCCGCGGTGCCGGCGACAAGCGTGATCGGCACTGTCGCGGCCACGTTCGACGCCGGCGCGGTGAACGTCAGCCGGGTGCCCTCCTCGTTGACAAGGAAGTCCGGCGACCGCAGCGTACGGTCCCCGAAGCGCACCGCCGTGACGTTGCCGAGCAGCGTGCCGGTGATCGTGACACCCGCGCTCTGCGGGATGTAGGTGTAGTTCGGCGACACGTCGGTGATGGTCGGCGGTACGGGCGTGATGAGCAGCGTGCCGCCGACGTAGACGAAACTGCCGGGGTTGCTGTAGGACGCGCCGATCGCCTCGTCGTTGAGCGCACCGGCGACCGGCACCACCCGGTACCGGCCCGGCGCGGTCGGCGGCGTGTTGAGCAGCAGCTGCCCGTCGTAGTACTCGTAGTCGAGGCCGGAGACGCTGTCGCCCTCGAAGAGACCGGCGACCTGCGCGGTCGGCGACAGCGCGTCGCCCTGGGCGATGGTCAGGTCGTCCGCGATGACGGAGATGGCCTGCGGCGCGGCGAACACCGGGAACTCGATGGTCTCGGTGGTGCCGGCCGGGTCGGTGGCCGCTACCGCCGCGGTGTAGTTGGCCGAGGCCGCCTGGGTGCCCTGGATGACGCAGGCTCCGCCGCTCACCCCGGTCACAGTGGTGCCGGAGATCGTGCAGACCGACGGCGTGAGCGAGACGAGCACGACCGGCGCGAGACCGGCACCGTCGACAGGCGCGCCGCCGCGCGTGTCGGTGACTGTGGCGGTGATCGTGGCCTGCGGGTTCTGGCTGATCAGCACGGACGGCGGGCTCACCGACAGGGTGAGCATCGCGCCGGCCTTGGTGATCGTGCCCTTGAACGTCGGCCGCGGGTTGGTGAGCGTGTAGTTGCGGGCGGTGCCGCCGGTCAACGTCAGGTCGTTGGCGAGCGTGACGGCCCGGTTCGTGCCGGGCGACGGGTCGGGGTAGGTCGCGCCGCCGCTGCCGGAGTCGATGCCCACGTCGTCGCCGCTGATCGCGCCGGAGAAGACCGGCTCGCCCGGGTTCGCGGTGGCGGTGCCGTCGTAGACCTTGTCGGCGCGGGCCGCGGTGATGGTGAGGTTCCGCGGGTTGATCGTGATCCGGGTCGACGGGCGGGTCGCGGTGTAGAAGATCGCCCGGTCGGTGCCGCTCGTCTTCATCTCGAACGACTTGACCCGCACGTCCCAGGACGCCTTCACCGCGTTGTCGGCCCCGCACTCGCCCCAGGCCACGTTCTTCGGCAGGCCGGTCTCCCAGCCGTTGTCCGGCCCCTGGCCCTCGCAGGTGGAGTTGCGGTGCTCCCAGGTCACGGCCGTGATCGGGTCGGTGGTGCTGCTCGGCGTGTAGGTGAAGTCGGACGGCTGCAACTGCCCCTTGTAGGTGAGGGTGGCGCTGCCGACGACCTTCGGCGTGACGGTGATCGGCGTGCCGGTGATCGTGAGGTGCACCGGCTCCGGGTTCTGCGTCCACAGGTAGCGGTCCGTGGCGTAACTCGCCGCGGTCCGGTTCACCCGCACGTACCAGTCGCCCGCGGCGACCGGGAGGCCGCTGCGGATCGTGTTGTTGAACCCGGCGTCGGAGGAGTACTCGTACCCGGCCGGCGACGTTGCGGTGAACGGGTTCGGGCCGTAGAACCCGGCGGTGGTGTACCCGGCCGTGTACGTCGTACCGACAGGCACGGTGAGCGGGTTGACGCTGCCGTTGATCGTGGTGGCGACGGTGGGCGTGATCGCGCAGGTGAAGCCGACGAGCCGGTCGGCGAGCCCGTCGTCGGCCGGGTCCACCTTGATGATCTTGGAGCCCCACGGGTTCGACAGCGGCGACGCCAGGCTGCTCATGCTGAACACGATCTCGCTCGGGTTCCAGCTGACCGGCGTGACCGCGGTCCCGTCGACGGTGACCGTGCCGGTCGCGGACCCGAACACGCCGCCGCTGTTGGAGACCGTGACCGAGGCCGGGGTCAGCGGGACGCCGCCGGAGCCCACCGCGGCGGACTGCATGCAGAACCCGTGGAACGGCGACGCCGCGACCGTGATGCCCTCGTCGAGATATTCCAGGCCCTGCTCCCGCGCGACGGTGCCGCCGGGCGTGACCACCTCGACGCGCTTCCAGCCCGGATCGGTGATCGTGCGCGGCGCGCTGAACGTCAACGACGTGGCGGTGACGCTGCCCGGCGTGGACGTGACCGGCTCGCCGTTCGCATCGGTGCTCGGGTACACCCGCACGGCTGTCGCGCCGGTCAGGTTCGTACCGCTGAGCGTGAACGTGTTCGTCGGGTCGCTGCCGGGCAGGAACATGTTCGCCGCCGGGTGGTCGAGCGCGGGGGCGGCCACGATCCGGGTGATCGCCGGGCGGGCCAGCGCGCCGATGTACTGCAGCGCGCCGTCACGCGTGGCGGCCAGCGGCGAACCGGCCGGGGTGATCACCGCCTGGGCCGGTCCGGCGGTCTGCGCCGGTGCGGCGAACGTGATGAGCGTGTCCGACCAGCCGGTCGGTGTCACTGTCGCGCTGCCCACCTTCAGCGTGCCGGAACTCCCGAAACCGGTGCCCTGCACGCGGACCCGGGTGCCACCGGCGACCGGCACGGTAAGCACGCCGCCGGAGTCCTCGACGCTCTCGTCCGCGTTGCGGTAGACGTCGTCGTACGGGTCCGCGCCGAAGTAGCTGATGGCCGGCGCGGTGACCCGCACGGTGCTCTTGAACGAGGTCGCCGATCCGGCCGGTGTGACTGTCACAGTCAACGGGCCGGCCGTGGTCGTCGGCACCGCGACGCCGCTGATCGTCGTGCCGCTGTTCGTGCTGCTGTACGCCACCGCGTTGGCGGAGCCGACCTTGACAGTGCCGCCGGCGCCGAAGCCCCCGCCGGTGATCGTGACCGTGGCCGCGCCGCCGATGGCGTAGGACGGGACGGTGGCCGGGAAGACCGACGCGATCCCCTTGTCCGGAAGCACGGTCAGCCCGCCCGCCGAGGTGCGCAGCCCGGTGACCGCGCCGACGACCACGTCTGTGGGGCCGGGGCCGCCGACCGCCGGGATCTCCACGACGATCGACGCCGGCGTGGAGGACACCACCCGGGCCCAGACACCGCCGATGCTGACGCCGACCGTGCCGGACGGGCCGAAGGCCGTACCGCTGATGGTGATCTCGTCGCCGGAGGCGCCGGACGCGGGGCTGATCCCGGAGATGACCGGCAGCGTGCCCGGCGCGACGAGCGTGAGAGCCGCCGGCGCGGAGATGCCGCCGCCGAGCGACGACGAGACCTGCACGTCGACCTGACCGGGCCCGGCCAGGGTGATCGGCACGACCGCGGTGAGCTTGGTGTCGCTGACCCGGGTGACGAGCGGCGACTTCACGCCGCCGATGATCACGGTCGGCCGGCCGGACAGCCCGAACCCGGCGCCGGTGAGCGTGACCACGGATCCGCCGCTCGCGGCCACGGTGCCGGGGGTGATCGAGGCGATGGACGGCTTCGCGGCGTAGGTGAACGGCGTGGCGACCTTCGACGTGCCGACCGGGGTCGTGAGCGTCACGGTCGCCGGGCCGGGCGTGGCGCTCGGCGGCACGGTGTACTCGAGCACGTCGAGGCCGTTGAAGTACACGTTCACGTCGTCGGACTCGTAGTGGCTCCCGTCGACGATGTTGCTCAGTGACGCGGTGACGCCGCCGATCGTCAGGTCGGGCGCGCACTCGCCGCACATCAGGAAGCGCCCCCGGACCCGCAGCGTCGTCCCGCCGGTGAGCGGGCCGCCAAGCGGCGAGATGCTCACGTTCGACGGCACCGGCGCCTTCCAGGTGATCGCCTTCGTCAGCAGCGTCTGGCAGCCGTCGTTACCGCCACCCAGCGCGGACGCGTCCTTGCCGCCCTCGCACCGCGCGACGTGCACGGTCCGCGGGCCGTCCCCGTCCCACGGCTCGCGCTGCCAGATCGGGAAGTCCGCGTAGACGGTTGTCGTGCCCTCGCCGGTGTAGCCCCACCAGTCCAGATCTAGCTCGCGGCCCTTGGCGTCGCTGATCCAGTAGCGCAGCGAGGCGCCGGCCGTGACGCCCGGGCCCTTGACCGTGATCGGGGTGCCGACCGTGACTGTGGCCGGGGCCTCGATGCTGTTCACCGCGTACGACGTGGTGTACGTGATCGCGTTCTTGCTCGTCCCCCAGCCGATGAGCGAGTGCCCGAAGGCATTGCACCGGGTACGGATCGTCAGGTCGACAGTGCCCGGCGTGAAGTCCGTGGCGGCCGGCAGATCCACAAGCAGCCGGTTCACGCCGGTGTCCGGGTCGATGGTGTTCTCGAGCACCTCGGCCCGGTTCTCCCCGACAATCACCCGCGGCGTGCTGCAGTAGTCCATGTCCGGGGCGTTGCGCACGGTGATCGTCGACCGGCCGCCGCCGAGCACCGTGGTCGTCGTACGGCCGACGTCGATGATCTGCGGGCTCGGCGCCGCGTCCCGCCACACAGTCACCCGGTAGACCCGGGTGGTCACCGCGTCCGCGGCCGTCACGGTGATCACCAGGTCGTTCGCGCCACGAACCGGCTCAAGCGTGCCGTCACCGTCGGAGAGGCCGAGCATCACACCGTTGAGCGTCGCCGCGATCGTCGCGCCGGCCGCGCGGGCGTTGCTCTCGAACGCCAGCGCGCTCTCCGCGGTGACCACGTGGTAGTGGTAGCGCTCCGCGGCGAAGCCGGGGGACATCGGCCAGGTCGCGCCGCCGTAGATGTCGATCAGGTCAAGCGCCGCGTCCGACGTCGGCGCGGTGAGCACGGACGCGACGCCGGGCTCCGGGTCGACGTCCGCGGGCGTGGACCTGGTCGCACCCCAGATCGAGCCCTCCGGGCGTTCCGCGCCGCCAGGCCAGCCGACCGGCCGCTGCCGCACCGGGCCGTCCTCGTCGTCCAGGGGGGCTGCGGCCTCGGCGGCGGGCGGCGCTTCCAGGGGCGCCGCTTCCGCCGTGGACGGCGGTGCCACAACCAGTCCGGCCACCAGGAGAGCGAGCGCGGAACAGACCGCACCCTTTGAAAACGTGATCATTCCCGTGCCCCCGCCCGCGTGATCCGCAACAATCGAATCCTTCCGGAACGGCGCACCTTATGAGGCTTTATCGGGAAATCAGAAGCCACACCGCCGGGCGATCGCCCACGCTGTTGGCGCCGGCGCGAGCAGAACACTTCGATATCTCGCGATGGCGGCCGTGGCCGTGGCCGTGACAGGTCCCGTCCGTTCTGGCAAAGCTTTCGCGGGCGAGCTGAACGGCTGAGCCCGTCCCGCAGCATCGCGGGACGGGCTCAGTACCGTCCGATAAGGACAGATGCGTGACGAAACCGCACATAGATCCGGAACGGTGCGGGAACCTGAGGTCGCCGTCCGGCGGGCGGACGTCGAGCGCTAGGCGGTGAGCGAGTGTGGGATGGCGGAGGCGGGCAGTTCCGGGATGCGTGGTGGGGACGCCCAGGAGGCGTACCCGGGAGCACGGGCTCCCGGCGGGTTGGCGCCGATCGCGTACCAGAGGAGGCCCTGGGTGTAGGCCTGCGGCGAGGCGGTGAACGTGCCCGGCCGCCCGGCCGGGCTGAACCGCGCGGTCCAGTCGTCGGGCAGCGCGAACCAGACGCCGCAGTACCAGAGCTTGATGATGTTGCGGGCGATCGGCCCCAGCCGGTCGTCACCGAGCACGGCCCCGGTCAGCTGGGCCGCGCGCGCCTGCTCGTCGCCGGTTTCGGTCACCCGTGCGCGGTAGGCGCTGAGCAGGTCGGCCAGGTTCCGCTCGCCGACCACCGCCGTGACAACGTCTAGATAGGACTCCGCCTGGCCGGTGCCGAGCAGGTCGAACTCGGTGAAACCGGTGACCTCCGCGGAGAACGCCACGAAATCGTCAAGGCTCATGACCGGTCCTCCGGCGCTCGGGTGAAGACCGGGGACGCGTGGACGCCGGGCCGGCCGGGGAACGGGTTGCGGATCAGGTGCTCGATGTCGTCGCGGAGCCGGAACATCCACGGTACGGCGTCGAGCAGCTTCTGCGGCGCGCCGTCGTAGGCGGCGGTGAGGAACCCGAGGAAGTCCGCGTACGTCTGCTGGAAGCGTTGTGCCGCCTCAAGGACAGGCGAGCCGTCCGGATAGTCGGACAGCGCCGCGTCGATCGCGACCGGGTAGACCGCGGCGAAGTCCATGTCCAGCGGCGGCCCGCTCGGCCGGCCTGGCACGTCGCCCTTCTGGTAGTAGTGCCCCAACTGCAGCTGCTGGTACCGGTAGTAGTGCGACAGCTCCCCCTCGCCGTCGTAGATCCCGCCGCCCAGCCCTTCCCCCTGCTCGGTGATCAGCTCCAGCGCGCGCAGCGCGGACGCGAGATCGTGGACCACCACCACCTCGCCGCCGCCGGAGTAGAAGTACTCCGGGCCCACCTGCCGGGTGATGTCGCCGGAGAAGAGCCTGTCGCCCTGCTCCCGATGGAGGTGGCGCAGCCCGCGGTCGATCTCCTCGTAGAACTCACCGATGCTGTAGAAGCGCCGGCTCGGGTCGAGCGGGCTGGCCGCCAGCACGGTGCCGGCGCCGAGGTCCGGGCGGGGCAGCAGGCGACTGCTCTCGTTCGGGGCCTTGGCCGGGCGCTCGATGTTGAGGAACGTGGTCACCGCCGCCTGGGAGAACGGTCCCACGCTCACCAGGAAGTCGATCTCACCGCTCGGCAGGTGCGCGGGATAGCGCGGGACGAAGTCGTCGGCGGTGAGGTCGACCCGGAATCCGAGCGCGTTCATCACGTTCGCGACAAGCGTCAGGTGGAGCATCTCCTCGACCGCGACCACCCGGATCAGGTGCCGGGCGTCGGAGTTCGCCCCGGGATGCAGGGAGTACAGCGCGGTCAGGTAGGGCGGGATGGTGGCGTGTTCCAGGCGCAGCGCGGCGTTGAGATACGCCTCCAGCTCCGCGATCGTGTCGATCTCGGCCGGCAGCCGGCGTTCGGCGGTCAGGGTCTGCGGGGTCATCGGGCGCCAATCGTCGCGAGGGTCACCGGCCGGTCCTGACGCCGCAGCTCCTGGATTAGGTGCTTGGCCGTACGCAGGCAGAGCGCGGTGGAGGTCAGCGTGGTGTTGGCCGTGCCGATCGTGGGCATGCTGCCGCCGCCGACCAGGTAGAGGTTCTCGTGCTCCCAGCTGCGCTGATTGTCGTCGACTACGGACGTGCCGGGGCTGGTACCCATCACGTGCGTACCGGCCAGGTGGTTGCCGCCGAGGATCCGGTAGCCCTCGCCGCCGAACTCCACGTAGCCGTACTCCGCCGGGTCGTAGCGTGTGTGGTCCTCCGCGCCGAGCTTGCCGAACAGCTGCCGCGAGACGTCACGGGCGAACGCGGCGCCGCGCATCGTGTAGTCCGGAACCGTGAACGAGATGACAGGTCGCATGTTGCCCAGCTCGTCGCGGTAGCGCGGGTCGACAGTGACCCGGTTGTTCCGGTCCGGCAGCACCTCGATCATGTGGGCCAGCAGCAGCTGGCTGCTGACCTGGTCGACAAGCGACCGGCGCAGCCCGAACCCGTGCTGGTTCTCGTCGACGATCCGGACCAGGTCTGTCACCGGAGCGCCGGTCGCCCAGCCCCAGCCGTCGTTGTGGATGTCGACGCTGAAACTGGCCCGGTCGCGGCGGAACCGGCCGCCGCGCAGGTCGGTGATGCCCGAGGTGCAGTTCGTCCCGCGCATCGTGCCGGCGATCTTCGGCAGCCGGGCCCAGGTGAGCAGGTAGGCGTGGTCCATAAGATTCCGGCCGATCAGATCCGCGCGGTTCTGCAGCCCGGAGGCGAGCATCAGCCGCGCGTTCTCGATCGCGTTCGTCGCGAGCACGTAGGTGCGGCCCTGTGCGAATCCGGTCTCGTACGCGGTGGAGTTCGGATCCCTGTAGCGCCGGTACTCGATCTTGGTGACCCGGCCGGTCTCCGCGTCCGTGTGCACCTGGTACGCGACCGCTTGGGCGAGCAGGTCGACGTCGCGGTGAAGCGTGGCCGCAAGCGTCTTGCCGGCGTGGTACTTCGCCTGGACCGGGCAGATCGGCACGCAGTTGTTGTTGCCCTGGCAGCGGCCGCCCTCCTCGACCTGGTGGGTGCTTACCGCGCCGACCGGCCTGAAGCCGCGTCCGGCGTCGTAGGCGGGGTTCGGAATGCCGTTGCGGCCCTGCGGGAACGGGCGGACCCGGATCGAGATCTCCTCGTTCTCGCCGGCCGTCACAGTGGTGCCGTCGATGCCCTCCGCCACGGTCTTGTCGAGGTAGGACGCGGGCAGTCCGCGCATCGGGAACACGTAGTCCGGCGGGTAGTGCAGGCCGAGGTACTTCTGGTCCTCGACGTCGGCCGACACGCCGATCTCCCGTTCCGCCTCGCGGTAGAGCGGTTCCAGCTCGTCGTACCCCATCGGCCAGGCGAGCCCCTGCCCGTACCGGTCCGCGAGCTCGAAGTCCTCCGGGAGCATCCGCAGGATCTTCGCCTCCCAGTGCATGGTCGTGCCGCCGAGCACCCGGGTGTACGTGGTGTCAGTGGAGTGCGGGCCGTTCTGCACCAGGTATCCGCCGGTGTTCGGGCCGCCGCCGGGCGTCAGTGGGCGGGCATCGGTGCTGCGCGGCATCGGGACCGGCGGGAGCACCGGGTACGGCGCCTGGTTGTCCTTCGACGCCGTGCCGTAGAAGCGGTTCAGGTACGTCTCGTACCCGCTGATTGTCAGGTCGTCGGCCGGGGCCGCCTCGAGCAGCAGGACCGAGCGGCCCTCCCGGCTGAGACGGTCCGCGATGATCGCGCCGGAGATCCCGGCGCCGACGATGACGACGTCGTAGACGCGACCGGCGACGTCAGTGGAATCGGTGCGGGCCGCAGCCCCTTCGGGAAAGATCACGACATTCTCCTTCCGTTCCGGGCTCAGCCCTGGACGTTGAGGCCGGTCTTGGCCCGCACCGCGGACAGGTACGCGGCATAGCTCCAGGTCAGGTTGCTCACGCTGCGGCAGTAGCCGGTGGTGCCGTCGAACTGCTCGCTCAGTTCGAGGTTGTCGCTGTGGTAGATGACCGCCTGCAGCATCTGGTCACCTGCCTGTTCCAGCGCGGCGGCCGCGTTCTGCGTCGACGTGCTCTCGGTGACGCCAATCTGGGCGAAGAACGGGGTGGAGAGCGCGTCGTACGGCAGCGCTCCCCCGCCGCGCACCTCGGCCGCGAGCCGGTAGTACAGCTCCGCGAAGTTGCAGGTGGTAAGCGCCCACGGGTGACCGCCCGGCACCGGGTCGGAGACCTCGCCGTCGTAGGTGTCGCCCGGATAGCGGCCCATCATCGGCCCGATCCCCAGCCGCTCGTCGGCCAGGTTAACCGGGTAGACGGTCGGCGCCGCCGGGTCCGCCCACTGCGAGCGCAGTTCCGCGGCGGTGGCGAGCAGCCGGGTGTCGGTGACCGGCACGGCGCCGTAGATCGCGGCCATCACGATGTCGATGTTCGGGTCGTAGCCGGGCCCGGCCGGGTCGGCGGGCGGCGTGCCGTCCCCGATCAGGCTCAGATAGCGCAGGCCGTCCCAGTGGGTGGCAAGCGCGTTCCGCAGCCAGTCGATCGCCTCCTGACATCCAGCGGGTACGGGGATGCCGATCGTGTTGGCCGCGATCGCCTGGAAGCAGCGCAGCTGGGCCGACCGGGCGAAGAACGAGTAGCCGGAGTGCTCCTCCCACAGGTTCGTGGTCTGCTGCCGGTACGCGTCCGCGAGGAAGTCGAGGTTGCGGCCGATCACCTGGCGGGCGAGCGTCTGGGTGGGCTCGTCAAGCTGCGCGAACGCCTGCAGGATCGCGATCGTCTGCAGCGCCGGGCCGTCGTTCTGCTCGGTCCACGGGCGGGAGACGCCCTCGATCGTAAAGCAGGCGTGGGCGAGCGTCGGGATCGCGTTGCCCTGGCAGATCGCGGCGAACCTGACGTAGTCCTCAAGCGGTTCGACACCGGCGTTCGGCCTGACCGGGATGCCGGCCGCGGCCAGCTCCATCGCGGTGATCGCGGCGTCGCGGGTCCAGTTGAACACGTAGTCCTGGTCGACACCGGGCGAGTTCGCCGGGAACGACGGCGCCGCGATCACGCAACCCGGCGCGGAGAACCGCCCCGGCTCCACCGGGTCCTCGAAGAGGAAGCCCGGCGTGGCGACGTTGCGCATCATCAGGCTGAGCATGTGCTGCGCGATCACCCGGAAGTCGGTGCGACGCACGCCGGCCAGCACGTTCTGGGAGTCCTGCCCGGCGTACTCCGATCCGGATCGGGCCCGGGTGTGGGTGTCGGGTTCCAGGGTTGTTGCGGTCATGTGCGGCTCCTCGCTAGTTCGTCTTCCATTTCGCGTTATCGGGAATCGACCTGCCGTCCACGACGACCTCGACGATGGACGGGCTGCCCGTGTTCGCAAGCGCGCCCGTGACTGCCTCCTTGAGCTCCACATAGGTGCTCGCCCGCCAGCCCTGGCAGCCGAAGACGTCGGCAAGCCGGCTGTAGTTCCACGGGTGCAGCACGCAGGACTTGTAGAACGGCTTCGCGGTGTCGAAGACCGACGCGTCCGCGAGCCACTGCTCCACGCCGTAGACGCCGTTGTTGAGCACGAAGATGATCGGGTCGAGGCCGAAGCGGGTCTGCACCGACAGGCACTGGGCGGTCATCTGGAACCCGCCGTCGCCGGAGAAGACAAGCACCCGCTGGTTCTCGTTCTTGGCGAGGCAGATGCCGGTCGCGGCCGGCGCGCTGTAGCCGATCGACGAGTACGACGACTGCGCGACGAACCCGCCGGCCGTCGGCACGGTGAGCAGCAGGCTTCCGAAGTAGTTGAGGCTCGCGTCGCTGGCGATGATCGTGTTCTCGTCCACGTACTGCGCGATCGTGTCGTAGAACCCCTGGTAGGTGAGGCTGTCCCCGTGCGGCTCGGTGAGCGTCGCGGTGTTCACCGGCGTCCGCGGCCGGGCCGGCGTGGTGCGGGTGACCGGGTCGGCGAGCAGTCCGTCGATCAGGTGCTCAAGCGCGACCTGCGGGCTGAAGAACGTGCCGTCCTTGACCGTGTCGAGCGACACGAACGCGGTCCGGCCGAAGTCGACGTCCCAGCCGAGCGAGTTGATGTCGGTCAGCCAGACGCCGAGCGCCAGCACCAGATCGGCGTCGTGGATCAGGTCCTTGACCGCGGGCGAGGACGCCTGGCCGTCGAACACGCCCGCGAACAACGTGTCGTCCTCGGACAGCACCGCCTTGCTCAGCAGCTCGGTGACGTACGGGATCTGCAACTGGCGGAGCAGGCTCTCCGCCTTGGCGTGCAGGCCGAAGCGGTCGATCTCCACGCCCACCCAGACGACCGGGCTCTCTGCCGCGGACAGCCGCTCCCGGATTCGGGTGACAGACTCCTGGAGGTTCGCCGGGTCCGACATGGTGCGGCCGGGCGTCAGCGTGCCGGCCGGCCGCGGGCAGCTCAGGTCGATCATGTCCTGGAGCAGCTCGATGTAGACCGGGCGCCGGTCGGTGATGCACGCCGACAGCGCGTAGTCGATGAGCATCGGCGCCTGGTCGGGGTTGTCCACCCGTACCGCCGCGGCCGTGAGGTGTTCGAAGGACTGCAGATCCGTCTCGCGGCCGGTGATGAAATGATGCGAGCTGACACCGGTCTGCTCGAACGCGAGCGTCTTCTTGATGCTCGGAGTGCCGTTGATGAGCACCACAGGCACCTTCTCCACAAAGGCGCCGGCGATCGCGTTCACAGTGCACAACGCGCCTGCCGAATAGGTGACGCAGAGCGCGCCGATTCCCTTCAGCCTGGCGTATCCGTCGGCCGCGTAACCGGCGTTGAGCTCGTTCACCTCCTCGATGACCTCGATGTCGCTCGGCTCGACGTAGCCGTTCACCCAGCCGATCGAATAGTCCCCCGCGATCGAGAACAGATGCCCCAGGCCAAGCTGCCGGAGCCGGTCGACCAGGTAATTCCCTACCGTGTATTCCGGTTGCATGATCGCCGCCCTAGTAGTCCCGCGAGTCGCCGAACAACCGCGGCAGATAGATGTCGAAGATGCCGGGGCACCGCCGCTCGGGATAGCGCCGCAGCAGGAACTCCTTGAACGCGTCGCCGGTCAGCCCGTCGGAGACCGCCTGCCGGGCCGCCGTGAGGTACTCGATGTTCCGGGCGACCTCGTTCTTGTCGGCCGGCAGCCCGTGCCCCGGCAGGAACAGCTCGTAGTCCGAGGTCAGCAGCTCCTCAAGCACACTGATCCAGTGCCCCATCTCCTGGGTCAGATAGAGATGCGTGCCGCTGTAGAGCAGGTCCTGGGCGAACCACACGCCCAGTTCCGGGAGCTTGACCGTGAGGTGAAAGTCCACCTCCGTTTCGACAACTTTCCCGAGGTGGTACGTGACGCCGTCGACGACGCATTCGCCAGGCTCGGCGACCTCCTTCGGAACGACGATCCGCTCCGGCATGAGATCGCCCAGTTTCCAGTGGTCGCTCAGCGAGTCCTCACCGTGATCCCGGATGAAGTCGGCGGTCTCGGAAAGGGCATGCACGGGTACGTCGTCGAACGCGGCACCCAGCCCGAACCAGTGATCCGGATGCCGGTGCGAGAGGTACAGCCGGTCGATCGGCTTTCCCAGCCCGTCCGCATACTCCCGGAACTTCTTCGCGTACGGCACGAGGAACTGGCCGTCGATGAGCACCAGGCAGTTCCGGCTCTCCACGATGTGCGTGGCATTCGCGATGTTGTTGCCGGTGAACGACGAGACGAACGTGTGGATGCGGACGTCGCCGGCCTTCTTGACGACCATGCGCACCGGGTCTGATACCTGAGTCAGCATCTCGTTCAGCCCCGCGCCCCGGCCATCAGCGACGGTACCGACCGGGACAGCGCGGACGCGGCGATCCGCTCCCGCAGCTCCTCAAGCCCGGCACCGGCCACGTCGTAGGCGCTGGCCCGGCCCGGCTCCGGCGCGTCCTCGCCCGGCCGCCAGAAGCGCCGGCGCGCCATCCGCATCGAACTGTCGAACGGCGGAATCGCGTTGAACACCTCGACCAGGTACGGCCCGCGGTAGACCGGCTCCAGCTCGTTGAGCATCAGTTCCCACGGAATCCAGCTGTCCCGGACCGCGCCCCGGTCTGGCGCGGAGATGTGCACGTAGGTCAGCCGGTTCTGCCGGGCGGCGCGTGCCACGTTGTCCCGGAACACCGCCGGGCCCTGGCTCTCCATCACCACCTGCGCGGTGTCGAGCGTGACACCGGCGCCGAAGATCTCGCCGTCGTCGAGGAAGTCAAGCGCCTCGGAGACCATGTTCGGCGGCGGCGACTCCCAGCTCTTGATCGGCTCCAGCGCCAGCTTCACGCCCTTGCCGCCGGCGTAGTCGGCAAGCTCCCGGAACAACGCGTGCGCCACCTGATATCGCGGCCGCATCCAGTCCTGAAGCGCGTCGCTCCAGATCTGCTCGCCGGCATCGGTGGTCGGGAAAACGCCGTAGGGGTACAGGAACGGGCCCGACATGATCGAGTCGCCGTTGCCGAGGATCTCCGTGATGTCGACGCGCGACTGGAGGTAGGCAAGTGCCTGAGCGCGCTGTTCCGTGTACGGCGACGTCGGGTCGAAGCTCCGGGTCGTACCCACGTTTGTGGTGAATCTTGTGTCCTGAAGCCCTGCCGCGTCGAACGCCCTCTTCAAGCGCGTGTAGCTGTTCACCTCCTCCCGCAGGCCGGAGGTCGCGCTCCCGATCCCGTTCCCTGGCGCGATATGCACGTCGAAACCGTCGTAGCCCATGTCGGTGAGGGCCTTGAGATGGTCGACCAGAATCCGGGTGTACGCCGTGTCGTCCGGCCGCAGATCGGCCGTGAACATGAAGAAGCTGAAGTAGATCTGTCGCCTGGCTGTGTCGCTCATGGAGATTGCTCGCTGTTCTGGTTGTGCGGTCGGCCGGTTACCACCCCAGGACGTCGGCCAGGTAGGCGCGCGCCTTCTTCGCGTACTCAAGCGGATTGGCCTTGTTGGGGTCCTGTTCCGCCTCCACGACAAGCCACCCGCGGTAGTCCGCGTCCGCGAGCACCTCGAGAATCGGCCGAAAGTCGATCGCGCCGTCGCCCGGGACCGTGAACACGCCGGCCTCGACCGCGTCCTGGAACGACAGGCCCTCCTCCCGGACCCGGCTCACCACCTCCGGCCGGATGCTCTTCATGTGCACGTGACCGATCCGCCCCGCGTAGGCGCGTGCCATGTCAAGCGGATCGTCGCCGGCGAACGCGATGTGCGCGGTGTCGAGCAGCAGCGACACCAGATCCGGGTCGGTCGAGGCCATCAGCCGGTCCACGTCCGCGCGGGTCATCACGCCGGTGCCCATGTGATGGTGGTAGCTGAGCCGCATCCCGGCCGAGTGGGCGATCTTGCCCAGCTCCTCCAGGCCGGACGCCAGCGCGTCCCACTGCGCGTCGGTGAAGACCGGCCGGTTCGCGAACACATCGACCGGCAGCAGGTGCGACGACGCGCCGAACTCGGCCACCACAAGCTCGTTCCCGCCGAGCGCCTTGATCCTCGCCAGCGTCTCCTCGAAGCTGTCGATCGTCTTCTGCCGCATCTTCGCGATCGTGAAATAGGTGCTCGTCCACGGCTCGGAGACCTGCAACCCGCGCAGCTCCAGCGCGGCCCTGAGCTCCGCCGAGTCGGACGGATACTTGTGACCGATGCTGCACCCCTGGAACCCGGCCAGCGCCATCTCGCTCACCGCCTGGGCGAACGGGATTCCGGCGTCGATCGTGGGAAAGTCGTCGTTCCACCAGAGCGTGCAGCAGACGCCCAGCTTGACCTTGTCCGGGCCCAGGCGCGAGCCCAGTGCTGCTGTCATGTCGTCGCCTCTTTCAGGTAGCGGCCCGGGCGCAGTCCACATCGGTCGGACACGCGGCCCGGGTGCGGTGAGGGCCGGTGAGGGCGTGAAGCAGCCCCGGCCCGCCAGCCCGACCAGCGAGGGCCACGCGCCGGGCCGCCTGCGGTACTGCCGCCCGTGGGCCCGATCCGCAGCCATCCTCCCAGCTCAGGGGGTCGCATTTCCGTGCTTTGCGGCAACCTCATCGCACGCGGCGATCTACCCCGCCGCCCCGGCGATGTCCTGGGCGAGTGCGAACGACCGCACGAGCGGATGAAGGTGGTAACGCCCGGCGGTGGCCGACTCGAGAAGCGCCAGGTCGACCAGCTCCTCGAGCAGGTCTTCACTGTCCGGCTCGGGCCGGCCCAGCATGCGCGCCGCGATCGGTAGCGCGACGTCCGGCAGATCGGTCACGGCCAGCAGGACCAGCGCCCGCTGCTGCTCCGGGGTGAGCTGCCGCCAGCTGGCCAGGAAGGTCGCGCTCACATCGAGATCACCGGCGCGCAGCGTGCCAAGCCGGCGCCCGCCGGTGAACCGGTCCCGGAGCATGCGGATCGACCAGCCCGGCCGGGCGGCCAGTCGTGCCGCCACGATGCGCACCGCAAGCGGCAGCAGTCCACAGGCCACCACGAGTTCCCGCGCCGTCTCGCGCTCGGCGGCCACCCGGTCGTGGCCGATCACCCGGCTCAGCAGTTCCATCGCCTCGGCCTCGTCGAACACCTCGAGATCGGCGTGTACGGCGCCGTTCAGGCCGGCCAGCCGGGACCGGGAGGTGACCAGGACACCGCAGGTCGCAGCACCGGGCAGCAGCGGGGTGATCTGTGCGAGGCTGTGCGCGTCGTCAAGCACCACGAGCAGCCGGCGGTCGTGCGTCGCCGAGCGGAACAGCGCCGACCTGTTGTTCAGGCAGTCCGGCACGGATTCCACGCCAAGGGCCACGAGGAAGCCGTCCAAAACGTCCTGCGGCGAGGCTGGGCTGGCGTCACCGCCCCGCAGTTCCGCGTACAGCTGGCCGTCCGGGTAGTGCGCGCCGAGCCGGTGAGCGACGTGCCGTACCAGCGTGGTCTTGCCGAGGCCGCCCATCCCGGCCACTGCCACGATCGGCAACGAGCCGCGGTCGGGCCGGCTCAGCACGTCGGTGATGAACCGGGCCACCGCCTCCCGGCCGGTGAAATCCGCCGTGGTGGCCGGGACCTGGGCCGGTCGCGTCGCCGGCTCCTCACTCCGCGGCGGCTCCTCGCTCCGTGCCGGCGGCCCGGCGGGCTCCTCGCTGGCCAGGACCCGGCGGTGGGCGTCGGCGAGTTCGGCGCCCGGTTCCAGCCCCAGCCGGTCCACGATCCTGCGGCGCGCAGCCGGGAACACCGCTGCGGCCTCCCCCGGCCGGCCGCTGGCGTGCAGCGCCCTGATCAACAGCACGGAAAGGCTCTCCCGCAGCGGGTTCTCATCGCTGAGAGCGCGCAACTCGGGTACGCACCAGGAGGCGCGGCCGAGGTCGATGTCCAACGCCAGTCGTGTTTCGAGCAGGTCCAGGTGCAGCTCGTTCAGCCTGCGACGATGCCGTTCCGCGAACGGGCCCGGCACCCCGGCCAGCGGCTCACCGTTGAAGAGGGCGAGCGCCTCGGCGAGCATCGCGCGGGCGGTCCCCGCGTCGCCGGCCCGGCGGGCACTGCGGGCCAGCGCCTCGGCATGCCGCACATCGACGGCCTCCTCCGGCACCTCCAGGCGGTAGCCGTCACCGACTGTGGTCAGGAGCCGGGGCTCGGCGGCGTCGTTCTCGAGCACCCTGCGCCAGCGCCACGCGTACGTGCGAAGGCTTTTCGTCGCCGTGACCGGCGGATCGTCGCCCCACAGCGCTTCGGTCAGGACGGCCGCGCTCGCCCCCTGGCCCGGCCGCAGGAGAAGAACTGCGAGCATGGCCTGTTGCTGCGGGCTTCCCATGTCGAGATCGACGGATCCCCGGCGGCCGCGCACGGCGCCGAGCAGGCGGAAACGAAGAGAGTCCATGTCAACCGCGGACAATCGTGGCGGCGGCGCGCGGATCCACCCTCATGTCGCCATTCTGGCAAATCGGAGCGTCCGGTGGACCCCTCCGCCCGGAAATCGGGCCGCTCGTCGTCCGTCCACAAAGAACCCTGATTCGGGTACGAGCGAGGCCTGGCTGCGGATATATCGACACATGCATCCGGCGTCTATCGACGTGCCCGAAACTCGGATCAAGGCCCGCTCGACGATGGAGGAAGCACATGGGACTGCACGACGCGATCTACCGGGCACAGAAGGACAAGCCTGAACTCGCCGAGACCGAGCAGCGGATCCTCGACGAGCTGACCGAGCGTGACCAGGACTCGGAGACGGCGACGGCCGAGTCCGACGCCTGAGTCGACGTCACGGGGCCGGGCGGTTCATCCGCCCGGCCCACCGGTCCCGAAGTGTCGGTGCGTACGGTCGGAGGTGTCATGATGTCGAGCACGGAACGTGCGGCCGACACGATGGTCCAGCACGGTGAGCGGGCGTTGAGCCTGCCCGAGGCCCACCTGCGGGGCCTGGCCGCGGCAGCCGAACTCGATCTCCGGGTGGACTGCACGGCGGTGCTCGACGGCGACCCCGCAGTGTGGACGGCGACGTTGTGGCGCGGCGACGACCCGGTGCCCAGCGGCCTCGGTCTCGGCAAGGGAGACTCGGCGGCGGCACAGGTCGGCGCGATCTTCGAGGCGCTTGAGCACCACCTGAGCGGGCTGCAGGGCCTCGCGGGCGGCGGGATGACGCTGCGCCCCGCCGGTGAGATCTCCCGCGACCCGGCACTCGGGCGGGACGTCGCACTCGGCCTGCTCGGGGAACTGCCCGACAAGCCGATGGGGTGCCTTCCCTTCCGGCCGGTGACAGGCGGCGCAGAGGTCGACGTGCCCCTGTTCCTGTCCATGCCGGACTACCTCGACGAGGCGGCCGATCCGCTACGGGAGAGTCTGGGTGACCACTACGACTACACAGGCGTCAGCCGCTACTCCTGCAACAACGGCTGGGCGGCGGGCACCGACCCGGTCGAGGCCGCGGTCCACGCGCTCAACGAGACCATCGAGCGGGATGCACTCTCCCTCCTGCTGATCGATCAGTTCCTGGGGCGGCGAAGGTCCCCGCTCGTCCTGATCGAGGCGAGCACGTTGCCGGACGACCTCGCGGCCCTGGTGTCGGCGGCGGAGACCATCATCGGCCGGCGCCTGTACCTGATCGACATGACAAGCGACCTCGGCGTACCGGCCGTGCTCGCCTACCTCCCCACGCCGGACGGCGCACCGGCCCGGATCCGCGGCTGCGGCGCCTCGCTCTCCCGCCACTATGCGATCGCCCGTGCGGTGAGCGAGCTGGTCCAGGTCCACCTGGCGTCCTCGCTCGGGCACCTCCACTCCGCGTTCGCCGCCATGACGCCCGCCCGGCACGACTGGACGACGCCCTATCCCGCGCTGCACGCCTGCTACCGAAGCGACTTCAGCACCCGGCTCGCCGGCGCGACCTCGGTGCCGTACCGGGACACGGACGTGCCCGGCACCGCCGCCGGCCACTACGACGCGCTCATCGACGTCCTCACCCGGCGCGGCCTCACGCCGTTGCAGCGCGACCACTACGTCACCGCCGACCTGGCCGTGGTCAACATTTTCGTACCCGGCCTGGAGAGGTTCATGCTCGTCACCGACGGGCAGGTGGTGGTGCCGGGCGAGCGCGGAATGACGGTCAAGAACAGCGGAACACCCACACCCTGAAAGCCTTTGACGTCTGCCGGTACGACGCCGGCCGGCGATCGGCTCAGTCGTCGAGTCAACGCGTCGCCAACGCTCGTCCAACGCCCCGCTGGCAAGGTCATCCGCGGAGATCACCGGGAAGACGGCAGAGCGGGGGAACGATGCGGCCACGCCTGAAGGACGCGCTCCACGAGCGGGACGGCGCGGACCTGCGACTGGTCTACGACAGGCGCTTCCAGCTGCTGATCAACGACCCGGACGGTGCCGTCGAACGGCTGGTGACGCTGCTGGCCGAGGGCGGCCGGACGGTCGAGGAGCTGGCCGCGGCGCTGTCCGTGCCGGAGTCCGACGTGACCGCCGCGCTCGGCGCGCTTGATCGGCACGGGATGCTCGAGGACGGTGACCGGCTCGGCCGGTACGGGCCCGACGCGTCCGAGCGGCACCACAGCAAACCTCGCGCCCGCCGCCGCCCGTGAACACCGGCACGACCTCCAAGCCGCCACCGGGCTGGAGTGGGTCACCCCGCACATCTTCCGCAAGACCGTCGGTACCGTCGTAGACCGCGAATCCGACACCAAGACCGCCGCAGCGCAGCTCGGTCACGCCCACGAATCCACCACTTCCACCTTCTACATCGCGAAACCCGCCCAGGCACCCGGTGTGTCACAGGTCCTCGAACAACTCGGCCCCAGCGCACCAGAACTCGACCGGGCTTCGCCGCAGCGCTCCCGCGGAATGTCCCACCGAAGCGCACAAAGCCATCCGCCGGTGGAATCTCGCGGGTGAGTAAGTAGGAACCGCCGGCCATCCAGTCGTCCGGCCCACCTCCCGCCCGTACCGACAGGTGCTCTTTGTGTCGCCTTCTCCACCGCCGAACCAGTCCGGAAGCTGGCCGAGATGCCCCGGTGAACAGTCCCCTGGTCAGGGTGCCGAGCACCCGTTCGACGGCCCCGAGCAGCGGCGTGACGGCCGGGACTTCGCCGCTTTTCGCGTCGATGGCAATCTGGCGAGCACCACGCCGCTGCTCGTTGAACCGGGACAGTGAGCACAGCGCGTAGGACGTCCTAGGATGCTACGTTAGGGCTCCTCAGGGGGCACATCACGATGCGGTCTCGGCCTGCGTCCACAGAGACTCCGACGCCATGGCGACGTATTCCGCAACAGAACGCGTGCAGGGTCCGCGCCGACCATCAGCGCCCTCTGACGAGGCACAGCGGCGCCTCAACAGAACGCCACGTCAGTGAAGGATTTAGATGCATGGCGGATCACACCGCCTGCCGCACTCCACCCCTGCGAGATCGTTTAGCTCAAAACGCGGGGTAAACGGGGGCGGGCCGAATTCCATCGACAAATGGAAAAGTCCCGAACTGGGTTTCCCCAGTTCAGAGCCTTGATCAAGTCGGGACGGCCGGATTCGAACCGACGACCCCCTGACCCCCAGTCAGGTGCGCTACCAAGCTGCGCTACGTCCCGCCCACCGCTGGGATCACTCCCGCGGCAGTGAACACAGCCTAGCGCAGCCGTCTCACCCCCCAAAACACACCCCCACCCCCACTCCAGCTATGACCCCAACAGGATTACCCACGGGTAGCTCTACGGGCCACGATGACCACGACCCACTCCCGTCCTTCGATATAAGGAGCTCGCCGTGGCCCTCAAGCACCGGCGCCTGACCATCGCCGCCGTCCTGGCGACTGCAGTGTCCCTCGCGGTCCCGGGGCAGGCCCTGGCTGCGAACCCCTACGAGCGCGGGCCCGCACCGACGACTGCCAGCATCGAGGCCTCCACCGGCCCGTTCGCCACGGCTTCGGTGTCGGTGTCCCGCTCAAGCGTCTCCGGCTTCGGCGGGGGGACGATCTACTATCCGACCAGCACCGCGTCGGGCACGTTCGGCGCGGTGGCCATCTCGCCGGGGTTCACGGCAAGCCAGTCGGCGGTGTCCTGGCTGGGGCCACGGCTCGCGTCGCAGGGCTTCGTGATCATCACGATCGACACGCTGTCGACGCTCGACCAGCCGGCGAGCCGGGGGACGCAGCTGCTTGCGGCGCTGGACTATCTCACCAAAACCAGCTCCGTGCGTACCCGGATCGATGCTTCTCGTCTTGGGGTGATGGGGCATTCGATGGGGGGCGGCGGCAGCCTGTCGGCGTCGGTCGCCCGGCCGTCGTTGCAGGCCGCGGTGCCGCTGACGCCGTGGCACGGCACGAAGAGCTGGTCCTCGGACCGAGTGCCTACGCTGATCATCGGGGCGGAGAGCGACACCGTGGCACCTGTCGCGTCGCACTCGGAGCCGTTCTACACAAGCCTGCCGTCGACGCTCGACAAGGCGTATCTGGAGCTTAACAACGCCTCGCACTCGGCGCCGACCTCGTCGAACGTGACTGTGGCGAAGTACAGCATCTCGTGGCTCAAGCGGTTCATCGACAATGACACCCGCTACGAACAGTTCCTGTGCCCGGCGCCGTCCGGCTCGGCGATCCAGGAGTACCGGGACACCTGCCCGCATTCCTGACGCACACAGAACGGCGCCTCCCGCAGCATCGCGGGAGGCGCCGTTCAGTATTGGATTACGCGTCAGACGCGGTGACCGCGACGGCCACCGACACCGGCGACGATCGCGACACCGATAGCGGCGAAGGCGACCTGGAAGATGAGCTCCCACCAGTCGAAGCCGTTGGTGTCCGCAACGCCGATGGCCCGGGCGAGCGCGGTGCCGAGCAGGGCGGCGACAACGCCGATGACGAGGGTCAGCCACAGCGGGATGTTCTGCTTGCCGGGCACGACGAGACGGCCCAGCGCACCGATGATGAGACCGACGATCAGTGCGACGACGATACCGGTGACGGTCACGATAGTTCTCCTTTGACCAGCATCTGGCCCCGGGGCGACTCGGGGGGTCGAGTCGCGCTTCCATATCCGGCGACCGGTCGAGCCGGTCGAAATCATCAATGCCCGGCTCCACCGATTTTCAATCCACCTCTCCTACTTCGTTTAGGTGATCGAGCCAACACACCCACAAGACCATGATCAAAATTCATAAAAGATCCTAAATCCGGATATACCCCGACGCGCCGGGGTCACCTGCCGCGTGCTCCCGCGGGCCACACCTCACGTCGTGGCCCGGTCCAGAGCAAAAAGCGCCGTGGCCGATCCAGAGCGGCAGGCGCGGATGAGTGAGCGTCGCGGCAGGTCCAGCACGGCGGGCGCAGATCAGTGAGCGTCCCGGCAGGCCCAGCACGGCAGACGCAGATCAGTGAGCGTCCCGGCAGGCCCAAGCACGGCAGACGCAGATCAGTGAGCGTCTGGGCGATCAGCGGGTGTTATAGGCGGTCCAGAGCGAAGGGCGCGCATCAGCGCCTGGCGCTTCAGCGGATCAATGAGCGCGACGTGACCCGGCCCAGATCGAAAAGCCCGCGGATCAGTGCATGCCGAGGCGGGCGATCGGCTCGATGAGTTCGTGCTCCTCGTAGGCCAGATGGGACAGCAGGGTGTCGCTGAGCAGATCGACAGCCGCTCCCAACTCCGCGATGCTGCCCGGGTCCCCCACATAGGCGACAAGCGCCCGGTCCACATCCTCAAGCACGCCGTGGATGACGTGATGCTCCTGCTGGAGCCGGTCGATCACCGGACTCAGCCGCGGATCGCTGCGCCGCAGGTGCGGAAACACCGAGGCGTCCTCGATGCCGTGGTGCATCGTGACCATGCGGCAGTAGTTCGCGCAGTAGGTGGTCAGCGCCGGATTCGTCTGCCGCAGCGCCATCGCGTTGATCTCCGCCCGTGCCTCGCCCACGTCTGTGGCACCGGTGGTGACCGCCGCGACGAGCCGGTGGATCCGAGCCAGGTCGGCCCGCAGGTGATCATGGATGTCGACCAGATGTTGCGCGTCGGCCTGCTCCCAGCGCGTATACGTGCGCTCCGGATCCCTGGCCGGCCCGGTCGGCCGGCTGCCCTCGTCGAGCGCCCGCCGGCTGCTGCGCCGGGTCCCGTCATCGGCGGTGGCGACGACGGCGAAGCGGCTGTTGCTGCCGGTCGGCATGGCGGGTGCCTTCTCTCTACGGGGGCGGCGGCAACCAGCCTAAGGGATCATGAAAAGCGCGAAAACCTCGCCGGACTCGCCCAGCGACCGGCCACCCGCCCGATCCGCACGAAACCGTCCCGGAACGGCCGGCCACCCCGCCACGACCACTAAACCGTCCCGGAAAGGGCCGGCCCCGCGCCGCCACGAACGGGAAGGGCCAGCCCCGCGCCCCAACGAACAGAAAGGGCCAGCCCCGCGCCCCAACGAACGGGAAGGGCAGGCCCCGCGCAGCGACGAAACTGTCGGTGGGGGCGGCTACGGTCCCCGCATGCCATCCGACCGCCCGGCGGCCGAACACGCGCAAACCAACGCCGAAACCGCACCGGCCGCCCGCCGCACCTTGCCGGAGCTTGTCGTGCCGGACCCGCCCCGGCCGAGGACGGTCCGTGTCACCGGCCTGGTCTGTGGCGATCCGGACGCGGAGGCGTGGGCGGACGGGGAACGGGCCCGATGGCGCGCGCTGGCCCCGGACTCGCTCGACGTGGACTCCTTCGCCGGGTGGAATCCGCCGCACGGCGCCCGGACCGAGCGTGAGCAGGCGGTCGTCGCCCGGTTCGGCCTCGAGGTGCTGCCCTCCGCGCTCCGGCTCGCCGCCCGCGACCCGGACAGCATGGGCGTGCTGCTGCTGTCCTTCCACGGGCCGGTTGTCGCGGGTACGGTGGCCGGCTGGCTCACCCACGCCGGCTCGGCACGCCGCTGGGCCCGGCTGTGGCTGGACCGGCACCCCGAGACGGCCGCCCGCGCGCTGCTCCCGGTCGCGCTCGGACTTGCCGGCCCACCCCGCGACCAGGCCCGGCGGGCGCTCCGCACGCTCGACCGCCTCGGCCACCGCGACACCGTCGGCACGATCGCCGCCGGCTACGGCCCGGACGCGGCTGACGCCGTACCCTCGCTGCTGTGTGATGTGGTGAATGCTCGGCGCCGGCCCGCGCTGATCCCGTGGGTGTTCCCGGAGGCGCTCCCACAGGTCCGGCTGTGCGCGGACGGCACGCCGCTGCCGGTCGAGGACGTGCGCACGCTGCTGGCCGCGCTTGAGTACACCCGGTTTGCCGGCCCTTCCGAGCCCGCGCCCGGCGACTACGACCCGTGCACCGGGCGCGCCACGCCGGCCGACTCCGCCACCGCGCCGCAGCCGCCGCTCGCGGACACCCCCGGCAGCCCGGTGATCGAGGCGGCCCGGCGGATCTGCGACGGGCACGACCTCGCGCTCTTCGGTGAGGCGCTTCTCGACCTGTGGGTCGCGGACGGGATGCCGCCGCAGGAGCTGTGGGCGCTGCTCGCGCAGGCGCACCTGGCCGACGCGGACACGATCGCCCGGCTCGGCGCCGCGATCCGCTCCTGGCCGGGCGGTAAGCGGCACGTGCGCGCGGGTGACGGCATCGCGGTGCTTGGGGTGCTGGCCGGACGCGAGTGGGGACCTGACGCGCGGGCCGCGCTGTGGGAGCTGCACCGGCTCACCGGCCTGCGCGCCGCGATTGTCCGCGACCGGGTGCCGGTCTGTCTCGCGCAGGCGGCCGCCGCGCACGGGCTGACCGCCGCCCAGGTTCCGCATCGCACGGGCCCGGTCGACCTGGGGCTCGGCGCGGACGGCCGGCTGACGCTCGACTACGGCCCCCGGCAGGTCACGGTCGGTGTCGACGAGCGGCCGGAGGCGTACGTGATCGGCGCGCGCTCGCTGCCCCGGATCACGAAGCACGACGATCCGGCGGCGGTCGCGACGGCCCGCGCCCGCTGGAACCGGCTGCGCAGAGATCTGCGTGCGGAGACCGTCCGGTACGCCACGCACCTGGAGAACGCGCTTGTCACAGGCGGCCGCTGGCCCGCTGCCGAGCTGGGCCACCTGGTCCGGCACCCGCTGCTCGGCCCGCTGTCCCGCCGTCTCCTCTGGGCCGAGCACCACCGGGACCGGACCCGCATGCTGCGCGTCTGCGAGGACGGCAGCCTCTCGGACCTCGACGAGCGCACTGTCACGCTGCGCCCGGACGCGCTGATCGGCCTGGCCCACCCGGCCGAGATCGGCGCGGATCTGGCCCGCTGGAGTGAGTTGTTCACCGACTACCAGATCCTGCAGCCGTTTCCGCAGCTCGGCCGCGACCGTTTCCCGCTCACCGCCGCTGAGCGGGACGCGACCGTGCTGGCCCATGTCATCGGCCGCCAGGTCGATCCGGCCCGGACGCGCCCCTTCGGCCGGCGCGGCTGGCGCGAGGAGATCGATCTGCCGTCCGGCATCCGCCGTTTCCTCCGTGACCTCCCCGGCGATCTGGCCTTCGTCGTGGAGATGTCGGCCGGCCGGATCACCGACGCCTACCTGGACGAGCGCGGCACCGTCCACTGGCGGCGTGACCACCACCTGCCGCTGCGCACGCTCGCTCCGGCCGCGCTGGAGGAGGTCGTCCGCGACCTGACGGTGCCGGTCTGACCGCCAGGGAGAGTGTCAGCCGTTCGCAAGCACCTCGTCCGGGCCGCCCTCGGCGCGCCACCGGCGCAGCAGGTCGTGGAAGACTGTCGGGCCGGGGCCGAAGGACTGGTTGACCGGGCGCGGCTTGCCTTCGCCGTTGTAGTAGCCGGGCGTGCACTCGGCCCGGAACGTGTAGTTCTCCGGTGCGGTCTCCCGGATCGTGTCCACCCAGCGCTGCTCGGCCTCGGCGGTCGGCTCGATCCGGCGGGCGTCGCGGCGGCGGGCCTCCGCGACCACGGCGCCGATGTGGGTGGCCTGCTCCTGGAGCACGTGTACGAAGTTGACCGAGGCGGCGTTCTGCAGCGAGCCGAGGTGGAACAGGTTCGGGAAGCCGTGGCTGTAGACGCCGTGCAGGGTACGCGGGCCGCTGCCCCAGTGGTCGAGCAGCGTCGTCCCGCCGCGGCCGTACACCGGGAGCGTGCCGGAGATGACGCCGGAGACGCCGACCTCGAAGCCGGTCGCGAAGATGACGCAGTCGACCTCGTACTCCTGCTCGCCGACGACGACGCCGGTCTCGGTCATCCTGGTGATGCCGCCGGTGTCCGCGGTGTCGACGAGCGTGACGTTCGGCCTGTTGAACGTGGGCAGGTAGACGTCGCTGAAGCCGGGCCGCTTGCACATGTAGCGGTACCAGGGCTTGAGCAGTTCCGCGGTGGCCGGGTCCTCGACGACCTGGTCGACCCGGGCGCGGATCTCGTCCATCTTCCGGAAGTCCGCGAGGTCGTCGAGGTACTCGCGCTCCTCGGCGGAGATCGTCGGGTCGAGCGTGCCGGTGAGCATGTTCCGCTGCAGCCGGGCGGTGCTTGTCCAGCCGTCGTCGATCAGGTCCTCGTCCGCGTGGTCGCCTGTGACGATTGTCAGGAAGTTCTCCATCCGCTCGCGCTGCCAGCCCGGCTTCAGCGTCTCGGCCCAGGCCGGGTCGATCGGCCGGTTGTCGCGGACGTCGACAGTCGACGGGGTGCGCTGGAAGACGTACAGGTGCTGCGCGGCGCCGCCGACCTCCGGGATGACCTGGATGCCTGACGCGCCGGTGCCGACCACGCCTACCTTCTTGTCGGCGAGCCGGCCCAGGTCCTCGCCGGTGTAGCCGTAGTCCCAGCGGCTGGTGTGGAACGTGTGCCCCCGGAACGTCTCGATGCCGGGGATGCCTGGCAGCTTCGGCTGGCTGAGCGTGCCGCTGGAGATCACCACATAGCGGGTACGGAACGCGTCGCCGCGGTCCGTGGTGACCTGCCACTCCGCGGCGTCGTCGTCCCAGCGCAGCTCCGTCACCCGGGTGTGGAACAGCGCGTCCGCGTAGAGGTCGAACTGCTTGGCGATCGCGACCGCGTGCTGCCGGATCTCCTCGCCCGGCGCGTACCGCCACTTCGGGACGTAGCCGACCTCCTCGAGCAGAGGCATGTACACGGTGGACTCGACGTCGCAATGCACGCCCGGGTAACGGTTCCAGTACCAGGTGCCGCCGAAGTCACCGGCCTCGTCGATCGTCCTGATGGTGCGCAGACCGGCCTGCCGCAGTCGTGCGCCGGCGAGCAGCCCGCCGAACCCGCCGCCGATCACCACCGCTTCTACCACGTCCGTGGCAGGCGCCCGCTCGGCCCGCTCGGTGTACGGGTCCGTGGCGAAGTGGCCGAACTCGCCGGCCGCCCGCCGGTACTGGCCGGTGCCCTCCGGGCGGATCCGGCGGTCGCGCTCCAGCCGGTACTTCGCACGCAGCGCCTCGACCTCTTCTGGCCGGTAGCGGTGCGGCTGTCCGGGAATGCTGGGGGACATGCTGTGCCTCTTCGCCGTGATAGGTCCGGTACGGGCAGCGATTCTAGATCAATCGCTCGACTTAGGTATGACGCGGGCACCGACCACTGTGGAACGTTACGCGACGTCGATCGCGTCGATCTCGGCGAAGTTCGTGCCCTTCCCGTACGAGATCGTGTTGTCCCCCGCCCGGAGCGTCACGACCCGCTCGCTGACCTGCCAGTTGTCCCAGCCGGTCACCGGGTAGTCCACGGTGCCGGCCGCGATGCCGTTGACGGACAGCGAGTGACTCGCCACGCCCGCGTCGGACCCGTTGGCGTAGCGCGTGTACAGCCGGTAGCTGCCGGCCCGGGGGACGTAGACGGTGAACGTGACACGGCTGTCGTCGAAGTCGATCCCGCCGACGACCGCGCCGTTGCTGGCACCACCGCCCGCGTACCGGGCGTTGGCACGTGTGAAGTCGGCGCCCTCGGCCTCGTACCGCACCTTCGCGCCGTCCACGATCGGGCGGCCGCCCTGCCAGTCCAGCCGCTGCGAGTACACGGCCCGGTAGCTGAAGTCCGGGTTCCAGCCGTGGAAGATGATCCGGTCCTTGCCGTCCGGCCCGGTCACGATGTCCTGGCCGCCGGGGCCGCGCACCGAGCCGGCGAACGCGTCAGTGGTCATCAACGGCGACGGCGCCTTCGTGTACGGCCCGCCCAGGCGCGTCGACGTCGCGTAGCTGCTCACGTAGCTGCCGTTGCCGAAGAAGTTCGCCGAGTAGAACAGCACGTAGGTGTCGCCGTGCTTCCAGAGCGTCGGCGCCTCGACAAGGATGCCCTCGAACGGCTTGCTCTGCTTGATCAGCTCGGTCTCCGCGCCGGTGCGGCGCAGCCCGTCCGCGGTGACCTGCTGGAGGTGCAGCCAGGTGTCCTGCGCGCAGCAGTTGCCGTCGTTCTTCCAGAGGAGGTACCGGCGGCCGTTCTCCGCGTACGACGACGCGTCGATCACTCCGCCGGTCTCCGGCGTACACACGAGGGTGGTGGCCTGGGGTGTGAACGGCCCGCCGGGTGTGGTCGCGGTGGCCGCGCCGATGCACTGCTTACCTGAGGCGCGGTCGTGCGCGGTGTACCACATGACGAAGCGTCCCGGCCCTGCCTGGAACACCTCCGGCGCCCAGACGCCGTGGTCGCCGGTACCGCCGGGCGGGAACGACCAGGTGGGGTCGGCCCAGGCGCCGAGCACCGGGAGCGCGTCGCTCGCCTGCACGGACCAGGTGACCAGGTCGGTGGAGGTCGCCCATGTGATGTTCCGGCCGTCGCTGTTGGTGGCGTAGGCGTAGTAGGTGCGGCCGACCTTCATCACGTCCGGGTCGGCGAAGTTCTGATCGATGACCGGGCCGGAGGCCACCGCGGCCGAGGGCGTGGCGGTAGCGGTGAGCAGGCCGGCGGCCACGATCACCGAGGCGGAGACGGCGGTGGCCAGGCGCAGGAGACGGTGCTGGATCATGGACTCTCCGCAGTGGTCGGTGGGGGGTACATCTTGACCGCCTGCCCCGCCCCCCTGTCAAGAGATCTCTATCGATCAGCCGGGATACCGCCCCGCCAGGCCCACACCAAGATCGTCGCGCAGCTGATCAGAGCGCGGCGGCGACCCGGACCAGGTCGGCGAGGGCGCGGGAGCGGCTGTGCGGTGGCCAGGCGATGATCGAGGTCACCGGCGGTGCGTCCAGGACCGGGACGGCGGCGATGCCCTCGCGCAGGTGGGCGCGGATGGAGTCGGGCATGACGACGGACGTGCGGCCGAGCGCGATCAGCTGGAGCAGCTGCGTCTGGTTGTGCATCTCGGGGCCGCGGCCCTCGGGGTAGGCGCCGGCCGGGCCGGGCCAGCGGGGCTGCGGCAGGTCGGGCAGGAACGCCACCTCGGCCATCCGCACGTGCGGGCGGCCGGCGAGCGGGTGCGTGCTGGGCAGGAGCGCGACCTGACCCTCGGTCCGCAGGATCTCGATGTCCAGCCCTTCGGCCGAGTCCCAGGGCTGGTGCAGCAGCGCCACGTCGGCGCGGCCCGCGTGCAGGTGCCGCTGGGGTTGGGTCTCGCACAGCAGAAGCTCGACGGGTACGGCGCCGGGCTCGGCCGCGTAGGCGTCCAGCAGCTTGGTGAGCAGCTCATCCGAGGTGGCGGTCTTCGTGGCGAGGACCAGCGTGGGTGAGGCGGTCGCGGCCTGCCGGGCACGTCGTTCGGCCGCCGCGAGCGCCCCCAGGACCACGCGCCCCTCCTCCAGCAGCACCGCGCCGGCCGCGGTCAGGCTGACCCGGCGGCTGGTGCGCTCCAGCAACGCGACCCCGAGCCGATGTTCGAGCTGGCTGATCGTGCGGGACAGCGGCGGCTGGGCGATGCCGAGTCGCCGGGCCGCCCGCCCGAAGTGCAGCTCCTCCGCGACCGCGACGAAATACTGCAGCTCCCGCGTCTCCACCGTCCGAGCCTATCGCCCGATCAATATCAGCCGGGTATCGATCCGCGACCCGGACAGTGTTGGTCCACCGCCGTCCCCCGGACACGATCGGCGCTATGAGTGACACGATGGTTGCGCTGGTCACCGGCGCGAACAAGGGAATCGGATACGAGATCGCGGCCGGGCTCGGCGCGCACGGCTACCGGGTCGGCGTCGGCGCCCGGGACGCACAGCGGCGGGAGGACGCGGTGGCGAAGCTGCGCGCGGCAGGCGTCGACGCGTTCGGCGTGCCGCTTGACGTGACCTCCGACGCGAGCGTGACGGCCGCCGCCGCGCTTGTCGAGGAGCGGGAAGGCCGGCTGGACGTGCTTGTCAACAACGCCGGCATCCTCGGCGACACGTGGCCGGACGCGCCGACCGGCGTCACGCCGGCGGTGCTGCGGAGGGTCGTCGAGACGAACGTGATCGGCGTCGTGCGGGTCACCAACGCGATGCTGCCGCTGCTGCGGCGCGCACCCGCCCCGCGGATCGTCAACCAGTCCAGCCACGTCGGCTCGCTCGGCCTGCGGACCACGCCGGGCGTCGACCTCGGCGGCGCCAGCGGTGCCTACGCGCCGTCGAAGACGTTCCTCAACGCGGTCACGATCGCCTTCGCGGCCGAACTGAGCGACACCAACATCAAGATCAACCTCGCCTGCCCGGGGTACGTCGCCACCGACTTCAACGCGTTCGCCGGGACCAGCACCGCCACCGAGGGCGCCGAGATCGCGATCCGCCTGGCCACGCTCCCGGACGACGGCCCGACCGGCGGCATGTTCGACGCCGCCGGGACGGTGCCCTGGTGACGGCGGCCTGGGGCGCCGATGCCCTGCGGCTTCTCGGTGACGCCGACGAGCTGATGATCGCCGCCCGCCGCCCGGACGGGAGTTTGCGACGCTGGGTGCCGATCTGGGTGGTGTGCGCCGGAGACCAGGTCTACGTGCGGACCTGGTACCGGCGGGACACCGGCTGGTTCGGCCACGTGCTCGCGTCCGGCCGGGCGGCCGTGCGAGTGCCGGGGCTGGAGGCCGACGTTGTGGTCCACGACGTCGGCGCCGACGCCGGACGCGCGGAGGTCGATGCCGCTTACAGGCGCAAATATGCTCGTTACGGCCCCGGGGCGGTCGGGCAGATGGTGGCGGACGCAGCCGCGGCGACCACCGTGCGGCTCAGCCCGGAGCCAGGCTGAGCCAGCACGCCGCACCGGCTCAGCTCGCACCGACGCCGAGGCGGTGCACCGCCTCCGCGACGGCCATCCGCCCGGCGGCCTCGTTGTGGTGCTCGTTGGAGTCGACCGGGTGCACGAGCATCCGCCGCAGCACGATCCGGATCGGTGGCGACCCGGCCGCGACCCATCCGGCATGCACCCCACGCCGGACCGCCGCCAGGCACCACTCGATCAGCTCGTCGTCGGGCCACGTCCAGCGGTCGCCCGGAGCACGCCCGTCGACGAACTCGAAGCCTGCGGCCACCTCCGCATCCACGACGATCTTCGCGATCCCGCCGCAGCTGGTCTGGTTGCCGGACCGCACGCTGATATCCCGCACCACCTACGGCCTCCGGGCCCGGGTCAGGGATCGGTGGGCGTGGCACCCCTCGGCCCTGATCAGCCGGCCGAGGTCGCGCGGGCCGGAGTCGTACCCGCTGATGGTGAAGTCCTTGATCTGCCAGGGCACGGCGGGGAGCGGGCAGACGAGCGACATCACCCGATCGTAGTCACGGCGTCAGGCCGATCGCGGCGCGGAACGAGCCGTCCATCTCGAACGGCACCGACTCGTGCTCGTGCGTCACCAGCCAGCGTCCGTCGATGCGGCGCAGCCCGAGCGAGACGCGGAACCACATGCTGAAGCCCTCGGCGGCACCGCGCGGCACCGCGCTCAGGCGGTCGATGCTTGTCGCGAACGCCACGTCCCCGTCCGTGGTGATCTCCAACTGGGTGACCTCGCGGCGTGGTGGCGCCTCGAACGTGGCGATCCAGGCCTCCAGCGGCGCCGGGTCGCGGCCGTCGCCAGCCTGCCGCAACGGCGGGGCGAGCGTGAAATCGACGTAGGTGGGCGCGTAATGCGCCATGACCTCCTTCGCGTCGCCGGTCTCCAGCAGCGCGGCCTTGCCCTCGATGACGTCCCGGATCTCGTCCATGACTGAACCTGCCTTTCTCTCGCCCATGATGTCGAGGCCGGGCCGCCCGGTTTCGACATCATGGGCAGGAGCGAAGGAGGAAATCATGAAGTACCTGATCCTGATCCAGTCGAACCCGCAGTCGCTGGCTGTCTGGGAGACGCTTACCGATCAGCAGCGCAACGATTTCGGCCTCGGCCACCTGCGGCTCAGCGCGCAGATGCGTGAGGCGGGCGTGCTTGTGGCGAGCGAAGGGCTCGGCGATCCGGCGCTGGCCACCCAGGTGTCCGTGCGCGACGGCGAGACGATCACCTCCGACGGCCCGTACGCGGAGGTCAAGGAGCATCTGGCCGGCTTCTACCTGATCGACGTCGCGGACCTCGACGAGGCGGTGCGCTGGGCCGCGAAGGCGCCGGACGCGTCGTACACCCGGGTAGAGGTCCGCCCAATTCTCGACATGAGCACATGGGAGCTGTGACAGGCCTCCAGGACCTGCTGCGCGCGTACGCGCCGCAGGTCCTGGCCGCTGTGGTGCGCCGCTACGGCGACTTCGAGGCGTGTGAGGACGCGGTGCAGGAGGCGCTGATCGCGGCCGCCGCGCAGTGGCCGGAGACCGGCGTCCCGGAGCAGCCGCGCAACTGGCTGATCACCGTCGCCGGCCGCCGCCGGGTGGAGCTGCTGCGGAACGAGACGGCCCGCCGCCGCCGTGAGGAGGCGGCCCGGCACGATCCCACGCCTGAGGTACGCGGCGACGACGAGCTGGCGTTGCTGCTGCTCTGCTGCCACCCAGCGCTGAGCGTGCCGGCGCAGGTCACGCTCACGCTTCGCGCGGTCGGCGGTCTCACCACCGCGGAGATCGCCCGGGCGCTGCTCCTTCCGGAGGCGACTGTGGGCCAGCGGATCAGCCGGGCCAAGCAGCGCATCCGGGAGAGCGGCGCCCGGTTCGAGACGCCTGCCACGGATCTCGCCGCGGTCCGCCACGTGCTCTATCTGATCTTCAACGAGGGGTACACGGCAAGCTCCGGCGAGGCGCTGAACCGGGTGGAGCTGACCCGGGAGGCGATCCGGCTGACCCGGCAGCTGCACCGGCGCCTGCCGGACGACGGCGAGGTGGCCGGGCTGCTCGCGCTGATGCTGCTCACCGACGCGCGGCGGGTGGCACGCACCGGGCCGGACGGCGGGCTGGTCCCGTTCGCCGAGCAGGACCGGGCCCGCTGGGACGCCTCCGCCGTCGCGGAGGGGATCGCGATCATCACCCGCGCGCTCGAACACACGCCCATCGGCCCGTTCCAGCTGCAGGCCGCGATCGCGGCGGTGCACGACGAGGCGGCGCGCGCCGAGGACACCGACTGGCGGCAGATCCTCGCGCTCTACGGCATGCTTCACGCGCTCGCCCCGAGCCCGATGGTCACGCTGAACCGGATCGTGGCGCGGGCCATGGTCGACGGGGCGGAGGCCGGGCTCGACGCGCTTGACGAGGTCGCCGCGGATCCGGTGCTGGCCCGGCATCATCGGACCGCGGCGGTGCGGGCCCACCTGCTTGAGCGCACCGGCGACCGGGCCGGGGCGAGCGCGCAGTACCGGCTGGCGGCCCGACTGACGCTCAGCCTCCCGGAGCAGCGTTACCTGGAGTCGCGCGCCGCGCGGGTGGCTTCCTAGGCGTGCGCCGGGACCACCGCCGGATCCTGTTCCGCCGACTCGGCAACGGCGTTCCGGGCCGGCCCGCGCACCCCGCTCAGCAGGCACAGCACCAGCCCGACCGCGACCCACACCGCCGACGACGCCGTCCCCTCCCCCGCTGACGCCGTCGCCCTGGTCGTCAACGGCGTCGTCGCCATCGCCACCGACCGCCTCGGCCCGGGGCGCCGCGCCGCCCGGCTCTGCTGCCCTCGCCGCCCGGACAGGTCATGCGGGAGCGGCATGACGGGCTGTGAAACAGGTCTTGGACGGCCGCTTCGGGGCGCTGTTGAGTGGTGCTCGTGACTATCGACTACCGCTCACAGACAGTTCTGCTCACCGGTGCCAGTGCCGGGATCGGGGCCGCGTTCGCCACCGCGCTGGCGTCGCGCGGCGCCAACCTGGTGCTCGTCGCCCGACGCGCCGACCAGCTGACCGCGATTGCGGACGAGCTGCACCGCACGCACGGGGTAAGGGTCGACACGATCCCGTTCGACCTCGCGGACCCGGCGGCCGGTGCCGCGCTTCACCGGATCGTCACCGAGCGGGGCATCGCGATCACCAGCGTGATCAACAATGAGGCGGTCGGCACGTTCGCGTTGTTCGCGGACGCGGACGCGGGCCGCCTCGCCACCGAGATCGCCGTGGACGTGGCGGCGCCGGTACAGGTCACTGCCGCGTTCCTGCCGGACCTGCTGCGCGCCGGGAACGGGTTCATCCTCAACGTCGCGGGCGCCTCCGCCTATGTTCCCTCGCCCCGGATGGCGGTCTACAGCGCGGCGAAGGCGTTCGTGCTGAGCTTCACCGAGTCGCTCTGGGCGGAGTTGCGCGGCAGCGGCCTCACCGTCTTCGCGGTCAGCCCGGGCGCCACCAGAACAGAATTCACCACCGGCATGGGTACGGGCGCCCGCGTGCTGATCTCCGGGAAGACCCGCGCGGCCGACGACGTCGTGGCCACCGCGCTTGCCCATCTGGAACGCCGGAACCCGGGTCCGAGCGTCGTCGACGGGCGCATCAACCGGCTGACCGTGATGATGAGCCGGTTCGCGACCCGGCGGCAGAGCGCCGCGCTGATGGCGCGCGTCCTGGACCCGGCCCGGCTGTAGGTGATCCGTCAGCCCGCGAGTTCCGTCAGCCCGCGAGTTCGGTCAGCCGGCGAGCTCGGCAACCGGCGAGCTCGGTCAGCCGGCGAGTTCCGTCAGCCGGCGAGTTCCGTCAGCCGGCGTTCGAGGAAGCGTCGTTCAGGGCCGTCGTCGGTGAGGTCCCGCGCGCGGCGGTAGGCGGTGAGCGCCTCGTCCGTGCGCCCGAGCCGGCGCAGCAGTTCGGCCCGGGTGGAGTGCAGGTAGCGGAAGTCGTGCAGGCCGAGTCCGTCGACGATGCGCAGGCCTGCCGCCGGCCCGTCGGTCTCGGCGACGGCGATGGCGCGGTTCAGCTCCACGACCGGCGAGGCGGTCAGGCGGGACAGCTCGCCGTAGAGCGCGGCGATCTGCGCCCAGTCGCACGGCGCCTCCGCGTGCAGGGAGGCGATCGCGCCCTGCACGACGTAGGGCCCGCGGCCGCCGAGCGCTATCGCCCGGTCCAGTTCGGCACGGCCCTGAGCGATCTGCGCGGCGTCCCACCGGGCCGGGTCCTGGTCTTCGAGCAGCACCAGGTCACCGCCGTCGAACCGGGTCCCGCGGCGGGAGTCGTGCAGGAGCATGATGGCCAGCAGGCCGCGGACCTCGGGCTCGCGGGGCAGCAGCTCGGTCAGCGCACGTCCCAGCCAGATCGCCTCGGCCGCGAGTTCGTCGCGACCGCCGTACCCCTCATTGAAGATCAAATACACCACTGTGAGTACGGCGTCGAGCCGCTCCTGGAGCAGATGGCCAGGTGGAATCCGAAACGGGATCCCCGCCGCCTTGATCTTGCGTTTGGCCCGGACCAGCCGCTGCGCCATGGTCCGCTCCGGAACGAGCAGTGCCCGAGCGATCTCGTCAGTCGTCAATCCCCCGAGGGTACGCAGGGTGAGCGCGACCTGCGCCTCGATGGCGAGCGCCGGGTGACAGCAGGTGAAGATCAACTCCAGGCGCTCGTCCGGGAACCGGGCCACCTCGACCTCCTCAGGCACGACGACGGGCAGTTGCGCGGCGAGCAGCCCGAGCCTGGCCGTCAACCCCTGATCGCGGCGGAGGCGGTCCACGGCACGGTTACGCGCCGTGCGGATCAGCCAGGCACGTGGGTTGTCCGGCACCCCGTCCCGCGGCCAGCGTCCGGCGGCGATTGCGAACGCCTCCTGCGCGGCGTCCTCGGCGAGGTCGAAGTCGCCGAGGACGCCGACGAGGGTGGCAAGCACGCGCCCCCACTCGTCGCGGAAGACCCCGCCGGCCTCCGTTACCAATACACTTCCGACGGCCGGATCTCGACGGCCCCGCCGTATCGGGCCGCGGGCACGCGCGCCGCCACCTCGATGGCCGCGTCGAGGTCGTCGGCCTCGAGGATGAACGCGCCGCCGACCGCCTCCTTCATCCCGACGAACGGCCCGTCCGTGGTCAGCGTCCTGCCGCCCTCGACCCGTACGGTGGTCGCGTTCTCGGCCGCGCCAAGCGGCGGCATCGGCGTGACCCCGGGCGTCTCGTTCAGCGCCCGGTAGTCGGCGTAGACCTGCTTCTGCTCCTCAGGCGGGAGCGCGGCCTGCCGTTCGAGCGCCGGGCCCTGAAAAATGAGCATGACGTACTTCATCACTGCCTCCTCGTCGTCCAGATTCGCAGTAAGACGAGCGGCAACCCCTGATTTCGACAGCACGACCAAGAAATGTCGGTCCGTAGCGGTTTTGGATCGTGCGACCACGGACCCGGCAGGGAGGAGCCCCTGGGCGACGACCGGTGTCGCCGGGAGGCCTCGGGTGGTGATGCGCGATTAAATCGGCATATTTAGATTTTGTCGTAGATTTCGCGGTTGGTGAGCACGTCGTCCATGTGGTTCTGCGCCCAGGCCTTGAGGCCGCGGATCGTCTGATGCAGGGAGATGCCGAGGTCGGTGAGCGCGTAGGTGACGGTGACCGGGACGGTCGGCGCGGCGGTGCGGGTGATCAGGCCGTCGCGTTCGAGCGAGCGCAGCGTCTGGGTGAGCATCTTCTGGCTGACGCCGGCCAGCAGGCGGGACAGCTCGGAGTAGCGCATCGCGCGGGGTTCGCCGGAGCAGTCGCCGCCGAAGCGGTCGGCGCCGTCGCTGCCGAGCGCGGACAGCACCAGGATGACCCATTTGTCCGAGAGCCGATCGAGCAGTTTGCGGCTCGGGCACTGCGCCAGGAACGCGTCGTACTCCGCCTTGGCCTGGGCCTTCTTCTGTGCCGCGGTCATCGTCGCCATGCGCTGCTCCTCGTGCCCGGGTGCCTAACGCACCTGGAAGTGCCTACTTCCCGCCAGGAAGTTACCCCACGATAGTGAAGCGGAACATCCGTCAGCACAGATCATGAGGTAAGAGCATGGCCACGACGTCACTTCCCGGCGGCACCTGGACGCTTGGCGACCTGACCGTCACCCGGTTCGGCTACGGCGCCATGCAGCTGGCCGGGCCGTGGGTGATGGGGCCGCCGGCCGATCACGAGGGCGCGCTCGCCGTGCTCCGTGAGGCGGTCGCGCTCGGCATCACGCACATCGACACCGCGGACGCGTACGGCCCGCGCGTCACGAACGAACTGATCAAGGAGGCGCTGCACCCGTATCAGGCGTCGCTTCACATCGCGACAAAGGTCGGCGCGACCCGGGACGCGCAGGGCGGCTGGCCGCCGGCCCGGGACCCGGAGAGCCTGCGCCGGGCTGTGCACGAGAACCTGGAGACGCTCGGGCTGGACACGCTCGACCTGGTCAACCTGCGGCTCGGCAACTCGGAGGGCCCGGTGGCCGAGTCTGTCGAGACCGCCTTCGAGATGCTCGCCGACCTGCAGAAACAGGGGCTGATCCGGCACCTCGGGGTGAGCAACGCGACTGCGGAGCAGGTCCGTGAGGCACAGGCGATCGCGCCGATCGTGTGCGTGCAGAACATGTACAACCTCGCGTACCGGGCCGACGACGAGCTGATCGACTCGCTGGCCGCGCAGGGCGTCGCCTACGTGCCGTTCTTCCCGCTCGGCGGGTTCAGCCCGCTGCAGTCGTCCGCGCTGTCCGCGGTGGCGGAGCGGCTCGGGGCCACGCCGATGTCCGTGGCGCTCGCCTGGCTGTTGCAGCGGTCGCCGAACATCCTGCTGATCCCGGGCACGTCGTCGGTGGCGCACCTGCGGGAGAACGTTGCGGGCGCCGGGCTCGCGCTGTCGGCCGACGATCTCGCGGCGCTGGACGAGATCGGGCGTTAGAGCGCGGCCAGGGTCTGCATCGCAGCGCGTTCGAGGGCGGCGAGCTGCGTCAACGTTGCTGAGGCCCGGGTCAGGTGGATGTGGTCGCCGGTCTCGCCAGCAGTGGTGAGGTGGCCGGCGACCTCGGTCCACAGTGGCGCGATCTCGGCGTACCGCCGCCCGCCCTCGCGAAGGTTGTCGTCGCCGACGAGCGTGGCGCACTCGGTGAGGAAGTCGCGGTACAGGGCGCGGAACAGCGAGCCGCCGGTGCCACCGCGTTCCATCAGCGAGGCGGCAAGCGGCAGTTGCAGGCCCGCCGGGCGCCCGGCGGCAAGCGCCTCGGTCACGTTCTGCCAGGCCTTCCGCGGCGACGCAGTCTCCCGCACGTCGAGCGTCAACCCCAGACGAGCCGCCACGGTACGGGTGATCGTCGCCGGCTTCGTCCGCCCGCCCAGGAACGGGAAGTCAAGGTTCTTCGCGTCCCAGTAGACGAAGCCGAGCCCTTCACCGAGCCCGAACAGCATCGACTCGGACAGATCGAGCCCTTCATGCCGCAGCAGCGCCCCGAGCGTGGTCGTCTCACAGTGCTGCCCGCCCGGAAACGCCACCTCCTCGAGGATGATCCGTCCGGAGGTCATCCTCCGATGATGCCCTATGACATGCGTTGCTCCTCCGGCGTGGTGGCCAGCAGGATCGCGGCCAGGACGGTGATCGCGGCGGCGCCCGCGAAGACCAGGCCCGGGAACGCATGGGTAAGCGACCATCCGAACACCACGCCGGCCGCGAGTGGCACCGCCGTCTCCGCCGTGGCGCCGAGACCGGTCAGCGCGCCCTGCACGGTTCCCTGCTCGTCCGCGCCTGTGGTGCGTGACACCCAGGACCGGTCGGCGGCGGCGCCCACCGCGGCGAGAACACCGAGTGCCTGAAGGGCATAGAGCATCCACGGTACGGAGGCGAACGCGGTCCCGGCCAGCACGGCGCCGCTGAGCAGCGTGCCGAGCACGGCGGCCCGCCTGTCCCCGAGCAGCCGGACGATCGGCGCGACGGCCCAGGTCTGGAAGACCGCCCCGGCCAGCGCGAACACCGCCATCACCACGCCGATGCGGGTCGTGCTCCAGGCGAACTGGCAGGTCAGGAAGAACGTCCACGTCGACTGGTACGTCATCCGGCCGATGTCCGCGCACAGCCGGGCCCAGGCGAGCCGCCCGAGCACCGGCCTGCGCAGCACGACCACGATCGCGCCGACCGGGTTCGCGGTGCGGAGCGTGAGCGGCGTGGTGCGGTCGCCGGCACGGGACTCCGGCAGGATCAGCCAGCCGTACGCGACGTTGAGGAAGCAGAGCCCGGCCGCGGCGACGAACGGCAGCCGCACGTCGACGCCGCCGAGCAGGCCGCCGAGCGCGGGCCCGGCCACGAAGCCCAGGCCGGACGCGGCGCCCACAAGCCCGTACGCGCGAGCCCGCCCGTCCGGTTCCGTGGTGTCCGCGATATAGGCGTTGATCACGGTGCCGGTGCCGGCGCACGCGCCCGCGAGGGCGTGGAAGACCAGCAGCGGCCCGGGCCCGGCCGTGATCGCGTGGGCGAGCCAGTCGACGCCGAGGCAGCCCAGCGAGGCGAGCAGGACCGGGCGGCGGCCGTACCTGTCGGAGACGCGTCCGAGCAGCGGCGACACGACGAACTGCAACAGGCCGTAGGTCGAGCCGAGCAGCCCGGACCAGAGGACCGCGGACGCGGCGTCCGCGGTGACGGTGGTCAGCAGCGACGGCATGATCGGCACGACCAGGCCGAGACCGAGCATGTCGAGGAAGACCGTGACGAGGAGGAAGGGGAGGGCTGGCGCCCGGCGCATGACGACTCCTGAAGGACGAGAGGGCAGGGCCCCCTCGCACCTCAAGAGATACGGAGGATCAGATTATCGGTGCCGTCAAACGATTTTCCGGATGCCGTCCAGCGCCGGAGTCGGAGCTGCACCTGCTGATCACCGCCCACACTGCGCGCCCAATGGCAGGGACGGCCCAGCCGGGCCGATACTCCACCGCGGCTGAGCGGCTACACAGGCGTGCACGCGCATCCGGCCAGGCGGGCGGGGAGCGCGCCGCCGGACGCGGCGGCCTCGACGTCGTCAAGCATCCGCTCGCGGTGGTCCGCGTCGATCAGCCGGCCGCGCACCACCACCGCGTGGATGCGCCTGGTGTTGCGGATGTCGGCGAGCGGATCGGCGTCGAGGACGGCCAGGTCGGCGATCGCGGTACGCCGGACCGTACCCACGTCGGGTTTGTGAAGGAAACGCGCGGGCGCGCTGGTTCCCGCCCGGAGGGCGCGCATCGGGCTGAGACCGGCCTCGACCAGGTTCGCCAGCTCGTCGTGCAGGCTGAAACCGGGGTAGACGAACGCGGTGCCGGTGTCCGTGCCGGCGAGCACCGGCACGCCGGCCCGGTGGGCGGCACCGGTCCAGCGCATCCGCGCCCGGAACAGCTCCCGGTGCTCGGCCTCCTCCTGCGGCGTGCGACCGGCCAGATAGATCTGCTCCAGCTGGGCCTGCCAGCCGTCGCGGGTGGCCGCGGGCAGGTAGCGCAGCCGGTCGTCGTGCTCGGTCACGGACTCGGGCAGGTCGAACACGCGGTGCTGGGTGAGCGTGGGCACCTGGTGTGCGCCGTCCGCGGCCAGCCGCCCGAACACCGCACGCGCGCGGACCGGGTCGAACGTGCGCGCGGCAAGCACCTCAAGCGGATGCGTCTGCTGGAACCAGCTGTTGTACTCGCCCGCGCCGACACTGATCCCGGCGAGCCTGCGGCGGATCTCGGTCTCCGCGCCTGCGGTGTCGAACCAGCCCGTGTAGATGTGCTCGAAGCTCCGCTGGCCCGCCGCACTCGCCTCGGCCAGCGGGATCGCGTCCGGCGTGTGGCCGACGAATGTGACGCCGAGCGTGCGGCACTCGTCCGCGATGGCGTGGTAGGCCTCCGGCGTGAGCCGCACGTAGACCTTGATGAAGTCCGCTCCCCCGGCCACCGCCGCGCGTACCGCCGCCCGGGCCTCCCGCGCGTCCGCGACCTCGACGTACGGCGAGCCGAGGCCGGCCAGCAGCGACGGGTCACCGTCCACGATCGGGCTGGCGACCACCATTCGCGGGCCGGCCAGCGTGCCCGCCTCGATCCGGTCCCGCCACCCGTAGAGCAGTGGCTGGCCGTTCATGTCCCGTACCGTGGTGACGCCGTTGGCCAGGAACAGCGGCAGGTCGATCTGCTCCTGCCCGCTGCCGTGCACGTGCGCGTCGACGAAGCCCGGCACCACGAACTTCCCGCGCCCGTCCACCACCTCCGCGTCCGCCGGCACCCGCACCTCGCGTGCACTCCCGATCGCGGCGATCCGCTCCCCGCGCACAAGCACCGTGACATCCCGCCGCGGCCCGCTCCCGGTCCCGTCGATCACCGTGGCCCCGGTGATCGCCACCGCCCGGCCCGCGTCAGCCGCCTGCGCGACCCCGCCGCCGACAACCCCCGCCGCGATCCCCGCGCCGATCCCCACACCCGCACCCAGCACCCGCCGCCGCGACATCCCTGCCGTCATCACACGCTCCCCACACCGTTCCAAGTGGACGATGCGAGCCTAAAAGCTGACGTTGACGTGAGAGGCAAGCGTTCGCGCCCACGGCTTTCACAGCCACAATCCTTCTTCCCACTCTGCGGGCGGCCGCGACCCGCACGCTCCCGCGGGCCGCGGTCCCGCCGTGGCCGGGCCGAACCCACCCGCGGGTCTTCGCCTTCCTGATGGCGGAACCGGGTCCGGGCTGACGGGCCGGGCCTGGCCGGTCATGACGTGGTGGCCGACCGGATCTCGACGAGGGCGGCGATGGCGCGGCGGATGCGGCCGGCCGCCTCCGACGAGGTCCCGGCGGTGAGGGCGAGATGGTGGACGATGCCGACCACGGCCAGGGCCAGGGCTTCCGCGTCGACGCCCGCGGGCAGACGTTCCTGCTCGGCGGTCAGGTAGGCCGTGACAGCACGTTCGAGGGCCGGCAGCGGCGCGCTGCCGTGGCCCAGCACGGCCTCGACCTCGGCGGTCAGCTCCGGCCGCCAGGCGGTGAGCCGGCTGATCGTCAGCAGCGTGACGAGCGGAGTGGCCAGGACCGTCGCGCACAGGTTCTCGGCGACCGTGCCGGTGCCCGCACGGCCGGCGAGCGCGGCCGCGGCGCCGGCGATCTGGAAGCTGCGGTCGACGGCGTAGCCGACCAGGAAGTCGTCGAAGCCGGTGAAGTGGGCGAACAGCAACCCGGTCGCGACGCCGGCCTCCCGGGTCACCGCCCGGCTGGTGAGCTGTCGCGGCCCGGACGCGACGACCACGCGTTCGGCCGCGGCGAACAGGTGCTGACGAGGCTCGGTGATGGCGACTCCGCGTGGCATGCCCGCAGCTTAACCCGGATTGCACTTTGGATGAGCATCTGCTCATACTAGTTTGAGCAGATGCTCATTCTGGTCGTTGGGAGCGAAGATGAAACAAGCAGTGATCGTTGGCGCCGGCATCGCCGGTCTGGCCACCGCCCTGCGCCTGACCCGCGACGGCTGGCGCGTCCTGGTGGTGGAGCGCGCCGCGACCCGGCGCAGCAGCGGATACCTGGTCAACCTGCTCGGCGCCGGTTATGACGCCGCCGAGCGGTACGGACTGATCCCCGCGCTCACCGAGAGCGCAATCGGCGCGTTCCCAAGCGTGCTGGTGCGGGCCGACGGCCGGCCCAAGTTCACGGTGCCCGCTGCCGTCGCCGAGGCCACGCTGGGTCCGCGCACCATGACCGTGTTCCGCGGCGATCTGGAGAAGGTTCTGTTCGAAGCGGTGCGAGAGCACGCCGAGATCCGTTTCGCCACCACCGTCGCCACGAGCAGCCAGGACGCCGACCGCGTGAGGGTCGCCCTCAGCGACGGCACTACCGAAGAGGTTGACCTGCTCATCGGCGCCGACGGTGTCCACTCTGCGACCCGGACGGCGATGTTCGGTTCCGGGCATCGCGTCGATCTGCCCTACCTGGTGGCCGCGTTCCCGCTCTCCCGTCCGGTGACGGCGGTGGCCGATTCGTCGGCCACCACTTTCATCGGCCCCGGCCGCACCGCGGCGCTCGTCAACCTGGGCCCGGACCGCTCCTCGGCCTTCTTCACCTACCGGAACGCCGACCCGGCCCGGGAACTCGAGCGCGGGCCGGTGGAGGCGCTCGGCGCGGCCTTCGCCGACGTGGCCGGGGGTGTGCCCGAGGCCCTGCGCCAGCTGCGAGCCGATCCGGCTCAAGCGTATTTCGATCAGACGACCCAGATCGACGTCCGGCCGTGGAGCCTCGGCCGCACCGTACTGCTGGGCGACGCGGCCTGGTGCGTCACCCTGTTCGCCGGGCACGGCGCAGCCCTGGCACTGGCCGGCGCGGACCAACTCGGCGCCGCCCTGCACCGGCACGGGCACGACATCGAATCCGCCTTGGCCCAGTGGGAGGCCGGGCTGCGGCCCGAGGTCGTCAAACGGCAGGCGCTTGCCCGTCGCGGCATGCATCAGTACGCGCCACCGAGCCACTTCCACGTGTGGCTGAACGACGCCACGATCCGGGCGATAACCCTCCCCGGCATCCGCACCCTGGTCCGGCGCGGCATCGAACGGCAGAGCCGGTGACCGGCCCGGCACAGCCCTGGGACGCCACGGCGGACGGCGTCATGCGCCTTCCCTCAGGCGTGCTCGTACGGGGACGCGGCCTGCGGAAGCCCATCCCGGTGGGCCCGGATCCGCATCTCGGCGTCTACCTGCTCGGCAAGCCGGCCCCGGCGGTCGCCTGGGAGAGTACCTGGATCCGGTGGCGGGACTTCTGGCTGCCGTCCGATCGTGGCGCTTTACGGGAAGCCCTGACACACGTGCTGCTGCGGGCCCGATCCGAGCGGGTGGAGATCGCCTGTTACGGGGGTGTCGGCCGCACCGGCACCGCGCTGGCCTGCCTGGCCGTGCTGGACGGCGTCCCCGGCCATCAGGCGGTCGACTACGTGCGCGCCAACTATTCACACCGCGCGGTGGAGACGCCGTGGCAACGACGGTTCGTGCTCACCTTCGACTGAGCGGAGCCCGCTTACTGTGGTCAGCCGTGCGCTCCCGGCGGTCCGGGAGCATGTCGTCGAAGGGCAGGGGCGCCAGGCGGGAGGTGGCGTCCGGCGTGGCTGCCGCGGGTAGAGCGGCCCAGCGGCGGAGAGTGGCGGTGGCCGTGGCGGCGTCGGCGGGGGTGAGGCGGGAGATGTTGGCGCCGTGGTTGGCACCGGGGGCGACGAAGAGGTGGGAGTCGCGGCGGCTGGGGGTGAAGCGTTCGGCGCTCCACGGGTCGTTCTGGCCGTAGATGAAGAGCATCCGTGGGGCCTGGGTGCGCACCCACAGGTCCACGTCGATCATCGGAAGCGGCTGGTGCGGGGCCCGGAGTTCACGGGGAAGGGCCGAGGGCGCACTGTAGAGGCCGGGGTAGCGGGTGAGGCCGTGCAGGTGTGCGAAGCGCAGGCTGGGCCAGCCGAGCTGGGTGGCGGCCTGGTAGTAGTAGGGCCAGTAGTACTCGAGGCCCTCGTCCGTGTAGAACGACCAGCCGACGACGCCGTCGATCCAGTCGTAGAGCTCCTGGTCGGTGGCGGTCGTGGCGGGCACGCCCGCGCAGTCGGCGACGGACGAGTACTGCCAGAACGTCCAGACCGTGTCGAGAACCGTCAGCTCGAACGACCGGTCGGCGGTGCCGAGCGTGCGCGCGAACGTCAGGCCCTCCGCCTCGAGCAGCGGCACCAGCCGGTCGCGGCGTTTCAGCGCCTCCCGCTGCACGTCGTCAAGCGCGCGGCGGCAGGGTGCGTCCGCGACTGTGGCGAAGAACCTGTCGTAGGCGCCGTCCAGCTCGTTGACGGTGTCGTTCGGCGCGACGTAGGCGACCACGCCGTCCACGTCATCCGGGTAGAAGCGGCGGTGGTAGACCGAGGTCATGCCGCCCTTGCTCGCGCCGGTCTGGATCCACTTACCTGTGTAGATCGTCCTGAGCGCCTGGACGATCCGGTGCTCGTCCGTCGCCTCCTGCCAGATGGTCAGATCGTCCCAGTCCGCGGGCGACGGGCGGGACGGCGTGAAGAAGCGGTGCTCGACCGAGACCTGGTTTGCGTCAAGCAGCGTGGTCGGCTCGGTGCGCGACGGCCCGGGCGTGGCGGCCAGGCCGTAACCACCGGTGGCAAGCACGACAGGCGCGTCCGCCGACCTGTGCAGCAGCGTGAGCCGCTGTGCGAAGCTGCCGCCGCCGGGGTGCCGATGGTCGGCGGGCTGCCGGTAGCTGAGCACGAAGAACCGGTAGCCGGCCGGCGCGCTCTCCGACACGATGCTCAGCCCGGGGATCGCGGTCAGCCGAGCAACAAGATCATCCGAGGGTACGGCAGCGCGGGCGGACGCCGCGGTTCCGGGGACGAGGAGGGCCAGCACGAGCACGAGAATCGCCAGGACACGACTGCGCATTGACGGATTCTAATACTGCCCGCCGTGGATATGTGGCCCCCGAATCTGCGGACCGGCCTTATCGGACACTCAAGCGCCGGAGCACCGGATCGGTGGCGGCACAGACCACTGTCACGGCCGCGAGGAGGAATCCGGCGGCGAGCAGCAGTTTCACCTCCGGGTAGGCGGCGGACGCGAGCCGGGCCAGCACCGCGGCGCCCACACCCGCGATTCCGGCGCCCACGACCTGCCCGAGCCACGCGGCACGCAGTGGCCGGGGCAGCCGCGCATCCACCTCCAGGAAGGTCAACACGATCGTGGCGACGACGATCAGCAGGGCGGCGGCCAGCGCGAACAGCCGTCCATCGAGGCCCAGCGCGTACCGGATGGTCAGCGCGGGCGCGAAGAACAGCGCGAGGAACCAGCCCAGCCCGGTGCCGAGCGTGTCGATGCCGGGGCCGGGAGCGGCAGGCGAGGTGCGTCGCACCGCCACGAACCGGGCGAGCCCCAGCACGATGCCGGCGACCAGGCAGCCGGGCAGCTGCGCGGCGGCATGCCCGAGGTTGTAGAGCAGCAGCGTGTCGTAGACGGCCAGCACCAGCCAGCCCAACGCCGCCGCACTCACCCCGAACAGCACCAGATCCACCGCATCCCGCTCGACAGGCTCCGGCGCCGGGGTCGCCCGGCCGAGACGCGCCAGCAGCGGCACCGTGACCACACAGGAGATCAACCGCAACACCACATCCTGCAGCGTGTACGGGTTGGGCAGCGACCACTCGATCACGCCGAACGTCACGGTCCAGGTGACGGCCGCCGCGATCAGCACCGGCCGGCCGGTCAGCGCCCGGTAGAGACGGCGATCCCACATGCGGACCACAAGCAGATAGGCGAGCAGCACGAACGGCAGCTCAAGCACCGCCTGCACGCGCAGCACCGTCGGCGCCAGCAGCCGCGGGGCCGGGAAGACGTCCGCGAGCGCGCGCACCGCCCGGTTGTCGTCGGCAAGTGCGAACCACCCGGCCGGCAGCCGGTCCGCGATGAACGACGGGTCACCACCGTGCACCCGGATCAGGTAGACCGTGCACAACACCTGATTGACAAGGCATGCGGCCACCACAAGCGCCAGCCAGAGCCCGGGATGCGCGAGTCGCAGCGGCCGGTCCGGCGCCACCGGGCCGCGCACGGCCAGAACCGTCAGCGGCGGCGCCACAAGCATCACGCCGGCAAGCGTCAGACCGATGCCGTCCACGAGGGCACACTACGTGCACTCGCGCGTCAGCCGGAGGCCCGCCCGGCGGCGTCGTTGATTGCGGGCATGTGGCGCTCGGCCCAGTCGCGCAGGGCGGCGAGCGGCTCGTCGAGGGAGAGGCCGAGCGCGGTGAGCCGGTAGTGGACGCGGGGTGGGACTGACGGTTCGACGCGGCGGGTGACCAGGCCGTCGGCGGTGAGCGCGCGGAGCGTCTGGGAGAGCATCTTGTGCGAGACGCCGGGGACGCGGCGTTCGAGTTCCGCGAAGCCGAGCTCCTGCGGGTCGTTCTCGGCAAGCACCTTCACGATCATGGCGACCCATTTGCCGCCGATCCGGTCGAGCAGCTGGCGGGTCGGGCAGGCCGGGTTGAACAGGTCGCCACGGCGGGCAGGCACCACGGGGTTACCACCTTTCGCGGAAGTGCGGTCTTCCGTGCCCACCCTAGCCTTTCCTACGGTTACCAGGTAACCAACGGTGACAAGGAGCGGCACGTGTCGACGGAGATCAGGACAGTCATGGCAAACGGGATCGAGATCAACGTGGCGATCGCCGGGGACGGGCCGGCGATCCTGCTGCTGCACGGCTTCCCGCACACCTGGCAGGTCTGGTCCGAGATCATCCCGGGGCTGGCCCGCACCCACCTGGTGATCGCGCCGGACCTGCGCGGCCTCGGCGGCACCACCCGGGCCGGCGGCGGCTACGACGCGGGCACGCTCGCCGACGACGCGCTCGCCCTGCTCGACGCGCTGGCCGTACCGGTCGCTGAGGTGGTCGCGCTCGACCTCGGCGTACCCCCGGCGGTGCTGTTGGGTCTGCGCCGTCCCGCGCGGGTGTCCCGGCTGGTCGTGATGGAGGCCGCGCTCGCACCCGCGGAAGGCTTCGCCAGGCCGTGGTGGTTCGGCTTCCACGCGGTGCCCGGCCTCGCCGAACGGGTCGTCGCCGGCCGTGAGGGCGAGTACCTGGACTTCTTCTGGCGCAACGGGCTGCACGGCGGGCGGGCGCTGCCGGCCGGCCTCCGCGACGCCTTCCTGACCGGCTACCGCGGCGAGGAGTCGCTGCGCTGCGCGTTCGCGCACTACCGCGCGATGGACACCAGCACGGCGCAGCTGGCCGCCGAACTGCCGGGGCGGCTGACCATGCCGGTCACCGCGATCGGCGCCCACCCCGTCGGCGACGTGCTGCACCGGCAGCTCACCCCGTTCGCCGACCGGTTGCGGGGACACCTCATCGCGGACTGCGGCCACATCGTGCCGCTGGACCGGCCCCGGGAGCTGCTGGAACTTATCGGCGCAGCGCACTGAGGAGGCGGCCGGGTAGCTAAAGGGCTGGACGCGGCGCCGCACGGTCTTGTAGCTTCCAGCTGACCGTGACGCGGCTTGAGGAGGTGGGACCCATGGACCATACAGCGATGTGGGTGCTCCCCCTTGCCGTCACGGCGGGCGATTGACGTAGGTGTCGCCGGGAGCGCCACGACACTCCCGAAAGGCACCACCCATGTACGACGTGATCATTGCCGGTTGCGGGCCGACCGGCGCGATGCTCGCCGCGGAGCTGCGGCTGCACGAGGTGCGGGTCCTCGTCCTGGAGCAGGACATCGAGCCCGCGTCGGCCGCCCGGATCGTCAGCCTGCACATTCGCAGTCTTGAGCTGATGGCGATGCGCGGGCTGCTCGACCGGCTGCTCGCACGCGGGCGGCGGCGACCGGCCGGCGCCTACTTCGCCGCCATCAACAAACCCGCGCCCGGAGGACTGGACTCCGCGCACGCCTTCCTGCTCGGCATCCGGCAGCCGGACATCGTCGCCATCCTGGAAGCACACGCGATCGCACTCGGCGCGGAGGTCCGGCGCGGTGCCGCGGTGGCCGCGTTCACGCCTGACCACGACGGCGTGACGGTCACGCTCGGCAGCGGCGAACGGCTGCGGACGCGCTATCTCGTCGGGTGCGACGGCGGGCGGAGCGCGGTGCGGAAGCTGCTCGGCGTCGGCTTTCCCGGCGAGCCCGCACGCAACGAGACACTGATGGGCGAGATGGCGGCGGACACGCCTGCGGAGGAGATCGCCGCCACCGTGGCCGGGATTCGCGGGCTCAGCATCACGCCGTCGGGCGCGGGGGTCTACCGGATCGTGGTGCCGGCCGCGAGCGTCAGCGACCGGGCGGACCCGCCCACGATCGACGACTTCGCACAGCGGCTGCGTACCCTGGCCGGCGTTGACTTCGGGGTGCACTCCCCGCGCTGGCTGTCCCGTTTCGGCGATGCCACCCGGCAGGCCGACAGCTACCGGGCCGGGCGGGTGCTGCTGGCCGGCGACGCGGCGCACATCCATCCGCCGATCGGCGGGCAGGGGCTCAACCTGGGCGTGCAGGACGCGGTCAACCTCGGCTGGAAGCTTGCCGCGCAGGTCCGCGGGTGGGCGCCCGAGACGCTGCTCGACACCTACCAGTCGGAGCGTCATCCGGTCGCGGCGCAGGTGCTTGACAACACCCGGGCGCAGACCGCGCTGCTGTCCCCCGAGCCGGGCGCACAGGCCATGCGCCGGCTGCTCATCGAGCTGATGGACATCGACGAGGTGAACCACCGCCTCCTGGAGAAGATCACCGGCATCGGGGTCCGCTACGACGTCGGCGAGGGCCCGGAGCTGCTCGGCCGCCGGTTGCCGGACCTCGAGATCAAGACCGGCCGCTTGTACGATCTGCTTCATCGCGGCCGTGGCCTGCTGCTCGACCGCACCACACGCCTGACCGTCGGCGGCTGGGCGGACCGGGTCGACCACCTCGCGGATCCCGGCGCGGAACTGGACGTGCCGGGCCTGCTGCTACGCCCGGACGGGCACGTCGCCTGGATCGGCAACGACCAGGCGGACCTGGACGCGCACCTCACCCGCTGGTTCGGTCGCCCCGCAGACTGAGCTGCCGCCCTACCGGCGCGACGGCCTGGGTGACCCGGAGCGCGCCGAAGAAGTTGACCTCCAGCTGCGCGCGGACCTGCGCCTCGGTGGCCTCCTCAACCATGCCGAACAGCCCGTAGCCGGCGTTGTTGACCACCATGTCGAGCGTGCCGTGCGCGTCCACAGCCCGGCTGGTGTGAACGCGCACGGCGTACCCTCGAAGCGCTTGTGATCTAGATTTTCGGCGGGCGCCAGCCCGTGGCCCAGAGGGCCTCGGCCGGGCCGAACATGGGCGTGGGCAGGCGGTCGGGGTCGCGCCACCACAGCCACTCGTGTGCCTTGTCCGGCTCGCGGACCTGCGGCTCGCCGGTCGCCTCGACGAGGTGGTGCAGCGTCACGTAGTGCAGGCCGTCTGTGGGGAAGATGTCGCTGGTCCAGGCGATCTGGCTGATCTGGGTGGCGCGCAGGCCGGTCTCCTCCTCGAGCTCGCGTGCGACAGTCAGGCGCGGGTCCTCACCGGGCGCGACCTTGCCGCCGGGGAACGCCCAGGTGCCGTCGCCGTGCGCGCCGCGACGCCTGCCGAGCAGGACGGCGCCGTTCCGGATGACGACCGCACTGACCCCCACGAACGGTCCCCGTGTCTCTGTCATGTCGTCATCATCTGTTACTCGTAGCTTCGGACTCCGCTGAGCGGCCGGACAGCGGCGAGCACCGCGGCGGCCACCTCGGCAAGCGGCAGCGTGGCGTCGACCGGCACCGCGCCGCGCGCCAGCCGCTCCTCGTGGAAGCCCGGCAGCCACTGGCAGAGCAGCGCCCGCTCGTCCGGCATCGTGCCGTAGTCGTTGTCGCGCCGCGGATCGTCCAGGCGCTCAAGCATCGTCCGCTCGTCCACGACAAGCAGGATCGCCTGGTCGAAGCGGTCCCACAGGTCGAGGTCGTTCGACGCGTTGCCGCAGACGAACAGCGTCTCCGGGCCGGCGGCGGCGATGAGCGCGTCCATCCGCGCGGCGTTCCACAACCACCTGTGGCTCAGCAGCCACTCGGTGTCCGTCCCGAAGGTGGCGGCGGGGTTGCCGTCCGCGTCCACCCACCAGGTGAGGCTCGGATCCTCGTCCGCATCGACGGCGCGGGCGCCCCGGGCGGCCAGGACCCGGGCCAGCGTGCTCTTCCCGGACCCCGATACGCCGGTGATCAGTACCGCTCCCATCGCCCCATGCTGACAGCGGTCCACACTCCCCGGCACCCGATTTACCTCCGGGATCGGCGCAGGTGTCGGCGTCGTGCCTTGGATCGGACAGCGCGGGCCTTCGGGTTGGCGGCGGTCGGGCGGCATGGCTACGGTTTGCGTGTCGCGAGGACCAGCGGCGAAGCCGGACGTGACGCCGTCACCCGGCAGGGTCGAGACGGTTCGTAGTGACCGCGACGGTCGCGCATAATGAGCCGCATGACGGCCCGAGACCTGCCCGACCGGTTCGCCGGCGTGGATGCCCGCATCCCCGACAGCTGGAAGTCGCTGCGCGGGCCCGCGAAGGGCGCCGTTCACCTGCCGAACCGGCTCGCCTGGTCCGGACCCGCCTCCTTCGATATCGGCGACGCGGCCGACCGGTTCACGCTCTACTCGGTGCTACTCGACTGCGGTCAACTCGACGACGTCTGCACCTACATCAACGCGGACCTGCTCCGCGCCGACTGGCCCCGCCTGCGCCGCGCCACCACCTCCCAGATCACCCGCCGCTGGGAACGCAAGCTCCCCGGCCTCGCCCCGAAGGCCGGCTGACCCGGCGCCTACAGGCACGAGCCCCGGTCTTCGGTGTCGCCGATGATTGTGAAGAGCATGCGGCGCAAGTCCTGGACCTGGCGCTCGCCGAAGCCGTCCAGGGCCGAGGACTCGACCGCGGCGCAGGCGTCGGCGACTGTCGCGCGCAGGCGCTCGCCCTCGCCGGTGATCACCGGGATGCGCAGGCGGCGGTCGTGTGGGGCGTGGTGGCGCTCGACCAGGCCCCGGCTTTCGAGCCTGTCGAGTTGGCTCATCAGCGTGGTCTTGTCCAGGCCGAGGGACTTGCCGAGTTCGCCCTGGGTGAGGCCGGGGGTCTTGTCGAGCGCGCTCAGCACGATGTAGTCGCGCAGCCCGAGCCCGTGCTGTTCGGCCACGTCGCCGGTGACGCCGCGCATGCGCTGGGCGGCCCGGTGCAGCAGCCAGGTGATCTCGGATTCGATTGTGGGGGCCGGGCCGGCGAGCTCGGGCGTTGACGCGCTTTGCATCCCAGAACCGTACGTCGTCAGCGGGCCCGGGCCACAGCGTCGGCCGTCAGCAGCGGGATGCCGTCGTAGGCGCCGAGGTCGTGTGCGGGGACGATCTGCATCAGGTGTTCGAGCGCGACCATCCGCAGCAGGTCCTGGCGCACCTGTGCGGGGTCGCTGTCCGCGAGTTTGCGAAGCAGCCACGGCCGGTCGACCCGGCGCCGGATGCCGTCGAGCTGCCAGGTCAGGTCGCCGATGAAGGCGTAGCGGCCGCCGGACGGCAGTGTCACGAAGACGATCACTGAGCCGGTGGTGTGGCCGGCCGCGAGGACGAGGACCACCGAGCCGTCGCCGTACACATCGTGGCTGGACGGGAATCCGAGGTACGGCACCTCGTCGAACCCGTATTCGCGGATCTCGTGGCCCGGCGAGACGTGGCGGTAGACGGTGCCGTCCGGGTCCGCAGCGGCGTACCCCCGCTCGCCCTTGTTCATCCAGATGGGCGTGCCCGGCAGGCTGTCCAGGCCGCTGGCGTGGTCCCAGTGCGAGTGGGTGAGCAGGACGCCGCGCAGCCTGTCGCGCGGGTAGCCCACGGCGTCGAGCTGGTCGGCGACGGTCCGGCCGGCCCGGTAGGGAGCGCGGACGAGCCGGGGCAGCATCGCCACGTGGTCGGCCACGCCGGCGCCGAAGCCCGCGTCGATAAGCAGGTCGCCGTCGGGGTGCCGCACCAGGATCGAGGACGCGGCGAAGTGGCGGACGTCGCGGAACGATCCGCCACGGAACGCGAGCGCGGCCCGGGTCTCGTAGGTGCCGGTGGGCAGGTGGTAGATCGCCAGGTCCGCGGGCGGGTGGGCCTCGGGCAGCGGTTGTGTCCAGGCGGCGGGCTCGGTCAGTGAAGGCATGGCAAGATCGTATGAACCAAGAACGTCTGAGTCAAGACGTTCTTGGTTCATACGACTGCCGTTCGTCGGCCGGGCCTGCCCGCGCGAGAACGCCCGGCCGACGAACCGGTGGATCAATCCTGAAGGCGCCGCAGGGCACGACGGGCATCGTGACGGGCGCGGCGGCGCTCCTCGCGGCACATGGCGTTCCACTCGGCGGCACCGTGGCTCTCGATGCGCCGGCACCAGTAGGAGGCCGTGGCACCCCAGTAGCAGCCCTCGCGGCGGTCGCCGCCAAACCAGGTGGTCTCACGGGTGATCTCGGCGGGCAGCGTGCACGGCCCGAAGCGGTGGTCGTGCACCGGACGGCACGCGATCATCGGCGCGTCCGCCATCTGCACCCACCACGGCCGGGTCTTGTCGGTCCTGCTCATACGGGCGCCTTCCGGCTCCGTGACGCCCCGGGCTGGGGCCGTCGCTAGACCGGATGCACCGCGCCCACCTCCACAGAACTCGACACGCCATGTACAAGACCGCCGAGGGGGTACGCACCGCTCCCCCGACTCCACGCCCGACGCGGTACGCGCCAGGCGTACCCACGGTGATGTGTCAATCCTCGCCACAGTAATCGTGCAGCGCGCGTCGCGCCTGGTGACGGTCGCGGCGACGCTCCTCGCGACGTAGGCGGTATGACTCGCGGTAGCCGAAGTTCTCCACCCGGCTGACCACGAAGGAATCCGTAAGACCCCAGTAGCAGCCCTCCCGGCGTCCGCCGAACAAGGTGGTCTCACGGGTGATCTCGGCGGGTAGCGTGCACTCCCCGAATCGGTGATCGTGCACCGGGCGGCACGCGACCATCGGCGCGTCCGCGATCTGCACCCACCAGGGCTGGGTCTTGTCTGTCCTGCTCATACGGGCGCCTTCCGGCTCCGTGACGCCCCGGGCTGGGGCCGTCCCTAGTTCGGATGCACCGCGTTCACCGCCTCTCATGGGTTCTGCCGGGAGGTTGCCGCCCCTGGAACGCGAGAGTACGTGGGCGGGAGCCGGCCGGGAAGCGGATATCGGCCCGGCGCACCCGCGTGACCCGGCCGCGGGCTCGGGCGGGTCGGGCGTACCGATGCGGGATTGTGGGTCTGGGGTTTTGGCTACGCAGCGGGGTCGGGGGGTGGCCGAAAGTTCTTTCGGATCGCAGGCAGCAGGCGTGGGGCGCCACGGCGTTCATCTGGTGGAGTTGTCACCGAGGATCGAGGAGTTGCACCGATGGCGTCCAAGCGCAAGCGGATCACAATCGGCGTCGGGGTGACCGCCGCCGTGGTGATCACGCTCGGAGTCGGGATCGGCACGGCCAACGCGGCGACGCGACGGCCCTGGTGGGACCGCTGGAACCACAAGCCGCCGGCGAGCGCGCCCGCGACGCCGAAGCCGTCCGCCTCCGTGTCCGCGACGCCGAAGCCGTCCGCCTCGGCGCCGGCCTCCACCGCACCGTCTGCGTCCGCGCCGGTCACCACGTCCGCACCCGCGCCGGCGCCGTCCGCGTCGACCTCGGTGCCCACCGTCCCGGCCGGCACCGTGAGTGCACCGCCTGCCAACGCGACGTTCGACTACCAGATCGGCGGGGCCTACACGCCGCCGTCCGGAGTGAGCGTGGTCAGCCGTGACTACACTGCGTCACCGGCCGCGGGCATCTACAACATCTGCTACGTCAACGCTTTCCAGACCCAGCCGGACGCGGAGTCGTGGTGGAAGACCAACCACTCCGACCTGCTACTGAAGGACAAGCAGGGCAAGCTGGTCGAGGACGAGGACTGGGGCGAGCTGTTCCTGGACTTCTCCACCGACGCCAAGCGGGCGGCGTTGACCACCATCGTCGGCGGCTGGATCGACAAGTGCGCGGCCAAGGGGTTCAAGGCCGTCGAGCCGGACAACCTGGACACCTACACCCGGTCGAACGGCCTGCTGACCGAGGACCAAGCCGTCGCGTACGCGGCGTCGCTCGCAAGCTACGCGCACGGTAAGGGCCTCGCCATCGGGCAGAAGAACACGGCGGAGCTGAGCACGGCGAAGGCGAAGAAGGCCGGGTTCGACTTCGCGGTCGCGGAGGAGTGCGGCACCTGGAACGAGTGCGGCGCGTACACGGCGACGTACGGCAGCAAGGTGATCGTGATCGAGTACGATCAGGGCGGTTTCACCAAGGCGTGCAACAGCCACGGCAGCACGCTCTCGGTGGTGCAGCGCGACCGCGACGTGACGGCCCCGGGGTCGAAGTCGTACGTGTGGAAGGCCTGCTGAGTCCCGCTTGTCCCTATTCCGCAACGCTTCCGAGATCTCCGGCGCCCGGCCAGGGCCCGGAGATCTCCGGCGTCGAGGCGAACAGGCCACGATGACCACGAACGCTGTCTCCGAGGACTTCGACGCGTTCGTCCACGGCCGTGGACGGGCGCTGCTGCGGTTCGCGTACGTGCTCTCCGGCGACGCGCACCTCGCCGAGGACCTCGTCCAGGAGGTCCTGGCGCGGATGCACCGCCGCTGGCACAAGGTCTCCGTGATGGACAGCGCGGAGGCGTACGTGCGGACCGCGATCGTCCGCCAGTACCTGTCCTGGCGACGGCGGCGCGCGTCCACCGAGGCGATCTACGCGGAGGTGCCGGAGCCGCCCGGCCTCGACGAACCACAGGCGCGGGTACTGGCCCGCGACCAGATGTGGACGCTGATGGCCGGCCTGCCCCGCGCCCAGCGCGCCGTGCTGGTCCTGCGCTTCTACTGCGATCTGCCGGACGACGAGATCGCCACACTGCTCGGCTGCGGAATGTCCACGGTGCGATCACAGGCCGCCAGGGCGCTGGCCAAGATGCGCACCATGTTGAGCGAGGGAGGGGTGGACGGCGATGGATGAGCTTGACCGGTTGCTCGCGGAGGCGATGCACGACGCCGCCGGCCGCGCACCCTCTGACGACAGACTCCTGGGCACCGTGCACGCGAGGTCCCGGCAGATCCACCGCCGGCGCGTCGCCACCGGGCTGTCCGCCGCCGCGGCCGTGCTGATCCTCGGCCTCCCGTCCGCGTTCATGCTCGCCAACCGCCCGACCGCTGTGGTGCCACCCGCCGATCCGGCGCCGGCCGCCTCGGCCTCGCCCTCCGCCTCGCCGTCACCGTCGCCGTCCCCGTCGATCTCCCCAAGCGCACCGCCGTCGTCGCCGTCGTCCGCACCGCCGCCCTCGTCATCGCCGCCGGACGCCGTGACGCTTGCGGACGGATGGACCGCGCCGGTGTTCCCCTACACGCTGCCGCCCCGCGACGACCTCAAGCCCCCTGTCGCGTCGCTGGACCGCGGCACGCTTGTCGGCTTCTTCGAGACGACCGACTCGCGGAACCACTCGGACGTCACGATCTCGATGTCCGGCAGCCGCCCGGCCCCCACCGCCGGGTCCGGAACCGAGGTGTCGCGCCAGGTGCGCGGCCACCCGGGCACGCTGCGGACCGTCGACGTGAGCCCGGCCAAGCAGCTCGTACTCTCCTGGCCGGAGACGCCGAGCCGATGGATCACGCTTGCCACCGACAACACGTACACCCCGGACGAGGTCGTCGCGCTCGCCGACGCGCTCACCACCGGCTCGACCGCCGTGGCGCCGCCGTTCCAGCTCGCCCAGAGCCCGGCCGGCCTGTTCACGGACTCGGTGACCCCGTCCCGGATGACGTTCCGCACCTCCACCGCCGACACCGCCGGTTTCAGCGTCGTGCTGCGCAAACGCCAACAGCTCAACGGCACGAACCAGCGGATCCGGGGGTACGACGCGGCGCTCTCCCGCAGCTCGGGCAGTGTCACGCTGGCGATCGACGTCACGGACTGGAACGCCACCCTGGAGATCACCGTCGACAACGGCCTGACCATCACCGACGCGAACCTGCTCCGCTTCGCCGAGGGAGTGCAGATCCAGAACCGCTCCAACCCGGAGTGAGCCCGGTCAGCCGCCCGCCCGCCAGCCGCGCAGGATCGCGTGGAGGGCCTGCTCGGCGCGCTCCGGGCGGAGGTAGCCGAGCGAGGCCATGCCGTACAACGTGCCCCAGACGATCTCGCAGGCCTCGTCCGGGTCGGGCAGGATCACCGAGTGTGCGGCCGCCCACGTGGTGAGCAGCTCCTTCAGGACGTCGATGGTCGGCTCGGCCGCGCGGCGGCGCCCGTCCGGGTCGACCACGGATCCGTTCATCGCCTCGTAGAGGTGCGGGTGCTCGCGGGCGAACCGCACGTACGCGGAGGCGGCCAGCAGTAGGCGCCGGTCGGCGTCCGACTCCCCCACGACCTTCTCGAACGAGGCCAGCAGCAGGCCGTACCCGTGCGTGACCAGCTCGACCACCAGCGCGTCCTTGTTGGCGAAGTGCTGGTAGACGACCGGCGCCGAGTACTCGACCTCGGCCGCGATGCGCCGGATCGTCAGCGCGGCCGCGCCCTCACTCTCCAGCACGTACAGCGCGGATTCGATGATCCGGTCCCGGGTGCTGGCCCGTTCGCGGGCGCGTCGTGTGCTGCTCGGCATGTCCGGTCACTCCGCTTTCCTGGTGTCCCCGGACACTAGCCGCCCCGGTTGACAGACCTGCCGCCGCGGACCTAACTTAACGGCGTTAGGAAATCTAACACCGTTAACACCTGAGGGGCAGACATGGCTCAGCACGTCGTCATCGGCGCCGGATCAATCGGCACGAGACTCTCCCGCCTGCTCGTGGAGCGCGGCGAAAGCGTCCGGATCATCACCCGCGGCGGCTCCGGCCCCGCACATCCGCTTATCGAGCGCGTCGCCGCGGACGCCTCCGACCCGGCCCAGCTGACCCGGCTGTCACACGGCGCCGAGGTGATCTACCACTGCGCGAACCCGCCCTCCTACACGTCCTGGCAGCGCCTCCTCCCCCCGCTGCAGACCGCGGCGATCTCCGCCGCGAAGGCGAACGACGCGGTCCTCGCACTCACCGCCGGCCTCTACGCCTACGGCCCGCAGCCCGGCGGCCGGATGAACGAGCGCACGCCGATGGCCGCCACCGGGCGCAAGGGACGCCTGCGCCGACGACTGTGGGAGCAGGCGCTGGCCGGCGGCATCCGCACTGTCGAGGTCCGCGGCTCCGACTACATCGGCAGGGATGCGGCCAGCCTCTACTCCCTGGTCCTCGGCCCCGCACTGGAGAAGGGCCGCGCCGCCACCGTCCCCGGGCACCTCGACATGCCGCACAGCTTCACCTACAACGGCGACATGGCCACCGCACTGCTCACGCTTGCCCGCGACGAACGCGCCTGGGGCCGCGCCTGGCACGTACCGTCCCCGCCCGCCGTCACCATCCGCGACCTCGCACACCGCTACGCCGCTGCCGCCGACAAGCCCCCGCCCACGCTCGTCCAACTGCCACGCTTCACCATGCGCGCCGCCGGCCTCTTCGTACCGATCGCCCGCGAGATCGCCGAAATGGACTACCAGTGGTACGCGCCCTTCCACCTGGACGCGCCCGAAACAGCCGACACGTTCGGCCTGACCGCCACCGACCTCGACACGGCCGTCCACGACCAGGTCGGCGAGGCCAGGACCCAACCCGAAACGCTCTGAGACCCAGATTTACCCGCTCCCGCGGTGGTAACTGCCCGCTTGCTCCCGCGGGCCGCGGGCCCGTGGGTGGCCGGGAAACCGTCCAGGTGTGAGCCGCCGGGATGGCGCCCCGAAATTTCGTCTTTTGGTGGGCTGAATGGCGATGGTGGCGGATCTCGTGGTGCTCACGGCCTGGCGTCTGGGCGGAGTGGCGTGGGCGGCGAGGTGCGGTGGTCCGGCCTTTTCAGTGCGGATGGAGACGAGCAGCGTCGACGAATGCGGAATAGGCGCGATCGGGCACAGCCGGAAACACGGGCACAGCCGGGGCGCGAGACAGCCGCGGCGCGAGACAGCTGCGGCGCGAGACAGCTGCGCCCGGACCTGCCGTGAGAACGGAGCGTGGGCACGGAGCGTCGAGCGGGGGTTGACTAAAATATCGTCTTATAGCGGTCAATGCGGAGCGTAGTGCGAGTCGATCAATACGGAATGTACATGGGAGTGGTTCCGCCCGAGCCATAACCACTCCCATGTACATTCCGTCTTGATCCACAGCAAAGAGAGTGGCGGAGGGGTAGCGGCGGAATGCACAAAAGCCGCGAAATGATACGTCCGCGGAAGGCTTAACGATCTGCTGAATACGCGCAGTGACAAAGCGTGCTTCGGAGGCCCAGGCGCCGACTCTGAAGATCATCAATACTTGCGGTCGGCGCAGTCGATCCCGGCGGATCAACGGAATCGGGAGCGAACCAGCCGGACCGCCAGGGTCAGCGGGTGGGGGTGATCGGTGGGCGTTTGTCGATTTCCATCCAGCGGTCGGGGTGGGCGACGGGGGTGAAGCCGGCCTTCATCTATGGCCAAAGGGCCGATGCGGGCGACGACGGCGCGTCCTTCAATGTCACATGTGGATGGTCAGGCTGCGGACGACGCACGGCGCGGGCTGCGCGCGTGGGTGCGTGGCGCCGCCCGCAGTGTCCGCCGCGCGGGGCCTTATGCGATTCTCGCGTTCCTGGCCGCGTCCGCGATCGCGCCGGTGGCGGCCGCGGCGTTGCAACTGCCGGCGGCGTTCGCGGCCGCGCTCGGGCAGATCGGCGGGATCGGGGTCGGCGTCCTGACTGACACGCTTGCGAGGACGGCGCGGCGGTTTCAGGGGCGGGCGCCGTCCGAGAGCGAGTGGCGGGCCGCGATCGCGGAGGAGTTGCAGCCGCTGCTCGCGGTCGACGACGAGACCGGGCGGGCCCTGCGGGAGGAGCTCGGGCGGCTGCTGCAGGCGGTGGACGCGGTCGAGACCGCGCTTGCCGCGGCCGAGACGGAGGACACCGGCTGGCGGGACGAGCTGGTCACCGCGTTCACGGTGCTCGGCACGGACGTCGGCGAGCTGCGCTGGATGGTGGCGGACTCCCGGCGGGTGCTCGACGACGTGCAGGGGCAGCTGGCGGCGCAGAGCGTGGAGCTTCATGAACGCCTGGACGGCATCCGGCGGCAGCTGATCGTCTACGCGCAGTTGCGCTCCACAGTGGTCTCGACAGCGACACCGCAGCCGCCGGACGAGGATGCGCTCTGCCCGTACCCCGGAATGAGCAGTTTTCAGCCGGAGGACGCGCCCTGGTTCCATGGGCGGGACCGGGACACCGCGCTGCTGCTCGGGCGGCTTGCGGAGCAGCGGGTCGGCGCGCCACCGCTGATGGTCACCGGTGTGTCGGGGGCGGGAAAGTCGTCGCTGCTGCGGGCCGGGCTGCTGCCGGCGATCGCGGCCGGTGGGCTGGGCGAGGAGCCGGCTACCTGGCCGTGGACGTTGATGACGCCCGGCGAGCATCCGATGGCCGGCCTCATCCTCGACGGGCGGCCGCGGATCGTCGTGGTGGACCAGTTCGAGGAGCTGTTCACCAGGTGTGCGGACCCGGCGGAGCGGCTGGCGTTCGCGTCCGCGCTCGCCGATGCCGCGCCCGCGCTTGTCGTGCTGGGCGTGCGCGCGGACTTCTACGCCGCCTGCACCGAGCTGGCGCCGCTGGAGCGGATGCTGACGGCCGGGCTGGTGGTGGTCGAGCCGCTCGGCGACGCGGGGTTGCGCCGCGCGGTGACCGAGCCTGCCGCGCGGGCCGGGCTTGAGGTCGAGCCGGGCCTGGTCGAGCTGCTGCTCGCCGACCTGACCGCGCACGGGACGCCGGGCCGCCGGTACGAGCCGGGCACGCTCCCGCTGCTCGCGCACGCGCTGCGCGCCACCTGGACCCGCCGGGACGGAAACCGGATGACCGTGGCCGGTTACACCGCGACCGGCGGCATCCGGCACGCGGTCGCGGAGACGGCCGAGCGGATCTACCTCGGGCTGGAGCCGGACGGCCGGGAGCGGTTGCGCCGGGCCATGCTGGGCCTGGTCACGATCGCGGGCGGCGGGGTGCCGGTCCGGCGTCGCGGGCCGCGCGGCTCGATCGACCCGGAGGTGTTGCGGCTGCTGGTCTCGGCGCGGCTGCTGACCGCGGGCGACGACACCGTGGAGATCAGCCATGAGGCGTTGCTGACAGGCTGGCCGCGGCTTGCGGACTGGCTTGCCACGGCGCGCGAGGAGCTGTTGCTGCGGCAGCGGCTGGGCGACGCGGCCGACGACTGGCACGCCTCCGGCCGTGACCCTGACCTGCTGCTGCGCGGTGCCCGTCTGGCGGCCGCGCGGGAGCTGGACCTGGCTGGCGACTACCTGGACGCGAGCGTCGCGGCGGCCGAGTCGGCGGAGCGGGCACGGCGGCGGCGTACCCACAGGTTGCGGGTGTTGGCCGGCGCGCTCGGCGTCGCGCTGCTGCTGGCCGTCACCGGCGCGATCGTCGCGGTCGATCAGGGCGGCAACGCGCAGGAGCGGCGGCGGGAGGCGGTCTCCCGGCAGTACGCGTCGGAGTTCCTGACCACTGTAGGCAGCGACGACCTGACCGCGATGCGGCTCGCTGTCGACGCGTGGCACGAGTCGCCGACCGCGGAGGCGCGCGGCGCGCTGCTGTCCGCGCAGATGACGAACGCGTCCGGGACGCTGGGCAGCGGGTTCGGCGGGGTGGCGGCCGCGGTCAGCCCGGACGGCGCGCTGATCGCGATCGGGCACCCGGACGGCCGCATCGCACTGTGGGACAGCGCGACGCTCACCCGGGTCGGCCGCGACCTGGTCACCGCGTTCGACACCACCGTGATGTCGCTGGCGTTCTCCCCGGACGGCCGTTTCCTGGCGTCGAGCACGCCGGTGCGCAACGGCGTGCAGGTCTGGGACATCCCCGGCGGCACGCTGCGGCACAGCCTGCCCGCGCTCGGCGGCATCGCCTGGCGGCCCGGGACCGGCACGCTGCTTGCCACCCGCACCGACGTCACCGAGCGGCAGCTGGGCGGCTGGGACGCGGAGACCGGCGAGCGCACGTTCACGATGCCGACCGGCGGCGTGTTCGCGTTCGACCTGTCGGTCAGCCCGGACGGGGAGTACGTGGCCGCCGCCGACCTCGACACGGGCGCGACGGTGTGGCGGCTCGGCGACGGCGCCCGGCTGATGGGCGTGCCCGGCGCGGTGCGGGTGCGGCTCGCGAGCGGCGGCGTGCTTGTCACCAACGGCGACGGCGTGATCCGTACCTGGCGGGTCGACGGCGGCGCCGAGATCGCCGCGCTCACGAACCCGTCGGACCTGCGCGGCGCGGACCCGCTGGTGATCACGCCGTCGAACCGGCTGCTGACGTTCGGCTCCGAGCGGCGCGCCCACCTCAACTCCTGGCCGCTGCCGGACGGCATCGAGAATCGGGGGTACGTGGGCTTCGCCGGCGCGCCGAACACGGCCGCGATCTCCGACAACGGGCGGGTCATCGTGGTCTCCGGCGCGGAGGCGCCGACCGCGGTGTTCCGTCGAGGCCTGAACTGGGTGTTCCAGCCGAGCCCGGTCGTCGACGCGGCGCCGGACCCGACCGGCCCGCGCGTCGCAAGCATCTCCAAGGACGGCGAGCTGCTGATCACGGACCTGAACACCCGCGACACGGTACGGCGGGAGAACACCGGCCTGAGCCCGTACGACCTGCGGTATGCGCCTGACGGCACGCTGGCGATCTCGACCACTGACGGGCAGGTGCAGGTGCGCGGCCCGGACGGCGCGGTGCGGGCGACACTCCGGGTCGGCGTGGACGGCACGCTCCCGGACCAGGTCGAGATCGACTTCTCGCCGGACGGGTCACTGCTGGCCACAAGCGGCGATGTGCAGCCCGAGGGCGCGGAGTATCCGACCGGCGTGGTGCGCGTCTACGACACCGCCACGCTGCGGGAGATCGGCGCGGTGGAGACCGGCGCGGCGAGCGCGGACGACGTGCTGTTCAGCCGGGACGGCGGCACGGTCAGCGCGATCGCCACCACCACCGGCGACACCGGACGGCCGACCGCGGCCCGACTGCTCACCTGGCGGGCCACGGACCTCGCGCCGGTCGCGGACCACCCGGTCGGCGTGCGGCAGATCATCGACGTGGACCTCAGCCCGGACGGCAGCGCCATCGCGGTCGCGGGCGTCGACCGGCGCGTCGAGGTCTACGCCGCGGACGGGTCAGGCCCGGCGCGGATCTTCGGCACGCACCCGGGCACGGTCACCGCGGTCGCGTACTCCCCGGACGGCCGCACGCTCGCCACAAGCACCGACGTGGACAACACGATCCGGCTGTGGGACGTCGCGTCCGGGCGGCTGACCGCGCAGCTCACCGGTCACCTCAACTTCATCAACGACCTCACGTTCGTGGCGGGCGGCCTGCTGCTCAGCGCGTCCTCGGACAACACGGCGGGGCTGTGGCAGCTGGATCCGGCGACCGCGCTCGCCTCGGTGTGCACGATCCTGGTCCCGGCCGAGATCGCGGCCGGGCGGGAGCGCCCGGCCGGCTGCCCGGACTGAGTCAGCCGCGCTCCCGGTCGGCGAACGCCATCCACCGCTGGTCCTCGTCCGGGGCGGGCCGATCCTCGACCGGCGCGGGAGCCGGCGTCACGCGCGCCGCAAGCAACGCGGCAAGCGCCGTGGTGATCGGGACCGCGGCGATCAGGCCGAGCGTGCCGACGCCACTGCGGACCAGTTCCTGGGCGATCGGCTGGCCGGTGAGCAGCTCGGTGACAGGCGTGCCGCCGACCGCGAAGAGCAGCATCAACGGCAGGGAGGCGCCCGCGTACGCCAGCACGATCGTGTTCACCACCGAGGCGATGTGCGCGCGGCCGACCCGGGTCGCCGCGCGGTAGAGGTCGCGGAGGCCGTAGCGGGGGTTGGCCGCGGCCAGCTCGCGCACGGTCTCGGCCTGGGTGACCGTGACGTCGTCGAGCACGCCGAGCGCGCCGATCACGATGCCGGCAAGCAGCAGGCCCTGCATGTTGACCGCGCCCTGGGTGAGGTTCAGGAACGCGGTCTCCTCGTCGGCCACGCCGGTCAGGTGCACCAGGTCGGTGGCGAACGCGGACAGCACCGCGGTGATGGTCAGGCTGACGAGCGTGCCCGCGACCGCGACGCTTGTGGACAGCGTGAAACCGTGCGTGAGGTAGAGGACGATCAGCATGATCGCGGCCGCGCCGACCACCGCGACAAGCAGCGGGGAGCGCCCGTCCAGGATCGCCGGGACCACGAACAGCAACAGCACCGCGAACGTGACAGCGAGCCCGGCCAGCGCACGCACCCCCCGCCACCGCCCGAACGCGATCACGGCCAGCGCGACCGCGGCCGCGAGGATCCACAGCCCGGTGGTGCGCCTGTGGTCCGCGATCGAGTACTGCTCGCCGCTCGGGCTGCCCTCCAGGTACATCACCACGATCGCGTCGCCGGGCTCCACAGTGGCCGCGCCGGGGCCGGCCGGGACGCCGGTCTCGACGATCTCGCCAGCCCGGTCGCCTTCCTCAAGCCGGATCCGGACCGTGCCGCACGCGGGCGGGGCGGGCACGCCCTCGGGCAGTTCCGGGCACTCGGTGAGCCGCACGGACTCGACTGTCGCGTCCAGCTCGACCGGGCCGCCGTCGCGGGACGGCGTGGAGACCGCGGACGGCCAGAGCAGGATCATGCCGAGCGCGGTGAGCAGCACCGCGGGGATGAGCAGCGCCAGCACGATCCGGCGCGCCCGCGGCGTCATCGTCTCCTGGGCGTGGGTGTGCGAATGTGCCATGGTTCCTAGTCCCAAATGACGATGTTGCGGCGGACCGGGGTGGAGTCGCCGTTGGAGGCGAACAACTCGGGCGAGCGCGCGCGGATCCGCTCCACGTCCGCGAAGACGGCGCGCAGGTGCGTGCGCATCGCCGCGCGGGCCGCGGTCAGGTCCCGGCGGCGGACCGCGTCGAGGATCGTCCGGTGCTGGACCGCGTTGACGGACGGTGGGGTGGCGTCGTGCAGGCCGAGGCGGCGGGCCCGGTCCAGATGCCCCTTGGCGGCGCTGACGGTGGCCCAGGCGGCGCCGTGGCCGCTGAGCGCGAGCAGGCCGTGGTGGAATTCCTCGTCGAGCGTGAAGAACTCCTCGACGGTGAGGTCCGGGACGTCCTGGCGGCGCAGGTTCTCCTCCAGGGACGCCACACGCACCGGGTCGAGCGTCTCCGGCAGGTCGTCGAGCGCGGTCAGTTCGACCGCCTCGCGGATGAACTGCGCGTCCGCCACCCGGACCGGGTCGACGCGCGAGACGAACGAGCCGACCTGCGGGAACACCTGCACGAGGCCCTCCTCGGCGAGCAGGATCAGGCTTTCCCGGACCGGTGTGCGGGAAACGCCGAGCGCTGCGGCCAATTCGTTCTCGCTCAGGGCGGCGCCGGGCGGCAGTTCCATGGTCAGCACCTTGTGACGCAGAATCGCGTACACCGTCTGCCTGTTTGTCCGTTTTTGACCGTCGACCGCCACGCTGCTCAGCATAGGTGAGGGCGATCCTTGACTTTCTGACCGACCGGAACTTGTATACCAGTGTCTGCTTACAAGCCTGGCACAAGGGAGTGATCCGGTGGCGACGATCGCACGCGTCGAGGTGCTGGTCACCTCGCCCGGCCGCAACTTCGTGACGCTGCGGATCACCACCTCGGACGGCGTGACAGGCCTGGGCGACGCCACGCTCAACGGCCGTGAGCTGGCCGTCGCCTCCTACCTGGAGGACCACCTCGCGCCGCTGCTGATCGGCCGCGACCCCGCGCGCATCGAGGACACCTGGCAGTACCTCTACAAGGGGGCGTACTGGCGGCGTGGCCCGGTCACGATGACCGCGATCGCGGCGGTGGACGTGGCGCTCTGGGACATCAAGGGCAAGGTCGCCGGACTGCCGGTCTATCAGCTGCTCGGTGGCCGCTCACGGGACGGCGTGCTCGTCTACTGCCATGCCAGCGGCACCGACGTGGAGTCGCTTCTCGACGACGTGGCGCGGTACCAGGAGCAGGGCTTCACCGCGATCCGGGCGCAGGCCGCGGTGCCGGGGCTGAGCGGCAGTTACGGCGTGCGCAAGGGGCAGCTCTACGAGCCGGCCGCTACCTCGCTGCCGGACGAGCAGGCCTGGAGCACCGAGGCGTACCTCGACTTCGCGCCCGGCTACCTGGCGAAGGTGCGCGAGCGGTTCGGGTTCGGCTTCCACCTGCTTCACGACGTCCACCACCGGCTCACCCCGATCGAGGCGGCCCGGTTCGGCAGGAGCGTCGAGGAACTGCGGCTGTTCTGGATGGAGGACCCGACCCCGGCCGAGAACCAGGACGCGTTCCGGCTGATCCGGCAGCACACCACCACGCCGATCGCGACAGGCGAGGTGCTCTCCTCGATCTGGGACGTGCAGCAGCTGATCACCGAGCAGCTCATCGACTACGTCCGGACCACGATCGTGCACGCCGGCGGCATCACCCACCTGCGGCGCATCTTCGACCTGGCCGCGCTCTACCAGGTCCGTACCGGCTCGCACGGCGCCACCGACCTGTCCCCCGTGACCACCGCGGCCGCCGTGCACCTGGACATCGCCGTACCGAACTTCGGCATCCAGGAGCACATGGGCCACACCGCCGAGACGTACGAGGTGTTCCGCGGCATGCCCCGCCTGGAGAACGGCATGCTCTATCCGTCCGAGGAGCCGGGCCTCGGCATCACCTACGACGACGAGGTGGCCGCGCGCTTCCCGTACGAGGCGAAGTACCTGCCGGTCGCGCGCCGCCTGGACGGCTCCGTCCACGACTGGTGAGCGGTGTGCGCCTCACCGGCGCGTCCGCCGCTCCTGACGCGTGGGCTCGGCACGTGCGGCCGGGAACCGCGCCGGGGCAGGGCTTACGCCGGTAAGGACCGCGAAGGCACCGTGGACGACTGCGGCTGCGGCGTGCACGTCACCGGTCACCAGGCTCCGGAGCTGGTCACCGGCGGCGGGCTGTTCGGTGTGGCGGCGGAGGCTGGTGGCCTGGACGCGCCACAGGCTGACAAGGGCCTGGGCTGCCACATCGATCTGGGGCTCGGGGCGGCTGATCCGTGAGCGCAGAGCCCCGGCCACCGCCGCGACGATCCGGCCGGTCATCTCGCTCTGGTAGGCGCGCAGCTCCGGGGTGGACCGGATCAGCTCTCCGAAGCGCCGGTAGCCGTCCAGCGCTCCGCCGCCGCCTGCCGTGAACGAGGCCAGTGTGCCGTCCAACTCTGCGGCCAGAAGGGCGAGTGCGGCGGCCACCGGCTCCTGGGCGGGGTCGGCGAGGGCGGTGGTCAGTGCGTCGGCCGTTCCTTCCAGGCGGTCCATGATCAGGGCTTCTTTGGTGGCGAAGTAGTTGTAGACGGTTTTCTGGGAGACGCCGGCGGCCTCGGCCACGTCCGCGATCCGCACGCCGTCGAAACCGCGCTCCAGGAACAGCGTGGCCGCGGCGTCCGACAGTGTCCGGCGTACCTGCTGCTTCTTGCGCTCTCGCAGACTCTCCACGGGGCGAACTTTACACCCACTTGAATTTTACAGTCACTGTAACTTATGGTTCCGGCATGAGCGAATACCGCATCGTGCGCGAGTACGCGTACCCCGTCGATCTGGTCTGGGCCGTTTTCACCGAACCCGAGCTGATGCGCCGCTGGACCACGACCGGGCAGGGCGGCCGCCCGGAAGGTTTCGCGCTGGAGCCGGGCACCCGCTTCCGCCTGATCGCCAAGCCCACGCCCGGCTGGCGCGGCATCGTCGACTGCGAACTCCTCGAGGCCGACGCCCCACACCACCTGCGCTACTCGTGGGTGGGCGACGAGGACGGCGCGAAGACCTACGTGACGTACACGCTCGAACCGACCCCGGCCGGCACCCGCTTCACCTGGCATCACACCGGCTTCACCGGCCCCGGCGGCTTCTTCATGTCCACGCTGCTCGGTTCCGTCCGCCGGAAGATGCTCACCGTCGGCGTACCCGCGGTCCTTGCGGAACTCGGCCGACAGAGCGCGTAGGCGTCGCCCCCTCCATCCTGCAGCCGATAAACCGGCCCGCCCCGGCAAGCCGACGACGAGGCTCGCGCGATCGTTCCCACCACGCCGGGAGCGGCTCCGACGTGGTGTGGGGGGGGCGAATCATGCGAGGTTGAAGATCCTTGCGGCTCTGGGCGCCCTTATAACGCCTCCATAAGGGCGCCCAGAGCCGCAAGGATCTTGAGCGCACCGACCCTGGCCCGGACACCGGAGTCGGCCCGGACACCGAAGTCGGCCGCAGCCTTGCTGCGCACCACTTCCAGAGGCACGGCGCAAGCCGCGTGCTCTTCCCTGAGCCGCACGGAACCGGCTCCGAGCCGCCCGGCAAGCGGGGCGCCAGCGGAGTCTTGGCGGGCGGCTCGATTTGCCCGCATGCTCCCGACGCGTCTGCCCCTTCGCGTCCGGTCGTCTGGGGAGCGACGGTCGAATGGGCTGGGGCGCGGTGAGTGGTTTCGGTCGGTCGTTGCGGGTTGCGGAGGGCGAGCAGCACGGCCGTCGTTTCGGCGGCGGCGGGCAGAGGCGGCTGTGGGTCGAGGCAGTTGCGAACCAAGGCAGCCGCGAACGAGGCAGCTGCGAACCGGGGCAGCTGCGGCTTGGGCGGGCACAAGGGCCGGCACCGAGGCCGCGGGTTCCGCAGGCGTGCAGGTCAGTCGTGTCACCGCGACAGGCCTCAGGGCCGGACACGAACGCAAAGCAACACCGGATCCACATATGTCAGGACACAGCCCGCGCTCATGGCCCGCGTCAGGTGGAGGCCCCGCGGTCAGTGCCCAGGCCTGAGCGCTGCCCGCCCGATATTTCGTGATATGAGTGTCTGCCTGTGCGTTCCTCCTGACGCCGAAGGGTCAAGAAAGGCCCACGTCAAGATCCTTGCGGCTCTGGTGGCCCTTATTCGAGCGCGATAGGGGCCACCAGAGCCGCAAGGATCTTGCATCCCGCCAGATGGACGCGAGATCCCAAATAACGAACCCATCGCGGCGCGGAGCGCCCGAGTTGCCATTGCCCTGGCGCGGGGACACGCGAGAGCCAAGATCGACTGGCGCTTCGGCAAGCTCTCGGCTTCGGTGCTGGCCCTTGCAACCACCCAGGTCAAGATCAACCGACCCTCCCGGCCACATCGCTCCCTCGATGCAGGCCCTTGCGACCACCCAAGGCGAGCTCGACCGGCTTGCCCGGCCACGCCCGCTGTCTCGGTGCCAGCCCTTGCGACCACCCAAAGCGAACTCAACCGACTTACCCGGCCACGCTCGGTCTCTCGGTGCCAGCCCTTGCGACCGTCCAGACCGCAGCCGCCCAGACCAGCCGCCGCTCAGACGATGACCGTGCTACCCCGCGTGCCGCGAGACCGCCGACCAGCCGGAACGACCCGCCAGACTCACGGCTCGATGCCAGCCCTTCGATCGTTAAGCCCCAGACCGCCGCCCGCGAATCGGTAACAGAGTCGCCAGAGCGGGCGAACCTGGGTCGAGATCTGGAGTCGCCCGAGGCGGCCTCAATCACTCACGAGCGAGCGCACCCCGCCTGCTCCACCGCGAAGGCGGAAAGCTGGGTCGAGATCTGGAGTCGCCCGAGGCGGCGTCAATCACTCACGAGCGGGCGCATCCCGCCTGCTCCACCGCGAAGGCGGAAAGCTGGGCCGAGATCTGGAATCACTCACGAGAGCCCGCCGGACGGACCTGCCCACCCCGCGTGCGGCGATGTCGGCAAAGGTCAGTCAGGGGTGGTGCGGAGGTGGGCGTCGAGGACCAGAGGGCCGGGGCGCCAGGCGAGGCGGCCGCGGGGTGGGTAGCGGGTCAGCAGGACCGCGGCGGTCACCGCGATCATCCACAGGGGATGGTGCGTCCCGGGGACGGCCATGATCGCCATCAAGGGGCCGCAGACGCCGGCGCAGCCGAGGCCGTGCCAGAGGCCGAAGCGGAGCGCGCCGCGGGTTGCCCGCCAGCCGGTCGGCGGGAGCGGGATGGTGCGGTGGCAGGCGCGCATGCAGGCGCGGCGGGCCGGGGTGAACTGCCAGAGCGCGGCGGCGAGGACCAGTGTGACGAGCAGTGGGAGTCGGGGTAGGCGGGCCAGGACCGGGATCAGCAGCACGCCGAGAAGGACCCAGACTGCCAGGTAGCCCGCGAGGAACGTGGCCATTGCCTGGGAGCGGCGGCGGCGCAGGCTGTTGGCGGCGACGTGCCGGACGGCGGGGAGGACGACCGGGACCATCATCGCCACGCACATCAGGGTCCACGAGGCGAGCGTGGGTGGGGTGGCGTGGTGGGTGGGGCCGGCGGTCACGGCCTGGAACAGCAGGGCTGCCCAGGCCGCGACCGCGAGGGCCATTGCGGGCCAGTGCGGAGTTCTGCGGATCATCGGTAGAAGATGCTTACCCGGCCGATGCGGACCGGGAGGGACTGGGCCTCGATTGCCGCGTCGACGATCGCGGCGTCGGCGAAGGTGTTGGCGTCCGGGGGGACCTCGACCTGGACGGGGCGGAAGGAGACGGCGGCGCCCTGGTCGGACCACTCGCCGCGGTCGCGGAGGCCGGCGACCCAGTCGGTGATGTCGAAGGTGCGGCGGAAGCCGTGCGGGCCGTCGCCGGCGCCGAGGTGTTCGATGCCGAAGAAGGAGACGTTGCCGACGTGGTGCGGGGTGGTGGCGGGTGCGCCGATCGGGCGGACGTAGACCTCGTAGACGGTGGCGGGGGCACGGTCGGCCTCGACGTCTTCCAGGTTGAGAAGCACCTGGGCGGCGTCCTGGGCGCGGGCGGAGACGGTGGGCGCGTCGATCGGGACCTCGACGCGGGCCACGTCGCCGGTGAGGGTGAGGGGGCGGTCGGAGGCGCCGACGAACTCCGGCTCGTCCTGGGTGATGCCAGCGCTCATGATCGGTTCCCGTCCGGGCCGTGCGCCGGGTGCGACGCCGTCCTGATAGACGTACCCCAGTTGGGCGGCGGTGTCGAGCACCTGCGCGTTCGTGATGGTGACCGGGGTGCCGGTGCCGTCGTGCAGGCGCCACGGGGTGCCGCGCCAGTCCGCGTCGCCGGGGTCGGCCCGGCCGCCGCCGAGCGCAAGCCAGGAGGACCAGAGGCGGTCGATGTTGGCGTGGTGCAGCCAGAAGATCGGGTCGAGCGCGGCCAGGTCGGGGTCGCCCATCAGGCCGCCGATCAGCACGTGGACGTCGTTGTGCGGGGTGAGTTCCAGGTCGCCGGAGAGGAACCAGAAGTGCTGCGGCGTGGTACGCCCACCGCCGAAGCTCGGCTCGGGCGGGGGTGCGAACGTGGTCCTGGTCATCGCGAGCGCGGCGCTCGTCGTCGAGGACGGCAGCGTGGCGCCGTTGTTGATTGACGGGTTGCGTTCGGCCACGAAGAGCGGGTTGGCCGAGCCGTCCGGAAGCGTGGGCTGGCGGAACGCGGGCGGCAGTGAGTTGCGGCCGGGAATCGAGTAGTTCCAGTAGGGCAGCGCCCAGTCGGCCGGGCCGCCCTGCGCGATCACCTCGGCGCGGACGATCTCCTCGAAGTAGTACAGGTAGGCGCGGTGCCAGGGCAGGAAGTGCCAGCTGCCGTGCTGGCACTCGTTCCAGATCGCGCCGGCCGGTGGCGTACCGGCCCGGCCGTGCACCGCGGCCTGGTACTCCCAGCCGCGCGGGTCGGTGAGCGCGCGGGCCCGCATGGCGCGGACCGCCTTCGCATAGGCGAGCGTGATCGGGTCCCACGCGCCGTTCGCCTGCAGTTCCCAGATGTCGCGCCGGATGCGGACGGTCTGGAACGTGCCGTCGCCGTTGTTGTGCGCGGTCCACACGCCGCCGTTGCCGAAGCCGACGATGTCGGGCCGCCCGTCGCCGGTGATGTCGGCCAGCAGGCGTGGGTGCTTCTCCACGCGCCAGCCGCCGGCGTCGTAGCCGAAGTTCGCGATCACCCGCCGGGCCGGGCCGAAGCCGTCGTTGCCGTCGTTGCGCGACACCCAGACGCCGCCGTCGCCGAAGCCGATGATGTCCGCGCGGCCGTCACCTGTCAGATCGGTCACGAAGCGTGGATGCTTCTCAACGCGCCAGCCACCTGCGGAGTAGCCGAAGTTCTGCAGCACGAGCTGCGGCTGTGCGAACCCGCCGTTGCCGGTGTTGCGCGCGACCCACACACCGCCGTCGCCGAAGCCGACGATGTCGGGCCGCCCGTCGCCTGTGGTGTCGGCAAGGAAGCGCGGGTGCCGGTCGACGCGCCAGCCGCCCGCGGTGAAACCGAAGTCGTTGAGGACCAGGGTGGGCGCGCTGAAGCCGCCGTTGCCGTTGTTGCGGGCTACCCAGACGCCGCCGTCGCCGAAGCCGATGATGTCCGCGCGGCCGTCACCTGTCAGATCGGTCACGAAGCGTGGATGCTTCTCGACGCGCCAGCCACCCGCGGAGTAGCCGAAGTTGTCGACGGCGAGTTGCGGCGCCCGGAACGTACCGTCGCCGTTGTTGATCGAGACCAGGACCCCGGCGTTGCCGAAGCCGACGATGTCGCCGCGGCCGTCACCTGTCAGGTCCGCGACGAACCGCGGATGCCTGTCGACGCGCCAGCCGCCGGCCGTGAAGCCGAAGTCCCGGACCGCCAGGCGCGGCCCGGTGAACCGCCCGTTGCCGTCGTTGAACGACACAAGCACGCCGCCGTCGCCGAAGCCCACGATGTCCGGCCGCCCGTCGCCGGTGATGTCCACCGGGTAGCGGGGATGCCTGTCGACGCGCCAGCCGCCCGCGGTGAAACCGAAGTCGCCGACGCCCAGGAACGGGTCGTTGAACGTGCCGCCGCCCTTGTTCGCCGCGACAAGCGCACCGCCGTCGCCGAAGCCGAGAATGTCCGCGACACCGTCCCCGGTAAGATCGGTGACGAATCGCGGATGCCGTTCCACACGCCATCCACCGGCGTTGTATCCGAAGTCTTCCAATACGAGTTGCATGTGCGCCCCCTCCGCATCTCTCGTGCGTGGATTCAGCACAAGCTTCTTCCCGGCGGCGGCCTCAGACATCCGGTTGTCATTGTTCGGACAGGATGTATCTGGCATTCGATCGACGAAACGTAATAGCGAAGATCTAATGTGCTGCGCCGACCGGAAAGGCGTACCGGTTCGGGCGGGCGGCGGCGGCCTTTCGTACCGATTCACCACCACGTCAGGCGATTCCGGGCGGGTCGGGCGATGGACAGGATGGACCGGTGGAGCTGACGCTGTTGTTCGATCCCAGACTCGGTGTGGACACCGCCGCGATGGCACGGGCCTGGGCCCGGGCCCCCGAGCTGGCCGGCGCGCTGGCCGGGACACCGTCCGCGGTCACGCTGCGGTCGCAGAGCTACCTGCCGGACGTGGTCGAGGTCGTGCTGATCCCGCTCGCGGTGAACCTCGCCAGCAGCGCGCTCTTCGAGATCACAGTGCGCCTGCTCTGCAGGCAGAGACCACAGACGAACCCTTCGCGGGTACGCGTGGGAGCGTCGGAACTCGACGGCGGACGCCAGATGATCACGGTGGAGGAGGACGAGCCGACGTCATGACGGAACCGGCCATCACCATCACCGAACGGTCGAGAACCAGCACGGGCTTCCGGGCCACTGTGGAATTCACCGGCCACGCCCGCGTCCACGAGATCACGATTGTCGACCCGGCCGACGAGGCACGGCGGCAATTGTTCTCGTGGTATTTCGAACAGTTTCAGACGTTGCCCTTTTTCGGCGCGGACCGACGCGACGCGGCCGAGCGGGCGATGACCGATTACGGCACGAATCTCTTCGCTCAGCTCTTCGGGCGCGATGTCAACGACGGCACGCTGTACCGCTGGTTCGAGGATCTCCGCGAACGCGATCAGGACCGCTGGGTCCTGAAGATCTCCGGATCCGGGGCCTTTCACCGGCTGCACTGGGAGATGCTGCGCAATCCCGCGGACGACGCGCCGCTCGCGCTCACCATGTTCGTGGAAAGGCACACCGTTCAGGAGATCGAATGGCAGCTCCCGCCGCCGGGGCCGAGCCTAAACATCCTCGTGGTCGCGGCCCGCCCGTTCGGCGCGAACGACATCGACTATCAGACGATCTCGCGCACCTTGATCGCCACCTCGTGGAACGCCTCCCGCCCGGTCCGGATCGACCTCGCCCGCCCCGGCACCTGGACGGCGTTGCGCCGGCACCTGGAGCAGACCGCCGGCGCCCGGCGGAAGGGCTGGTACCAGGTCGTCCACTTCGACCTGCACGGCGAGACGCTCGATTACGCCGCGTTGCGCCGCGGCATCGACGAGGGCCGGTTCGCACCGTCGCAGCGGACGCTCCGCGGCTACCAGGGCGAGCAGGCCTTCCTCTACTTCGAGACGGCGGACGACGGCGTCGCCGATCCGGTACCGGCCAAGACCGTCGCCACGCTGCTTCGTGAGCACAAGGTGACGATCGCGATGGTGAACGCCTGCCAGTCCGCCCGGGTGACCGAGAACGGCGACGGGATGGCGCGGAGCCTGGCCGCGGCCGGTGTGCCGGTGGCGGTCGGCATGGCCTACTCGGTCACCGTCTCCGCCGTCGAACACGCCGTACCGGTTCTCTACGAGCACCTCGCGGACGGCCACACCCCGCGCGAGGCGGTGCAGGCAGCCCGGCGGGAGCTGTTCCACGACCCGAACCGCACGATCCACAATCGGACGGTGGAGCTGCAGGACTGGATGCTTCCGGTCCTGTTCCAGCAGCAGGAGATCACTGTCGCGCTTGCCGAGATGGGTGAGGCGGAGCGCTCGGCGTTCCGCGACGCGCAGACCCGCGGCGGACCGGAGCCGGACGTGTTCGGCCGGGACATCGACGTGCTCGCCGTCGAACGCCGGATGCTCGACCGCGACTCCCCCAACGAGCTGATCGTGCACGGCGGGCCGGGCGTGGGGAAGTCCGCCTTCCTTGACCTGCTCGCCTGGTGGTGGCAGCGCACAGGCCTCGTCTCCCGCGTCTTCCGGTTCTCGTTCGACGGGACCGGCCTCACACCGCAGGCGATGGTCGCGCGAATCGCCGCGGACCTGCCCGGCACGGGTGACGAGACGACCTGGAACGCACTGCTCGGCGGCGTCGCGAATCGGCTGCGCAGCGAGCGGCATCTCCTCGTCGTGGACGGGCTGACCGGGCTCGACCCAGCGGGCGTGGACACGTTCCGCCAGGTGCTTGAGCATCTGCGCAAGGGGCGCACGCTCGTCCTGATCGGATCGCGCACGGACGAGGCGCGGCTCGGCACCACCACGATCCAGCGGTACGAGCTTGGGCCACTGACGGCGGGGCTTCAGGCACTACCGCAGGAGTCCCCGCCGCGCCTCGACCCGACCGTGCCGCCAGGGCCAGGACCGGGGCTGCACCCGCAACCGGAGTCAGAGCCGCACTCTCAGCCGACACCGGACGCGCCCCCGGAGCCGGTGCCGGCACCGAAGCCAGACTCGCGCTCTGCGCCGACACCGAGCCCGCGCTCGGTGTCGATGCCGGGCCTGGACCCGGACCCGGTGCCCGCGCCGCACCCGCAGCCGGTGTCTACGCCGGACCCGGAGCCGGACCCGGACTCGGACCCGGACCCGCTGCCCGATCCACCCGGTCCACCCGGTCCACCCGGTCCCACCGGTACACCGCGACCGCCGTGGCGGGCGGTGACGATGCTCGGGCTTGGCGGGGTCGCGCTGGCTCTCGCGCTGACCGGCGGCTACCTGACGATCTCGCGGGCCGGTGACGCCGGCGCCGCCCCCACCCCCTCGTCGTCCACACCCGTGGCGGCCACGACCAGCCAGGCGCCCGCCCCCGCGCGAACAGTGGATCCGCCGTGGGCTCAGGGCGACGCCCAGGTTCCCGGCATCACGATCACGTCACCGCGCGCGGGCGCGGGCGTCGAGGCGTGCATCGACGTCGCCGGTACCGCGGAAGGGCTGGCGCCGAACGAGACGATCCTCATCGCGGTGCGGCGGCACGACAGGTTTCCCGGGGAGCCGTACTTCCTCTTCCGGATCGCGGACTGGGAGAAGCCGGGGACACCGGCGCGGTGGTCGGCGCGGGTGACGGCCGGGCAGTCGCTCTGGCAGGACTTCGACATCCTGGTGCTGGTCGGGGACCGGGAACGCATCCTGGCGGCGTGGCACTCGGGCAACATGACAAGCGACACCGAGATCGAGGGGCTGCGGCGCGCGGCCGACGTGCGGGTGCATCAGACCGGGTCCGCGGTCTCCTGCTGACGCGGACCCGGTGAGCACGGGTCAGGCGCAGTCGGCCGGGCCTGGTCCGGCCACCCGCTTGAGCGTGATGTGCGCGGCCACGATCGCGCCCTCGGGGTTGTCCGGGGAGTGCCAGCCCTTGTTGTCGGCCTCGTGGATCGCCTTCTTCGTCTGCGCCAGGTCGACGACGAGCACCTCGGCCCGGAACCGCTGCCCGACCGAGCTGTCGCCGGAGCCGAACCACTGCGCGCCTGACCACTCCACCAGGTCGTCCGGGTACTCCCAGTCCTCGACCGCCTGGAAGTAGCGCTCAGGGCTGCCGTTGTCGACGTTGCGGACGCCCAGGATGAGCGTCTTGTTCTCAGGCAGCCGGGACGTACCGCGGAAGATCTCGCACTGGCGCACCTGGGCGTCGTCGACCGGGAAGGTGAGCGTCGCCTCGCCCTCCGTTGGTGACGCGGCGGTCGAGGCGGGTGGGGCGGACACGGGCGGGGCCGGTGTGTCGTCGGCCGCGCCGCAGCCGGTGACCGCGAGTACGGCCAGCAGGGTGGCAGCGCCGATCCGGGACGTTCGCATGTGACTCCTCAGGTCGGGTCAGGCTGTGGTGGGCACTCGTGGGGAGATCTCGTCGATGCCGCCGGGCAGGTCTGCGCGGGGGAACGGGGTGCCGTTCCGGTCGGCGTTCTCGTTGTCCCGGAGCCACCCCCGCGCGTCCGCGGTGTGGGCCGCGACCAGGACGAACTCGCGGAACGTGCCGGGTTCCGCCGAGCCGTGCCGGAGGACGACGCCGTAGGTGCGCTGGTGTTCCCGGCCGCTGACGCCGCGTTTGGCGAACCAGTTGCCGGCGGAGTTCTGCGTCATGATCCAGTACTCGGTGGCGCCCTCGGCCGCCACGCACACCCGCACGAACACCTCAGGGGTCGCGCCCGTGGGACTGTCCACATCGAGGACCGCGTCGGAGCCGCCGCACTCCTCACGCGGATCACCGCTCGGTTCCGGAGGCCCGGACGGCGGCCCCGTGGGCGGCCCGGTAGGTGGACCTGTCGGCGGCCCCGTAGGCCGACCCGTCGGCGGTTCGGCCGGCGTTGGCGACCGGCTCGGCGGCGCACCGGCCGGACTCGGCTCGGTCGGCGAGGTGCGCGGTCCCACGGTGGGCGCCGCCGTCGCGGACGGCGGAGACGAGGGCAGCAAAGACGGCGGCGCGGAAGACGGCGTCGCGGAGGGCGCGGGCGTCGGCCGATCGCGGTACTTGACGATCCGGCGCGCGTCCCCGCCGGTCACCGCGTAGGCATACGGCCCTGTCACGTCGTCGAGCCAGATCATGCGGCCCTCGCGGCGCACGTCGAGGTCCGCGGGACTTCCGTCGCTCAGGACAAGCGTCGCGTGCTCCGGCAGGCCCTCGGCGATCCGGTAGCCGTGCACCCGCGCTCCCGTCTCCTCCGGCACCCAGACGTATCCGTCCCCCACCACCGGCGTGCCCGCTCCGAACGGCACCGGCCGCCGCAGCACGGCACCCCGCAACGCGACAAGCAGCTCCCCGCCGTGCAGGATCGCGAACGCCCGCGCGTCAGGCGCCGCCGCGAACGCCCGACCATCGGCAGGGAGTGCGGTCCGGCCGCCTGGTGACGGGCCGTCCACGATCATCACCGCGCCTGTGGACGGGTCGTATCCGGCGGCGCCGCCCGGCAGGCCCGCGAGCAGCAGAGGCCCGCTACCGCCACGGACCGGCGAGGCTCCGCCGGCGTCGACGCGGGTGACCCGGCCGTCCCCGTGGGCCAGGTAGAGGGCTCCGGCCGAGGTCACGGCGCTCCCGAACGTACCCACGGAATGGTCTGCGGTTGTCAGGTCTGTGGGGTCGATCGAGGTGACGAGGCCGTCGCGGAGCAGGTGGACGCGGGAGCCGTCGGTGAGGACCGTCGCGCCGGCCAGCGCCACGGTCCCGGGCCGGCGCCGATGGGTACGCACGTCGACGAGGTGCAGCGACGGTCCGGCCTGGACGGCGAGCGCGCCGGCGAGCGGGTGCACGCGCACGCCGGCCCCGATCCGGTCGAACGGTACGGAGTCGACGATCTGCGGGCCGGTCTCGGGCACCAGGCCGTTCACCTGGACGAGCCGGTCGGCGGCGGGCAGCCACGTCGTCGCCCGGGTGGGCGCCGGTGCGGGACTGTCGCCGGGCCATCCCGCCGTCACGGTGAGCGCGGCCGGCAGGGCCAGCGTCAGCGCCGCGAGCGGGCCATGCGCCCGACTCCACCGCCGGATGTCGCTGGTCAACGTCATGTCGTCACCTCACTGAACCTCACTGACCCGGACTGTACGGCCGTGCCCAGCCGAAATCAGAGGTCCGAGCGGGCCGGGGTGCGCGCGGTTCAGGTGCCCGGGTGACGGTCGTTGGGACCTGTTTGGAAGACGATCAGCCGACCTGTCGTGATTGGACCACCACCTACCGCTTCCGGGCGGCTAGCGTCGGCGGCCTCAGCCGGCAACGACATCGGAGGCGGGATGCACTTCACCGAGTTCGTGCGGCACTTCCAGGTCCTCACCGCACAGGTCGAGCAGTCGCTTCTCGGCAAGCGGGACCAGGTGCGCCGCGCGGTGACCTGCCTGCTGGCGGGCGGTCATCTGCTGCTCGACGACGTACCGGGCGTGGGGAAGACGACGCTTGCGGCCGCGCTGGCCGGGCTGGTCCGGGGCGGCCGCAGCACGCGCATCCAGGGCACTCCCGACCTGCTGCCCGGCGACATCCTCGGCGTCTCGGTGTTCGAGCGGGACCACGGCGGGTTCACGTTCCACGACGGCCCGATCGTGGCGAACGTGGTGCTGTTCGACGAGATCAACCGCTGCGCGCCGCGTACCCAGTCGGCGCTGCTGCAGGCGATGCAGGAGCGGCGGGTGACCACGTTCCGGCATGACGCGCCGCTGCCGGACCCGTTCATGGTGATCGGCACCCAGAATCCACAGGAGACGCTCGGCACCTATCCGCTGCCCGAGGCCCAGCTGGACCGGTTCCTGATGCGGATCACGCTCGGTTACCCGGACCGGGACGCCCTCCGTGAGCTGCTGCGCAGGCACGGCCGGCGGCCCGGACCGGCCGAGGACGGCGGCATCACACCGGAAGGACTGCGCGTGATGATCGAGACAGCCCGGGCCGTACCGGTCTCGGACGCGGTCTACGACTACGTGTGCGCGATCGTCGAGGCGACCCGTACCGCGCCGGACATCGCGCTCGGCGCCAGCCCACGCGCGAGCCTTGACCTGCTCGCCGCCGCCAAGGTCCAGGCACTCGCCAGGATCACCGGAGCCGAGGACGTGTACCTGCGGCCGGACGACGTGCGCGCGGTGGCGGCGGACGTGCTTGCGCACCGGCTGGTGCTCAACGGCCGGGACGGGCGGCCGGTCGCGACCGGACAGCGGGAGGCGGTCGGCCGCATCCTCGACACGGTGCCCGTCTCGTGACCGCCAACGGACTCCTGGTGACGGCCATGGCGGCGGCGGCGTTCGCGGCCTACGCCACGTACGGCTACCCGCCCGCGCTCGCCGCCGCGGCAGTGCTCGTGGCGCTGCTGATCGCGGGGCTGCCGTTCCGGGCGCTCGGACGCCGCCCGCTGCGGCTGACGCTCGCCCCCGGCCGTCCGGACGTGGTGCGCGGCGACCCGGTGACAGTGCGGGTGACCTCGACCGGGCCCGGAAGCGTACGACTCCTGATCGACGGATCGGAGTCGGCGCTGGTCGCGGTCACCGCACGCGACCAGGGCGTCTGGAGTTCGCCGCCGCTCGCCCGGGGCCGGCACACAATCACCGTGGCCTCGGTCGTGGACGTCGGCGCGCTCGGCCTGTGGCGGTGGCGGCTGCCGTTCGAGGCCGCGCCGGTCAGGGTGCGGGCCACACCCCGCCGGACCGCTCTCGGCCCGCCGCCGGACCTGCTCAGCGACGTCGACGACGGGCGGCCGGCACCGATCGGCGCGGGCACGGGCGTCGCCTTCGCCGGGGTGCGCGAGTACGCGGTGGGCGACGACGTGCGGCACATCGACTGGGCCGCGTCCGCCCGCGCGCCTGACGACGACGTGCTCTACGTCCGCCAGTTCACGCCGTCGCTCGTGGACGACCTGGTGGTGGTGCTCGACCCGTACGCGGTGGACCCGGCCGCCTTCGAGACCGCTGTGGACCTGGCCTGTTCGCTTGCCTGGGCGGGCGGCCGGCTGGCGATCCTCGGCCGGGCCGGCATCGCGCACACGCCGGGCGACGCCGAGGAGTTGCTCACCACGCTGCGCCCCGCCCCGGTGCCGGTGACCGCCGTCCCCGGCGCGGCCGTGGTGATCACCGCGGTACCGGCGCGGGCGCCACGACTGAGCACCTGCGCGCGGCTGGTGTTCGCGGTGGGCGCGACCGGCGGCCCCGGCGGCCCGGTCGTCCCGGTCCCGGACCTCGCCGCCGCCCGTGACGCGTGGCACCGCTGGGCCGACCGGTGAGCTGGGTGATCGCCGATCGCGTCGGCTCCGGGACGGCGGCGGCCGCGGCCGGGCTGACGTTCGCGGCCGCGTTCGACGCCGGAAGCCGGGTCACGGTGATCGTGGCGCTCGCCGCCGCGGCAGGTGCGCTGGCGCTGCCGCCGCGCCGCCTGCCGCCGTGGGTACGCGTCCCACTCACCGTGCCCGCCCCGCTCCTGGTCGCGGTGCTGCTCGCGGCGCACCCGGCGACACTGCCGGGCGACGTGGGCCGCCTCCTGCGGCTCACGCTGCCGCTGCCACCGGATCTGCTCGCCGTTCCCGCGCTGCTGACCGGGCTCGCGGCCACCGGCGGGGCCCTGATCGCGCGGACCCGGCCGGGGAGCCTGGCCGCACTGCTCCCGTCCGCCGCGGTCGCCGCCTTCGGGCTGGTCACGGCCGGGCCGGACGCCAACCAGCGCGGGCCGGCGTTGCTCGGGTTCGCCGCCCTCGCGCTGCTCACCGTCCGCGGCGCCGCCCGGCTCGTCCGGCCCGGAGCGCGGGGCACGGCCGCCGCCCTGTCCGCGGTCGCGGTCGCCGCCACACCGCTGCTCTGGCTGCCGGCCGGCGTACCCGGTCACGCGGTCGACCTGCGGGACCGGTTCGCCGTGCGGGAACGCCTGGTCGCCGGCACCGACCTGCTCGACCGGGTGGCCGGCTGGCTCGCCGCGCCGGACCGGGACCTGTTCACAGTCGAGGAAGGGCCGGACGCGGCGGCCTGGCGGCTTGCGGTCCTCGACCGGTACGACGGGGAGACCTGGGCCTCCGGCGCCCGGTTCACCCCGGCCGGGCTGGGTGTGCCGCCGCACGACGGGCCGGTCCCGCCGGACGCGGTGAGCCACCTGCTGCGCATCACCGGGCTGGACGGGCCCTACCTGCCCGCGGTGGACCGGCCGGTCCGCATCGGGCCGCCTGTCGACGCGGTCGACCCCGAGGACGGGACGCTGGTCACGGCCGGGCCGCTGACGCCCGGGACCACGTACCGGGTGGCGTCTGTGGTGGCCGTGGCGCCGGCCGCACCGTACGGCGATCCGGCCGACGGCCCGCTCGCGGTCCCCGCTGAACTCGACGGCGACCTGTGGGCGCTCACCGCCGGCCGCGATCCGGACACGGTCGTCGCGGCACTGCGCTCCGGGCGGCGGAACGTGGCCGGCGCGCCGGTCTCCGCGGGTGTCCCCGCGCTGCGGGCGCTGCTCGCCCCCCGTGGCAGTGGTACGGGCGTGCAGTTCGCGGCCGCGTTCGCGCTGGCGATGCGCCTGCGGGGCGTACCCTCGCGGCTGGTCGTGGGTTTTCAGCCTGCCGCCGGGGAGCGCGTCGTGCGGGGTGCGGACGTGCGGGTGTGGGTCGAGCTGCGGTACGACCGGGCGGGCTGGGTGCGCTACGACCCCGCACCGTCGCCGGTCACGCCCGAGGCTCAGGCGCCGCCGCCTCCGCCCCCGCCGGCCGCCGCTGTCCCCGGATCGCCGTCGTCACCGCCCCTCGCACCCAGGAAGCGGCCGGAGCCGTGGTCTCCGCAGGTCCTCCTGATCGTGGCGGTTGCGCTCGCCGGCCTGCTCTGCCGCCGGATGATCCGCCGGGCCTGGCGCCGGAGGCCGTTCGGCACGCCCGCGACCCGCGTGCTGCGGGCCTTCCACGACACCCGCGACCTCGTGGCCGTCCCACCCCGGCCGGCTGACACGCTCACGCCCCGGGACGTGCAGGCCGCGCTCACCGTGCGACTCGGCGCCGGCGCGCCCGGTGCCGCGCTCACCGCGCTCGCCGACCGGGCGCTCTACGCCCCGCACCTCTCGATCGCCCGCCGGGACGCCGGACGCGCCTGGCACGAGGCCGCCGCCGTGCGCCACGCCCTGCGCGGACGGCGTTAACCTCACATCCCGCCCGGACCGGCCGATCAGTGGCGGTATGAAGGCGCGCCTCCTGGCGGCGGCCGGACTCGGCGTGGTGCTGCAGGTGGCGCTGATCGTGACCGGGTTCGCGCGGCCGCTGCTGGTACCGGTCAACGCGCTTACCGTGCTCGTGACCACCGCCGCGCTGTGGGCGCTCGGGAAGCGGGCCGCCCACGCACGAGGGCGGGAGCGGCTCGCCTGGGCGATCGTCGCGACGGCGATGCTGGGCTGGCTGCCGGGCGCCGCGCTGTGCCTGCGCACGGCCGTGGCCGGGGAGCCACCCGCGGCGCAAGCGGATCTGATGCGGCCGGAGATGCTGCTTGGCGCCGCGGCCGCGGCACTTGTCCTGATCGGCCTGCTTGTCGGGCCGAGCGCGTCGCTACCGTGGCGGGAGCAGCTGCGGATGGTGCTGGACGGCGCGATGGCCGCTGCCGCGCTGTTCGTACTCGCCTGGGCCTACCTGCTCCGCCCGGCGGAGAAGGAGCTGGGCCGGTCCTTCACCACGCTCATCGCCCTGATCATCTGTGTGCAGATCGCGACGCTCGCGACCGCGCTTGTGCTGCTGGCCCGGCAGCGCACCGAGGGCACCAACGCGTTCACGATGCTCGCGTGCTCGGCCGGCCTGTTCAGCGCGATGACGGCGACCTACTGCGCGCTCGTCATCCACGGAAAGGCCTCCGACCTCTCCGCGACCGCCGCGATGACCGCGCTCGCCACATTCCTGCTGCTCGCGATGACCTGGTTCCCGATGCCGACGGACGTGCCGCCGTGGAGTGGCGCACCGACCGGGCTGCGGGCCGGGCTGCCGTACCTGCCGGTGCTCTGCGCCTTCTCGGTCGCGGTCAGCAGGCGCTTCGACCAGACCGTGTTCACCGCGATGACAGTACTGTTCGGGCTGATGCTGCTCCGGCAGTTCCTGACGCTGCGCAGCAACAGCCGGCTGCTGGCCGAGGTCGACGAGAAACGCGCGGAACTGCAGTACCAGGCCACCCACGACCACCTGACCGGCCTGACCAACCGCACCTACCTCTACGAAAGTGCCGCCGCCTGGGGCCGCGACGGCGCACCTGTCGCGCTGATGATCCTCGACCTGGACGGCTTCAAGCAGATCAACGACCGTTTCGGCCACGCCGCCGGCGACGAGGTGCTCGTCGAGGTCGCGGCCGCGCTCACCACCACGATCCCGGCCGGTCAGGTCGCCGCGCGCCTCGGCGGCGACGAGTTCGCCGTCGTGCTGCACCCCGCACCCCCGCTGCGCACCGCCGCCGCCCTCGGCGAACGCATCATCGAGGCGGTCGCCGCCAAGGGCCGGGTCGGGATCAGCCTCGGCCTCGCCTACGAGCCCACCGGCCACGCCACGCTCGGCATGATGCTCAGCGACGCCGACGCGGCCCTCTACAAGGCGAAGGCCGCCGGCAAGGGCCGACTGGCGATGAGCCACAGACTGACCTAGATCATTTTCCCGCTCCCGCGGTGGTCCGGCCCGCACGCTCCCGCGGGCCGCGGGCCCGTGGGCGGCCGGGACAACCCCTGCCCCGATCCCGCGGTGGTCCGCACTCCCGCGGGCTACGGACGCGTGGGTGGTCGGAAGGACCCCTGCCCCGCCCCGCGGTGGCCCGCACTCCCACGGGCCACGGGACCGTGGGTACCGGGAAAACCCCTGCCCCTCCCATGGTGGTCAGGCCCACTCGCCTCCGCGGGCCGGTAGGTGGCCGGGACAACGCCGCAGCGTGCTCAGTGCATCAGCACGATCTTGCCGCGGGCGTGGCGGGTCTCGCTCAGCACGTGGGCCGCGGCGGCCTCGGCAAGCGGAAACTCGGCTGCGACCGGGATCCGGAGACGGCCCTCGGCGGCCAGGCCGACAGCGAGGTCGAGCGCGTGGGCCGCGAGCGGGTCGGTGGCGCCGCTGGACAGGTGGACGCCGTGCGCGGCAGCGGTCAGGTCGGCGATGGTGATCACGCGGGCCGGGTCGCCCGCGATCGCGATCAGATCCGGCAGCGCGCCGCCGGCACAGTCGACGACCGCGTCGACCGGCCCACGGATGCGATCGCGCAGGCCCAGGCCGTAGGACACCGGCTGGGCGCCGAGCGTGCGCAGGAAGTCGTGGTTGTGTTCGCCGGCGGTGCCGATCACAGTGGCGCCGCGGGCGACCGCCATCTGCACCGCTACCGTGCCGGTCGCACCGGCCGCCCCCTGGATGAGCACGGTCTGCCCCGCGCCCACGCCGAGCCGGTCGAGCACCCGGACGGCCGTCTCGACGCTCCCGGCGGCACCGCCCGCCTCGGCCCAGCTCCAGTCCGGTGGCACGGGCGCCCACACGTCAAGCACCGTGTGGTCGGCGTTCGCGCCCCGGCCGGACGTCCAGCCGAAGACCGGGTCGCCGAGCCGCACGCCGGTGACGCCGGAGCCGATCTCATCCACCACGCCCGCGGAGTCGAAGCCGCACCGGAACGGCAACGGGACCGGCATTGTCTCGCGCAGCGCGCCGGACCGGAGCCGGACCTCGCCTGCCGACAGCCCGGACGCGCGCACCGCGATGCGGATCGTGCCCGGGCCCGCGTGCGGCTCCTCGACCTCGGCGACGTGCACGACGGACGGCGGGCCGTACCCGTCGAATTGAACTGCTCTCATGCCGGTAGACGCTAGATCGGGTTCTCGGCGGCACGGCCCGATCTGAGAGGGATCCGCAGGTGATGCCTCAGATGCCGGTCACAGTGCGGCGCGCGGAGTCGTAGCTGCGCGCCTCCACAAGCAGGCCGGCCGCCCGGGGCAGCGCGGACAGCAACGCGAGCGCCGGTTCGCGCTGCTCCGGGGGCAGGTTCAGCGCGAGGCTCACGTGCGGCCGCCAGCGGTCCGGCGCGTGCAGCGGGTTCTCCGAGCCGACCGCCTCCCACACGCGGGCGTGAAGCGAGGACAGCTCCGGCGACGGCGACACCGTCAGGACCAGCGCCCGGCCGAGCAGCACCGCCTCCCCCAGCGCCACCGGGACCGGCAGGCCGAGCGGCGGCAGGCAGGTGAGCGTGGACGCACCGACAAGCGTGACGTGCGGCCGGTTCGTCGGGTGCGTGTGGGTGGCGAGGCTGCGCAGGCCTGCCGCGTGCAGCCGGTCCCACAGCGCGCGGACGGTACTGTCGAGCGCGGCGTCGGGCAGCAGCTCCACGGTGTGCACGCTGCGCTACCGCCCGGTCCGGCCGTGGACCAGGCGGTGCAGGGCCAGGCGTGCCACAGGCGTGTAGAGCAGCACGACGGGGGCGGGGCCGTGCGTCTCCAGGCCGGTACGCGTGCCGGCCGGGGTGGCCTCGACGGTGTGGTGCAGGCGCATCCGCACGCCGGCCGCGGTCACCGACCAGGACCAGGACCGGAGCGGGCCGTGCGGGTCGACGGCGGTGATCCGGAAGCTGACCCGCACGCCGGGCGGCCCGTGCACGACGCCGTCGACGCCCGGCGCGATCCGCTCGGCGTCGCAGTCCACGGACCGGATCTGCGGCGCCCACTCCGGCCATCGGGCCGGTCGCAGGTAGCGGTCCCACACGTCGTCGGCGGGGTGAGGGCCGGTCACTGTCATCGCATGGCGCATGGCCTCAGCAGATCACGCCGGTGGCCGGTCAGTCGCCGAGGCGGTCGAGGGTGGCCCGGGACCAGGTGAGGGTGAGGGGCGCGGGCTGAGGGGATTCCATGCCGACACCGTACGAATCAGTCTCGGACGGCGTCTCCCAGGTCCGTGCCACTCAGGGGCAGTTCGCGCTCGTCAGCCTGACCGCGTACTCCTCGTTGTCGTGGGTGATGCCGGACGGGGCGCCGCCGAAGTACGACTCGACCTTGTCGCCGTCGCGGAGCTGTTCGAAGTGCAGGTGGGGGGCGCTGGAGTCGCCGGTGCTGCCGACCTTGCCGAGCTGGTCGCCCATCTCGACGTGCTGGCCCTCGGTGACCATCGGCTCCTCGAGCATGTGCAGGTAGAGCGTGGACCACTTGCCGCCGTGGTCGATCCTGACCCAGTAGCCGCCGCCGCGGCCCATCTCGCCGTCCGGGTTGTCCGGGTTGCGATCGCCGAGTCGCCCGCTCGTGCCGGCCCGGACCACGGTGCCGGCCGCGGCCGCGAGGATCGGCCGGCCGTAGGTCTCGCCTGACGTCGGGTAGAGGTCGACGTCGTAGTCACCGTGGCCGGGGTAGGTGCTCAGCCGCCACGTCTCGTCGCAGGCCACCGGCAGCTGAAACGCGGGGCGCGGGCCTGGCGGACGCATCCGCTGCTCGGCGAACACCGCCATCGCGCCGGCCAGAGCAAGCACCACCGCGATGGACAGGAACAGGCGGACACGAGTGGCTATCACCGTCCGATCGTGCCAGGTGAAGACCACCGGCGGCGAACATGGCAGGGTGAGCGAAACGATCGAGGGAGTTTCCGTGAGCCGACCGATCCGTGTCACCGTGTGGGGCGAGAACGTCCATGAGCAGCGCGAACCCGAGGTCGCGGCCCGTTATCCGGACGGCATGCACGGCGCTGTCGCGCAGGGCGTCGAGGAGAACCTGGGCGACGGGGTGATCGTGCGCACGGCCACGCTCGAGCAGCCGGAGCACGGGCTGACCGAGGAGGTGCTTCGGGAGACGGACGTGCTGACCTGGTGGGGGCACGCCGCGCACGGGGACGTCGCGGACGAGGTCGTCGAGCGGGTGCACAGGCATGTGCTGGCCGGCATGGGCCTGATCGTGCTTCACTCCGGGCACTGGTCCAAGATCTTCATGAAGCTGATGGGTACGACGTGCACGCTGCGCTGGCGGTCCGAGCACGACCGGGAGGTGATCTGGACCGTGGATCCGACGCACCCGATCGCGCGCGGCGTGCCGCATCCGCTGATCATCGACGAGGACGAGATGTACGGCGAGTTCTTCGACATCCCCGCGCCGGACGAGCTGGTCTTCATCTCCTCGTTCACCGGCGGCGAGGTGTTCCGGTCCGGGCTCACGTTCAAGCGCGGCCACGGCAAGATCTTCTACTTCCGCCCCGGCGACCAGGATTTCCCGACATATCACCATAAAGATGTGCGAAAGGTGATCGCGAACGCTGTGGAGTGGGCGGTGACTGTGCGCCCGGAGCGGACCACTCCCACGCTGCTGCGCTACGAAACTAACGACTTCTTCACCGGCCACGGGTACGGCGGCGCGCTGTGACCCTGAGTGTCGTCATCATCGGCGCGGGTGCGATGGGCCGCGCCTGGCTGCGTACCGTCGAAGCCGATCCTGAGGTCTCCTGTGTCGGCGTAGCCGACATCGACATCCACGCGGCCGAGGACGCGGCCGGGGGCGACTACCCGGTGTCCGCCGACGGCATCGAGCTGGCCCGGCAGATCCGCGCGGACGCGATCATCAACGTCACGGTCCCCGCCGCGCACCACCCGGTCACCACCGAGGCGCTCTTCGCAGGTCTCCCGGTGCTCGGCGAGAAACCCGTCGCGGAGACCGTCGCTCAGGCGTTGTCCCTGGCCGCGGCCGCGGAGGTCACCGGCGAGCTGTTCATGGTGAGCCAGTCCCGGCGGTACAACCCGCAGCTGTGGGCGCTTCGCGAACAGGCCCGTGCGCTCGGCCGCGCCGGCCAGCTGACCACCGAGTTCTTCAAGGCGCCGCGGTTCGGCGGGTTCCGCGACGCGATGGACCACCCGCTGCTTCTCGACATGGCGATCCACCCGTTCGACACCGCCCGGTTCCTGCTCGGCGCGGAGCCGGTCTCGGTCTACTGCGAGGAGCACAACCCGGCCTGGAGCTGGTACGCCGGCGACGCGGCCGCCACCGCCATGTTCGAGATGACCGGCGGCGTCCGCTACGTCTACACCGGCAGCTGGTGCGCGCCGGGCCTGGAGACGTCGTGGAACGGTGCCTGGCGGCTCTCCGCCGAACACGGCGCCGCGGTCTGGAACGGCGACGACCCGCCGGTCATGGAACCGGGCCTGCCCACCGCACCGGTGGCGGACCCCGGCCACGAGATCGCCGGTGCGCTGCGCGCGTTCACGTCCGCGCTGCGCACCGGTGTCGTACCGATGGGCGAGGTCCACGAGAACGTGATGAGCCTGGTCATGGTCGAGGCCGCCGTGCAGTCCGCGTCCACCGGCACCCGCGTGCACATCGACGACGTGCTCGAACGCGCCTACGCACAGGCGATAGCCGACGAACGGCGCGCCGACGTCCGCGACGCACTGCACTCGTGGACCTCGGTGCGGGACGCGCTGAAAGATCCGGCCCACGGCCGGACATGAACCGCTGTGGACCCTAACGCGGCCCGATTCGAGGCGCTGGCCCCGGAGGTCATCGGGGCCGTGCGCCGCTACCTGGCCCGGCGCACCGATCCGGCCACCGCGGACGACGTGCTCTCCGAGACGCTGCTGATCTGCTGGCGGCGCATCGCCGACGTGCCGGACGAGCACCTGCCCTGGGCGTACGGCGTGGCCCGGCACTGCCTGGCGAACGCGGAACGCGCCGGCCGCCGCCGTCTGCGGCTGGCGGCCCGGATCGCCGTGCTCGACCCGCCCGCGGCCGTGGCACCCGCACCCGCGCTGCCTGATGAGGACCTGGCCGCCGCACTGTCCCGGCTTCGCGCCGAGGACGCCGAGCTGCTACGGCTGTCGGCGTGGGAGGACCTGACGCCGGCCCAGATCGCGGTGGTGCTGTCCGTCTCCCCGAACGCGGTCTCGATCCGCCTGCACCGGGCCAGACAGAAGCTCCGCGACGAACTCGGAAAGGCCGGCGCCGCCGCCGGACATGAACAGCCGGGAGAAGGGGGACGGCGATGACCGACGACGACGATCTGCGCGCGCGACTGCGGGGCGCGGACCCGGCGGCGGGGCTGTCACCCCTTCCTCCCGGCACGATCGACCGGCTCATGGAGGAAACGATGTCCCGTACCGAGGAGAAGACCGGCGTGCCGGTGCTGCTTGTGGCCGCGGCCGCGGTGGTGCTCGTCGTCGTCGGCGTCGCGGGGTGGCTGCTGGTGCGCCCCGGCGACTCGACCGACACGCTTACCGCGGCGGGCCCGGCCGCCGAAATAATCACGATCACCGCCACGGGGGTACGCGCGAAGTGTGTCGAACCGACCGCGGCGACGCTTGCCGAGCGGGCTGACTTCGCGTTCGCCGGCACGGTCACCGAGGTGACCGGTGACGTGGTGTCGGTGCGGGTGAGCGAGGTGTTCCGGGGCGCGGCGGCCGGCCAGGTGGAGATCGCGCAGACAAGCGGCGCCTCCGAGCAGCTGCTCGGGTCCGGCGGCTTCGAGACCGGCCGGGAGTACCTGGTGTCCTCGTCCGAGGGCGCGATGCTGATCTGCGGCTACAGCGGCGAGGCGGCGACCCCGGGCCTGCGCGAGATGTTCGAGACCGCGTTCTAGGGGCCGTATCGACGTGGCTTCCACGCGGTCACAGCCGCAGGCGGGGAGCTCTCCGCCTGCGGCAGTCCGCGGCTCAGCCCTTCGGCTGTTCCGCAGGCGCGTCGGTGACCGGCAGGCCGGCGTCCCGCCACTGCGCGAAGCCGCCGTCCACGTGCGCGACGTCCGAGTAGCCGTCCGCGGACAACGCCTCCGCCACCGGCCGGGACCCGTCGACGGAGCCGCACACCACCACGATCGGCGTGTCCACCGCCACCAGGCCGAACACCGCCTTCAGGTCGTTGCGGTCGGCGATCACCGCGCCGGGGATGGCGCCGTCCGCGGCCCGGCGGGGTGCGCTGCGCACGTCCACGAGCAGCGCGCCGCCTGCCACGCGCTTTCCGGCGTCGTCGGCGGTGATGAGTTCGGGTGTGGTCACGGGTTCTCCTCCGGTGGCGATCGGGCGACCGGGCAGCGTGGCCCACTGGGACCACGAGCCGGGGTACAGGACGGCGCCGGGCAGGCCGGCGATGGTGAGCGCGGCGATCTCGTGCGCGGCGGTGACGCCGGAGCCGCAGTAGACGCCGACCTCCCTACCGGGTTCGGCGCCGAGTGCGGCGAATCGGGCGGCCAGGTCCGCGGGGCTCCGGAACGTACCGTCGGGATTGAGGTTGTTGCTTGTGGGGGCGCTTACCGCGCCGGGGATGTGGCCCGGCTTCGGGTCGACGGACGCGACCTCGCCGCGGTAGCGCTCGGCCGCCCGCGCGTCGAGCAGCAGCCCGCCACCGGCGACGATCGCGGCCGCGCCGTCCGGCCCGGTGGACGGCGCCCGGCCCGAGGTGAGCGTGACGTCGCCGGGCGGGGGCCGCTCGTCGCCTGTGGCAAGCGGGAGGCCTGCCGCGTTCCAGGCGGCGAGCCCGCCGTCGAGCAGGTGCACGTCGGCGATCCCGGCCCAGCGCAGCAGCCACCAGGCGCGCGCGGCCGCGAGGTTGCCGTTGTCGTCGTAGGCCACGACCGTGTCGCCGTCGTTGATGCCCCAGCCGCGCGCTGCGGCCTGAAGCGCCTCCACTGACGGCAGCGGATGGCGGCCGAGCCCGTCCGCCGCGGGCGCGGCCAGCTCGGTGTCCAGGTCCGCGTAGACAGCGCCGGGGATGTGCCCGGCCCGGTATCCGTCGCGGCCGGGCGGGCCGCCGAGCCGCCAGCGGACGTCGAGCAGCCGCACGCCCTGCCGGCCGGCGAGGTCGGCGGCGGTGAGGAGGACTGTCATGTCAGAGCGCCTTTCCGGGGTTGAGGATGCCTGTGGGGTCGAAGATCTCCTTGATCCGGCGTTGCAGCGCGAGCACGTCCGGGCCGAGTTCGCGCTCCATCCAGGAGCGTTTGAGCGCGCCGACGCCGTGTTCCGCGGCGACCGTGCCACCGAGGTCGAGCGCGAGCGCGAAGATCCGGTCCGCGGCGCGGTGGGCGGCCGCCGGGTCGTCGCCGGTACGGATGATCGGGTGCAGGTTGCCGTCGGCCGCGTGCGCGAACACGTGGATGTCCGTGCCCGTCTCGGCCGCGATCCGGTGGACCTCGTCGAACGCCTCACCGAGCCGGGAGCGGGGCACCGCGATGTCCTCGATCAACACCGGGCCCTTCGCCTCGATGGCGGGGAGCGCGTCGCGCCGGGCCGCGGCCAGTGCGGCGGCCGTGTCCGGGTCGAGCGTGGTCCGCACGGACGTGGCGGTGCGGCCGAGCACGCCCGCGACCGCGTCGATCTCCTCGGCCGCGCCGAACCCGTCCGCCTGGACCAGCAGGAACGCGTCGCCGGTGCCCGCGTGGGCGGTGCCGCGCAGCGCGTCGATGGCGGCGAGCGTGCGGCCGTCGACAAGCTCCACAACTGACGGCCGCAGCCCGCCGGCCGCGAGCGCGATCGAGGCCTTCGCCGCGTCCGCGACAGTGGCGAAGTACGCGGCCGCGGTGGCGACCTGACGTGGCCTGGGCAGCAGCCGCAGCGTGGCGCCGACGACCACGCCGAGCGTCCCCTCCGAGCCGACGATCAGCGCGGTCAGGTCGAGGCCCGCGACACCCTTGACGGTCTGCCTGCCGACCCTGATCAGGCGGCCGTCCGCGAGCACCACGTCGAGCGCGAGCACGCTGTCCCGGGTGACGCCGTATCTCGTGGCACGCAGGCCGCCCGCGTTGGTGGCGATGTTGCCGCCGACCGTGCAGATGGCGACGCTTCCGGGATCCGGCGCGAAGAACAGGCCGTGCGCGGCGGCGGCGCGGTCGAGGTCCGCGGTGATCACGCCGGGTTCGACGCGTGCGATCGCGTCGACCGGGTCAAGGTGCAGGATCCGGTCCAGTCCGGACACGTCGAGCACGATCGTGCCGCTTCCGGCCGAGGCCGCGCCGGCCAGTCCGGTGCCGGCGCCGCGGGTGACGACAGGGGTGCCGTCGCGGTGGGCGGCGGCGAGCGTGTTCCGCACGTCGTCGACGGTCCGGGCCCGCACCACCCGCAGCGGCGCGCCGCCGGGCACCCAGCCGGAACGGTCGGTGCGGTAGTCGGGGAGGTCGTCCTCAGGCACTGATCCGCACCTCCGCGCCGCCCGCGGCCGGTCCCGCGCCGTTCCGGGCCGCGTCCGGGGCCGGACTGCCGGCGGACGGCGATCCAGTCGTCGTATCGCCAGTGCTCGGGCCGTCCTCGCCCCTCGTGCCACCGGGCGGCCCGTCGTCGATCACGGTCAACAGCTCGCCGACGGGGTACGTCGTGCCGCTCGACCAGCTCGTGCCGACAAGCCGCTGCAGCCGCGCGTTGACCGGGGTGGGCACGCCCAGTCGGCGGCCGCGAAGCACGATCTCGCCGTTGAGGTGGTCGGTCTCGCTCGACGCGCCGCGGGCATGGCTCTGCCAGGTGGAGAGGCGGCCCGGCGTGTGTCCCGGCACCGGCCGTACCACCAGACCGCTCAGCGGTTCGGCCGGCACGATCCCCTCGGCCGCGAACACCGCCGACGCCTCCGCGGTCAGCAACTCCCCCGCGCGCGCCTTGTCCGGGGCGCTTCCGGCAAGCAGGTCGAGTCCGTTGCGGACGTTGCCGAGCAGCTTGCGCGCCTTCCAGGCCGTGATGTCCGGGACGGACCGCGCGCCGTAGCCGGCCCGCCGCAGATCCTCGGCGAACCCGTCCGCCGCCGGGTCGGCCCGGTCCGGGTAGCGGCCGATCCAGACCACCCCGATGCGGGGGTACGACGGGCTGACCACCGCGCCCGGCGTCAGGTAGCTGGCCGCGACCGCGATCGTGACGCCGTAGACACGGGCGAACCGCCGCAATGCCAGCGCCTCGGTGTCCATCCCGTTCTGGAAGGTGAGGATCGGCAGGTCCGCCGTGACGCCGCCACCGGCCACCGGCTGCCACGCCCACTCGGCAAGCGCCGCGTCCGCGTCCTGGGCCTTCACGGCCAGCACCAGCACGTCGTCCGGGGTGAGGTGGACACCGGCCGGGCCGTCGACCGCGCGCGGGCGTACCGTGTCGATGCTGTCAGGTCTGTGGATTGTGAGCCCTTGGCCGCGGATCAGGGCGAGGTGCACGCCGCGGGCCACCAGGACCACGGGGATCCCGGCCAACTCCAGCTGGGCGGCGAGCAGCGCGCCGACCGCGCCCGCGCCGATGACCACATACCGCGTGCTCACGAGATGACCTCCTGACGGGCCGGCCCGGGGATCGCGTCGAGCAGGCGCCGGGTGTGTGCGGTGGACGGTGACGCGAAGACGGAGGCGGTCGGCCCGTGTTCGACCACGCGGCCCTCGTGCAGGACCGCGACGTGGTGGGACACCTGGGCGACCACCGCGAGGTCGTGCGAGACGAGCAGATAGCTGAGTCCGAGGTCACGTTGCAGGTCGGCGAGGAGGCGGAGGATCTGATCCTGGACGGACACGTCCAGCGCGGAGACCGGCTCGTCGAGGAGCAGCAGGTCCGGCCGCAGCGCGAGCGAGCGGGCAATGGCGACGCGCTGGCGCTGTCCGCCGGAGAGTTCGGCGGGGCGGCGGTCAAGCACGGTCTCCGGCAGGCCGACGCGGTCGATCAGGTCGCGGGCGGCGGCCCGGCGGGACGCGCGGTCGCCGACGCGGAACGACACCAGCGGCTCGGTGACGGTCTGCGCGACTGTGAACCGGGGGTCGAGTGACGAGTACGGGTTCTGGTGCACGAGCTGGAACCGGCGCCGCAACGGCCGCTGCCGCCGCCAGCCGAGCCCGGACAGGTCGACGCCGTCGAAGAGCACGCGGCCACTGTCCGGGCGTTCCAGCCCGAGCGCGATCCGCAGCGTGGTGGTCTTCCCGGACCCGGACTCGCCGACAAGCGCGAGCGTCTGCCCGCGCGGGACCGTGAGGCTTACGTCGTCGACCGCGCGCACGTCCTTGAAGGACTTGGTCACGTGCGCGATGGTGAGGATCGGCTCCGCGGACGGCACCGCCACGAACCGGGGCGTGACGCGCGGGACGGCCGCGACAAGCCGCCTGGTGTACGCCTCGCGCGGCCGGACCAGGATGTCGCCGGGCGCGCCCTGCTCGACCACCCGGCCCTCGTGCATGACCACGACCCGCCCCGCGCGCTCGGCGGCCACGGCCAGGTTGTGCGTGATGATCAGCAGGGCCAGGCCGCGCGCCGCGACAAGTCCGGTGAGGTGGTCCAGGATGCGTTTCTGCACAGTCACGTCGAGCGCGCTCGTCGGCTCGTCCGCGATGATCAGCTGGGGGTTCCCGGCAAGCGCGATCGCGATGAGCACGCGCTGGCGCAGGCCGCCGGAGAGCTCGTGCGGGTACTGCCGGGCGCGCCGCACCGGATCGTCCAGGCCGGCCGCCTCAAGCGCGGCGACCACCTCCAGGTCGACGGTGCGCCGGTCCAGGCCGGGGCGGCGGCGGACCGCCTCGGCGACCTGCGGGCCGATCCGCATGGTCGGGTTCAGGCCGACCATCGGGTCCTGGGGCACAAGCCCGGCGACCGTGCCGCGGATCGCCCGGAACGCGCGGTCGGAGCCGCCGGTCAGGTCGTGGCCGGCCACCTCGATCGTGCCGGCGGTGACCGACGCGGACGCGGGCAGCAGGCCGAGGAGCGCGGACGCGAGCGTGGTCTTGCCGGAGCCGGACTCGCCGACCACGGCCACCGTCTCGCCGGGCGCCACGGTCAGGTCGAGGTCGCTTACCGCTGTGGTCCGGTGGCGGCGCCGGCCGTACACGACTGACAGGCCCTTCACCTGTACGAGGCTCATCGCTGCAGCTCCTCGATGCTCCTTGAGATGTGGTTGAGGCTGAAGACGACGAGTCCGACGAAGAGCCCGGGGAGCAGGCTCAGCCACGGCGACGTGATCAGGTAGTTGCGGCCCTGGGAGATCAGCGTGCCCCACTCCGCGGCCGGGGGCGGCGCGCCGAAGCCGAGAAAGCTGAGCGCGGAGACGGCTAGGATCGCCACGCCGAAGTCGAGGACGGCGAGGACGAGGACGGGGCCCCACGAGTTCGGCAGGATGTGGCGGAGCAGCACCCGGGTCCAGGACGCGCCGCCCATCCGCGCGGCCTCCACGTACGGCAGCGTCTTGACCTTCAGCACCTCCGCGCGGGTGATCCGGGCGAAGCCGGGCACGATGCCGACCGCGACCGCGATCGCGGTGGGCACGATGCCGAAGCCGAGCGCGGTGACGATGGTCAGGGCCAGCAGCATGCGCGGGATCGCGAGCGTGACGTCCACCGCCCGCATCAGGACCGCGTCCGCCCAGCCGCCTGCGAAACCGGCCACGACACCGATCGCCAGGCCGGCGACGAGCGCGATGCCGACCGAGCCGAGCGTGGCCCGGATCGTCATCGTGGAGCCGTGCAGCACCCGGGTGAACAGGTCGCGGCCCAGCTCGTCAGTGCCGAACAGGTGGGTGCCGCTCGGGGACAGCAGCTTCTCGGCCGGGGACGTGGCGGTCGGGTCGTAGCCGGTGAACCACTGCGGGACGATCGCGGACACGATCACCAGCAGCACGAACAGCACCGCGACGATCAGGCCGGGGCGTCTCATCACGACACCCGCCGCGCATGGACGACCCGGGGGTCCAGCAGCGGGTGGATCAGGTCCACGATCAGGTTGATCGTCACGAACGCCACGGCCGCGACGAGCACTATCGCCTGCACCACGTGGACGTCCTGGGCCAGCACCGCCTCCTGCGCGAGCCGCCCGAGCCCGTCCCGGGTGAACACGGTCTCCGCCACCACCGCCTCCGCCACTGTGAAGCCGAGCAGCAGCCCCAGCAGCGTCAGCGCGGGCGGTGCCGCGTTGCGCAGCGCGTGCCGGGCCTGCACCGCGTTGCGGGACAGGCCCTTCGCGCGGGCGGTGGTCACGTACGGCTCCGCGAGCGTGTCGTCAAGGCTGCGGGTCAGCACCTGGGCGAGCAGCGCGGACGTGGGCGTGGCCATCATGACCGCCGGGAGGATCAGCGTGGCCGGCCCGTCCGAGCCGGTGGCCGGCAGCCAGCCCAGCGAGAACGCGAAGACCTGGATCAGCAGCAGCCCGATGAAGAACGGCGGGAACGAGACGCCGAGCGCGGGCAGTCGCCGCAGCAGCACCCGCGCCGGGCGCCACCTGACCCAGGCGGCCAGGTAGGCGAGCGTGACGCCGCCGGCCAGCGCGAACACGACGGCTGTGGCGCCGAGCGCGAGCGTGGCACCGGCCCGCTCGGCCAGCAGCTGCGACACCGGCACGTTCTTCGAGATGGAGTCGCCGAAGTCAAGGCGGACGAGCTGCCACAGCTGGTCGAGGTACTGCACGAGCACCGGCTTGTCCAGGCCGTACTGCGCCTGGAGCGTGGCGAGCTGCTCCGCACTGAGATCCTCCGGCCGCATGTCGCCGGCCGCAAGCAGCAGCTCGACCGGGTCGCTGGGCAGCAGGTAGAGGATCACGAACGTCACTGTGAACACGGCCCAGAGCACCGCGACCGCCTGCGCGAGCCGCCCGAGCAGATAGCGGGTCATCGGGACAGCCACAGGTCATTGGTGCGCAGGAACGCCTCGCTCGTGAACGAGAAGCCCTGCACCGCACGGGACAGCCCGGCCAGCTGCAGGCGCTCGTAGACCGGGAAGGACACGCCCTGCGCGACCAGGTACGCCTGGAGTTCCGCGTAGGCCGCCGCGCGCTTCTGCGGGTCGGTGGCCTGGAGCCCGGCCGCGAACAGCTCGCTCACCTTCGCCGCGGTCGCCGGGTCCTGGCTGTAGACGGCCGTGCCACCCTTGGTCACCTTCTGGTCGAGCACCGAGCCGAGCACGCTCGGGTCCGCCCGGGTGTAGTACGTGCTGGTGATGTCGAAGTCGCCCGCGGCGATCCGCTCGGTCCGCTGGGCGACCGTGACAACTGTCAGCTGGAGGTCGATTCCGGCCTTCTTGAGCTGGTCCTGGATGAGCTGGTCCCCGGCGAGCGCGACAGTGACCGGCGCGTGAAGCGTCAGCTTCCTGCCGTCCTTGTACCGGTATCCGTCCGGCCCTTTCGCCCACCCGGCCCGGTCGAGCAGCGCGGCCGCGCCGTCCGGGTCGTAGGCGAGCGCGGCGGACCCGTCAGTCCAGTACGGCGTGGTCGAGTTGTACGGCCCGGCCACGACCGGGTAGCCCGACCAGTAGATCGTGGACGCGTACGTACCCCTGTCGATCGACTTCTGCAGCGCCTGCCGGACGGCCAGATCGGCGAGCGGCCCGCCCTTCGTCACGTTCGGCACCAGGCCGCTGCTGATCCCCGGCAGCGGCCGCGACGTAATGGTGCCGCCGGTCGCCTCGATCAGCTTCTGGTCCGCCTCGGAGATCGGCTCCCGCGGCCAGGCGATGTCGACCGCGCCGCTGGTCAGGCTGCCGACCCGGACGCTGTCCTCCTTGATGTAGCTCGCCTCGATCGCGTCCAGGTACGCCGCGCCCTGGTTCTTCACGAGCGCGGACGGCCAGGCGTAGTCCGCCCGCTTGGTCAGCCGCGCCGACTTCGCCGCGGTGTAGCTCTCCAGCACGAACGGCCCGGACCCGATCACGTCGCCGGTGCAGCGCGCCTCAGGCGTCTTCTGATACGTCGCAGGCGACAGGATGGACAGCGTGGTCGTCGAGGTCGCCTGCAGGAAACCCGCGTTGGGCTGCTTGAACGTGACCGAGACCGTGTCCGGGTCGACCACTGTGGTCGTGTCGTACCCGGCCAGGTAGGTCAGCCCCAGCAGCGACTTCGGCCCGAGCGCGAACGTGCCGTCGAGCGCCGTCTTCACAGCTGTCGCATCAAGAGGCGTACCGTCACTGAACGTCACACCCGGCCGCAGGTCGAACGTGAACGCCTTCGCATCCTCGGACACCTTCCAGCCGGTCGCCAGCCACGGCACGATCTCGCCGGTCTCCGGGTCCTGGTCGGTGAGCGAGTCCGCGAACTGGCGGTTCAGCGACCGGCTCTCGATCCAGTACACCTGGTTCGGGTCGATGCAGCCCTGCTGGTCGTCCCAGAACGCGATCTTCAGCGTGCCGCCGGAGACCGGATCGCCGCCGGCCTGGGCCGCCGACGTGGCGCCGCCCGCGCAGGCGGACAGCCCGAGCAGGGCAACGAGCGAGAACGCCCCGAGGTGTCTCATGATGGTGCTCCTTCTATCGGGGTACGGCGGCCAGCGCACGGCGGCCGGCGATGAGCAGGGCGGCGTCCTCCTGCGGCGGGTGCACACGCGAGGCGAGCACGTCACGCAGATGCCGTTCCAGGGGGTGGTGGCGGGTCAGCGCCGGATTGCCGAGCGCCGCCACCGCGGTCTGCACGGCCGCGATCACCGCGCGGGTGACGAGCACCTTGGCGACCGGCACGCGCGCGATCGCGGCCGGGTCCCCGGCGTCGATCCGAGGAGCAAGACCGGTCAAGAGCTCCTCCGCGTGTACGAGCTGCGTCTCGATCTCCCCGGCCACGCTCTGGATCCGCTCGGTCGTGGCGATCGGGCGGCCAAGCGAACTCGGCACCCGCTCGTTCGCGAACTTGACGAAGAAGTCGCGGGCGGCCTGCGCGACGCCGAGGTAGAGCGCGGAGACGGCAAGCCCCGCGCTCTGCGTGGCGTTCTGCGGTGGCGTCCCGCGGAAGTTCTCCTCCGGGACCCGCACGTCCGTGTAGATCACGTCGTGCGTGCCGGACGCGCGCAGCCCGAGATGGTCCCAGGTGCGCACGATCTCGATGCCTGGCGCGTCCGCGGGCACGATCGCGTGCGCCAGCAGCGGCTCGTCGTCCTCGGTCGCGGCCCACACCAGGTGGTACGCCAGCCCCTCCACGCCCGTCGCGAATCCCTTGTGGCCGGTGAGCGACCAGCCGTCCGGGGTCCGCCGGATCGTCGTGGCCGGCAACCCACCGCGAGCCGGGGCACCCCACTCCGGTTCGGCGCGGATCGCGTTGAGAAGCACCGGCCGCTCCGCGGAGTCCGCGACGACCTGCGCGTAGAGCGCGTCCGGCCACCACGGCGCCGTCGCCTGCGCACGATGCTGCAGGAACGTCATAGCGGTCAGCAGCGCCACCGACGGGTCGCCCCGGCCGAGCGCCGCGAAGATCCGCACCGCGTCGGCCAGGCTGGTCCGTGCACCGACCTCCGCGTGCAGCAGCCCCGCCTCGAACACGGCGGTGATCCCGTCCACCGGGAAGTCGCCGCTGCGGTCGTAACGCTCCGCCGTCCCCGCAAGCCGCGCCGTAAGCTTCTCAAGCGTGGCGTCGTCGATCGTCACGACGTGACCAGGTCGTTCTCGAGCGGCGGCTGGGCCACCACCCGGCCCCGCTCGCCGGTGCGCTCGCGGTGCGCCAGCTCCTGACGGACCAGCGGCAGGATGTAGCGGCCGTAGTCGATCGCGTCGTTCAGGTTGTCGTAGCCGCGGATCGAGATCAGGTCCGCGCCCAGGTCGACGTAGTCGAGGATCGCGGCCGCCACCGTCTCGTAGCTGCCGACAAGCGCGGTCGACGCGCCCGCCGCACCGGTCGCGGTGGCCGTTGGCGTCCACAGTGCCCGGTCGTGCAGGTCCTTGCGGGCCGCTATCTCGAGCAGCCGCTGCGAGCCGACGTTCGCGGGCGCGCCGCCGCCGTCCCAGCGCCGGCGCGGACCGCCCGGGCCCTGCTTGAGGATGTCGAGCACGCGGTGCGCCTTCTCCCACGCCAGCGCGTCGGTCGGGGCCACGATCGGCCGGAACGTCACCCAGATGCGCGGGCTGTCGACACGGCCGGACCGGGTGGCTTCCTCCCGTACCCTCGAAATCTGGTGTTGGGTTTCTGTGAGGGGTTCGCCCCAGAGGCCGAAGATGTCGCCGAGCGCGCCACCGACCCGGTAGGCGTCGTCCGACGAGCCGCCGACGCTGATCGGGATGGTCCCGTTGACCGGCTTGACGTGGGAGACGAAATCCTCGAAGGAGTAGTAGTCGCCCGCATGGTCGAACGGCGTGCGCTCCGTCCAGGCGCGGCGCAGAATCCGGATGTACTCCTCCTGGCGCGCGTAGCGCTCGGTCTTGCTCAGCCGGTCCCCCTCGCGCGCCTGCTCCTTGTCACTGCCGCCCGCGATGAAGTGCACGACCGCCCGCCCACCGGAGACCTGATCGAGCGTGGCGAGCGCCTTCGCCGCCACGGTCGGGTACACCGTGTTCGGCCGGAGCGCGACAATCGGCTTGATCCGCTCCGTGTGCTGGGTGAGCGTGGCCGCGATCGTGAACGGATCATGGAACGACGAGCCGTAGGGCACGAGCGTGTAGTCGAAGCCGCCGTCCTCGAGCGTGCGTGCGTACCGGCGCAGGAACGCCGGGTCCACGGCCGGCTCAGCAAGGCCGTTCACCTCGTTGCTGGGATTGACGTTGATGGCGCTGATGAATTCAACCGTCATGGCGGAACCACTCCTGACGTGGACGACTGACCACGCAAAAGCCTACTTACCCGATGGGAATACATCCAACGACGGTTCCACAAGTCCACCGATCGCAGTCTCCGATCGGTCGCCCCAGCCGTCACTCACCCGCCGAGCCGGCGCCCGAGCTGCGAGCTCAACTCGACCGCCATCGGGTCTTGATGGGCCAGGAGGCATTCGGCCGCCAGATCGAGCTGCTCCCGTTCCGCGTCGGCTCGGCCCAGTGCGGCGGCCGCGTCCGCGGCGCCGACCCGGGCGAGCGCCTCGTTCCAGGTGTCGCCCAGCCCGTGGAACCGGCGGGCCGCCCGCAGATGAAACGCAGCGGCCTCGGGCCGGCGACCCATCGCGGCAAGCACCTCCGCCGTGCAGTGCCAGGCCAGCGCCTCACGGCTGGAGTCCCCGATCTCCTGTTGCAACGCCGCAGCACGCCGACAGTCATGTAGCGCCCCGACGGCGTCATCGAGCGCAAGCCGCACCAGCGCCGCTTCGATCAGCCACGCGCCCTCAAGGATCCGGTTGCGCAGCTCCGTCGCAATCACCAGCGCCTCCTCGATCGCGGTCCTCGCGCCGGTGACATCCCCACCCAGCCGCCGGGCCCGGGAGAGGAGCCAGAGCGCGTTACCGCGCATCGACTCGTCGCCCGCCTGCGCGAACAACCGCACCAGCACGCCGAGATCGGCCACCGCGGCCGGTAGATCGCCGGCCTCGATCCGAGCCTCTGCCAGATTGGAGCGACAGACGGCATTCCACCGCGCGTCACCGATGTCGATGAACCGGTTGGCGCCGCGCGTGAACAGGTCAACGGCCGTGACGAGGTCGCGGAGCCGCAGGCACACCAGCCCCAGCGCGTTGGTCGTCTCCGCGACGCCACGCGCGTCGCCGATCCGCTCGAACGTGTGCAACGCGTCCATGAACGAAGTCCGGGCCTCCCCATGGTCACCGTGCCGGAACAGGTACATCCCGCGGTTGCGCTCCGCGACTGCCACATAGAGTTCGATGCCGGTCCCGGCAGCGGCCCGGACCGCGATCTCCGACGTCTCCGCCCAGTCGTCGAAATGGAAGTAGCTCAGGTAGACGGCCCCGGCCGCAACGGCCAGAGCGAACGCGTGCAGCGGCAGACCGGAGGACTCGGCCAACCGGACACTCGACAGGATGCTCTGCCGCTCGGTGTCGAGCCAGGCCGACGCCGCATCCGCGGACTCGAATCGGGCCGGGCTCACCTCCTCGTCCAGCGGCGGCCGGGGCAGCAGGCGGTCGCCGCCGGAGACCAGGCGGGCGACGTTGTCCACCGACAGGGCATACCAGCCGACCAACCGCCCGATCGCACGCCGCCGGGCGTGGACGGGATCGCGAGCGTACGACTCGGCCCTCGCATAAGCGTGCAGCAGATCGTGCATCCGGTACCGGCCGGCGCTCGTCGCCTCGATCGTCGACGCTCCTGCGAGCACGTCGGCCAGGCGCCGGGCGTCACGCTCGCTCAGACCAGCGACCGCGGCTGCGGCGCCCACTCCGATCTCCGGCACCGGGTGCAGGCCGACCATCCGAAACAGCAGCGCCGCCGCCTCGGGCAGTTCGCGGTAGGACCATGCGAATGCGCTTCGGACGTCATCGCTCCCGGATCCGTCCTGGACCGTCAGCGCCTCCCATGCTCCGGTGGCGTCCCGGAGGTCCTCGACCAGTTCGGAGAGCGGCGTCGCCGGGCGGGTGGCGGCGCGGACGCCTGCGATGCGCAACGCGAGCGGAAGCTGAGCACACGACCGGGCCAGCCGGGCCAGATCCGCCGCCGAATCGTCCGGCCGGGCGGACCCGGTGATATGCCTAACCAGTGCGACAGCATCCGTCTCTGGCAGTGTGCCCAGCGGTACATGATCGATGCCCTCCCGGGCGGACAGACGCGCCATGCGGTCCCGGCTGGTGACCACGAACAGCGGCCCGGGCGCGCCGGGAAGCAACGGCCGGATCTGGTCGGCGCCCGCGGCGTTGTCGAGCAGGATCAGTATTCTGCTGCCGGCGATCCGGGACCGGAAAAGGCCGGCGCGATCCTCGACGTCGTCGGGGATCCGGCTCGGTGGCACTCCGAGTCCTTGTAACAGCCGGTCCAGTGCCCGTGCGGCGGGAAGCGGCCGATCCGGGCCGTAGCCGCGAAGGTTGACGACGAGTTCGCCATCGGGGAAACGCGGCCTGAGCGAATGCATCCAATGCACGGCAAGCGCGGTCTTACCCACGCCCGGTCCGCCCACGATGAGCAGCACGGGCAGTGGATCGCCCGTGCCGAGCCGGTTCAGTGCTCGGTCGAGCAGCGTGGACTCCCGGGCCCGGTCGGTGAACCCACGCACCGGCGCGGGCAGTTGCCGGGACGTCACCCGAGCGCTCTGCTGCTGTTCCGGCTGCGGGCTCAGGTAGAGGCCGTCCTGGAGCGCCATCGCCTGCACGACCGCGGCCAGCAGGGAGTCACGGTCGTACCCCGATGTCATGAGCGATCTTTCGGTCAGGAGCGGATGGGCCCCGGCCGGCCGGTCCGGTCCAGGTAGCCCTCGGGCAGCGGATCGTCCGGCACGGGTGGTGGGAGCGGCGCGACCTCCCGCGCGAAGTAGTCTGCGACGGGTTCGCCGCGCTCGTAGAGGGCGCCGATGAAGTCCCGGCATCGATGGACGAGCAACTGGTCGGTATACCGCACCACGTGTTCCAGGACGCCGCTGCCGTCATAGACCGCTTGGTACATCACCTCGGTGCCGAGCGTGTAGATCTCCGGCATCGGGCCGCCGGACTCGATGTCTGCCACGGCGGACGCGTCGAGGACCCGGATCGGGCCGCCGGTCTCGTCCCGGATCTTCAGATGATGCAGTTCCCACTGCATGTAGGCGGAGAGCGGCCGCTCGACGATCCGAATCCGGCGTGCTGTCACACCGGCCTCCGCTGCCTCCCGGTGGTAGGCGGTCAGATCATCGCGGCGCGCCTCCATGACGCGCAGCGACCCCGCCCAGTCGCCACGGTTGAACAGTGTCCAGCTCTCGTCGCCCGGTTCGGCGAACACCTGGCCGCGTTCCAACTTCCAGAACTCGCCGGTACGCCAGAAGACGCGCTCGAAGTCCGCGTAGTAGTCGTCGAGCTCCATCCGTTCGCCGGTCGCACCGCGGAGGGGCTCAGGCATCGGGGATGTCCGCCTTCGCCGCGATCAGCATGCTGCGCGGGATCACGACGACGCTCTCGTGCTCGTCGATCGTCACGCCGGCGGTCAGGCGGTCACGGTAGGCATCGCGCAGCTGGGTGCCGATCACCGCGAAGTCGCCGTTGTCCAACTCCCAGATGTCCGGGCAGCTGGCATTTCCGCTGGTGGTTCCCAACTCATGAGCCGACTTACCGATTCGGCGGCGGAATCCGGCGGCCGGATCGGCGCCCCACGGAGCTGACATGGCTCACCTTCCCGGCCTACGACCCGGAGTGACGCTGCGATCACCCGGTAATTCGACGGTACCGACAAGCTCTTATGCGGTCAACGAAGCGGAACGGCACGTCGGGATCAGGCGACCGCGATGCTGCGGAGGTGGGCGCGGGTGGCGAAGAAGTCGCGGCCGGCCTCGAAGGCGGTGCGGCGGATGTCGGGGTCGATGCCGCGGCGGGTGACTATTTCGAGGGCGACCGGGTCGAGGGCCGGCAGGTGACGCAGCGCGACCAGTCCCGAAGGGGTGCGGCCGGTGCTGGGGAGCAGGGCGATGCCGAGGCCGGCCCGGACCGCGGCGAGGACGCCGTCGAGGCTTGTCGACTCCGCGGTGATTGTGGTGACGTGGCCTGCGGAATCGAGCGCCTGGAGTGCCTTCTGGCGCAGGCCGCAGGGCTCCTCGAAAGCGACGACCGGGAACGGCTCGCCGGCCGCGGGGAGGGGCGCGTGGCGGGCGGCGAACCAGGAGAGCGGCAGCATCGTGATCTGGGCGCCGGACGGTTCGGCGCCGCCCAGGACGACGGCCAGATCGAGGGCGCCGCGGGCCACGTCGTCGGCGAGGCGGGTGGAGCGGTCCAGGCGGAAGCGGACGGTACGGCCGGGGAACGCGTGTCGCAGCACGGCGAGGAACGGGGGCAGCATCCGGTCGGCCGCGTGCTCCGTGCAGCCGACCACCATGTCGCGTTCGGCGCGGACCTCGAGGCGGGCCAGGGACTCGTCGTGGACGGCGAGGATGCGGCGGGCCTCGACGAGCAGCGCCTCGCCTGCGGCGGTGAGACGGGTGCCGCGGCCGGACTTCTCGACAAGCGGTTCCTTGAGGCGGCGTTCCAGCAGGCGGACGTGCTGGCTGACCGTCGACTGGCTGAGCCGCAGCGCGGCGGCGGCACGGTGGAAGCCGCCGCAGTCGGCGATGGCGACGAGCGAGCGCAGGTGGATCAGATCGAGCGGATCGGACACCCGGCAATCCTATCGATCAGGTGGGCGTATCGGGGGATCCGGAAACAATGATGACGATTGTTACGGCGAACACCCCTACACCCCCCTTATAAAGAGCGATAAAGGCGCTGGCTGCGCATTTGCGAATAGATTCCCGCCCACACTACGAAATGGCTATTCGACACTGGACAATGACCGCCGAGCTGCTCCATGCTCTAAAAAGCGCCCCGATAGCGCTCCCTTTCTAACACTTCCGGTCATCCGCGAGGAGACATTCATGGCCGTTGAAAAGATATCGCTCGACGAGCTGACCGAAGCGCTGGCGGCCACGGCGGCCGACCTCGACGCGTCCGGCGCGTTTCCGCACGCCCAGCTGAAGCTGGTGCACGAGGCGGGGCTGCTGACCGCGGCCGTCGACCCGCGCTACGGCGGCGACGGCGCGAGCTTCACCGACGTGTCGCGGATCCTGATCGCGCTCGGCGCCGGGGATCCGTCGGTCGCGTTGATCACGACAATGACGCTGGTGCCGCATCTGCTGCACCGCCACCAGCCGTGGCCGGAGGCGCTCTATACCCGGCTGGTGGCGGAGTCGCGGCAGCGGCCGGTCCTGATCAATCATGCGCGCGCCGAACCCTCGACCGGCTCGTCCACCTCCGGGGCACCGCCGGCCACCACGGCGCGGCGTACCGATGACGGGTGGCTGATCTCCGGGCGCAAGGCGTACGTGACGGGCGCGGAAGGGCTGGACTACTTCCTGGTGTGGGCGGCCACGGATGAGACGCCGGTCCGGGCCGGTGTGTTCCTGGTTCCCGGCGACGCGCCCGGCATCGAGATCCTGTCCACCTGGCGCCAGCTCGGCATGCGGGCCACCGGCAGCCACGAGGTCGTCCTCACGGACGTCCCGGTCCCCCGCGACCACGTGATCGACCTGGCCGAGTTCGGCGCACCGCCCCCGGACGTCTCGCCGCCGCCGAGCGCGGTGCTGGTCATCTCCGCCGCGCTCTACCTCGGCGTGGCGCGGGCGGCCCAGCGGTTCCTGCACGACTTCGCCCATGACCGGGTGCCCGGCAACCCGGCCCGCAACGCCGCCGGTACGGAGCGGGTACGCCGCGCCGCCGGCCGGATCGAGGTGCTGCTCTCCACGGCCGAGCAACTCATCCTGGGCATCGCCGGCCGGCTGGACCGCGGGGAGCCGGTGTCCGCCACTGACGCGCTGTCCGCGAAGGTGGTGGTGATCCGGCACGTGACGGACGCGGTGCAGATCGCGGTCCGGGCGCTCGGCAACCGGGCGCTGGCGCAGGACAACCCGCTCGAACGGCATTTCCGCGACATCCAGTCCGCCGGCGTGCACGCGCCGGTCGAGGACGTGGCCGTGTCCGGCATCGGCGCGGCGGTGCTGCGATGAGGCGGCTGATCGCCGGGCTGGCGCTGCTGACGCTGACCGCGTGCTCCGGTACCGCGGCCGGTGACGTGGAGGATGCAGGACCGCCGCGCCAGGGTGGCACTCTTACCGTGGCGGTCGACACCGAGCCGGTCTCCTGGGACATCCACGTCACCACGCAGGACATCACGGCAGAGATCTCCCGCAACGTCTTCGACTCGCTCGTCTCGCAGGACGCGGAGGGCCGGTTCCACCCGTGGCTGGCGACGTCCTGGGAGGTCGCGCCGGACTTCACCAGCTACACGTTCCACCTGCGGGAGGACGTGACGTTCCACGACGGGACAGTGTTCGACGCGGCGGCGGTGAAGGCGAACTTCGACCACATCGTTGATCCGGCCACGAAGTCGCAGTACGCGGCCGGGCTGCTCGGGCCGTACACCGGCGCGGAGGTCGTCGACCCGCACACCGTGCGGATCGCGTTCGCGGAGCCGTTCGCGCCGTTCCTTCAGGCGGCCGCCACCACCTACCTCGGGTTCTACTCGCCGAAGGCACTGACCGGACCGCTGAGCGGCGGTGGCGCGGCGAACGTGGGCAGTGGGCCGTTCGTGTTCAGCGCGTACACCAAGGGCCAGTCTGTCACGCTTACCCGCAACCCGGCCTACACGTGGGGGCCGGGCACGGCCGCGCACCCCGGCGCGGCGTACCTCGACTCCGTGGTGGTCCGGTTCCTGCCGGCCGGGTTCACCAGGTCCGGCGCGCTGACCAGCGGGCAGGTGCAGGTGGCGCGCGCGATCCCGCCGCAGAGCGTGGCCGCGGCGCAGGCCGACCCACGGCTGAAGGTGATCAGCCGTGGGGTGCCGGGCGGCAACTACAACCTCTGGTTCAACGGCTCATTGGCACCGCTCGACGACCAGCGGGTACGCCAGGCGGTGCAGCGCGGCATCGACATCGACACGAACGTGCGGACCGTCCAGTTCGGGCAGTTCCCGCGCGCGTGGAGCCCGATCACGCCGACCACGCCGTATTACGCGAAGTCGCTCGAGAACAGCTGGCCGTACGATCCGGCGCTGTCCGCGCGGCTGCTGGACGAGGCCGGCTGGACCGGCCGGGACTCGGACGGTTACCGCACCAAGGGCGGCGTGCGGCTCACGCTCGGCTGGCCGCAGATCGCCGAGGCGGCCACCCGGGAGAGCCGCGACGTGCTCGGCCAGGCGATCCAGGCAGACCTGAAGAAGATCGGCATCCAGGTCGACCGCCCGTCCGTGGACGTCGGGACCTACAGCGCGCAGGTGTACGGCGGAAAGGCGCACCTGGTGGACCTGAGCTGGCCCCGGTTCGAGGCGGACGTGCTGTGGCTGTTCCTGAACAGCCGCAGCGCACCGGCCACCGGCGGTATCAACGCGACGTTCGTCACCGACCCGGAGCTGGACGCGTGGACCGCGGCCGGCCGGGCCACGCTTGACGACGCGGCGCGGCGGGACGCCTACGAGAGGACACAGCGGCGCGCGATCGACCTGGCCCTGGTGACGCCGCTCTACACGCAGGTGACGATCGTCGGGCACAGCACCGGCGTGCACGGGCTGGCCTTCGACGCGAACAACTGGGTCCGGTACGCCGACGCCTGGCTGGTCACGCCATGATCGGGGCACTTCGGGACATCGCGCTTCGAGCCGTGGGCGCGGTGGGCGTGCTGTTCGGCGCCGCGACACTCGCGTTCGCCGCGCTGCAACTCGTCCCCGGTGATCCGGTCGCGGTGCTGCTCGGGCCGGCCACCTCGGCGTCGCCTGAGGTCCGGGCACAGATCGTCAGCGAGTACGGCTTCGACCGGCCGGTGGCTGAGCAGTACCTGCACTACCTGGGGCGGCTGGTCCAGGGCGATCTGGGCGAGTCGTACCAGTTGCAACGCCCGGTCGCGGCACTGATCGGCGCCGCGACCGGTCCGACCGCGCAGCTGGCCGCGGCCGCGCTGGCGATCGCGGCCGGGCTGGCGCTGCTGTCCGCGCTTGCCACTGCGGGCCGCCGGCCGGCGCTGCGCGCGCTGGCCACCGTCGCGGAGCTGGTGCCGGCGTCCACACCGTCGTACTGGGTGGGGATCGTGCTGCTGACCTTCCTGTCGTTCCGGTTCCGGCTGTTCCCGGTGGCCGGTGACGCCGGCCCGGCCGCGCTGGTGCTGCCGGCGGTGACGCTCGCGCTGCCGCTGGCCGGCGTGCTGGCCCAGGTGCTCAGGGAGAGCCTGGAGGCGGCGCTGGCGCAGCCGTTCGTGGTAACCGCCAGGGCGCGCGGGATCGGCGAGCACGCGGTCCGGCTCCGGCACGCGCTGCGGCACGCGGCCGTCCCGCTTCTGACGTTGACCGGCTGGATCACCGGCACGCTGTTCGGCGGCGCTGTGCTTGTCGAGACGATCTTCGGGCGGCCCGGACTCGGCGCGCTCACGCTGGCCGCGGTGAGCAGCAAGGACATGCCGGTGGTGATCGGTGTGACGCTGCTGTCCGCGCTGGTGTTCGTGGCGCTGTCCACCGCTGTCGACCTGCTCGTCACCGCGGTCGACCCCAGGCTGCGGAACGGCTGAGGCGATGACCGCACGACGCACTGTGGTACTGCTCTGCGGCGCGGTACTGGCGCTGATCACGCTGGTCGCGGTCGCACCCGGCCTGTTCAGCACGCACTCCCCCGCGGACATCGACCCGGTCAACGCGCTGCGCGGCCCCGGCGCCGGACACTGGCTCGGCACCGACCAGCTCGGCCGCGACGTCTACAGCCGGATCGTCCACGGCACCCGCCCGTCGCTGCTGCTCGGCGCCGGGTCCACTGTGGTCGCGGTGGTCGCGGGCACGCTCCTCGGACTGGCCGCCGGCCTCGGCGGCCCGGTGGCCGACACCTCGCTGATGCGGCTCACCGACGTGCTGCTGGCGCTGCCGCCGCTGCTGCTGGCGCTGCTGGTGGTGGCAGTGCTGGGTAACGGCACCGGCAACGTGATGCTCGCGGTCGGAATCGCCTTCGTCCCCGGGTACGCCCGGCTGGCCCGCGCGGAGACATTGCTGGTCCGCCGCTCCGGGTACGTCGAGTCCGCCACACTGCTGGGCCTGCCCCGATGGCTGACCGTGCTGCGGCACGTGCTGCCGAACGCACTGACGCCGCTGCTGGTGCTGGCCACGGTCGGGTTCGGCACCGCGCTGATCTCCGCGTCCGGCCTGAGCTTCCTCGGCCTCGGCCCGCAGCCGCCGTCTCCTGAGTGGGGCGCGATGCTTGCCGGCGGCCGGGAGTTCCTGCAGCTGGCCTGGTGGATCGCGGTCTTTCCGGGCGCGGCGGTCACGCTCACCGTCCTCGCGGTGAACGTGGTCGGCCGGGAAGCCCAGCGGCGGTTCAGCCGGTGAGCCCGCTGCTGGAGGCCGAGGGCCTCACCGTGTCGTTCGGCGACGACGAGGTGGTCCGGGATGTGTCGCTGCACCTGGACGCCGGCGAGTGCCTGGCAGTTGTCGGCGAGTCCGGATCAGGCAAGAGCGTCACCGCCCGTACGATGCTCGGCCTGGCCGGGAGCGGCGCCCGGGTGACGGCGCGCCGGCTGGACTTCGACGGCACCGACCTGCGCGGACTTTCCGAGCGCGGCTGGCGTGCGGTGCGCGGCCGGCGGATCGGCCTGGTGTTGCAGGACGCGCTGGGTTCGCTGGATCCGCTGCGCACGGTCGGCGCGGAGGTGCGGGAGGCGGCCCGGGAACGGCGTGTTCCGCCGGCGCGGGTGCACGCGCTTCTCTCCGACGCCGGCATTCCGGACCCGGAGCGGCGCGCGGGGCAGTATCCGCACCAGCTCTCCGGCGGCCTGCGGCAGCGGTCGCTGATCGCGTCCGCACTGGCGGCCGGGCCGGAGCTGCTGATCGCGGACGAGCCGACCACCGCGCTGGACGCCACAGTGCAGGCCCGAGTGCTGGACCTGCTCGGCGCCCTGGTCCGGGACGGCACCGCGCTGCTGCTGATCAGCCACGACCTGTCCGTGGTGGCGCGGCTGGCCGACCGGGTGGCGGTGATGTACGGCGGGCGGATCGTGGAGCAGGGGCCGACCGCGCGGGTGCTGGCGTCGCCGCGGCATCCGTACACCCGGGCGTTGCTTGCCGCGGCGCCGGGGCTGCACGCGCAGGGTGTCCGGCTGTCCGTGCCGAACGCGGGACGGCCGGCGGCCGGGCCGGGCGGGTGCCCGTACGCGGCCCGCTGCGCGCTCTCCGACGACAGGTGCCGCGACCGGCTCCCGGCCGACATCGAGGTGCGCTGCTGGTACCCGGACCGGCCGATGCCGGTGCTGGCACCGGTGCCGCTGCCCCGCCCGCCGTCCGGCGCGCCGCTGCTGACCGTGGACAGTGTCGGGAAGCGGTTCGGCGGGTTCGAGGCGGTGCGGGACGTGTCGCTGCGGTTGCATGCGGGCGAGACCCTCGGCGTGGTCGGCGAGTCCGGGTCCGGGAAGACCACCGTGGCACGCCTGGTGCTCGGCCTCCAGCGGCCGGACGCCGGCACTGTCCGGTTCGCGGACCTGCCGTGGAGCGAGCTGTCGGAGCGGCGGCGCCGGCCGTACCGGCGGATGATCCAGGCGGTGCCGCAGGACCCGCTCAGCTCGTTCGACCCGCGGCACGGCGTGGCCCGGATCCTCGGCGAGGCGGTCGCGGCGGCCGGGGTGCCACGGGGGCGGGCGCGCGCGGACCGGGTCGCGGAGCTGCTCGACCAGGTGCAGCTGGCCGGCACGGTGCGGGCGCGGCGGCCGGCGGAGCTGTCCGGCGGGCAGCGGCAGCGGGTCGCGATCGCCCGCGCGCTGGCGTCCCGGCCCCGGCTGATCGTCTGCGACGAGCCGGTGTCCGCGCTTGACGTCTCGGTGCAGGCGCAGATTCTTGATCTCCTGGCTGACCTGCGGCGCGATCTGGGTATGGCGTTGTTGTTCATCTCGCACGACCTCGGCGTGGTGCGGCACGTCAGCGACCGGGTGGTGGTGATGAACGCCGGCCGGGTGATCGAGCACGGCCCGGTCGAACGGATCTTCGACGCGCCGGAGCACCCGGTGACCCGTGATCTGGTGGCCGCGGCGGCACCGGTCATGAATTAACATCCACGCATTCGTTGGTTCACGCCGGGCGGGAATTCTGAAGATCACACAGTGATGAATCGGCTCCGGGGAGCGACGAATTGGGTGCCTACGCGACGTTCGTCGATGCCACGCTCGTCGAACGCGACGCACAGACTGCGCAGCTGGAGGCCGCGCTGGCCGACTGCCTCGCCGGGCGCGGCGGCACGGTGACCATCACCGGCGGCGTGGCCACCGGCAAGACCGAGCTGCTGCAGTTCCTGCAGGAGCGGGCCGGCGAGCGTGGCACGACGGTGCTCACCGCGACCGGCTACTGCGCGGAGAGCGACCTGGCGCTCGGCGTGATCGGCCAGCTCTTCGCGCACCCGGCGCTCCCGCCGCTGTGCACCGGCCCGGCCGCCGGTCTGCTGGCCGGGCCGTGCGAGTCCGACGTGATGCCCTTCGGACAGCAGTCCACGCTCGTCAGCCAGGAGCTGTGGGCGCAGTTGCAGGCACTGTCCACGCGGGAGCCGGTGGTGATCGCCGTGGACGACCTGCACTTCGCGGACGGTGCGTCGTTGCAGGCGCTGGCGTATTTCGGCGCTCGGCTGCGGACGTCGCGGGTGCTGATCGCGGTGACCGAGTCCGATCAGCACGCCGCCCGGCGGGACCGGTCCTGGCAGTCGATGCTTCTGCGCCAGCCACGCGTCACCCGCGTCCGCGTCCATCCGCTCACCGAGTCCGGCACCGCCACGCTGCTCGGTCGCCTGGTCGGGCCGGCCGGCCGGGACACCGCGGCAGCCTGGGCCGGGTTCACCAGCGGCAACCCGCTGCTGCTGCGCGCGTTGGCCGAGGACTACCACGCGGCCGGCGGCACCCCGGACGGCGAGCCGGTCGCCGGCGAGGAGTACGCCGCCGCGGTCGCCACCTGCGTGCGCCGCGCCGGCCCGGCCGCCCGCGAGGTGGCCCGCGCACTCGCGGTGCTCGGCGATGCGGCGACGCCCGCGCTCCTGCGGCAGCTACTGGACCGGCGCACCGACATCCCCGCCTCGACAGCCGCGCTTGACGCGGCCGGCGTGCTGCACGGCGGCCGTTACCACGCCTCGGTGGCCCGGTGCGCGGTGCTGGCCACCACGCCCGGCCCGGAGCGCACCGGCCTGCACCGGCGGGCCGCCGCGCTGCTGCACGGCGCGGGCGCGGAGGTGCGCGTGGTCGCGGGCCACCTGGTCGACGCCGGGCACGCCGACGAGCCGTGGGCGTTCGGCACGCTGCTGGACGCGGCCCGGGACGCCCTGCGCCACGACGACCTGACCGGCGCGGAGGCCTGCCTGGACCTGGCGTCCCGCGCCGGGCTGGACGACGAACAGCGGGTCGCCGTCACCATGCTGCACGGCCTGGTCGAGCACCGCACCGACCCGGCCACCTCGTTCCGGCGGCTGCGCCCGCTGGTCGCGGACCTGCGCGAAGGGCGGCTCACCGCGGCGCAGGGCGTGGCGTTGCTGCGCAGCCTGCACCTGTACGGCACCGCGCCGGAGATCGCCTCCGCGCTGCGCCGCATCGAGGACGACCTGCACACGCTGGACCCGGCCACGATGGCCGGTTACCAGGCGGCACGGCAGTGGCTGCACGCCTCGCACCCGCACCTGGCCGGCCAGGACCCGGACGCGGCCGGCACCGACGACGAACCGCTGCTGCGGGTCGCATCGCAGGCCAACCATGTGCTGCGGGCCGGCGCGGACCCGGAGGCGATCCGCACCGCCGAGCTGGTGTTGCAGACCACGCCGCTTGACGACGGCAGCTGGGGCGCGATTCAGTCCGCGCTCTACATTCTGATCTACGCGGACCGCTGCGACCTGGCCGCCACCTGGTGCGACGAGCTCCTGCGGGAGGCCACCGACCGGGAGGTCACGGCCTGGCGAGGCATCTTCGCGGCCACCCGTGCGGAGATAGCGCTGCGCCGCGGGCGCCCACGCGTCGCGGCCCGGCTGGCCCGGGAGGCGTTGCAGCTCATCCCGCCGCGCGGCTGGGGCGTCACGGTCGGCGCGCCGCTGGCCTGCCTGATCACGGCCGGCGCGGCCACCGGTGGCGCGGACCCGGCCGGCCTCGCGGTCCCGGACCTGATGTGGCGGACCCGCTTCGGCGCGCAGATGCTGTACGCACGCGGCCGGCAGCGGCTGGCGCTCGGCCGTCCGCAGGGCGCGCTCGACGACCTGATGCGCTGCGGGCGGCTGCTGACCGAGTGGGGCATCGACCTGCCCGCGTTCCTGCCGTGGCGGTCGGACGCGGTCGAGGCGCTGTTGCAGGCCGGTCGGGCCGGCGAGGCGTCGACGCTCGCGGCCGAGCAGCTGTCCCGGCCGTCGAGCGGGCAGCCGCGTACCCGTGGGATCGCACTTCGGGCTCTGGCCTCGACCGCGCAGGCGCGCCGCAGGCTGACGCTGCTGCGCGAGTCCGCGGACCTGCTCACCCAGGCCGATGACCGGTACGAGCTGGCCCGCACGCTCACCGACCTGGGCGAGGCACAGCACCGGGCCGGCCAGCCGGGACGGGCCGGGATGGTGCTACGCCAGGCCGCGCTGATCGCCGACGAGGAGGAGTTGACGCTGCTGCGCCGGCGGATCTCCGCCCAGCTCGCACCGGAGCCCGAACACGCGGACGTGCTGAGCACGGCGGAACGGCAGGTGGCGACGCTGGCCGCCACCGGCCGTTCGAATCGGGAGATCGCGGAACGCCTCTACATCACGGTGAGCACTGTCGAGCAGCACCTGACGCACGCGTACCGGAAGCTGCGGATCAAGGGCCGCACCGACCTCCCCGCCTCGCTGGGCCGGATCTCATAGCGGCAGATCGAGCCCCAGCAGGGTACGAAGCGACGCGGCCTCCGGATAGGCCGTGCGGAACAGGCCGCGTCGCTGGAGCTCCGGCACCAGCTCACGGGTGATCGCGGTGACGTCCGCGGGCGGGCGGCCCGGCCGCAACCGAAACCCGGACAGCCCGGTGGCGTGCCACTCCTCGATCAGGTCCGCGACCCCTGCGGCATCGCCGGTGACGATGTGCGCGTCGGAGGCGAAGCCGCGGTCCGGGCCCTCACCGAGGAACACCACCAGGTCCGCGAAGACGTGCAGCCGCTCGGCCGCCCGTCCCGCCTCGGCCTGCAGCTCGCGCACCTCCGCGAGGGTCGCAGCCGCTGACGCGGCGTCGTGCGGTGTCACCGAGACCACGTCGACCGCGCGGGCGGCGAACCGGAAGGGGACGGTGATGTGCGCGAGCGTGAACAGCACCGGGTGGCCCTGTGGCGCGCGCGGCGCCGTGCTCGGATCCGTGATCGTGTACCACTCATCAGCGAACCGCTCCGGCGCCAGCTCGCGAAGCTTCTCCTCCTCGGTCACCCCGTCCCACAGCGCCCGTACCACGCGAACCAGCTCCGCCGCCCGGTCGAAGCGCTCGGCGATCATCTCCTGGACCGCGGGGGTGAACAGCTCCTCGCGTGGGATCGGCCGGGCCGGCGTCTGCTGGGTGCGCCACCCGGCACGGCCGCCGGTCAGATGGTCGAGCGTGGCGATCTCCCGCGCGACCTTCAGCGGCTGGGCATGGTTCAGCGCGGCGGTCGGCACCAGCCCGATGTGCCGGGTCGCGGTGGCGGACGCGGCCGCGACAAGCACCGCGTCGAGCCGGTGCGCGGGCGCTCCGGCCGGATGGCTCGGCGGGTCCTCGATCGTGACGAAGTCGAGCAGCCCGCGCTCCGCCTCCGCGATCAGACCGGTCCAGTAGTCGAGCGTGAACCGTGCGTCGGGGTCGGCGGCGCTGTCCAGGGCCACGGCCAGATGGATCATGTGCTCTCCACTTCAGAATCAGATGGGGTACGGGGGGTCAGGCGCCGCGGAGCGCCTCGACGACGGGGGCGAACGCCTCCTGGTGGGCGTCCATCACGGTGAAGTAGGACAGCCCGTACCTGTCGCGCAGCTCCTGGATCCGGTCGATGATCTGCTGGACGGAGCCGATCAGCAGCAGCGGCGACCGCTCCAGCTCCTCGCGCGGGATCGGCAGCTGGGTGGCCTGGATGTGCGAGATCGCGGCGTCCCGGTCGTCCGTGACGACCACGGCCTGGAGCAGCAGGTTCCGTTCCACGCGGTCGGCGCGGTCACCGGCGTACTCCTCGAACGCGGCCACCCGCCCGGCGAACTCGGCCTCGGAGATCGGCCGCAGCCCGCTGAACGCTGTCGGGTCGTACCGCATGCCGATGAACCCGACGATGTCGGCCTGCTCCGCGGCGATCCGCAGTACCCGGTTGCCGTTACCCGCGATCAGCAGCGGCAGCGGGCTCTGCACCGGCGCCGGCTGCGCCTCCGGCGAGTCCAGGATCGCCCGCAGCGCCCCGAGCGTCGCCTCAAGCGTGTCCACCCTGTCCTTGGGCGTGCCCGGGTCCAGGCCGAGTGCGGCGAACTCGGGATGCGAATATCCGGTGCCGAGCCCGATCTCGAGGCGACCACCGGTCAGCCGGTCCACTGTGGCGATCTCGCGGGCCAGCAGCGGCGGGTGGTAGAACCCGGCGTTGAGCACAAGCGTGCCTACCCGCAGGCCGGTGGTGGCCGCAGTGGCGACAAGTGGCGGGAACGGCGCGGCGAGGCCCAGGTGGTCGGCGACGAGCAGGATGTCGTACCCCTGCGATTCCACGTCCCGGGACACTTTCTCCCAGTGCGCGGCGTCCCCCGGGGCTTCCAGCTTGCCGAGACCGAAGCGGAACGGTCGGGTCATGACTCCTCCATCAGAAAGGCGCGGACGGCGGCGGCGGTGCCGGCGGAGTGCTCCTCCAGCACCGAGAAGTGGTCGCCGGGCAGGTCGGCGGTGGCATGCGGCAGGCGCCAGAACGCGCGCCAGTCCACGTCGCCCGGCGTCCCCGGCAGCGGATCGGTGGCGCGCAGCAGCAGCGTGCGGGTGGCGATCGGGTCCGGCTGCCAGGCGGCGAACGCGCGCAGGTAGCCGCCCATCGTGGTCAGGGCGGAGTCGGTCAGGCCCAGCTCCAGCTCGTCGCGGCGGCCGAGCATCGCGTTGATCATGGCGGGCAACCACCACTCCATGCCGGGCAGCGCGCCGGTGTCCATCGGGTAGCTGTCGACAAGCACCAGCCCGGCCGGGGTGAGACCACGGCCCTCCAACTCCGCGGTGACCGCGTGCGCCACGCACCCGCCGAGCGACCGGCCCAGGACCGCGAACGGGCGGTCCCCGGCCAGCGCCTGCACGGCGTCGGCCTGCATGGACACGAACGCGGCAGCGGAGGCGGGCAGCGCGGCGCCGTCCGCGTACCCGGGCGCGGGCACGGCCCAGACGTCCCGGTCCCCGCGAAGCGCCCGGCCGAAGCGGGCGTACTCGTGCGGGCCGGAGAGCGCGGTCAGCGCCGGGAAGCAGATCAGCGCCGGGCCGTGCGGGCCACGGGCCAGTGAGACCGGCGGGACGGCCCGATCCCGGCCGTCGGTGAACATCTCCCGCAGCCGGGACGCCGCGATCAGCACCTCGGTTGCGGCGCCGATCTGCTGCGCCTCGCACAATCGCAGGTAGAGCGCGGTGACCGGTTCACCGGGGGCCGCCGGCCGCCCCAGCGTGCGTAGGTGGGCGGCGAGTGCGGCCGGGGTCGGGTGGTGGATTGTGGCGGCGCCGGGCAGCGTGAGACCGGTCGCGGCGGTGATCCGGGCGCGCAGCTCGACCGCGGTCAGCGAGTCGAGGCCGGCCTCGACGAACGCCTGGTCCGGGGCAACCTCGGCGGCATCGGCATGGCCGAGCACGGCGGCGGTCTCGGCGCGCACCAGATCGAGCAGGTCCGGGGCGGATGTTGGTCGCCGCTCGACGTACGTCGCAGGTGCACCAGCATCGGTGGCCGGCGTGCCTCCTCGACTAGCCGGGATCTCCGCATCCGTGACCGGCGTGCCCACCCGTGTCACCGGCGAGCCTGCGCGGGTGATCATGGCGTCCAGCCAGTAGCGGCGGCGTTGGAAGGGATAGAGCGGCAGCGACACCCGCGCCGGGCGTGGCTCACCGAGAACGGCCGCCCAGTCCACCGGCACGCCGTCCGCGTGCGCCTGGCCGGCCGCGGTCAGCAGCGTCGACGCTTCCGGCCGGTCGCGGCGCAGCAGCGGAGCGCGCAGCACCGGCTCGCCGTCAAGCGTGTCCGCGACCAGGCCGCTGAGCACCGCGTCCGGGCCCAGCTCCACGAATCGGGTCACCCCGGCCCGGCGCAGCCGCCGCACCACGTCCAGGAAACGCACCGGCTCGCGCGCATGCGCAGCCCAGTAGTCGGGCGTGCCCAGCTCGCCCGGCTCCGCGAGATCACCGGTCAGGTCTGAGACGAACGGCGTCTCCGGCTCGTGGAACGTCAGCTCCTTCGCGACCCGGCGCAGGTCGTCAAGCATCCCGTCCATCCGGTGCGAGTGGAACGCGTGGCTGACCCGCAGCCGTGTCACCCGCCGGCCGCGCTCGCGGAACACCGCGGCCGCCGTCAGGACCGGCTCCTCGTCGCCGGAGAGCACCAGCGCGTGCGGCCCGTTCACCGCGCCGATCGCGGCGCCGGGCAGCAGTTCGCGGAGAGCCTCCTCCTCGGTTGCCTCGACCGCGACCATCGCGCCGCCGGACGGTAGCGCGGCCATCAACCGGCCGCGTGCGGCGACCAGCCGGGCCGCGTCCGCAAGTGACAGCACACCGGCCACGTGCGCGGCGGCGAGCGCGCCGATCGAATGGCCGGCGACCAGGTCCGGGCGGATGTTCCAGCTCTCCAGCAGCCGGAACAGGGCCACCTCGAGTGCGAAGATCGCGGGCTGGGCATGGCCGGTGTCGTGCGGGTCCGCGGTCTCCGGCAGGCCGCCGAGCGCGTCGCGGGCCTCCTCCCACGCCGTTGCATAGGCCGGGAACCGTCGGCGGAGTTCGGCGCCCATGCCGATCCGCTGGCTGCCCTGCCCGGTGAAGAGGAACGCGGTACGGCCGCTGCCGGTCGCGGCGCCGGTCGTGACGGTGGGGTGCGGGCGACCGGCGGCGAGCGCGGACAGGCCGGCCCGCAGATCGTCCGCGTCGGCGCCGGTCACCACCGCGTAGTGCGGGTGCCGGGCACGCATGGTGGCAAGCGAGAACGCGATGTCGGCCGGGTCGGCCGCGACGGTGAGCAGCCGGGCGGCCTGCTCCTGGAGCACACCGCCCGCACGCGCGGACAGCACCCACGACACCGGGAACCGCTCCGCACCGACCGGCCCGGCGTTCCTCTCCGCCTCCGGCCGAGGCGTGGGCGGCGCCTGTTCCAGGACGACGTGTGCGTTGGTGCCGCTGACCCCGAACGCGGAGACCCCGGCCCGGCGCGGTTCCCCGCCGGCCGGCCACGGCATCGGCGCGGTCAGCAGCCGTACCCCGCCCGCATCCCAGTCCACGTGCGGGGTGGGGGCGTCCACGTGCAGCGTGCGCGGCAGCACGCCGTGCCGCAGCGCCTGCACCATCTTGATCACCCCGGCGACCCCGGCGGCCGCGGCCGTGTGCCCCAGGTTCGACTTCAGCGAACCGAGCCACAGTGGATGGCTTGCCGGCCGGTCGCCGTAGACGGCCTGGAGCGCCTGGACCTCGATCGGATCGCCGAGCGTGGTGCCGGTGCCGTGGCCCTCGACCGCGTCCACGTCGCCGGGCGCAAGTCCGGCCGCGTGAAGCGCACTCCGGATGACCCGCTGCTGGGCCGGCCCGTTCGGCGCGGTCAGTCCGTTGGAGGCGCCGTCGGAATTGACCGCGCTGCCGCGTACCACAGCGAAGATCTGATGATTGTTGCGCTGAGCGTCGTCGAGCCGTTCCAGCAGCAGCACGCCCGCACCCTCGGCCCAGCCGGTGCCGTCGGCCGCGGCTGCGAACGCGCGGCACCGCCCGTCCGGGGACAGGCCGCGCTGCCGGGAGAACTCGATGAACCCGGCCGGCGACGACATGATCGTCACGCCACCGGCCAGTGCCAGGTCGGCCTCGCCGGAGCGCAGTGCGTGCGCGGCCAGGTGCAGCGCGACCAGCGAGGACGAGCATGCGGTGTCGACGGTGACGGCCGGGCCCTCCAGGCCGAGCGTGTAGGCGATCCGGCCGGACGCCACGCTCGGCAGGTTGCCGATGCCGAGGTAGCCCTCCAGGTCGCCGGCGGCGAGGCCGGGCCGGGTGTGGTAGTCCTGCGCCGTCAGTCCGATATAGACGCCGGTGCGGCTGCCGCGCAGTGACGCCGGGTCGACGCCCGCGTCCTCGAACGCGGCCCACGCGGTCTCCAGCAGCACGCGCTGCTGCGGATCGGTGGCCAGGGCCTCACGCGGCGAGATGCCGAAGAAGCCGGCGTCGAAACCGGCCACGTCCGGCAGGAAGCCGCCGTGCCTGCTGTAGCTTGTGCCCGGCGTGGCCGGGTCCGGGTCGTAGAGCGACTCCGTGTCCCAGCCGCGGTCCGCCGGCCACGGGCCGATCGCGTCGCGGCCCTCGTCGACCAGCCGCCACAGCTCGTCCGGCGAGGTGACGCCACCGGGCAGCCGGCAGGCCATGCCGACGATCGCGATCGGCGCGGTCAGCGCGGACTCCAGCTCCCGCACGCGCCGTTGCGCCTCCCGGCTGTCCGCCAGCGCGCGCCGCAGGTAGTGACGTAACTGCTGCTCATCGGCCATCGTCGCCCGCCTCCATCAGCGCGAAGAGTTCCTCGTCGGTCGCGGTGTCCAGATCGATGCCGCCGTCGTCCGGGCCGGTGGCGGAGAGCCGGGTGACGAGCGCGCGCAGCCGGGCCAGCGTCTCCGGCGTGTGGTTCGCGGTCTCCAGCGCGGTCAGCGCGTCCGCCACCGGATCCCCACCGGCGAACTGAGCGCTCAGATAGGCGGCGAGCGCGGCCGGTGTGGGCCGGTCGAAGAGCAGCGTCACCGGCAGCCGCAGCCCGGTCGCGGCGTTCAGCCGGTTGCGCAGGTCGACCGCGGTCAGCGACTCGAAACCGAGATCCTTGAAGGCGGCCTCCGCGCCGACCTCGCCGGAGTCGTCATGGCCGAGCACGTCCGCGGCCTGCGCGAGTACCAGTTCCAGCAGCGCGGCACCCCGATCGCCGGGTGCCAGGGCGGCATATCGCGACGGCTCCACGGCCGGAACCGCCTCGGTCTCGGCCCGGACGAACTCGACCTGCGGCGCGACCCCGGCGTCCAGCCAGTACCGGCGGCGCTGGAACGGATAGGTCGGCAGCGCGACCCGCCGCGGGCGCAGACCCGCAAAAGCCTGATCGAATCGCACGGGTACGCCGTGCGCCCACACCGCCGCCGCCGAGGCCAGGAACCGATCCGGTCCGCCCTGGTCGCGCCGCAGCGTCTCGGTGGCCAGCACACCGGCCGCGCCCCGCCGCTCGGCCGTCTCCTGGATGCCGGTCAGCAATACCGGATGCGGGCTGACCTCGATGAACAGCGTGTGCCCCGTCGCGATCAGGTCGTCCACCACAGGCGCGAACCGGACCGTCTCGCGCACGTTGCGGTACCAGTAGTCCGCGTCCAGCACGCCGCCGTCGACCAGCCCGGCCGTGACCGTGGAGTACAGCGGGATCCGGGCCGGACCGGGCAGGACCGGCGCGAGCCGGGCCAGCAGCTCCTCGCGCACGTCGTCGATGACCGGTGAGTGCCCGGCCACGGTCGCGGCGCGCACCCGGCGGGCACGAACACCGTCGGCCGTCGCCGCGTCCAGCAGCGCGGTGAGCGCCGGCTCGTGCCCGGCGACGACCACCGCAGCCGGGCCGTTGACCGTGGCGACCGACAACTGCCCCTCGTGGCCGGCGATACGGCGCTCAACCTCGTCCAGCGGCAGCGCCAGCGACACCATGCCGCCGCGGCCGACCAGCCCGGCCAGGACCCGGCTGCGTTCGACCACGATCCTGGCGCCGTCCGCGAGGCTGAGCGCGCCCGCGTGGCAGGCGGCCGCGACCTCGCCCTGGCTGTGGCCGACCGCCGCGTCCGGGTGCACGCCGTAGGACTCCCAGAGCGCGGCCAGCCCGAGCAGCACGGCCCAGAGCGCGGGCTGCGCGACCTCGACCCGGTCCAGTGACGGCGCGCCGTCCTCCCGGCGGAGCACTGCGGTCAACGGCCAGTCCACGTAGGACGCGAGCGCATCGGCGGCCTCATCGATCCGGTGCGCGAACGCGGGCGCGGTGTCGAGCAGCGCGGCGGCCATGTCCGGCCACTGCGAGCCGTGGCCGGGGAAGACGAAGACCGTGCGTGGCGCGGGTACGGCCGCGCCACGGATCAGATTCCCGGCCGGCTCGTCCCGGGACAGCGCGCGGAGCCCCGCCTCGGCCTCAGCCGGCGTGGAGGCGACGATGACCGCTCGGTGGTCCAGGTGGGCGCGGTCATGCAGCGCGGAGTGGGCGAGACCGGGCAGGTCGGGGCCGGCGTGGCCGAGCAGCCGGCCGGCCAGGTCGCGGACCGCGTTGCGGCTGCGTGCGGAGAGCACGATCGGCAGCGCGCGGGGCGCCGTGGGCTCATCCGCGGGTAGGCCCGGCTTCGGACTGCCGTTCCCGTCCGCGTGCGGGTGCGGCGCCATCGCGGTCTCGTCCGCGGCCGGCGGCGACTCGAGGATCACGTGGGCGTTGGTCCCACTGACGCCGAACGACGAGACGCCGGCACGGCGCGGACCGGCGCCGGACGACCAGGGAACCGGCTCGGTGAGCAGCCGGACGCCGCCGGCGGACCAGTCGACCTCGGGTGAGGGCGCGTCCACGTGCAGCGTGCGCGGGAGCAGGCCGTGCCGCATCGCCAGGACCATCTTGATGATCCCTGCAACGCCGGCCGCGGCCTGCGTGTGGCCGATGTTCGACTTCAGCGACCCGAGCCATAGTGGGCGGTCCGCCGGGCGGTCCTGCCCGTACGTGGCCAGCAGCGCCTCCGCCTCGATCGGGTCGCCGAGCCGGGTGCCGGTGCCGTGGCCCTCCACCGCATCCACGTCCTGCGGGCGCAGACCTGCCGCGTCCAGCGCGCGGCGGATCACCCGCTGCTGGGCCGGCCCGTTCGGCGCGGTCAGGCCGTTTGACGCGCCGTCGGAGTTGACAGCGGTTCCCCGTACCAGCGCGAGAATTCGGTGGTTGTTGCGCTCGGCGTCGCTGAGCCGTTCGACCAGGAGCAGGCCCACACCCTCGGCCCAGCTGGTGCCGTCCGCTGCGGCCGCGTAGGCCTTCACGTGGCCGTCCGGTGCGAACGCGCGATGCCGGGACGTGGCGACCATGCCGTCCGGGGAGGCCATCACCGCGACGCCGCCGGCCAGCGCCAGATCGCACTCCCCCGCGCGCAGCGCCTGCGCGGCCAGGTGCAGCGCCACGAGCGACGACGAGCACGCGGTGTCGACACTCACCGCCGGGCCCTCGAAACCGTAGGTGTACGCGATCCGCCCGGACGCCACGCTGCCCGCGCTGCCGTTGTGCAGGTAGCCCTCCAGCTCCTCGGGCAGCGCGTGCAGACGGCCCGCGTAGTCGTTGTACATGACGCCCACGAACACGCCGGTCCGGCTGCCCCGCAGGGTGCGCGGGTCGATCCCGGCCGCCTCGAACGCCTCCCAGGACGACTCCAGCAGCAGCCGCTGTTGCGGGTCGGTGGCCAGCGCCTCGCGCGGCGAGATGCCGAAGAAGCCGGCGTCGAAGTCGGCCGCGTCGTGCAGGAAGCCGCCGTGCTGCGTGTACGTGCGCCCCGGCACCTCCGGGTCGGGGTCGAAGAGGCCGTCCAGGTCCCAGCCGCGGTTGTCCGGCCAGCCGGTGATCGCGTCACCGTCCGCGGCCACCAGGTCCCAGAGCTGCTCGGGCGAGGCGACACCGCCGGGCAGCCGGCAACTCATCCCCACGATCACGATCGGGTCGTCGTCGCCCGTACTTCTCGTCGTGGGCGGGACCGCCGTGGCCTCCGTGCCGAGCAGCCGCTCACCGAGGTGGCGGGCCAGATCGCCGGGGGTCGGATGGTCGAAGACGAGCGTGGCGGGCAGCCGTAGGCCGGTCGCGCGGGCCAGCCGATTGCGCAGGTCCACCGCGGTCAGCGAGTCGAAGCCGAGATCCTTGAAGGCCCGGGACGGCACGATGCCGGTGGCGTCCGCGCGGGACAGCACGGTCGCGGCCGCCGCGCCGACCAGCTCAAGCAGTGCCGCGTGCTTCCCGTGGGCGTCGAGCGTGCCCAGCCGGGCGGCCAGATCGTTCCCGGCCGAGGCGGGTGCGGCGCCGGCGGCCGGCCGTCGGGTGCGGACCAGGTCGCGCAGCAAGGCGGGTACGCCGCCCGCGTCCGGGTGCAGCGCGATCGGGGCGAGCAGCGGCTCCGGCCGGCCGCCCGCCGAGTCGAAGGCGGCCAGCGCGTCAGCGGTGCCGAGCGGGCGGATGCCCTGCCGTGCCAGGCGGCCGTGGTCGGCGCCGTCGAGGTGGTTGGTCAGGCCGCTGCGCTCGGCCCACAGGCCCCAGGCCAGCGACGTGGCGGGCAACTCCTGGGCGTGGCGGTGCGCGGCGAGCGCGTCCAGGAAAGTGTTGGCGGCGGCGTATCCGGCCTGTCCGGCGGTGCCGAGCAGGCCCGCGGCGGAGGAGAACAACACGAAGGCGGACAGGTCCGCGTCGCGAGTCAGCTCGTGCAGGTGCCAGGCGGCGTCGAGCTTCGGGCGCAGTACCGTCTCCAGGCGGTCGGGGGTCAGCGATTCCAGGACGCCGTCGTCAAGCGCGCCGGCCGCGTGCACGACTGCGGTGAGCCGGCCCGCGCCACCGATCAGCGTCCGGGCCTGGTCGCGGTCGGCGACGTCGGCGGCGGCGATCCGCACGGTCGCGCCGAGCGCGGTCAGCTCCGCGGCCAGCTCCGCGGCGCCGGGCGTCTCCTCCCCGCGACGGCCGGTGAGCAGCAGGTGGCGTACCCCGTGAACGGTGACGAGGTGGCGGGCGAGCAGCCGTCCGAGCAGCCCGAGGCCGCCGGTGATCAGCACGGTCCCGTCCGGGTCGAAACGCCAGCTCTCCGCGCCCGGAAGAGCATCGAGAAGCGCCAGCCGGGGTACGAGGAGCGCGCCGTCACGGAGCATGAACTGCGGCTCGTCGCGGGCGAGCGCTGTGGCGACCGCGGCCGGCAGCGCGTCCCGGGAGGCGGTCGTGCCGTCGAGCTCGGCAAGCAGGAAGCGGCCCGGGTGCTCGGTTTGCGCGGCGCGCAGCAGGCCCCGGACGGCGGCGGTGTCGAGGCGGTCCTCGATGACGATGACGAGCGGGCTCTCGTCCGGGCCGGCGAGCCGGTCCTGTACGGCCGTGAGCGTGCGCAGCAGCACGGCGCGGACCGCGGCGGGCAGATCCGGCGGCAACGCGGCCGCGGCCTCTCCCGGCTCCGCGTGCGACCCGGACTGTCCGGCGTCTTCATCTGCGAAGGCTCCCGGCTCGGCATACGACACCGCCGGCGGCCGGTCCGCGTGGAGCGGCAGTGGCGTCCAGGTCAGTCTCAGTGGGGCGGCGCCGGCCGCGCGCAGCCGGTCCGGCGTGACCGGCCGGGACGTCAGCGCGGCCACGGACACCACCGGCTCGCCGGCGCCGTCTACCGCGTCGAGCATGACTCCGTCCTCGCCCGCCTGGACCAGCCGCACCCGCAGCCGCGTCGCGCCGGACGCGTGCAGCCGCACGCCGGTGAATGTGAACGGCAACCGCACGCCGTCGGCGGGCACACCCGCCGGCCCGGCCGCGTCGGCGGCGTGGAAGGCGGCGTCGAGCAGCGCCGGGTGCAGACCGAACGCGCCGGCGTCCTCGATCTCGACCTCCGCGAACGTCTCCGTGCCGCGCCGCCAGACGGCCCGCAGGCCCTGGAACGGCGGCCGGTAGTCACGTCCGGCCTCGGCCAGCCGCTGGTAGAGGCCGTCGATCGGCACCGGCGTCGCGCCCGGGGGCGGCCACGGCGTGCCCGCGGCGAGCGCCGGCGGGACGGTCGCGGACGTGCCGGTGGTGGCCAGGACCGCTGTGGCATGCCGGGTCCAGCCGCCGCCGTCCGGCCCGGCGTGGATCTCCACGGTGCGGCGCCCGGCCGCGTCCGGCGCGCCGGTGCGCACCTGAAGCTGGACCGTCCCGTCGGCCGGCAGCACCAGCGGCGCCTCCAGCAGCAGCTCCTCGACGGTGTCGTGCCCGGTCTCGTCGGCCGCGGCCACAGCCAGGTCCAGGAAGGCGGTGCCGGGTAGCACGGCCTGGCCGAGCACGACGTGCCCGGCAGTCCACGGCTGCGACGCGGCCGACAACCGTCCGGTGTGGAACACGGTGTCCCCGTCGACCGGGCGCAGGACCGTGCCGAGCAGCGGATGGCCACCGCCGTCTACCGGCACGGCGGCGCGGCGGGTAAGCCAGTAGCGATCAGGTGCGAACGCGTAGGTGGGCAGCGGCAGCGGTGGACCGGGCTCGGCCGGGAGCACAGGCACGCCTGCCGCGAACGCCTCCGCGAGCGCGCGCCGGAACCGGGCCGGCCCGCCCTCCGCGCGGCGCAGCGTGCCGACCGCGGCCACCGAGTCGGGCAACGCGCCGGTCAGCACCGGGTGCGGGCTCATCTCCAGGAAGATCCGGTGCCCGCGCTCCTCGAGCGTCGCCACCGCCGGCCCGAACAGGACTGTCTGCCGCAGATTCGTGTACCAGTAGTCCGCGTCCAGGCCGGTGGTGTCCAGCCAGTCACCGGTGACCGTGGAGAGCAGCGGAACCTCCGCCGTGCGCGGCCGGACCGGCGCGAGCGCGGCCAGGATCTCCTCCCAAACCGCCTCCACCTGCGCCGAGTGGGACGCGTAGTCGACCGGGACACGGCGGTGGCGCACGCCGTCTGCCTCGCACGCGGCCTGCAACGCGTCGAGCGCGGCCGGCGGGCCCGCCACCACGACCGCGGACGGCCCGTTCACCACAGCGATCGAGATCGCGCCGTCCCAGGGCGCGATCCGGGCCTCGGCCTGCGCACGGGACAGTGCCAGCGAAACCATGCCACCCCCGCCGGACAGCGGCAGGATCGCACGGCTGCGCAGCGCCACGACGCGGGCCGCGTCGTCCAGGCTGAGCGCGCCGGCGATGTGCGCGGCCGCGATCTCGCCCTGGCTGTGGCCGACCACCGCGTCCGGTGTGACCCCGTGCGACTGCCAGAGCCGGGCCAGCGAGACCATCACGGCCCAGAGTGCGGGCTGGACCACGTCCACCCGGTCGAGCTCCCTCGCCTCCCGCAACACAGTGGTCAGCGACCAGTCCACGTAGGACGACAGGGCCCGCTCGCAGTCCGCGATCGCGGCGGCGAACACCGGCGAGGAGTCAAGCAGCTCCCGCGCCATACCGGGCCACTGCGCGCCCTGACCGGGGAAGACGAAGACCACGCGGCCGTCGCCGGTCGCGGTGCCGCGCACCAGGTCCGCGGACGGCTCCGGCGCGGCGAGCGTGTCCAGGGCGGCGAGCAGCGCGTCCCGGTCCGCGCCGAGCACGACGGCCCGCTCGGCGAATGCGGTGCGCGCCGCGAGCGCGCCCGCGACTCCCGCCGGGGTGAGGTCCGCGTCAGCGCGCACCGACTCCGCGAGCGCGGCACCGAACCGCACCAGGGCCTCGGGGGTACGGGCGGAGAGCGGCCAGGCGAGGAGGTCTCCGGGGGCCGGCGGGGTGGCCGAGTCTGCCACGGTGGCCAGAACCGGCACGGACACGGTGGTCGGGGCTGCCGCACTGCCCGGCACGGACGCTGTGCCCGGCTCTGCCGCGAGGGGTGAAGCGCCGGCGGCCCGCTCGGACGGGGAAGCCGGCACGGCCGCGGCGGACTGCGCCGGAGCCGGAGCCGCCTCCAGGATGACGTGGGTGTTGGTGCCGCTGACGCCGAAGGCGGAGACACCCGCGCGGGCCGGGCGCCCGGTCCGCGGCCAGGGCAGGCTCTCGGTGAGCAGCCGGACCGTGCCGGGCGACCAGTCCACGTGTGGCGTCGGCGCGTCCACGTGCAGCGTGGCCGGAAGTGTGGCGTGCCGGATCGCCTGGACCATCTTGATGATCCCGGCGACGCCCGCGGCAGCCTGGGTGTGACCGAGGTTCGACTTCACCGAACCGAGCCAGAGCGGCAGGCCCGGGTCGCGGTCCACACCATAGGTGCCGAGCAGCGCCTGCGCCTCGATCGGGTCGCCGAGCCGGGTGCCGGTGCCGTGCGCCTCGACCGCGTCTATGTCGTCCGGGCGCAGCCGGGCGTCGGCCAGCGCGGCCCGGATCACCCGCCGCTGCGCGGGCCCGTTCGGCGCGGTCAGGCCGTGCGAGGCGCCGTCGGAGTTGACGGCGGTCCCCCGTACCACCGCGAGGATCTGGTGGTTGTTGCGGCGGGCGTCGCTGAGCCGCTCGACCAGGAGCAGGCCTGCCCCCTCGGACCAGCCGGTGCCGTCCGCCGCGGCCGCGAACGCCTTGCAGCGCCCGTCCGCGGCTAGACCCCGCTGCCGGGAGAACTCCACAAAGATCGACGGGGTGGACATAACCGTCACGCCACCGGCCAGCGCCAGATCGCACTCCCCGGACCGCAGTGCGCGCACGGCCAGATGCAGCGCCACCGACGAGGAGGAGCAGGCGGTGTCGACAGTGACGGACGGGCCCTCGAACCCGAACGAGTAGGAGATCCGCCCGGACGCGACGCTCGCGGCGTTGCCGACCGCGACGTACCCCTCCAGTTCCTCGGGCACCGCCTGACCGGCGGGGGCGTAGTCGTTGCCGTTCGTGCCCACATAGACGCCGGTACGGCTGCCGCGCAGCTCGGCCGGGCGCAGACCCGCGCGCTCGAACGTCTCCCACGCGGTCTGCAGCAGCAGCCGGTGCTGCGGGTCGCTGGCCAGCGCCTCCCGCGGCGAGATGCCGAAGAAATCCGCGTCGAACACGGCCGGATCGGCAAGGAACGCGCCGTTGCGGGTGCTGGACGTGCCGGGCTGGTCCGGATCGTCGGCGAAGAGCGACGACAGGTCCCAGCCACGGTTGCCCGGAAAGCCGGTGATCACGTCGCGGCCGTCCGAGACCGCACGCCACAGCTCCTCCGGTGAGTCGATGTCGCCCGGGAAATGGCAGGCCATCGCCACGATCGCGATCGGCTCCCCGGCCCCCTCCCGCGCGGCCTCCAACTGCCGCCGAGTCTGGTGCAGCTCGGTGGTGACCCGCTCCAGCAGGTGCCGCATCCGGCCGTCGTTCATCGCGCCGCCCTCCGTGCCGCTCATGTGATGCCGAATTCCGCGTTGATCAACGCGATGAGCTCGTCGTCGCTCGCCCCGGCCAGCCGTTCCGTCAAGCCGTTCGCGTTCTCGCCGTTCTTGCTGTTCGTTTCCGCCGGCTCAGGGCTGAGCAGGGTCAGCAGCTCGTCGGTCAGCGCGATCGGGGTCGGATGGTCGAAGACCACAGTCACCGGCAGGGGCAGGCCGGTCCGTTTGCTGAGCCGGTTGCGCAGCTCGACGCTGGTCAGCGAGTCGAAGCCGTGATCCTTGAAGCCCCGGTTCACGTCGACCGCATCGGCGTCCACCCGCCCCTGCACCGCGGCGATCTGCGTGCGGACCAGGCCGAGCAGCAGGCCCCGCCGATGCGCGGGGGCGGCCGCCGCGATCTCGGCCCGCAGCTCCGCCGCGTCGTCCCGCTCCCGGCCGGCGTCCGCCGGTGTGCCTCCGGCCTCCGCCTCTGACCCGGTCCCGATCAGCGCGGTCAGCAGCGGGTGGGCGCGCCGGGACGCGAGCGTCGGCCAGTCCGCGCGGCAGATCAGCAGGTGGGTCTCGTCGTGGTCGAGCGCGGCGCCCAGGTGGGTGACCGCCTGCTCCGGTGGCATCGGAAGGAAGCCGTTGCGCTCGCTCTGCCGGGCCACCGTGTCGTCGACGATGCTGCCGGCCCCGTCGTCCGCCCACAGTCCCCACCCGATCGAGGTGGCCGGCAGCCCCGCCGCGCGGCGGTACGCGGCGAGCGCGTCCAGATAGGCGTTGCCCGGCGCGTAGGTGCCCTGCCCCGCACTTGCGGTGACCGCCGCAGCGGACGAGAACAACACGAACGCGGAGAGGTCCGCGTCCCTGGTCAGCTCGTCCAGGTGGCGTGCGCCGCCGGCCTTGACCCGGAGCACGCGGTCGAGTTGCGCCGGCTCCAGCGTGGACAGCAGCGCGTCGTCGAGCACGGCCGCGGTGTGGAAGACGGCCCGCAGCCGGCGGTCCGCGGGTATGCCGGCCAGCAGAGCGGCGAGTGCGCTCCGGTCGCCGACGTCGCAGGCGGCGAGCGTCGCCGTCGCGCCGAGCGCCGCAAGCTCGCCGACCAGGTCGTCCGCACCGGGGGCTGCGGCGCCCCGGCGACTGACCAGGAGCAGGTGCTTCGCGCCGCGTGCCGCCAGCCAACGGGCGGTGTGCCGGGCCAGCGCGCCGGAGCCGCCGGTGACGAGGATCGTGCCGTCCGGCTGCCAGCGGTGGGCAGGGGTCACCGTCATAGCAGCCGGGACGAGACGGCGGGCAAACGTGCCTGCGCGGCGGACCGCGATCTCAGCCTCGTGGTGCCCGCCGGTGAGCGCAGCCACCACCCGGGCGGCGTCGCGTGGACCATCGACGGCCGTGCCGCGCGCGGCCTCGCGGAGGCTGCCGAGAGCCGTTCTGTCGACGGCATCGCGGCGGACTTCGAGGGCTGTGCCGCTTGCGGCGTCACGAGTGTCATCGCGGGCGGTCGGGGTCGCCGGCAGGTCCAGCACGCCGGCCCAGCGTGTGCTCTCGACCGCGGCGACGGCGGCATATCCCCAGACCGTCGCCGCCGCGGGGTCGGTGACCGCATCACCGGGGCCGGTGGATACGGCGCCGCGCGTCACTGTCCACAGTGGTCCGGTGGGCACGGCGTCGGCGGCGCGGGTCAGTGCGGCGGTCGCAGCCAGTCCCCAGGGCACGTCCGGCAGGCCGGGTGCGGGCGCGGTGTCCAGTGCGAGCAGGGACAGCACGCCGGTGACGCCCTCGGCCTCGGCCAGGACCGCCGCCAGCGCTTCGGTGGTGGCGGCGCCGGGCCCGATCTCCACGCGGCGAACCTCGGCGCCGGTGGCGACGAGCGCGTCGGTGAGCAGTCCGCCCCACAGCGCGGCCACGTTCCCGAGGGCCGACGGCAGGTTGCGGCTCGCACCATCCCCGAGGTCCGGTGGCAGGCCGTCCGGGCCGTTCCCGGAGCCCCGCGGCAGGTCGCCGTCCGGGCCGTTCCCGGGACCCGGCCGCAGGGCACCGCTTTCACGAGCCGGCGACACGTCCGCGCGCGACCCGTTACCCGGGGCCGACGTCACGCCGGGCCGGAGGTCACCGGCCCCGGCGGGGACCAGGAGGAGCCAGCGGCCCGGTGCGCCGGCCGGGCCCTCGGGCACGGGCTGCCAGGTGACCCGGGTGCGCCAGCCGGACGCGTCGTCCCGGATGGGCGCGGCGGGTGGGTCGGCCCAGTAGCGGCGGCGCTGGAACGGGTAGGCCGGCAGCGGCAGGGGTGTGCCGGTGGACGGGCCCAGGACGGCCGGCCAGTCGACCGCCACGCCGCGGGTATGAGCGGCGCCCACGGCGGTGAGCAGCGTGGCCGATTCCGGGCGGTCGCGGCGCAGGGTGGCCGCGAAGGCCGGCGGGGGCGTCTCCGGGCCGGGTGCAGCGGTCAGGCCGCGAGGCGCGACCGCGGTGAGCACCGCGTCCGGGCCCAGCTCCAGGAAGGCGGTGACGCCCGCGGACTCCAGGCGGCGCACCACGTCGAGGAACCGGACCGGACCGCGGGCGTGCGGCGCCCAGTGCGCGGCGGTCAGCGGGCGGGCTGCGTCGTAGATCTCGCCGTCGAGCGCGGAGACCAGGCCGAGCACGGGCGTGTGGTGCGTCAGGCCGGCCGCGATCCGGCCGAACTCGGCGAGCATCGGGTCCATCAGCGCGGAGTGGAACGCGTGGCTGGTCCGCAGCCGCGTGGTACGCCGCCCGGCGAACCGGGCGGCGGCCTTGAGTACGGCGTTCTCCGTCCCGGAGAGCACGACCGCGCGCGGTGCGTTCACTGCTGCGAGCGAGACGTCCGCCGAGAGCAGGTCGCGGATCTCGTCCTCGTCCGCCTCCACCGCGACCATCGCGCCGCCGGGCGGCAGCGCGGCCATCAGGCGAGCCCGTGCGTTCACAAGCGTGGCCGCGTCCGCAAGCGAGAGCACGCCGGCGACGTGCGCGGCGGCCAGCTCGCCGACGGAGTGGCCGGCGACCAGGTCCGGCCGGACGCCCCAGCTCTCCAGCAGCCGGAACAGCGCCACCTCCAGCGCGAACAGCGCCGGCTGCGCGTATCCGGTGTCGTGCTCGTCGATCCGCTCCGGCAGGCCGCCGAGGGCCGACAGCACCTCGTCGTGGGCGCGGGCGAAGACCGGGTGGGCCGCCCGCAGCCCGTCACCCATCCCGGCCCGCTGGCTGCCCTGGCCGGTGAAGAGGAACGCGGTACGGCCGGGTGCGGCAGCCCAGCCCTCGGTCACGCCGAACGGGGTCTCACCGCGGGCCACCCGCCTGGTCCGCGCGATCAGCTCGGGCAGGTCGGCGCCGGTGATCACGGCGCGGTGCGGGAACGCGGTGCGGGCGGCGAGCGTGCGCGCGACCTCGGCCGGATCCGCGGCCTCGTCCGTACCCCCGGAGCGGTCCAGGGTGGGTTCAAGTGCCGCGACGAGTCGGGATGCGGCGTCGCGCAATGCCGCCGGAGTACGTCCGGACAGCGCCCAGGCCAGGTCCGCGGGCCGTGCACGCTCCTCCCTCGCCTCCGCCGGCGCCGCCTCGAGGATCAGGTGGGCGTTGGTGCCGCTGATGCCGAACGACGACACGGCAGCCCGGCGCGGGCGGTCGACCGCGGGCCAGGGACGCGCGGCCGTGGCAAGCGCGACAGCGCCGGTGTCCCAGTCGACATGCGGCGAGGGCGCGTCGACGTGCAGCGTCGGCGGGACCACACCGTGCCGTAGAGCGGCCAGCGTCTTGATCACGCCGCCGACGCCTGCCGCGGCCTGGGTGTGCCCGATGTTCGACTTCAGCGACCCGATCAGCAGCGGCTCGCCGGCGCGACCCCGGCCGTAGGTGTTGATCAGCGCGGTCGCCTCGATCGGGTCACCCAGCCTGGTGCCGGTGCCGTGCGCCTCGACCAGGTCGACATCCGATGTGGACAGCCCTGCGTCCGCGAGCGCGCGCCGGATGACCCGCTCCTGGGACGGGCCGTTCGGCGCGGTGAGCTGGCCGCTGCGGCCGTCCTGGTTGACAGCGCTGCCGCGGATCAGGCCCAGCACCGGGTGGCCGTTGCGGCGGGCGTCGGAGAGCCGTTCGAGAAGCACCAGGCCGGCGCCCTCGGACCAGCCGGTGCCGTCCGCGGCCGCGGCGAACGAGCGGCAGCGGCCGTCCGGCGAGTTCGCACCCTGCCGTCCGAAGTCGACGAACGTGGACGGCGTGGACATCACTGTGACGCCGCCGGCAAGTGCGAGCGTGCACTCCCCCGCGCGCAGCGACCGCACCGCCAGGTGCATCGCCACAAGCGACGACGAGCACGCGGTGTCCACCGTGACCGCCGGCCCCTCGAACCCGAACGTGTAGGCGATCCGGCCGGTGGCCACGCTCCCCGCGCTGCCGACCACCAGATAGCCGGCCAGTTCCTCGGGTGCGCGCCGCAGCCGGGCCCCGTAGTCGCCGTACATCACGCCGGCGAACACGCCGGTCGGGCTGCCGCGCAGCTCATCCGGGCGGAGGCCGGCCCGTTCCAGCGTCTCCCAGGCGACCTCCAGCAGCAACCGCTGCTGCGGGTCGATCGCGGGCGCCTCGCGCGGGTTTACGCCGAAGAACTCCGCGTCGAACAGCCCGGCGTCGTAGAGGAAACCACCCTCCCGGACCGCGGGCGAGCCCCACAGCCCGTCGTCCCAGCCGCGGTCCACCGGGAAGCCGCCGACCGCGTCCGTGCCGGTGACCACCAGATCCCACAACGCCTCGGGGGTACGCACGCCGCCCGGATAACGGCACCCGGCAGCCACAATCGCGATCGGCTCCGTGTCGCGGGCGCGAAGCTCCTCCAGCTCCCGGCGGTTCTGCCGCAGCTCCGCGGTGACCTGCTTGAGATACGTGCGCAGCCGCGCCTCGGTGCCGTCGCCGGTCATCGTCGCTCCTCCTCGGTCCGGGGCGTGGTCAGACCGAACTCGCGGTCGATCAGCGCGAAGATCTCGTCGTCGTCGGCGTCCTGGAGATCGGCCGCGTCGAATCGGCGCAGCAGCGCGCGCAGGCCGGCCACGACCGGCCCACGGGACCGTTCGGGTACGGCATCAAGCAGTCCGGAGAGCCGGTCGACCGCAGCGAGTGCGCGATCGCCGTCCGCGTCCTCGCCGGTCTCCGGCTCATCCGCCCTGAGCAGCTCGTTGAGGCGCTGAACCAGGCCGGTCACGGTCGGATGGTCGAGCAGCAGCGTCGGCGCCAGCCGCAGGCCGGTGTCCGCGGCGAGCTGGTTCCGCAGCTCGATCGCGGTCAGCGAGTCGACGCCCAGATCCAGGAACCCCCGGTCCGGGTCGACAGCGGCCGCCGACGCGTGCCCGAGCACTGTCGCGACCCGGCTCCGAACCAGCTCGGTCAGCCGGCCCGCGCGGGCGGCGGGCGGCAACGCGGCGAGATCCTGCGGTGTACCCGCGGTCGACACCGCTCGGGCTTCGGCGCGGCGGGGTGCGGTGGGGGCGAGTCGGCTCAGTATCGGCGGCAGCGTGCCGTCGGCGGCGCGGGCCGCGAGCACGGCCGGGTCGAACGGCGCCGGCACGCTCGCCGGCACGTCCACGGCCAGCGCCGCGTCGAAGAGCGCGAGCCCGTGCTCCGGCGTGATCCGGCCGATGCCGAGCCGGGCCATCCGCTGCCGGCCCGCCGCGTCGAGCAGATCGCCCATGCCGCCGCTGCCGGTGTCGTCGCCGGCCCACAGACCCCAGGCCAGCGAGGTGGCCGGCAGTCCGGCCTCGCGGCGGTGCCGGGCGAGCCCGTCCAGGAACGCGTTCGCGGCCGCGTAGTTCGCCTGGCCCGCGGTGCCGAGCACGCCGGCGATCGAGGAGAACAGTACGAAGCGCGCGGGCGGGGCGTCCGCGGTCAGCGTGTGCAGGTGCCAGGCGGCATCGGCCTTGGCGCGCAGCACGGCCCTGAGCCGCTCCTCGGTGAGCGCGCCGATCGTGCCGTCGTCGAGGACACCGGCCGCGTGCACCACTGTGGACAGCGGACCGGCATCGCTCAGCAACGCGGCGACCGCGTCACGGTCGGCGGTGTCGCAGGCCTGGATGCGGACCTCGGCGCCGAGCGCGATCAGATCGGCGGCGAGTTGCCCGGCACCGGGCGCGTCCGGGCCGCGGCGGCTGACCAGGAGCAGGCGGCGGGCATGGTGGGCGGCCACCAGGTGCCGGGCGAGGAGTCCGCCGAGCGCGCCGGTACCTCCGGTGATCAGCACGGTGCCGTCGGGCGCGGGCGGTGCGGACGCGGTCGCCCGCGCCCGGACGAGCCGTGGGAGGTGGAGGCCGCCGGCGAGGATCGCGGTCTCCGGCTCGCCGAGATCAAGCGCGGCGGTGACCGCGGCCGGCCAGCCGGGTGTGCCGTCCACGGTCAGCAGGGCAAAGCGGTCCGGATGCTCGGTGCGGGCGGAGCGCAGGAGGCCGCGCACGGCGGTGGCGGCGAGCGAGTCCTCACCTGTGATCAGCACCAGCCGGGAGGTGGCGAAGGCGGGCGTGGACAGCCACTCCTGAATCAGGCGAAGCGCCCGGGCGGTGGCCCGATGCGTCGCCGCGATCACGTCGGGCCCGGTCGCGGGCACGTCTGTCGAGGACAGGTCGATGTCGGTTACGCCTGCCGCGAGCGCACCTGCCGCAGGCACGCCGGTCTCAGGCACGCCGGCCCCAGGCGAGCCGGGTGCCGGCACACCGGCTGCGGACGGATCGACCGCAGACAGGTTGTCCACTGACACGTCGATCGCGGCGAGCACGACGGCCGGGACGCCCTGTTGGGCAGCGGCGAGCTGCGCGAGCGTGGGTTGCGGCGAGGCGGCGATCACGCCGGCTCCGTGCAGCGCGTGGAGCAGAGGCGAATCACCGACCGCTCCGAGCGAGAGAACCGGCGAGGAACCGGGCGCCGCGGCGGCGCGGATCCAGTCGATGCGGTAGACCTCCGCGGTGGACAGGCGGGCCCGGTCGATCGCGCGCCAGTCGAGGGACCGCACGCTTCCGAGCGGGGCACCCGTGCCGTCGAAGAGGTCCAGGCGGGTCCGGTCCGCCCCCTCGGCCACGGCACGGACCCGGAGCACGGTCACCGGGCGGGCCGGGAGAGTAACGCCGGACCAGGTGAACGGCAGCGTGATGCGGCCGTCGCCGGTGTCGCCACGGCCGTGGACCAGCGGGTGCAGGGCCGCGTCAAGCAGCGCGGGATGTACCAGGAAGCCGTCCGCGGTGACGCCGTCCGGGAGGCGGACCTCGGTGAAGTGCGCGTCGCCATGCCGCCACGCCCGGTGCACTGCGCGAAACGCGGGCCCGTATCCGTACCCCTCGGAAGCCAGCTCGTCGTAGAGGATTTCAGCCGGGATGGGCGTCGCGCCCGGTGGCGGCCAGTCGGTGACCGTGGCCGGCGGCGCGGAGTGCGGGGTGAGCGTGCCGGAGGCGTGGCGGGTCCAGGGAGCATCGCCGGCCCGGGAGTGGACCGTGACGGTACGGCGGCCGGCCTCGTCCGGCGGGCCGGCGAGCACCTGCACGGTGAGCGCGCCGGACGACGGCAGGACGAGCGGTGACTCGAGCGTCAGCTCGTCGACCCCGGGCGCGCCGACGAGCAGACCGGCGCGAGCCGCGAGCTCCAGGTGGGCGGTGCCGGGCAGCACGGGCGTACCAGCGATCGTGTGATCCGCCAGCCAGGCGTGACCGGGGCCGCCGATCCGGCCGGTGAGAACGGTCTCGCCGGTGTGCGCGACGTCGACGACGCCGGACAGCAGCGGGTGGGCCGGGTTCAGCGCGCGGCCGGTGACCGGTCGGGGCGCCTCCAGCCAGTAGCGGTCCCGGGCGAACGGGTAGGGCGGAAGGTCCGCGCGCGAACCGGGACCGAGCAGCGCGGCCCAGTCGGCCCGGATCCCGCGTACGTGCAGCGCGGCCAGCGCGCCCACGACGGACTCGGCCTCATCGGCGTCGCGGCGAAGCGCCGGTACCGCCACAGTCCCTGCGTCCGTCACGGATTCGGCGGGGGCGGACGCGGGGACGGCGGATCCGGTGGCTGCGGGCGCGGCGTCCGGCGCGGTCGCGGGGTCTGCCGAAGCGTCGAGTGAGGCGAGCGTGCCGTCGGTGAGCGGGGTAAGGACGGCGTCCGGGCCGATCTCCAGGAACGTGCGTGCACCCGCCGTGTGCAGGCCGCGCACCGCCTGCCGGTAGCGGACCGCCTCCCGGGCGTGCCCGGCCCAGTACCCGGGATCGGCAAGCTCCGCCGCGGACGTGAGCGTTCCGGTGCGGGTGGAGAAGATCGGAACGGACGGCGGCGCAAAGGTCAGGCCCGCGGCAACCCGGCGGAACTCGTCGAGCATCGCGTCCATGTGCGCCGAATGGAACGCGTGGCTCACCCGCAGGATCCGGGTGCGGCGGCCCCGCCCGGCCCAGAGCGCGGCCACCTCGCGCACCGCGTCGTCGTCGCCGGAGATCACGACCGCGTGGGGGCCGTTGTCGGCCGCGAGACCGGCGCGGGCGTCGGTAAGCGTGGCGGCGAGTTCGTCCGCGGACGCCTCGATCGCGGCCATCGCGCCGCCGCCGGGCAGCGCCTCCATCAGCGCGCCGCGCGCCGCCACCAGCGTGACCGCATCTTCAAGATCAAGCACACCGGCCGCGTGTACGGCCGAGAGCTCCCCGATCGAGTGCCCCGCCACCAGGTCGGGTGTGACGCCCAGGCCGCCGAGCAGCCGGACCAGCGCGACCTGCATCGCGAAGAGCGCGGGCTGCGTGTATCCGGTCCGGTCCAGCAGCGCGGACTCCGGCGTTCCCGGCTCGGCGAAGATCACCTCGCGCAGCGGCCGGTCCAGGTGCGGGCCGAACGCGTCGCAGATCTCGTCGAACGCGGCCGCATAGGCGGGAAACGCCGCGTGCAGGCCCCGGCCCATGCCGGGGCGCTGGGTGCCCTGGCCGGAGAACGTGAACGCGAGCCGCCCGGCCGGGCCCGCCCGGCCGTGGCGTACCGCGGGATCCGCTCTTCCGCTCGCGAGCGCGTCGAGTGCGCGCAGCAGGGTGGCGCGGTCGCCGGTGGGGAGGATCACGGCCCGGTGCGGCAGCATGGCTCGGGCGCCGAGCAGCGCCCGAGCGGCCGGGACAGGGTTGTCCACATGGGAGCGGAGGCGGTCGGCGGTCGCGGCGAGCGCCTCGGGTGTGCGTGCGGAGAGCAGCCAGGGCGCCGGGAACACGACCGGCTGCGCGGCGGACGCCAGAGGCGCGGATGCGGATTCCGCAGGCGCGGCCTCCAGGATGAGGTGGGCGTTGGTGCCGCTGATGCCGAAGGAGGACACCGCGGCCCGGCGCGGGCGGTTCACCGCCGGCCAGGGCCGTTCCGCGGTGACGAGCGAGACCGTGCCGCCGTTCCAGTCGACGTGCGGGGAGGGCGCGTCCACGTGCAGCGTCGGCGGGACGAGCCCGTGCCGGAGCGCCTGCACCATCTTGATCACGCCGGTGACGCCGGCCGCGGCCTGAGTGTGGCCGATGTTCGACTTCAGCGAGCCGATCAGCAGCGGTTCGCCGGCCCGGTCGCGGCCGTACGTGTTGATCAGGGCTCGGGCCTCGATCGGGTCGCCCAGGCGGGTGCCGGTGCCGTGCGCCTCCACGACGTCCACATCAGAGGGATTGAGTCCCGCGTCAGCGAGCGCGCGCCGGATCACCCGCTCCTGGGACGGGCCGTTCGGCGCGGTCAGTCCGTTGCTGGCGCCGTCCGAGTTGGTGGCCGAGCCGCGGATCAGCGCGAGGACCGGGTGGTTGTGGCGGCGGGCGTCGGAAAGGCGTTCGAGCAGGACCAGGCCGGCGCCCTCGGACCAGCCGGTGCCGTCCGCGGCGGCGGCGAACGGCTTGCACCGGCCGTCCGGCGCGAGCCCGCCCTGGCGGCTGAACTCGGTGAACATGCCGGGCTCGGCCATCACGGTCACTCCGCCTGCCAGGGCCAGCGTGCACTCCCCGGCCCGCAGCGACCGGACCGCCAGATGCATTGCCACCAGCGACGACGAGCACGCGGTGTCCACGGTGATCGCCGGGCCCTCGAAGCCGAACGTGTACGCGATCCGGCCCGAGGCGACGCTCACCGCACCGCCGGTGAGCAGGTAGCCGTCCTGGGCCGAGGCGGACTCGTGCAGCCGGGGTCCGTACTCCTGGGCGCCGGCGCCGACGAACACGCCGGTGGCGGTACCGCGCAGCGGGCCCGGGTCGAGGCCGGCGCGGGCGAGCAGCTCCCATGACGCCTCCAGCAGCAGCCGCTGCTGTGGGTCCATGGCGGTCGCCTCGCGCGGGGAGACGTCGAAGAAGCCGGCGTCGAAGTGTGCGGCGTCGCGCAGGAAACCTCCCTGCCTGGCGTACGAGGCGGCGTAGCGGGACTCGTCCCAGCCGCGGTCGTCGGGAAAGTCACCTATCGCGTCGGTGCCGGTCGCGACCAGGTCCCAGAGCGCTTCGGGATCGTCGGCACCGCCGGGCCAGCGGCCGGACATGGCGACGATCGCGATCGGGTCGTCGGCGACGGGCACGGCCTGCTCGGCGGACGCGACCACGTCACCGGCGAGGTGCCGGGCGACGGCCGCCGGGGTGGGAAAGTCGAAGGTGAGCGTGGGTGAGAGCGGGCGGCCGAGCGCGGCGGCGAGGCGGTCGCGGAGCTCTACGGCGCCGAGCGAGTCGAGACCGAGGTCGCGGAACGGGCGATCCGGGTCGACTGTGACGGCGGAGGCGTGACCGAGCACGCCGGCCACGGCCTCCCGCACGGCGGTGAGCAGGTCCGGCCGCCCTGCCGTCACGAGGCGGTCCGACCCCGGCCGCCCTGCGGCCCGCTCCCCGGTGGCCGAGTCGCCGGCGCGCGCGTCACCAGCAGCGGCCGGCGAGAGGCCGCCCGGCCCGGAGACCGGCAGCCCTGCCGCGGTCGCATCCTGACTGTCGAACCAGTACCGCTGCCGCTGGAACGGATATCTCGGCAGTGCCACCCGCCGCCCGCCCGCGAACGCCGGCCCGAAGTCGACAGCACCCCCGCGCGCATGCACCGCCCCGAGCGCGGTCAGCAGCCCGCGTCGCTCCCCCGCGCCGTCCGGCAGCGCCGCCGCCGCGAACGTCCCACCGGCCGCCCGGACCAGCGTACTGAGCACCGCTCCCGGTCCCAGCTCCAGCCCTGCGATCACGCCGCGCGCCGCCAGCCGCCGTACCCCGTCGTAGAACCGCACCGGCCGCCGCACATGGCCGGCCCAGTAGTCGGCCGTCCCCAGGTCCTCCGGCCGGTCGCTGAGGATCTCCACGGTCGCGGGCCGGAACGTCAACCCCGCCGCGACCTCAAGCAATTCTCGCGCCGCGGCGTCCATGTGCGGCGAGTGGAACGCGTGGCTGACCCGGAGCCGCCGCGTCCGCCGGCCCTGCGCCGCGAACCGGGCCGCCAGGTCCTCCGCCGCGTCCGCGTCCCCGGAGACCACGACCGCCGCCGGCCCGTTCACCGCGGCCAGCGCCAGTCGCCCGTCATATCCGGCGAGCGCCGCCGTGATCTCGGTGTCCGTCGCCTCGACCGCGATCATGGCGCCGCCCGGCCGGGCCGCCTGCATCAGCCGCCCGCGCGCCACCACCAGCGCTGACGCGTCCGCCAGCGACAGCACGCCGGCCACGTGCGCGGCCGCGATCTCGCCGACCGAGTGCCCGAGCAACGCCGTCGCGCGGACGCCGTAGGACGCGGCCGTCCGATGCAGCGCCACCCCGAGCGCGAACAGCGCGGGCTGCGCGTACTCGGTGCGGTCGAGGAGGCCGACGCCGTTGAAGAGCAGGTCCGCCAATGGCCGTCCCAGCAGCGGGTCGATGTACGCGAGCACCTCGTCAAGCGCCTCGGCGAAGACCGGCTCGTCCCGGTACAGCTCCCGCCCGGCCCCGGCCCGCTGGCTGCCCTGTCCGGGAAAGAGCAACGCGATACCGCCGCTCTCCGCCCGTACCCCCGAGGCGGTCTTTTCCAGGGCCCCGGCCAGTTCCTCGGTGTCCCGCCCCACGACCACGGCACGGTGGGCGAGCCGGGTGCGCGTGGTGGCGAGCGAGAGAGCCACGTCCACCGGACGCAGTCCGGGATGCGCCCGCAGGTGTGCGGCCAGCCGCCGGGCCTGCGCGGGCAGCGCCTCCGCCGTCCCGGCCGTGATCACCAGCGGCACGTCCCGATCCGGCGCGCCGGACGGGAGCAGCGTGCCGGGCGAGATCGGCGGCGACTCCAGCAGCACATGGCAGTTCGCACCGCCCATCCCGAACGCGCTCACCCCGGCCAGCAGCGGCCGCTCCGGGTGCGGCCACGGCACACCGGCGACCGGCACCCGGAGCCCCAGCGCGTCCAGCGGAATCGACGCGGGCGGCCGCCGGTGGTGCAGCACGGCCGGAATCTGCCGGTGCCGGATACTCAGCACCGCCTTGAGCAACCCGGCCAGCCCGGCCGCGCCCTCCAGGTGGCCGATGTTCGTCTTCGCGGACCCGACCAGCAGCGGATCGTCACCCGGCCGGCCGGCGCCGTAGACCTCGCCGAGCGCAGCCGCCTCCACCGGGTCACCCGCGCGGGTGCCGGTGCCGTGCAGCTCGACATATTGCACGTCCTGCGGCGCAACGCCCGCCGAGAGCCCGACCTGCCGCAGCAGCGCGGCCTGTGCCGGTGCGCTCGGCGCGGTCAGCTCACCATCGGCGCCGTCGTGATTGACACCGCTGCCGCGCAGTACGCAGTACACGTCGTCGCCGTCCGTAACCGCGTCCGCGAGCCGTTTGAGCAGCACGACCACGCCGCCCTCGCCGCGGGCGTACCCATTGGCCCGCTCGTCGAAGGTGAAGCACCGCCCGTCCGGGGAGAGGGCGCCGAAGCGGGCGGCCGTCTCCGTGCTCTCTTCCGCGAGGATCAGATTCACGCCTCCGGCAAGCGCGAGGCCGACCTCACCGTCGCGCACCGCCTGGTGGGCCAGGTGAAGCGCCACCAGCGCGGACGACTGCCCGGTGTCGACGGTCAGGCTGGGGCCGTGGGCACCGAGCAGCCGGGAGACGCGGTTGGCGAGCAGCCCGTGAGCGAGGCCGGTGAGCGTGTGCCTGGTCGCGGGGACGGCGCCGGCGCGGTTACGCAGCGTGGAGTAGTCGTGGGCCATCGCGCCGACGAACACGCCGGTCCGCGGGCCGGGCAGCACGCCGGCGTCCTCGATCGCCTCCCAGGCGAGCTCGAGCACGAGTCGTTGTTGCGGGTCGAGTTCCGCGGCCTCCCGGGGGGAGATGCCGAAGAACGCCGCGTCGAACAGGTCCGACCGCACCGGTGTTCCGGTGGTGTCCCGGCCGTCCGCGAGCAGTCGCCAGTACGCGTCCGGGTCGTCTGCGCCGGGGAGCCGGCAAGCCACGCCGATCACCGCGACAGGGTTCGTCGTGTTCATCGACGACGAGTCTCCGCGCCCGCGTCCACACTGCTCCACCCCTACCGCACCCCTATCAAGCAGATAGGACTTAGGGGTATTTTCACCCGTCGATGCCCAGCTAACGTCGGGCCGCGACAGGCGGCGATCGAAGGGAAACCTCGATGGATCAGTTGACGGAGGCCGTCCTGAGGGACGCCTCACCCGACGAGCTGGAGCGCGCGCCGGTGCCGGACGACTACGTCGCCGCGCACCTGCGCCAGGAGGACGTCGGGCTGTTCCGCGACGTCGCGGACAAGGACGTCCGGCGCTCACTTCACGTGGGCCGGGTGCCGATGCCCGAGCTGGCACCGGACGAGGTGCTGGTGGCCGTGATGGCCAGTTCGATCAACTACAACACGGTGTGGTCGGCGACGTTCTCGCCGGTGTCCACGTTCGACGCGCTGAAGCGGGTGGCGAAGGCCGGTGGCTGGGCCGCCCGGCACGACCGGCCCTACCAGGTGGTCGGCTCGGACGCGGCTGGGATCGTCGTGCGGGTCGGCGCCGGTGTGCGGCGCTGGAAGGCCGGCGATCGGGTCGCGGTGAACGCGGCCGTCGTCGACGACCAGGACCCGGTCACCCACGACGACGGGATGCTCGGAGCCGACCAGAAAGCCTGGGGGTACGAGACGAACTTCGGCGGCCTCGCCCACTACACGGTGGTACGGGCGAGCCAGCTGCTGCCCAAGCCCGCACACCTCACCTGGGAGGAGACCGCCTCAATCCCGCTGTGCGGCGGCACGGCGTACCGCATGCTCGTCGGCGAGCACGGCGCGCGCATCAAGCAGGGCGACGTGGTGCTGATCTGGGGCGCCTCCGGCGGGCTCGGGTCGTTCGCGGTACAGCTGGTCAAGAACGGCGGCGGCATCCCGGTCGCGGTGGTCAGCTCGCCGGAGAAGGCCGCGCTGGTCCGGCGGCTCGGCGCCGACGTGGTGATAAACCGCGAGGAGATCGGGATCGGCACGGACAGCGGCGTACCCACAGTGGAGCTGGCGAAGCGACTCGGCCGAGCCGTGCGTGCCGAGGTGGGCGAGGACCCGCACGTGGTGTTCGAGCACGTCGGGCGCGCCACCTTCGGCATCTCGGTGATCGTCGCCCGCCGCGGCGGCACCGTGGTCACCTGCGGCTCCAGCACCGGCTACGAGCACACCTTCGACAACAGGTACTTCTGGATGAACCTCAAGCGCATCGTCGGCAGTCACGGCATGAACCTGTTCGAGGCCACCCAGATGATGCGTCTCTACCAGCTCGGCCAGCTCAAACCGGTGCTGTCCGAGGTCTACCCGCTGGCCGAGGCCGCGGAGGCGGCGCGGCTGGTGCAGCAGAACCGGCACCACGGCAAGATCGGCGTGCTGTGCCTGGCGCCGGAGCCCGGACTCGGCGTCACAGACCACAAGACCCGGGCCGCGCTCGGCGAGGAGTGGCTGAGCCCGCTGCGCACGGTCCCGGCCGGTGCGGCATGACCGCGACCGCGCTCGGCTCACCGGCGATCGCGCTGCCCAGTCTGCCGGAGCTGCTCCGGCTGCGCGCGGCCGAGCAGCCGGAGCGGGTGGCGTACACGTTCCTGCGAGACGGTGAGATCCCGGACCTGTCGTTCACCTACGCGGAGCTTGATGCGGCGGCTCGTAGCCGGGCCGCCGCGCTGGCCGCTGCCGGGCTCACCGGGGGCACCGCGGTGCTGCTCTACCCGTCGGGCCTGGAGTTCGTGGCCGCGCTGTTCGGCTGCATGGCGGCACGGGTCGCGGGCGCACCGGTGCAGGTGCCGTCCCGGCGGCGCGGCCTGGAACGGCTGCGGCGGATCGCGGACGACGCGGGCGCCACCACTGTGCTCACCACCGGCGCGGTGAAACGGGACCTGGAGGAGCGCTTCGGCGACTCGCCGGAGCTGTCCGGCCTGACGCTGCTGCCCACCGACGAGGTGCCGCACCGCGATCCGGACGACTCGACGCCACCGAGCCCTGACGACGTGGCACTGCTGCAGTACACCTCCGGCTCCACCGGCGACCCGAAGGGTGTGCGCGTCACCCACGCGAACTTTCAGGCCAACGTGGCCGAGACGGACCTGCTCTGGCCGCTCGCGCCGGACGGCACGATCGTCAACTGGCTGCCGCTCTTCCACGACATGGGCATGCTGTTCGGCGTGATCGCACCACTCTGGGCCGGCGTACCCGCGGTGCTGATGTCACCTGAGGCGTTCATCCGCAGGCCGGCCCGCTGGCTGGAGGCGATCTCCCGGTTCCACGGCACGCACGCGGCCGCGCCGAGCTTCGCCTACGAGCTGTGCGTACGCGCCGTGGCCGCCGATCCCGGCACGCTCGACGGCCTGGACCTGTCCCACTGGCGGGTCGCGGCCAACGGCGCCGAGCCGGTGCGGTGGTCCACCATGGACGCGTTCATCACCACCTTCGCGCCGGCCGGGTTCCGGGCAGCGGCCATGTGCCCCGGTTACGGTCTGGCGGAGAACACGCTCAAGGCCACCGGCAGCCCCGGTCACCGGGCGCCGGCCGTGCTCCGCCTCGACCCCGAGGCACTACGCGGCGGGCAGGCCCGGCCGGGCGGCACCCCGGTGGTCGGCAGCGGCGTGCCTGTCGGTGACACCCGCATCGCGATCGTCGATCCGGAGCGCGGCGACGTGCGCCCGGACGACACGGTCGGCGAGATCTGGATAAGCGGCCCGTGCGTCGCGGACGGTTACCACGGCCGCCCGGTGGAGAGCGCCGCGACGTTCGCGGCCCGCACCGCCGACGCCGGCCGGACCTGGCTGCGCACCGGCGACCTGGGCTTCCTGCACGACGGGGAGCTGTTCGTGACAGGTCGGCTGAAGGACGTGATCATCCGGCAGGGCCGCAATTACTACCCGCAGGACATCGAGCTCTCCGCCGAGCGGGCCGACCCGGGCCTGCGCCCGAACTGTGCGGCCGCGTTCTCCGCCGACGACGGCGAAACCGAGCGCCTGGTACTGGTCGTCGAGGTGGACGGCCGCACCCTGCGCATCGGCGCGGACCTGTTGCGCGACCGCATCCACGCATCCGTCCACGACGGACACCGCCTGACGGCCGACGAGATCCTGCTGGTACGCCGCGGCGCGCTGCCCAAGACCTCAAGCGGCAAGGTCCAGCGGCGCGAGACGCGGCGGCGCTACCTGGACGGCGAGTTCGGGTGAGCGGGGGCCTCCGCACCCGGGCCGCGCAGGTGGTCACACTGCCGTAGATCTGTGCTATCACTATCGAGACGGTAGGGATTGCGGATCGGAGACGGCGTGGACCCCGAGTTCCTCTGGTACATCCCGAACCAGGCCGAGCCGGGCCACCGCGGCGACGACGTGGTGGACGGGCACAACAGCCTGGAGACCCTTACCGCGCAGGCGCGTGCGCTGGAGGAGCACGGCTGGGCGGGCGCGCTGATCGGCACCGGGTGGGGGCGGCCTGACACGTTCACGGTCGCGACCGCACTGGCGGCCCGGACCACCACGTTCAAGCCCTTGATCGCGGTACGGCCCGGCTATTGGCAGCCGGCGCAGTTCGCGGCCGCGACCGCCACGCTGCACCACTTGACCTACGGCCGCGTGCTGATCAACGTCGTGTCCGGTAAGGACCACCCGGCGGCCTACGGTGACGACGATCAGGCCGACCGGTACGCCCGTACGAAAGAGTTCATGCGCATCGTCCGTGCACTGTGGGAACACCCCGAGGTAAGCATCAAGGGCGAACACTTCCAGGTCACCGACTCCACAGTGCAACCGCGTCTCCCCGGCGGCCACCCGCCGCTCTACTTCGGTGGCGCCTCCGACGCCGCCGAGCGCGTCGCCGCCACCGAGGCCGACGTGCAGCTGTTCTGGGGCGAGCCGCGCGACGGCATCCGCGAGCGCATCGACCGGCTCCGGCGTCTCAGCGACGAACTGGGCCGCGAGCTGCCGCCGCTGGAGTTCGGCCTGCGGATCACCACTGTCGTCCGGGACACCACCGCCGAGGCGTGGGCCGAGGCGGAGTCGCGCGTCGCCGACCTGGCCGCCGGCCGTGGCCTGATGCCCCGCGACCCGAACCGGCACGCCGCCGTCGGCCAACAGCGCCTGCTCGACCTGGCCGCGCGCGGCGACGTGCTTGACGACAACCTCTACACCGCGCCCGGCCGGTACGGCGCGGGCGGCGCCGGCACCACCTGGCTGGTCGGCTCCGCCGAGGACGTGGCCCGGTCGCTGCGCCGTTACCAGGACCTCGGCATCAGCCGTTTCATCCTCTCCGACACGCCCTACCTGACCGAGATCACACGACAGGGAGCCGCGTTGCTTCCCTTACTGCGGGCGACGTGACCTGGTTGAACGTGGTCCGGATCCGCAGCGCGAATCCGAGCTGCTCGTACAGCCGGATCGCCATGGTGTTGGTGGCGGACGCGTGCAGGAACGGTGTCTCGCCGCGCGCCCGGATCCCGGCCGCGACCGCCCGGATCAGCCGGGTCGCCAGGCCCTGCCCGCGATACGCCGGGTCCGTGCAGACCGCGCTGATCTCGGTCCAGCCCGGTGGGTGCAGCCGCTCCCCCGCCATCGCCACAAGCCGTCCCCCGTCCCGCAGCCCGAGGTAGGCGCCGAACGCGATGGTCCGGGTCCGGAACGGGCCCGGCTGGGTGCGCGCGACCAGGTCAAGCATCTCCGGCACGTCGGCCGGGCCGAGCAGTACCGCCGCCGGATCCGGCGCGGCCCGCACCGACACGTCGCACAGCTGCACGCCGCCGATCGACGCGGTGTGCTCCCAGCCGGGCGGCGGCGCGATCCCGGCGCCGCCCAGCATGATTGTGGCGCCCGGCCCGACCAGCGCGGCCAGGTCCGCCCACGCGCTTGGGTCCGCCGGGTCTGCGAGCGCGTGATGCGGCCCCACGTCCGCCGGATAGCGGGCCGCGCCGCCGATCCGCTCCGCGAGGTGCGCGTGCGGACCGGCCAGCGACGCCCACGCCGGGTTGTCCAGCACACTGCTCATCGCGGCAGCTCCAGGTTGTCGCGCAACGTCGGGCCGAGGTAGCCGGGTTTGACGATGCCGCGCCGCCGCAGCTCCGCCAGCAGCCCATTGACCGCGAAGTCGTGCGTCTCCGGGTCGCCAAGGCCGTTGAGCGACAGCACGTCCAGCACGCCCGCGCGGTAGCGCTCCTCGACCGCGTCCGCGAGCTGCTCCGGCGTGCCGGCGATCGCCCAGTGGCCGGTGTCCTGCGCGGCGACGATCAGCTCGCGCAGCGTGTGGCCGCGCCGGATCAGATCCGTGAAGATCTCGGCCCGGCCGCGGCGGCGGTGGATCGCGGCCAGGTCCGGCACCAGGTCCGGCGAGAGCGGCTTGTCCAGCGGGGCACCGGTCAGGTCGACGCCGTCGCCGAGCATGTTCGCCACCAGCGCGCGCCCGGCGTCCAGGTCGATTGACTCCTGCCGTTCGCGGACCTTGCGCAGTGCCTCGGCCTCGGTTGCGCCGAAGGTGGCGTGGAAAGAACTGAAGATCAACGGCAATCCGGGGGTACGCCCGAGAGCACGCGCCTGCGAGCGGATGCGCTGCGTGAAGTCCCGGGCAAAGTCATGTGTGGGCAGCGCCGCGAAGACGATCTCCGCGTAACGGGCACCGAGCGCGATCCCGGCCGCGGACTGGCCGGCCTGGATCTGCACCGGCCGACCCTGAGGCAGCGGTGGGATGTTGAGCGGTCCGGCGACCTCGAACAGCGTACCCACGTGATTGATGGGCTTGATCTGGTCCTTGTCCAGGATCGCGCGGCCGTCCGGGCCGAGCCGCAGCGCGCCTGGGCCCCAGCTGTCCCAGAGCGCGTTGACGATCTCCAGCGTCTCGGCCGCACGCGCGTAGCGCTCCTCCGGCGACGGCAGGCCGCCCGGCCCGAAGTTCTCCTCCCCGATCGAGGAGGTGACGAGGTTCCAGGCGGCACGCCCGTTGCTGACATGATCGAGCGTGCCGAACAGCCGCGCCAGGTTGAACGGGTGGTGGAACGCGGTGGAGACCGTCGCGATCAGCCCGGCATACTTGGTGACCTGTGACAACGCGGCCGTGAAGATCAGCGGCTCCTGCGCGCCGATCGTGCCCTGCGCGCCGAACGTGAGCAGGTCCGGCACGAACAGCGCGTCGATCTGGGCTGCTTCGGCTTTGCCCGCCACGGCGATAGCGGTGTCCACAGTCGACCTGCCCGGGTCGAGCGCCAACTCGTAGGGGCCGGGGAAACCACCGGCCGAGGTGATCGTGCGCAGCGTCACGGCAGCTCCAGGTGCTCGCGCAGCGTCGTTCCGGTGTACTCGGTGCGGTAGACGCCGCGCTCCTGCAGCTCCGGAACCAGGCGGTCGACCACGTCCTCGACCGTGCCGGGGATAAGCTGCGGCAGCAGGTTGAAGCCGTCGACGACCCGGTCCCGGGCGAACCGGGCCCACTCGTCGGCGACCTGTCCGGGCGTGCCCAGGAACGCGTCATGCGACGGGATCACCTCGATGACCAGCTCGCGGATGGAGAGGTTGCGCTCCCGCCACGCCTTGATCCGCTCCAGCTTGCCGGTGCGCTGGGCGATCGCGATGGTGCCGCGCGACGGGTCCAGCTCGGCCTCGGTCGGCTCGACGTCGGGCAGCGGGCCGTCCGGGTCGTACCCGCTGAGGTCCTTGCCCCAGAACTGCTCCAGGTAGGCGATCGCGCGCGGGCCGGTGGTCTGCTCCCGCCGGATCCAGCGGTCCTTTTCCTCCGCCTCCTTCCTGGTGTCGCCGAGCACGACATATGCGCCTGGCAGGATGCGCACGTCGCCGGGGCCGCGGCCGTGCTTCTTCAGGCGGGCGCGCAGGTCGGTGGCGTAGTCGCGGGCAGCCTCGTAACTGGTGTTTGTGGAGAAGACGACGTCGGCGTGGCGGGCGGCCAGCTCCCGGCCGCCGTCCGAGTCGCCCGCCTGGAAGATGACGGGTCGTCGCTGCGGGCTGGGTGGCTGTGAGGCTCTCGCGGTCAGCTTGATCAACTCTTCGTCGATCTCGACACTCCCACCGGCCGCCCAGATCCGCTTCGCCGCCTCGACGAACGCGGTCGCACGCTCGTAGCGGCGCTCGTGCGGCAGCCACCCGCCGTGCCGGAAGTTCTCCCCGGTCCAGGCGTTGTCGGTGGTCACCACGTTCCACCCGGCACGGCCGGCGGAGATCAGGTCCAGGCTCGCCAGCCGCCGCGCCAGGTCGGCCGGGTAGTTGTAGGTGGTGTTCTGCGTCGCGACCAGGCCGAGGCGGTCGGTGACCGCGGCCAGCGAGGCCAGCAGCGTGATCGCGTCGGGACGGCCGGCGATGTCGAGATCGTGGACACGCCCCCGATTCTCCCGGACCCGCAACCCCTCCCCCAAGAAGAACGCGTCGAAGAGGCCACGCTCAAGCGTCTGCGCAACGTTGATGAACGTGTCGATGTGGGTGTGCGGGGCGGCGTCCGGGGCGGCCCAGATCAGCTGCGGGCCGACGCCGGGATAGAAAACGCCGAGGTGGAGCTGCGCGGTCATGCCGGGGTCCTCTCGTACCGGTTGGCGGGGCGGGGCAGTCCGAGCGTGTCCCTGAGCGTCGTTCCCCGCTGCGATCCCGTGCGGCGGGTGACGAGGACGGGCAGGTCGTCGGCGAGCACGGCGGGGTGCAGCCGCACGCCGTCGACGGTCCCGGCCAGCTCCTCGATACGCGCGTGAAGGCCGTCGAGCGAGCCGATGAACCGGAGACGGTCCTCGTGCTCCGGCCACGGACCCAGCGTCGCGAGGCGCTCGACTGCCGTGTCGTCTGTCGTGTCCAGCAGCACCTCGAGTTCGGCGAACACCAGCGCGGCGCCATCCGTCCTGGCGCGTTGTGCCCTGGCGGTATCCCCGACCAGCGCGATGTCCAGCTGGCCGGTGACGCCGAGCGTGTCCGCGCCGAGCACCACCACCTGCCCCTGCGGTGGCCGCGGCGTGATCAGCGGACCCACGATGCCGAAGGTGCCGCCCGCAAAATTGACGTGATGCACGCGGTCCGGGTCCAGAAAACGGCCGGATCGCGCGTCACGGATGATCGCGTCGTCCTCCCAGGAGTCCCAGAGCCGGCGCGCCACCTCGATGACGTCCCGGATCTCCCCTGCCGGTGCGTCCTCCCTGCCGATCGTGGCCAGCGACGCCGGATCTGCCGCCGCACCGACCACCCAGCCGGCGCGTCCACGCGAGGTGTGGTCCAGGCTCGCCAGCTGCGTCGCCAGATGAAACGGCTCGGTCGTGGCCGTGTGCAGCTGCGGCGCCAGCCCGATGACTGTCGTTCCGGTAGCCAGGAAGGCGGCCCGCACGCCCGCCTCGATCCCCTCCGCGGTGGGGCCGTCCGCAAATGTGATCAGCACGAACCCGGCGTCCTCGGCCGCGCGTACCCGTTGTTTCAGCAAGCCCGGATCGAAGATGTCGTCCCGTGGCGCCGTGGGATGCGCGCTCCCGGCCTCCAGCGCAAGGTGTGTCATAACCGAAGCCACCTCCAGACTCGGGGGTACGCGAGCGCACCCGCCTATGCCCCGTCAAGTCTGCGATCTCTTTCGCGTATTCCTGGTTAACAGATAGTTTTAATAGGTTTTATGACTGCGCGCCTCGGGCTGCCCGCCGCTCGAAAGGAACGGCGAGGCCGACGACCAACGTGATCATGCGCAGCTGTCGGCCCGCAATCGTTGAACGGCGGGGCACCGATGCCGCGAGCGTCGCGGATGCTTCCGGCAGATCGGGCCGTTGCGGGAGACCGTGCGAACGCGAGGACCGCCTCAGTGACAGTCAGCCGGTCCGTGGGATCCCCGCTCGGTGATCCCACGGACCGGCGCCGATGCCGCAAGTGTCGCGGGCGGCTCCGGTAGGTCGGGGCTGCTGCGGGGCGCGGGTGGGTCACGTCCACGGAGGTGGTGTACGAATCGCCCACTTTGGGGTGGTTCGGGAGACAAAGACGCGGTCATCGCGGATCCTTCTCAAATCGACCAA